>PKUV01000093.1 GCA_003131315.1 Acidobacteriaceae bacterium
CTAAATATGAAAATGCTCTAGCGCGAAGACCTTCGATTGTCCATCGGGCAAGGCTGCAAAGGCTGGCGAACCGAACCCATCTGCCTCCGCGGAAGGTATCAAGCTGCCTCCAGGCAGCTTCGGGATAGTTGGTGCAAACGCCTGGTTACATCAGTTATCCTGTTCAGCCACGGAGTTCTGTCGATTTTCGCGTCAGCCCCACCTCAATGAGCGTGCAACTGACGTGATGATTCACCACTGCAATCGTTTCGCAGAGGGTTACACTACATGATCTTCACTGTGGGTGGTAGCTTTCTCCCTGCTGTTATGACAGCCGGTGGGTATATCGATATCAAAGCAGCGTTGGCCAACGCCCTGGGCACCGTTATCGGCGGCCTATTCCTCACTGTTCTTTATTTTGGCCTTGCCCAAAAACCTTTGGGACTACCTCGCCTCACCGGTACCTGGGTTCTCGAAAGCACCATCTCTCAGACTAAATACAATCCCTTCAGGGGAATGGTTCTCCGCTACAAGATCTTGCTGCTCCAGGACGGGACAAAACTTCACGGGACGGCAGAAAAGGTTTACGAAAAATCCGACAAGGAGCGGGAGTTTACCGGCGTCAACCGCACGAGTGCCACACTTGAGGGCACCATACAGAAGGCGTATGTAAGCCGCAGCACTATCTTCCTTCACTTCGTCGAGAAAGGCGAGCAGCGATCATCTTCTTGGATAGTGGAAGCACGCTGTAGCCGCTTCGGCCGCCGCATGCATTTAACTGGACGATTCTCGGGTACTGCAGGCGATGCTTCTGGGACAGTGGTCCTAGAGAGGATCCCTCTCCCTAACCGGGTGGACGAATATCGCGGCCTACCGCTTGATTGGTTTAGTCGCCTGATCCAGATTATCACTGCTCGCGTATACAGCAATGAATGGAATCAACTAAAGGCCAAGATCAATAACCTTGCCGTTACGGCGGAAGAATTCTGGAAGACGCACAATTGCCACCTACTAGTTGCCGCTCTGGTCCTTGCTGAGGATCGTCGATTCTACAGTCACGTCGGTACCGACCCTATCGCGGTGTGTCGCGCATTGTTTAAGACGATCGTTGAGAGCAAGATCCAGGGTGGAAGCACCATAGAGCAGCAACTAGTTCGCGTGCTCACCTCGGACTACAGAAAATCACTAAAGCGCAAGTTCAAGGAAATCGCACTTGCAGTGAGGCTGCACGGGGTGTTGCGGAAGGATCAGATTCCAGTCACGTATTTGGTATCGGCATATTACGGTTGGCACATGAACGGTGTGCTGCAAGCGGCTCAGAGGCTGTCGATAGACTTAAAGGATCCGACCGTGGAGGAAGCCGCGCATTTGATCGCCCGAATAAGATATCCAGAGCCGCGTCATCCTAGCTCAAACCTGTCAATACTGATTGCCAAGCGACAAGAGTGGATTGCCAGAGAACTTCGAGGGAGGATGCGTTTGTTGTATTGACCGCCGGATCACCCCCCGATAGCGCCCTTTGGTTGGCGTAACATCGCCTTTGCACTCAGGATCGACCCTTGCGAGTTCCCCGCCGGTACCCAACTCGCCACCCCGCCCCTTTTCCCGCATTGTACGAACCGGCGCTTCTTGTCATAATTATCAAGCTCTGGCCTTGTTACGGCGCTGTGGGGTAAGCTTCTCGCAAGCACGCCGTCGCTGCCACATGACATTTTTCTCGAAGGTTTTTGCGCCCACTCGGAACCGGCGTCTGAACGAGCTCGTCGGATTCCTGTTGTGTGTCTCCGCGCTCCTCCTTTTCCTCGCGCTGGCGTCTTATTCGCCGCTCGATCCCTCGCTCAACAGCGCCTCCATCCTCACCGGATCGCACGCTGCCCGCAACTGGATCGGCATCTTCGGGGCCTATCTTTCCGACCTCATCCTGCAATTCTGGGGAGTCGGATCGTTTCTGCTGCCCATCTTCATGGGCATGCTCGGCGTGCGCTGGTTCCGCTCCCGAGCCGTGCAGACCCCGGTCGCGAAGACGCTCGGCGGAATCTGGCTGCTCATGTTCGTGCCCGCGCTGCTCGCTATCCTGCCCGGGCATTTCCGCTGGATGGGCGCCATCCCGATTGAAGGCCTGGCCGGACGCATCGTTGGCGACGTCTTAATCCGTTACCTTAACCTTGCCGGCGCATACATTGTCTGCACGACGGTTCTGGCCGTAGCGCTCTACCTCACCACCGCCTTCTCGTTCGCCGCAATTGAACTCTGGGCGCCCACCCGCTTCGCCTTCGTCCTGGCGCTTAGAGATCGCTTTAAAGACTGGCAGGACGAGCGCGAGCGCAAGCGTCAACAAAAGGAACTCGAAAAGCGCCGCGCCGAAAAACCCGTGGTCACGGCCCAGCTCGTGCCCGCTCGTCCGCCAAGTCCGCGTCAGGAAGCCCCGCGCCCTGAGCAGAAAATCGAGCAGGAAATCCCAGGCGTGCAGTCCGCGCCTCCGGCCCCGCGCACCGGCATCGAACGCATGATGGCCGATGAGGGCGAAGGCGACTCCGCCCTCACCGCGCCGCCACAAAATTCGCACGCCTCCGAAATCGAAGTCAGCGAGCGCGCCGACACCGAGCACAAGGCAAAGACGACCCTCCCCAAGATCGCAGGCAGTTACAAGCTCCCGCCGTCGAGCCTGCTGCACCGTCCCGACGAGCAGCAATCCGTCCACGAAGACGAACTAAAACTCGTCGCCCAGGTTCTCACCGCGAAGTACGCGGAATTCGAAGTCCACGGCCAAGTCACTCAGATCAACCCCGGCCCGGTCGTCACCACCTTCGAATTCAAACCCGAAGCCGGCATCAAGTACAGCCGCATTATCAGCCTCACCGACGATCTCTGCCTCGCCCTGCGCGCCGAAAGCATCCTCGTCGAACGCATGCCCGGCAAGAGCACCGTCGGCATCCAGGTACCGAACCGCGAGCGCGAAATTATCTGGCTGCGCGAGAACATCGAGTCGCAGGAATTCCTCGGCTCCAAATCCAAGCTCACGGTCGCCATGGGCAAGGACATCAACGGACGCATCGCCGCCGCCGATCTGGCCGGCATGCCCCACCTGCTCATCGCCGGCTCGACCGGCACGGGCAAGAGCGTTGCCATCAACGCCATGATCATGTCCATCCTGTACAAGGCCACACCCGACCAGGTGCGGCTCGTGCTCGTGGACCCCAAGCGCCTCGAACTGGGCAACTACGAAGGCGTCCCGCACCTCTACACACCCATCATCACCGAGCCCAAACTCGCCGCCAACGCGCTGCGCAACGCTGTCCGCGAAATGGAGCGCCGCCTCAAACTGCTCGCCGCCAAAGGCGTCCGCAACATTGACAGCTACAACCGCCTGTTCGACGACACGCCCAGCCTGTTCAGTGAGCAAGCCAACCCGGATGATGGCCCCATTCCCAAAATCGTCATCATCATCGACGAGTTGGCCGACCTGATGATGCTCGACGGCCACAACGTAGAAGAGTCCATCACCCGACTAGCGCAGATGGCCCGCGCCGTCGGCATTCACCTCGTGCTCGCCACCCAGCGGCCTTCGGTGGATGTCATCACAGGCCTTATCAAGGCAAACTTCCCCTCCCGCGTCTCGTTTCGTGTCGCGACCAAAGTCGACTCACGCACCATTCTTGACGCCAACGGCGCCGAATCGCTCCTCGGACGCGGCGACATGCTCTACCTGCCTTCCGGCTCCGCGCGCGTCCACCGCCTCCATGCTCCGTACGTAACCGAAAAAGAAATCGCGGCCGTGGTGGAATTCTGGAAGGCCCAGGGCCAGGCGCAATACCAGGAGAAATTCCTAGAAACACCCAAAGAAGATCGCGAGTCGTCAGCCGGCGACAGCGATTCCGGAGAAATTTCCGCGGAGGACAACGACCCGCTCTTCAACGATGCCGTGCGCCTCGTGATCGAGTTCGGCAAAGCCTCCACTTCCCTGTTGCAGCGCCGCCTGCGCATCGGCTACGGACGTGCCGCCCACCTCATCGATCTCATGGAACGCGATGGCATCGTAGGCGCCGCCGACGGTCCCAAACCAAGAGAAGTCCTCAAACGTCCCAACTGGATCTCGGAAATCGAAGAGTCCATGCGGTAGCACGAGTCGCTTCGAAGCCCCACTCACCACAGAGTCACAGAGAAAATTGGTAATTGCGTAATTTGTAATTTGGTAATCTGAAACCGATCCCCTGCCCGCACTCGCGAGTCTCGGTCTTGAGTCTGATTTTGAAATTGCCAAATTACCCGATTACCAAATTGCGAATTGTTCTCCGTGTCTCTGTGGTGAGATTTGCCTTGCCTGTGATTAGATAAAAGGCATGAAATTCCACACCGAGTACCTGACCCTGCACACGAAGACGAAACGCGCCTACGTTCACCTGACCCCGCAGGTCGAGAGCGCCCTCAAGAAGTCTGGCATCAAAGACGGCATGATTCTGGTCTCCGCCATGCACATCACCGCCGGGGTTTACGTCAACGACAACGAGAGCGGCCTCATCAAAGACATCGACCAGTGGCTGGAAACGCTTGCCCCCTTCCGGCAGAACTACCAGCATCACCGGACCGGCGAAGACAACGGAGACGCTCACCTCAAATCGCTGATCATTCACCACGAAGTCATCGTCCCGGTCACTAACGGGAAACTCGACTTCGGCCCCTGGCAACAAATCTTCTACGCCGAATTCGACGGCCAGCGCGACAAAAGAGTGATCATTAAAGTGATGGGAGAATAGGCAACTTGGTTTATGCTCATAGCTCGTCTCTAGCGTGACGAGTTATGCAGTGAAGCGACGGGCGTCTCGCCCGTCCAGCAGGATGGCGGCCGGGCGGGGACGCCCGGCTCTCCATCAACAAGTTTGGACAGGAGCCCGATACCATGACCGAAGAACTCAACGAATTGCACGAGCAAGCCGAACGCGCCAGGGAGCACCCCGACCTCGCCCCTGTTACGCTCACCATGGCGGTGCTGGCCGTCCTGGTGGCAACCGTGTCGCTGCTTGGCCATCGCACTCATACCGAAGAAATCATTTTGCAGAACAAGGTCACCGACCAGTGGGCCTACTACCAGGCCAAGAATATCCGCCGCCACACCGACGAATTGTTCGCCGATCTGACCACTGTGGTTGCCGGCAAAGACGCGGAAGCCGTTGCCAAACTGCATGAAAAATACCGAGCCGAAGCGGACCGCTATAAAGAAGATCAGAAGGAACTCGACGCCAAGGCCCGCGAACTGGAAAAGGAAGCCGAACTTACCCGCCGCAAGGGTGACCGGTTTGATCTGAGCGAAGTCTTCATGGAGATTGCCCTGGTGATCACCTCGATCACCCTGCTCTCGGGCCGCCGCATATTCTGGCACCTCGGCTTGTTTATGGCGACGGCAGGCGTTCTCTTAGCCGCCTCTGCCTGGCTCTTGCGCTAGAAGCTAGTGTAGTGTCCAACAAATAACTGGATAACAATAAGCAGATTCCACTATGTTGGAGTCCTGTCGCGACCTGCTCCCGCGCTTGCCCTCCAAGAAGCCGACCAACAACAATTTCGAACCAGGGTATCGGCCTTCGGAACCCCGCAGCAGGTTGCCTTACGAAGTCAGATCGTGTTGGCCGCGGCCGAAGGGCAATCCGACAATGCCATCGCTCATCAGTTGGACGTAAATCGCAAAACGGTCACCCTGTGGCGCAACCGCTTTGCCCAGGAGGGCCTGGATAGTTTGTGTATGGTGGAGCTAGTCGGGATCGAACCGACGACCTCATCGTTGCGAACGATGCGCTCTCCCAGCTGAGCTATAGCCCCATACGGCGGCAAATTCACTTTTCTTGATTTTACCAGCCGTCCCTCGATTTCGCCTATACACGTGATTTTGTAATCGTGTCCGCCGCGGACAGCGAAACACTCAAAGCATTGAAGCCTCGAAGCGGTGCGTACTTGAAATCGAAGGCTATAATTTAGTGGTGAGTTCTTCCAAGGTAAAACAGGTGGCATCCGCGGACTTCCCGACGCGCTGGGGACATTTCCTGATTCACGGGTTTGCGACACGGGCATCTGCATCCGGCGACGGCGCCAAGACCGAAGAGGCGGTGGCGCTGGTGATGGGCGAGGTGCACTCCGGGTCGCCGCTGGTGCGCATCCACTCGCAGTGTCTGACCGGCGACGTATTTGGCTCGTTGCGGTGCGATTGCCGCCAGCAACTTGAAATGGCGCTCTCGATGATCGCCGAACTGGGGGCGGGCGTTCTTATCTATGAACAGCAGGAGGGCCGCGGCATTGGGCTGATGGCGAAGCTGCAGGCTTACGCGCTCCAGGACAGCGGATTTGACACGGTGGAAGCGAACGAGCGCCTTGGTTTTAAAGCCGACCAGCGCGAGTTCATCATGCCGGTCGAGATCCTAAAAGCGTTGGACATTCAGCGGGTTCGCCTGCTCTCGAACAATCCCGACAAAGTCGCTGCGCTTGAACGTGCCGGCATTCAGGTGACCGAGCGCGTGCCCTGCGAAGTCGCGCCCACGGAACATACGGAAGAATATTTAAGGACGAAGCAAGAAAAGCTGGGACATTTATTTAGCAGTCGGCGGGGAGAGCATTAAGGTCCGATGCCCGCCCCTAAAGGGGGCATCTGATTTCGAAGAATTTTCGGCATCGCTAAAGCGATGCCCTGATACGAAACCCGAGGGCGGCTGTCCCTACGTGAAAGGCTCAGTCCCGCAGCAACCGCTTTAGTCCATCCCGATTCTTCACTGGCAGTCCGCGCAGCGCGGCTCGCGCCAGCGCCACATAAACCTCGCGCGCTCCGGGATGCTTCTTCAGCACGGCCAGGTGTCTCGCCACCGTCTCCGCGTCTCCACGAACCAGCGGCCCGCTAAAAGACTGCGCTGGACCGAGGCGCGAGTAGTTCGCCAAAGTCTGCCTGATGATGGGCAGGCTCTTGCGGCGCGCATCCTGACGCGTGAGCCCGGCGGCACGAGCGGCTTCTTCAATCGTCACCAGGAACGCCAGCAGCAGCGGCGAAGTCAGAGTGGCCCACGCGTGGTACGCCGCTTTGCGCGCCGCGGGCAATGAAAAACTCTCGCCTCCCATCTCGCGGACGATCCGGCGTGCAACTCGCGTAGCCGCGTCATCGCCTTCCATAGCAAAAGGCACACCCGTCAATGAAGGACGCGCTTCCGCAACGAACGTCATCAGCGGATGCACCGACGCGACCGCGGCGCCTGCCTTACGCAGAGGCTCAAGTTCGCGGCTGAGCAGCGCTCCGCTGGAGTGGAAGGCGAAACGAACTTTGCCTTTCTTGTGAGCGAGCGCGCGAGCGGCCAGATGATCCGCCAGAGCCGAAGCCGCGCCGCGAATCTCACGGTCTGGAACGCAGAACCACAGCAACGTCGCGTCCAGCACGGCGGAATGTGCGGTGACTGTCTGCGCGCCCACCTTCGCGGCGAGCGAGCGCGCGTGCCGACGCGACCGAGGCGAATCGCGCGCGACGATCTCGGTAATCGTGAAACCGGCGTCGTTCAGCGCCACGGCCAGAAAAGTCGCCAGGCTCCCGGCTCCAACGATGGCCACGGTGGGCTTTCCGGTCGCCGGTTTTCCGGTCGTCTTTTCGGCCATCGGTCTTCCGGTAATCTTTCCGATAATCGGTTTTCGGCTCAACGGCGCAGCATACCTTATATTGTTGTCATGGCGAAATCAGCAGGAACGAAATCAAAGCAAGCCCGCGTCCTCTCTTCCCGGATCAGTTACCAGGGCCCGGTGTTCAGCGTCACCACGGATGAAGTGGAAGAACCTGGGGGCGTGCGTGCCCGCCGCGATGTCATACGGCATGCCGGCTCCATCGTTGTTCTGGCCGTCGACTTTCTGGCCGTCGATGGCCCGGCGAAAGCGGTCCGCAAAGCCGAGCCGCGCATCCTGCTCGAGCGCCAGTATCGCCACGCCGCGCAGTCGATGATGTGGGAGCTGCCCGCCGGACGCATCGACGATGGCGAAACGTCGCTCACAGCCGCCAAGCGCGAGTTGCTCGAAGAAACCGGCTACACCGCCCGCCAGTGGAAGAGAATCCTGCATTTCTACGTAAGCCCCGGTTTTCTCGACGAAACCATGACTATCTACATGGCCCAGGGCCTCCAGGCCGGCAAAGCCCAGCCCGAGCCGGACGAGAAGATCGCAACCAGGTTTTTCACTTTATCGGAGGCGAAGCGGATGGCGCTCAATGGGCGCATCCGCGATGCCAAGACTATCTCCGGTATCCTGTGGCTCGCTCAGATGCCGCGACCAGCGCGGTAGAAAGAGGATGTTGGAAAAGTCGGTTTTCGATGCTCTGATACGAAACCGTAGTTTTTCCGCAAACTGAGAAAGCCGTTTCGGTGACCACCTCCTTACTCCCTAGTCCTGCCACTGCCGCGACTGTGTGATGCCAAGCCTTGACAGTCCCCGCGGTGAGCAGCACAATGCCTACACATTTTTTGCGGGCCCCTGGAATCGCGCTTTTCAAGGGAAATCCGCAAACAATTAGGGGGGGCGCACGTGGAACGTTTGAAAGGCACCGTCAAGTGGTTCAACAACGCCAAGGGATACGGCTTCCTCGGCCGCGACGATGGACCGGATGTATTCATTCACTACAGCTCAATCACCACCGAGGGCTACAAGAGCCTGCAGGAGGGCGACAAGGTGGAGTTTGAGATTGTCCAGGGGCAGAAAGGGCCGCAAGCGGCCAATGTAACCAAGGCCTCCTGATCGGGGGCCGCTTTACTCAGGCCGGTTTTTCCGGACCAAGCTGTGTGTCCCTCGACGCCCGCGCTGGCTGTGTCCTCCGGCGCCTGCCAACTCGCTGCTGCGCCCCGTTCCTCAGCGTTACAATCTTCGGTAGTGTCCTAATTAACCACAAAGGACACAAAGGAGCACGAAGGAAGCCCGCAGGGGATTCACACCTTTGTGTGACTTCGTGCCCTTTGTGGTTGATGAATTTAGGACACTAGGCAATCGTCTCTCGGGTTGACATTCTGGATCGACAACTTTCCATGGACAACAAGGCCATCGCCGGAATTCTCTACGAGACTGCCGATCTGCTTGAGATCGACGGTCAGGACTCGTTTCGCGTGCGCTCCTATCGCAACGCCGCGGAGGCCATTGAAGCGCTGCCGCAACAGGTGGCCGACCTGATCCAGGAGCCGAAAAAACTTCTCGAAGTGAAGGGTATTGGCAAAGGCATGCTGGCGAATCTGCAGATGCTTTTCAAAGATGGCAGCATCGAAGCGCACGCCGAGCTGCTGAAAAAATACCGCCCCTCGATGCTCGAACTGCTCAAGATTCAGGGTCTCGGGCCGAAGACGATTGCCTTGATCTGGAGCGCCTATCAGGTCAGCGACCTCGAGGGTGTGGAAAAGCTGGCGCGCGAAGGCAAGATCCGCACGCTGCCGCGCATGGGCGAAAAGCACGAGCAGAAGCTGCTCAAGGCGATCGAAGACTACCGCCGCATCGCCGGACGCTTCCTGCTCGACACCGCCGAAGAGCTGGCCGAGAAAGTGGTGGAGCATCTGTTGGCGGCTCCAGGCGTCGAAAAAGTTACGCCTGCCGGATCGCTGCGCCGCGGACGCGAAACCGTCGGCGACCTCGACATTCTCGTCACCGGCAAGGCCTGCACCGAGGCAGTACCGCGTCAGACAATCATCGAACATCTGCTCCGCTTCCCCGGCCTGATGGACATCATCGCGCAAGGAGAGAACAAGGTCAGCTTCCGGCACCGCAATGGCATGCAGGTGGACGTGCGCCTGCTGCCTCCCGAATCTTTCGGAGCGGCCATGCAATATTTCACCGGCTCCAAGGCACACAACGTGGCCCTGCGGCAGCGCGCCCTTAAGATGGGATTCACGCTCAACGAATATAGCCTCGCTAAAGTCGATGACGAGAAGCCGGTCGCCCGCAAGACCGAAGAAGAAATCTACGCCAAGCTCAAGCTCGACTTCATTCCTCCCGAACTACGCGAGAATCTTGGCGAGATCGAAGCCGCCGCCGCACACACGCTGCCCGTGCTGCTCGAACTATCCGACATTCGCGGCGATGTGCACATGCACACCGTCGAAACCGACGGCCGCAACACGATTGAAGAAATGGCCGAAGCAGCGCGGGAACGCGGCTACGAGTACATGGCCATCACCGATCATTCGAAAAATCTCGCCTTTGCCAACGGCCTCACCGACGAACGCGCGCTGGCGCACATCGAGAGAATCCGGGCGGTCGAAAAAAAGATGAAGGGCATCCGCATTTTCGCGGGAATCGAAGTCGACATTCTGGGCGATGGCTCGCTTGATCTCTCCGACTCGGTGCTCGAACAAATGGACATCGTCATCGCCAGCGTGCACTCGCACTTCAACCAGGATCGCGCCACCATGACCGACCGGCTGCTGAAGGCCATCGCCAATCCCAATACCTCGCTGATCGGGCATCCCACCGGACGCCTGCTGCTGCGCCGCGACGCCTACCAGTTCGATCTCGACGCGGTTCTCAAAGCGGCGGCCAAACACAAAGTGGCGATGGAACTGAACTCCTATCCCGATCGGCTCGACCTCAGCGACGTTCATCTGCGCTTGGCCAAACACCATGGCGTGAAAATCGTCATCAACACCGATTCCCACCACACTTCGCACATGGAAAAACTGCGCTACGGTGTCACCCAGGCCCGCCGCGCCTGGCTCACCAAAGAGGATGTGCTGAATACGCTGCCCACGCAAAAATTTGCCCGTGCGATGAAGCACGGGTGGTAGCGACGGAGACCGCGGGAAAAGTATGGCGAATCCAGCGTTGTTGCAACCACGGCGGCTTGCCGAACTGCGCTCGGCTTGGACGGCCGGGGGCGGACGAGTCTGTGTCGCAGCTAGTGTGCCGTCCCTCCGGGACTCGACTTTGTTCCACCTTTGTTTCCCGGCACTGATGTGCCGGGCTTTCCTGTGTCGCCGCTTCGCCGGCTGGAGCGATAGCGTGTTCCACTTTCTTCCGGCGCTCGGGGTTGCGACGAAAACTGGGCCGTCCATACGCGAGCGGGATACAGCAACACTGAATCCGCTTGAGTTTTTCCGCTGGGGGTTGGCAGCGCACTTTCATTCCCACGCTTGGGGGCAAGGTTGCAATCTGCTTCACACCCTTCCAGCGGGCTGGGTCGTTTTGAGGTAAAATGATGCTTAGCTATTGTTTCTAATGGTTTACAAGTGGGCCATCGGCTGGCTTTCGGAAGGCGAATTGCTCCTTCCCATGGTTCCATTGATTTTAGGCCGGATTGCAAAACCGGCGTACCGCTTCATTCGCGGCTCCGCTCATGTTCCGGCGGTTACCTGCAGCCCCAGCAAGTAGCTTGACGAGCCACGGCAAATAGGGCGAGCTTAAATAGAGACCCCCTAGTGATTTTGATTTCAGCATAAATTTTGGTTAGAACATCCGGGAGGAATACTGTCTTGAACGCAACGACGAGTCACCTTATCGCCCCACACGGGGGAGAACTTGTTCAGCTGCAAGTGCCGGCCGCGCGCGCCGCGGAGCTAAAAGCGCACTCGAAGGATTGGCCTTCGTGGGACCTGACCGCCCGGCAGCTTTGCGATCTGGAACTGC
>PKUV01000122.1 GCA_003131315.1 Acidobacteriaceae bacterium
GGCCTGCTTGCGCGCGGTGTTGCTCTTGGCCGTCGTGCCGCGCGAATCACGTTTGCGCCGGCTTGGTTCGCGGCGGATCCGGCTTGTCATGGGATGTCCTTTGGGCGTTCGCGGCGCGCTCGCGCCTAACGCCGGTTGCGGCTCGATCCAGTTGTGGGACATTACGGACTACCCGGCCTTGGGAGCCGGCACGGCCTCTCCGAGAGGAGCCGATGACGCAGCTGATGGCGGCGCCGCGCGCTTCTCCTCAAGCCTGATTTCCTCTTCCAACGAACTCTGTAGTTCGTTCGTGGCTTTCTTGAATTCCGCGATACCTCTGCCGAGCGAGCGGCCGTTCGGGTAGTTTCCGCGGGCCGAAGACGATCAGTGCGATGACGAAGATCACGATGAGCTCCGGCATGCCGAGAGATCCAAACATGACCGACTCCTGAGTGAGAAGTCCCGGCCGCCAATCGCGACCTTCACCCCTACCTCTCTCACTCTACTCTTCTTGCAGTCGTCTGGATGTGAATTCTCTGGATATGTTCGCCCAGGGAGATGCGGTGGCGCACAGCCGGTCGGCGGGCGCTTTTCTGGGCTTGCGTCCCAAGCAGAGCCAGTTTCGGGCGATTCCGATCCCGAGCAACAATCCCGAGATTGCTCCATCACCGCAGCTACCCTAAACGTGATCGTTTGACGCGAGGTTCAGCCGATTGCTAGCATTGCCACCGACCCATTCCGGGGAGCGCGCCGCTGTTCCCGCCTTTGGCGCGTCAGAGGAGGGCAAGATGATCTCGAAGGTGGCCGTGCGTGTAGGGTTGATCGCCGGTCCTTTCGTGCTTAGTGCCGTGGCCTGGACTGATCCCGTTCGCCCCGCCCCTAACCTGCTCGAATGCGACCCTCCAAGGCAACTACGGCTTCCTGGTTACCGGCACAAGCGCGGGCAATCCGATCGCGATTCTTGGTCAGATCACTGCGGATGGCAATGGCGGCCTCACGGGCATGGAGACGGTGAACGACAACGGCGCCATTACCGACACGGCGCCGGTGACGGGGACGTACAAAATCGGCTCGAAGTGTGTAGGCACGGCGACGATCACGTCCCAGGGAGGCACAGCCGCAAGCTACAACTTGGCAGCCGTCTCCAGTAGCAAGGTGCAACTGGTGGGAGCCGACAGCGGCACGGTTCAATCCGGCCTTCTCGAAGCGCAGGGAATCGGCACTTGCTCACTCTCCGCCATCAAGGGTACGTATGGAATTCAGCAGACCGGAGACTTAGTTGGTCAGGGCCCTCTCGTTTTCGGCGGACGAATTGTACTGCATGCGAACGGGGTACTCTCAGGAACGCGCTGGGGCAGCATCAATGGCACGATCTCTTTCGGGGACGTAATCTCTGGCGCCTACAAGATTGACAAGAGGTGTTTTGGCGGAGCGGTCGTGAGCATCAACGATGGGTCGCCAACGCACTACAACCTGGTGGTCGTCAACGCAGGAAACGGAATGCTGTTCTTGCAGATCGATCAAGGCACAGTGACATCCGGCTCCTGGGAGCGATAGCGCGGGGCTGTGTCTGGGTGCCAGACCCAAAACCCCGCGAATCGCGATACCTGTTGAGAACAGGCGTCTCTGACAATGTCGACTGTGTCAAGCACTTTTTGGGCGTACTAACCCGTGCACTCCGAAGAGCGCGCCATTTCGCTCTAGTTGAAGCATTGCCATACCAACCAAGGCTCGCTCGTAATCGTTTCAGGTCAGGAACTCAGTCCGACCCATGCATCTCTTCGGTCACAACCTCGATCATGATTACTACTTCGAACTCCCCCGTGAAGGGGAGCGGGATACCCAATCAATTAGTCGGTGTTCAACTGCACACCATCGCCTGTTCCGGGCTGTCCCGCGTGCGAACCGAACTTCGTCAACTGCTCGTAATCCCATCTCTTGCGCCACATCCAGTGCATCCGAACGGCCAGGTACAGACCGATGATGTCCGCCGCTTTGCCTTCGAAATCCGGATCGTTGCTGGCCATATACCGTTCCAGCCGATGCGGTTTCAGTCGGGCCTGAGCCAGAATCCGCTGTACGGTGGACTTGCTGAGCCCCAACTCGTGGGCCAGTTTCCGGCAGGACCAGTGGGTGCTGCCGTCCCCGGGCTTTTGCTGTACTCGCCGGATCACCCGGGCCTGCACCGTCGGTGTAGCCGCATTTGAGAAGCGGCGAGGCAGCCGATTCTCTTGTGGCGCCGCTCACTTTTTCAATACTCTCGAAACGTTTCGGCCCACTCAGTTCGGGCACGGGCGTATATGCCGAGGCGAAGCTGTTTTTCCGTTATTGCTGTCAAGAGGGAACTTCCGCTTTTCCGGAAACGTCGGCAGATGAAGTCAGGTATTTAATAAAGATTACCTCGTTCTGAGCCTCGTTGTAGATCAGCTCATCGGCTATCGCGCGGGTCATAGCAATGCCGAATCCTCCCGGACGAATACCGAGTTGATCGCGGACGGCGACATGTGCAATGGGTTCCTCCGCAGCTTGACCAACAGCAGCGTGGGTCAAACCTTTGAAGCTGAAGCCAGGGCCGGGATCTGCAACGCGATACAGCAGCATGCGCGAGGAGCGCACGTGAGCAATTCGCACTTTGCGGTTCGGATCCAGCTTTCCTCCCCACTCCACCGCGTTGAGCAGCAGCTCCCTGAATGCCAGTCCGATCGTGTTGCGCAGGTCATCCGGAAGGTCGGCTTCCAGCTTCATTAGAAAGGATTGAATGCGTTCGGCAGCCTCACGTGTGCACGGAATAAGCAACTCCACCCAATGAGGACGGGCAGAAATGACTTCGATGGGTGGAGAAGCATTTTGCTTGAGTGCTCGCTGTGCCACTTCGACCGCCTCCTTCGGGGGAAAAGGCTTGCTCAGGTACTCATAGGCCTGTTCCCGTATCGCGCGCAGCAGAGTCTCCGGCGTGCCGTCGGCGGTCATGATGACGATTTTCGGATGAGATTCGCCTGCGCGAACCCGGGCAAGCACCTCAAGGCCAGTCAACTCCGGCATCCAGATGTCCAGGAATACAAGATCAAAACTTGTTTGCTGAATGTTGCGCAACGCTTCCGCGCCATCCTTCACAGCAGTAACCGCATAGCCCGCTTTCTTCAGCATGCTGGAGATGGCAAAGCGCGTTGTGCGGTCGTCATCCGCGACAAGGATTTTCTCCGCTAAGACCCGGGCGTGGCTCATGGATGCCCCTCATGCTACCAGATTCAACAAACCGACATTTCGCCCCAAATGCTACTTCCGCCAGGAACATGGGTCAACCACCGGCGCCCAGAGGGGTAATCACCAACAAAAACTACAAGTTGCGCGATTTCCGGCTTTGTAGCAAAATGAGTGCCTTGTCCGGATTTTGAATGTTCCCGATCGGGGGAGCGGTGAGCGCGCCAGCACGTTTCAATCCACCAACCGAAGACGACCTGCGCGAGTTTATCGACCTGTCCCTAAACCTCTTGTGTATCGCCGGCACTGACGGCTACTTCAAACATGTGAACCCTGCCTGGGAAACTACATTCGACTACACCAAGGAAGAACTACTCTCGCGTCCCTATCTTGAGTTCGTGCACCCCAATGACCGCGAGACAATGATCGCTGAGGCCACGAACATTGCATCCGGCCGCAGCACGCTTTCTTTCGAGAATCGCTACCGTTGTAAGGACGGGTCCTACAAATGGCTATTCTGGTCGACGGTTGTCCGCCCTGAGAGAGGACTGATTTACTGTATCGCGGCGGATGTCACGGAACAAAAGCGCGAAGAGGCGCGCCTGGCTGCGCAGTACGCGGTCACGCGTGTGCTCGCCGACGCGCCGACTCTGGCCAGTGCTACTCCGCGGATCCTGCAAGCTGTTTGTCAGAGTCTCGACCGGTCGGTGGGAGCTATTTGGCGAGTTGACCAAAAGGACAAGTTGCTGCGCTGCGTGGAAACCTGGCATACGCCATCGGCACAGGTCAATGAGTTCGACCAGGGCACGCACTCCCGGACTTTCCCTCCGGGCGTGATCGGCATGGCTGAGCTGGCGCTGGCGACTCGGATCACTCGCGAACAGCGGGAATATCTGAATGCGATTCAGGGTTCGGCCGACGCTCTGCTCACACTAGTCAACGATCTTCTGGATTTTTCCAAAATCGAAGCCCGCAAGCTGCAACTGGATCACGTCGGGTTCAACCTTCGCGATGCGCTCGAAGACTCCATGCAGGTGCTGGCTCCACGAGCTCACCAGAAAGGCCTTGAGCTGGCGTGCCACATCCATCATGACGTGCCCGACGCGCTGGTGGGAGATCCTTTGCGCCTCCGCCAGATAGTGTTGAATCTTGTGGGCAATGCCATCAAATTCACTGAGCACGGGGAAGTCGTGCTTCGCGTGCAGGCCGACTCGTGCCGCAACGGCAACGCTCAGTTGCGTTTCTCCGTCACCGATACCGGAATCGGCATTCCACCGGAGAAGCAGGCTGTCATCTTCGAGGCATTCTCCCAAGCCGACAGTTCCACTACGCGCCGCTACGGCGGAACCGGGCTGGCGCTGGCCATCTCGGCGCAGTTGGTGGAACTGATGGGTGGCAGGATCTCTGTGGAAAGCCGACCCGACCAGGGCAGCACGTTTCATTTCACGGCTGTATTTGAAGTCCAGCAGCCCGGGATGGAGAAGCCGCCTGCCCGCTGGCGCACTCTCACCGATCTGCCCGTGCTAATCGTGGACGACAACGCGACCAACCGCCGCATCCTTGAAGAGGTGTTCACCAACTGGCACATGCGTCCTATTGCCGTCGAAAGCGGCGCAGCTGCCCTCGGCACATTGGAAAAGTCTCTGCGCGCAGACCAACCGTTCGCGGTCGTGCTACTTGACGGACACATGCCAGACATGGACGGATTCTCGGTGGCGGAGCGCATCTCTCATGACCGCCGCTACGCCGGCATCAAGCTTGTCATGCTGACCTCAGCCGTCAGCCCGAAGATGTCGGGCGCTGTCGCAAGTTGGGCATCTCAGCGTATCTCGCCAAGCCGATCAAGCAATCCGAGCTCTTTGATGCGATTGTCAGTGCCATCGGTCAGCCAGTGCTAGAAAGGCCTCGCGCTCCACAACGACGTAAAAGGGCTCGGCCTGCGCAGCGCACGCTACAAGTGTTAGTGGCGGAGGACAATCAGGTCAACCAGTTGGTAGCCACGCGGATTTTTCAGAAGCTGGGCCACCAGGTTACGGTTGTCAGCAATGGCCGCGAGGCGCTTTCCGCCGTCCAGGCCCGCAAGTTCGATCTTATCGCCATGGACGTACAGATGCCGGAAATGGATGGGCTTGACGCAACCAGTGCCATTCGCTCCTGGGAGAAGGCGGCAGGCACACACATCCCAATCATGGCCATGACAGCGCATGCCCTGAAGGGAGATCGCGAGCGTTGTCTAGCGGCTGGAATGGATGGCTATACCTCCAAGCCAATCCACATCGGAGAGCTTGAACAGGCGATCGCTGAACTGATCAGCCCGCCGAAACCTTCGAAGGGGCCCGTTTCTGAGGCGAGCCAAGCAGATGGCGTGATTGATTATGCGGCACTTCTGGCCGGCGTCGATGGCGATCGTCGACTTCTGCGCGAACTTGTTGGCCTTTTTCTGGCCGATTGTCCTCAGCGTCTAGCGGAAATCAAGGAGGCAATCCGCCGCGGCGATGCCGAAGCACTGCGGATAGCGGCGCACACGCTGAAGGGGTCAGTCGGCAACTTCGCCGCGCAGAAGGCGTTCGCGGCTTCTCAACGGCTTGAGAACATGGGCAGAGACGGCGACCTTGATAATGCTGACGAAGCATGTGTGACAATCGAGTCCGAACTGACGTTTCTGAGCGATGAGCTCAGAAGAATGACCAGGAACTTTTCAATACGAAAGAAAATTGCGCGTATCGAGGCACCCGAGCCATGATTGCGGATAAGCGCCGGACTACAGATAATTGTCGCAAAATCGCCTCTCTAACAATGTCGGCGGTGTCAAGCACTCTTGGGGGGCGCACGAGCCCGTGCACTCCGAAGAGCGCGCCATTCCGCTCTAGTTGAAGCCTTTGCTTTTGCTTTTGCTTTTGCTCTACCAACCAAGGCTCGCTCGTAATCTAGTTTCAGGTCAGGAACTCAGTCCGACCCATGCATCTCTTCGGTCACACCCTCGATCATGATTACTACTTCGAACTCCCCCGTGAAGGGGAGCGGGATGCCCAATCAATTACTCGGTGTTCAACGGCACACCTTGGCGATTTCCGGGCTGTCCCGCGTGCGAACCGAACTTTTTCAACTGCTCATAATCCCATCCCTTGCGCCACATCCAGTACATGCGAACCGCCAGTCTCCGCGCCATCGCGACCTTGGCGATCTTTCGCCCCCGCCGCATCGCCAGGTGGAAATACTTACTGCGCCATTCCTGGTCGCTGCGCACCGTGACTTGCGCCGCTTCCACCAGTAAGAAGCGCAGCAATGAGTTGCCCTGTTTCGTGATATGTCCCAGCCGTCGCCGCTCCTTGCTCGACTCCTCTAACGGCACCAATCCCAGATAGCTCGCGATCTGCTTGCCACACTGAAACCTTTCCGGTCGGCCGATGATCAGCACGAAGGCCAAGGCCGTCAGAGAACCGACCCTAGGGTGCGTCCTCAACCGCTGCGCCTCGGGACACTTCTCCACCTCCTGCTCGATTGCCTGTGTCAGCTCGGCAATCGTGGGCGTCAGTCGGTCCAATAACTCCAGCAGATCTCGCCGTCGTCGGCTCGCCCACGGAGCTAACGCGAACGACTCCAGTTGTTCCCGTCCCGCTTCCCGCCACAGCCGCTTCTTGCAGAGTAAGCCTTCGTTGAGCGCCACTGCTTGCAACTGGTTCATGATCCGCGTGCGCGCCTGCACCATCCGGTGTTGGTGCCACAGCAGTTGCCGCAGATCCCGATTCTCCCAGCTCGGTACCCAGANNCCTGGCGATCCGTCTTCTGCTTCCGCACTCGCTTCGTTCGAATCTCGGCTGCATCGCCTATCCACAACTCAAACTTCAGCTCGGAGAGCAGTCGTTCAAACCAGCGAGCGTGCCCACTCGCTTCCATTCCGACACGCACTGTTGCTCCTTTAGCTTCGAGATCGCGATAAAACTTTTCTGCTTCTTCCCGGTGCTCAAGTCGCCGTTCTTGTAACTCCCCAGTGTCCGTATCCACAAACGCAATTTGTTGGAAACCCGGGTGGTAGTCGCATCCTATAATGATCATTGTTCGGCTCCTTTCTCCCGGGCCTTGGTTGGTTGGCACCACCAAAGTCTACTCGGGCGTGGGAGCCGACATTGTTATGGAATCAATTACACCAACAATCGTCGAAATTTCAGCCTGGCTTCGGGCCAGCTCAAAGTGCCTGGCATGGCCTGGTTTGCGGTCTCCTGAAATATTCGGTCCGAGGAAGCTCTTCGGCAATCACCGGCGGTAGGCGCAGTCCGGGAAACGTTTGTTTTCGCCCAGCTTCGGGACCGCGAATGCCGCGGAGGGCGCACAGGCAGCCTCTTCTTCTGGCGCGACCGAACCCGCGAAGTGGACACTTTGTAATGGATACGGGCGGACGCCTGGAACTGTTTGAAGCGAACTGGAGGAACTGCCAGATGTCGGCGATACCGAAATCTCCACTTCTTGCGCAACGTCGTGGCCAAATCACTGGCAGCCGCAGGTGGGGTCGTCTGCCGCACACCAAACGGCTTTCCGCTTCCGAGTGGATTGCGGGCGCTACCTGTGACCGAACTTAAATGAATTTGCCGCGTCGAGAATGCCAAGATCGAAGAGATCGGAAGGGTGTTACAGGAAAATCTGACATTCCCCGGATGGATGAATGATAAGCCGAGGCCGCTGAGGTCTGTGTCAAGACCGGGCGAAGACCGCCGCGTAACGCGGTCGCAGAGTCTTGACACAGACCGGGCCTCGGCTATGCTCTGGCGATCCGGGGAATGTCATTTGGGAATGCAGGATCACAGACCGAAGCCGAAGCCCTGAGCAATCTCATTCGTGTGCGCGGGCTGTGGCTCTATCTTTTGCGCCACTGGCTCCTGCTGAATCGCGGGAGAATGGGACACGTCGCGGCCGAGTGCCTGGCCCAGCGTCGGTGCATGGTTCGTATAAATCTGCGCGTCATAGCGTCCACGCGAGACAGAGACATAGGCCATGCGGCTGTTGAGCAGATCCTTGGCACCCAACTCGGTGTCCACGTGAATCAGGACACGGTCCGCAGTCTGTCCCTGGCTGGAGTGGCTGGTCATGGCATAGCCATGGTCGAGATGCGGATGCGTCCGCGAATCGAGTTCGACCGCGCGGCCACCGTCCATCTTCAGATTCAGCCGTCCGTCCCGTCCGATGCTCTCGATGGTCCCCAACTCGCGGTTCGCAACCTTCAGTCCGTTGGCCGGTGCGGTGAATTGGATGCGGTCGCCCACTGAAAAACTCCGCGTCTCCTCCCGAAAGACCGAGACTCCTTGCTGTCGACGGGGATCGTAAGTTCGCTCCGTGCCGTCCTGCCGTTCAACCGTCAACCGGTTGTTCGGAGCGTCGATGCTCTTCACCTGCGCGTACTCGCTTTTCCCGATGCCGGTCTCCTTCGACGCGCGCGAGTAGCGCAGCACGTCTCCCACCTCATACCGCTCGGCCCAAGTGCGTTCCGCGCCGGTGAGGTCCTGACGCGGCACCAGCGTCCGGATGTGGTGCTCCTCACTACTGACGAGGCCACCCCGCTGCAATTCCGCATGGATGCGCTCATTGATCTCCGCGCGGGAGCGGTTGTCGGGAGAAACCACCAGCGTGTTCTCCGGCGATTTTGCATACTCCTTCGCAATGGCTGCGATGCGCTCGTCGTGGTCGTGAATCTCATGGACTCGGCCCTGCCGGTCAAGATTCTGGACTGCTTGCTGTACCTCGCCCCGCGCAAGCTGTTCGACCACCTGTCTCAGTTCCGGGTCTTTCTGGCGCACGATCTCTTTGAGCTTCACCGTCTTCATGCCAGCGTCCTGGAGCTGTGCGAAGGGTCGCCCAGCCTCGACTGCCTCATGTTGCCGCCGGTCGCCGACGAGCAGCACACGGTCACCCGGATGGAGCCGGTTCAAAAACTCATGTACTTGCCTGGTCGATGCCAGGGAGGATTCGTCGAGCACATAGA
>PKUV01000097.1 GCA_003131315.1 Acidobacteriaceae bacterium
TGGTTTTGGCGAAGCCGGGATCAATGACGCCGCACACGAAGTTCAAGGCGGAAGTTTACATTCTGACGAAAGAAGAAGGCGGACGGCATACGCCGTTCTTCAAGGGCTATCGTCCGCAGTTTTATTTGCGGACGACGGACGTGACGGGGATCGCGGAGTTACCGGAGGGGACGGAGATGGTGATGCCGGGAGACAATGTGAGCCTGGTGATCGAACTGATCACGCCGGTGGCGATGGAAAAGGGATTGCGGTTCGCGATCCGCGAAGGCGGCCACACGGTGGGCGCAGGCACGATCGCGGAGATTATTCAGTAGCGCAGATTTTGAGTAGTGGAAGTTAATTCGCGGCTTGTAGCTTGCCGCCAGATCTTTCCTCCTGGGTGAGCCGGGAGGGGTAAAGAGAGAAAAACAGTGACGGGAAAAGAAAGAATTCGCATTCGGTTGAAAGCCTACGACTACCGCATTCTGGATCAGTCGACGGGTGAGATCGTGGAGACGGCAAAGCGCACCGGCGCGCAGATCGCGGGCCCGATTCCGCTGCCCACGATGAAGAACAAGTACTGCGTGCTGCGGTCGCCGCACGTGGATAAGAAGTCGCGGGAACAGTTTGAAATCCGCACCCACAAGCGGCTGCTGGATATTCTGGAGCCGACGCAACAGACGGTCGATGCGCTGATGAAGCTCGATCTGCCGGCGGGCGTGGATGTGGAGATTAAGGCATTCGGGAAAGAGCATAAGTAGCTGTCAGCTGTCAGTTATCAGCCGTCAGTAAAGACGGATGAGTTACTGGTAACGATGGCAAGCCCCGGAGGGGCGACCTAACTTAGCCCAGCGCTTTAGCGCTGGGTAGATGCGAGAAAGAGATTCAAGTCCCGTAGGGACGACCCAAATCGCCGAGGGCTTTAGCCCGAAGGCGCCCAGCCAATAGCTTCGAGCCACGCTGGGAACGGAGAAGGAAATGGCGAAGGTTACAGGAATTCTGGGCAAGAAGGTCGGCATGACGCAGCTCTTCGATTCGAAGGGCGATGTGCGGCCGGCGACGGTGTTGCAGGCGGGGCCGTGCGTGATTACGCAGCACAAGACCAGCACCAAGGACGGTTACGAGTCGGCGCAGATTGGGCTGGTCGAGTTTGTGAAGGAAAAGAATCTGACCAAGCCGATGCGGGGACACTTTGCCAAGCACAACCTGCCGCCGGTGAAGTTTCTGCGTGAGGTTGGGGTGGAAGTGGAAGCTCCCGGCGACGGCGCGAGCGATGGCGCGCTGAAAGTTGGCGACCGGGTGCTGGTGGACATTTTCGAAGGCGAGAGGTTCGTGGACATCGTCGGAGTGAGCAAGGGCCGCGGGTTTCAGGGGGTGGTGAAGCGGCATCACTTTGCGGGTGGTCCGAAGTCGCACGGTTCGATGTTTCAGATTACGGGTTCGATTGGTTCGTCGGCATTTCCGTCGCGCGTGTTCAAGGGTATGCGGATGTCGGGCCACATGGGCGATGTCCGGATCACGACGCGCAACCTGCGGATACTGGGCGTGGATAAAGAAGAGAACCTGCTGGTGGTCGAGGGCAGCGTTCCGGGTTCGAACGGCGGTTATATCGTGATCAACAAGGCGAAGAAGCCGCCGCGAGAGCGCCGTGGATTCGCGGGTTCGGCGACGGTGGATCCGTTGAAGGCGGCGAAGCGAGCGGCCAAGAAGGGCTAGGGCAGTCGTTGGTCGTTCGGCAAGAGTCGTTCGGCCTGAAATGAAGACGAGAGATATATGGCAACTATTGATATTTACAATCTGAGCGGAGCTAAGGCCGGGACGATGGAACTGGCCGATGAAGTTTTCGGAGCGGTCAACGAAGACTTGCTCTGGGAGGCGATCACGCACTATCGCGCCTCCGCGCGTGCGGGTACGCATGCCACCAAGAACCGCTGGCGGGTTTCCGGTTCGGGCAAGAAGCTGTGGAAGCAGAAGGGCACGGGACGGGCGCGTATCGGCTCGATCCGTTCGCCTCTGTGGCGCCATGGCGGCACAGTGCACGGACCGCAGCCGCGATCCTACGACTACGCCTTTCCGAAGAAGAAGCTGCTGGGCGCGCTGCGCTCGGCCCTGGCCTCGAAGTTTGCCGATGGCCAGCTGATGGTGGTGAAGTCGTTCGAAGTGAAAGAGCCGAAGACGAAGCTGTTTCGCGAGGCGCTCGACAAGCTGAAGCTGGAAGGCACGACGCTGCTGGTGGATATTTCGACCGTGGAGAACAAGAATCTGGAGTTGAGTTCGCGCAACATCGACGGCCTCGAACTGGTGCGGGCGAACGAAGTGCATCCCTATCACCTGATGCGCTACACCCACGTGGTGTTTGCGCAGCCGGCGCTTGAGAAGCTGCAGGATTCGCTGAAGAAGTCGGCAACGCGGCGTCAACACGAGGCGGAGCCGGTGGAAGAAAAAAAGAAACCAGCGCGGCGTTCGCGTAAGGCGGAGGTGGCCTGATGAAATCCGCGTATCAGATTATCCGGAAGCCGGTGATCACCGAAAAGGGCCTCGGCATTAAAGAGACCCAGAACACGCTGGTGTTCCAGGTGGCGCCGAAAGCGACGAAGACCGAGATCAAGGAAGCGGTGCAGACGATCTTCAAAGTGAAGGTGGCTTCGGTGCGCACGGCGAATTATCCGGGGAAAGAACGGCGGCGGGGCAAGTTCACGGGCTACCGTCCGGACTGGAAGAAAGCGTACGTGCGGTTGAAGAGCGGCGAGAAGATGCCGGAGTACGCGCAAAACCTATAGTCGTTAGTCGCTGGTCGTTGGTCGTTGGCAACGATGCCCGCGCATAATCCGGGAAAAGCGAACGACGAACGACCAACGACGAACGACAAGAGGCAGTGAGCTGAAACATGGCCATTAAAACTTACAGACCGACAACGCAGACGCTGCGCTATCGCACCACGCTGGTGACCGACGACATTACGTCGAAGAAGCCGCACAAGCCGCTGGTTGAGGGAAAGTTGCGGACGGGCGGGCGGCGCAATTCCGGCGACACGACCATGCGGTTCCGGGGTGGCGGGAATAAGCGCAAGCTGCGCACGATTGACTTCAAGCGCGACAAGCACGGGATTCCGGCGACGGTGGTGACGATCGAATACGATCCGGGGCGCTCGGCTCGAATTGCCCTGTTGAGCTATGCCGATGGCGAGAAGCGTTACATTGTACAGCCCGACGGACTGAAGGTTGGGCAGAAGATTTTGAGCGGACCCGAGGCGGATATTCTGGTGGGCAACGCGTTGCCGCTGCGGAATATTCCACCGGGCACGACGATTCACAATGTGGAACTGCGTCCGGGCAAGGGCGCGCAGATGGTGCGCTCGGCGGGTGGTGCGGCGCAGTTAGTGGCAAAAGAAGGCGACTATGGCCTGGTGAAGCTGCCTTCGGGCGAGACCCGCAAGGTGCTGCTCGACTGCCTGGCGACGATTGGGCAGGTGGGGAACACGGACCACGAAAACGTCACGTGGGGCAAGGCGGGACGCACGCGCTGGGCAGGGAAGCGTCCGCATAACCGCGGCGTTTCGATGAACCCGGTGGACCATCCGCATGGCGGCGGTGAAGGCAAGACCTCCGGCGGACGTCATCCGGTGACGCCGTGGGGCCAGCCGACGCGAGGATACAAGACGCGGAACAATAAGCGGACCGATACGTTTATCGTGAACCGGAGAAAGAAAGGCTAAGAGCAAGGTTTCAAGGTTTCAGAGTTTCAAAGTTTCTAAGGAAAAACCAGAAGCCTCAGTCCAGATTACTGAGAACTGAGAGCTGAGAACTGAGAACTGACTTTATGGCTCGATCGACAAAAAAAGGACCGTTCGTGGATGCGCACCTGGCGACGAAAGTGGCAGCCATGAATGCGCGTAGCGAGAAGAAGGTGCTGCGGACGTGGTCGCGGCGCTCGACGATTATCCCGGAGATGGTGGGACATACGATTGCCGTGCACAACGGACGGAAATTCATTCCGGTATATGTGACCGAGAACATGGTAGGGCACAAGCTGGGCGAATTCAGCTTTACCCGGCAGTTCAAGGGGCACTCGATGAAAGCGCCGACCGAAACCGCGGCCAGACCGGCGGGCGTGCCCGGCGGACCTGGAGCCATAACGCCGGCAGCGCCGAAAGCGTAACGAGGAGACGCGACGATGGAATTTCGAGCTGAAGCCCGATACATGCGTGTCTCGCCGCAGAAGGCGCGGCTGGTGCTGAACCTGATCAAGGGACGGCGCGTGGAAGAAGCTAGGAACACGCTGGCATTCACCAAGAAGCGCGTGGCGGCGACGGTTGCGAAGCTGTTGCAGTCGGCGATCGACAACGCGAACTTCCTGAGCACCGAAAAGGGCCTGGATGTCGATCTCGATAACTTGTACGTAAAGCATGCGGTGGCGAACGATGGGCCGCGCATGAAGCGGATTCGTCCGGCGCCGATGGGGCGCGCCTACCACTATGTGCGGCGCATTGCGCATATTGAAATCGTGCTGGCGGAGCGAAACCGGAACGGCGTGCCGGTAGAGACCGCGGCGGGCGAGAAAGCGGCGAAAGCTGCGCCTCCCTCAAAGCCGAAAGCGAAGGCCAAGGCCAAGGCGCCAGCGAAGAAGAAAGCGGTCGGCAAGAAGGCGACCGCGAAGAAGTAGTCGTTAGTCGTTCGCGGAGTATGGTTTGCTAACGACCAGCGACGAACGACCAACGAGCGAGAAGAGTTTAGGAGCACATATATGGGACAGAAGGTCCATCCTTACGGATTCCGGCTCGGCTACACCAAACCGTGGAAATCGCGCTGGTTTGTCGAGAAGGACTACGACAAGCTGCTGCTCGAAGACTGGAAGCTCAAGACCGAGCTGAAAGAAAAGCTCAAGTCGGCGGGCGTGAGCTCGGTCGAGATTGAGCGTCCGGGCAATAAGCTGCGGATCATCATCAAGACGGCGCGTCCCGGGATCATCATCGGGCGCAAGGGCGCGGAAATCGACAAGCTGAAGCAGGATCTGCAGAAGCGGACGTCGCGCGAGGTGCACGTCGATATCCAGGAAGTGCACAAGCCGGAACTGGATGCGCAACTGGTGTCGGAATCGATTGCGCTGCAACTGGAAAAGCGCGTTGGCTTCCGGCGGGCGATGCGCAAGTCGGTGGATTCGGCGCTGCGCTTCGGTTGCAAGGGCATCAAGGTGCGGGTGAGCGGGCGGCTGAATGGCAATGAAATCGCGCGTTCGGAGTGGTATCTGCAGGGGCGGCTGCCGCTGCACACGCTGCGCGCCGATATCGACTACGGCTTCACCGAGGCGCGCACGACCTACGGCGTGATTGGCGTGAAGTGCTGGGTTTATAAGGGCGAGATTCTGCCGGCGAAGAAGCGGGAAGCGACGCCAGCGCGGGATATGAGCACGACCGGAGCGTTCTAGATTTCGCGCGCGGCGGAGACCAGGCAAGCCTCGTCTCTACGGGAAATTGATCCATCAGGATAACGATCTATGTTGATGCCGAAGAAAGTTAAGTACCGCAAGCAGCAGCGCGGGCGCATGACCGGGAAGGCCTGGCGCGGGAGCACGCTGGCTTTCGGTCAGTTTGGGTTGAAGGTGCTGGAACCGGGCTGGATCACCGACCGGCAGATCGAAGCGAGCCGGGTGGCAATGACGCGTTTTGTGAAGCGCGGCGGCAAGATCTGGATCCGGTTGTTTCCGGATAAGCCGGTGACGAAGAAGCCAGCCGAAACCCGCATGGGCAAAGGCAAGGGGGCGCCGGATCACTGGGTTGCGGTGGTGCGGCCGGGAAAAATTTTGTTTGAGATGGAAGGCGTTTCGGTCACGGACGCGAAAGAGGCAATGCGGCTGGCGTCGCACAAGCTTCCGCTGCGGACGACGTTTGTGAAACGCGAAGTGCTGTAGAAATTGCAGAGGTTAGAGGTCAGATTATAGAGGTGAAAGCGAAGTTCGTGAGTAAGAGAGCTTTTCCTGAGACCTAAGACCTAAGAACTGAGACCTGATTTTATGAAGGCAGAAAAGATTCGCAACTTAACCGACGTCGAGCTCAAGCACCAGGAGCGGGACTTGGCGGACCAGCTCTTCAAGCTGAAGTTCCAGATGAATATGGGACAGACGGAGAGCCTGAAAAAGATTCGCGGGCTGCGCCGGGATATTGCGCGGGTACAGACCGTCCTGCGCGAGCAGGAACTGGGCGCCCGCAAGACGGAGAAGAAATAGCATGGCGGAAATCACAGGCCAACCGGAAAAACGCAAGGGCCACAAGGAACTGATCGGCACGGTCGTCTCGAACAAGATGCAGAAGACGATCGTGGTCGAAGTGACGCGGAAGAAGGCGCATCCGCTGTACGGGCGGGTGATCTCGATCCGGAAGAAGTTCTACGCGCACGACGAGAAGAACGAAGCGCATACCGGCGACACGGTACGAATTGAAGAGTCGCGGCCGTTGTCGAAGCTGAAGCGCTGGACGCTGAAGGACATTGTGCGGAAGACGGCGCTGGTGCCGGAGATTGATGCCGACGCCGGTACGGGCGTGGGGCGCTAGAAACGCCCGCTAAGAATTAAGAGGCGGAGAAGGAGACGAACATGGCCGTAATGATGAGATCCATGCTCGAGGTCGCCGATAACTCCGGCGCGCGCAAGCTGCAGATGATCATGCCGCTCGGCGGCTCGACCGGTCTGCATGCGGGCCTCGGCGACGTGATCACGGCAAGCGTGAAGGAAGCCTCGCCGGACGGTCAGGTGCAGAAGGGCAAAGTGGTGAAGGCGGTAATCGTGCGGACGCGGAAAGAGCATCGGCGGCGGGATGGGACTTACATACGCTTCGATCAGAATGCGGCCGTGCTGATCAACGATACCGGCGAGCCGGTGGGCACGCGCGTATTCGGTCCGGTGGCGCGTGAGTTGCGCGAGAAAAAGTTTTTGAAGATTGTGTCACTGGCGCCCGAAGTACTTTAGGTCTCAGGTGTCAGGTCTTAGGTCTCAGGAAGAGCGAGCCTGCTGATAAAGCGAGGATTGAGGATTCGAGATTTCTATGGCAACAGCAACTACGACCGAACACAAGCGAGTGAATATCCGCCGGAATGACACCGTGAAGGTGATGACCGGGCGGGATACGGGAAAAGAAGGGCGTGTGCTGCGGGTGTTGCCCGACGAGGGCAAGGTGCTGGTGGAGCACGTGATGACGGTGAAGAAGCACGTGCGGCCGAATCCGCAGCGCAACATCAAGGGTGGAATTGCCGAGCAGGAGCGGGCGATTCCGCTCTCGAACGTAGCCTTGGTGTGCGCGACGTGCGGTCCGGTACGGATCGGGCATGAAGTGCGTGGCGATCGCAAGGTGAGAGTCTGTAAGAAGTGCGGGACGACGCTGGACAAGTAGAAGATTTGTAATTGGCGATTTGTAATTGGTAATTGAAACCCCTCGGCGAGGTTTCTAGATTACAAATCACAAATTGCAAATTACAAATTCCTCACGAACCGGTAATCACTCCGAAACCGTGATGGAGAAGGTAGCAACGACAATGGCAGACGGGCAGAAGAAAGACGAGCAGAAGAAAGTAAAACCGGGCAAGGGCGAGAAGGGGCACGCGCCGGTCGAGGCCAAGGCTGGTCCGGAGGCTCCACGGCACGCGGCGAAAGAGCGGCCGCGGCTGCGGGCGCGGTTTGAGAAGGAAGTTGCCGTGGCCCTGATGAAGGAACTGGAACTCAAGAACCCGATGGCCGTGCCGCGACTGAACAAGATCGTCGTGAACATGGGCGTGGGCGAAGCGACCCAGAACGCGAAACTTATCGACCCGGCCGTGAATGAGTTGGGACAGATTACGGGGCAGAAACCGGTGGTCACGCGGGCGAAGAAGTCGATCGCGGCGTTCAAGGTGCGCGAGGGTATGCCGATTGGGGCGATGGTGACGCTGCGCGGCGACCGTATGTACGAATTTTTTGACCGGCTGGTGAGCATCGTGCTGCCGCGAGTGCGCGACTTCCGCGGAGTCTCGACGAAGTCGTTCGATGGGCGCGGCAATTACACGCTGGGTTTGCACGATCAGCTTATTTTTCCGGAGATTGACTACGCGAAGGTGGACAAGCTGAAAGGCATGAACGTGACCATTGTGACGACGGCGCGGTCCGATGACCATGCGCGGACGCTGTTGAAGCATCTGGGGATGCCGTTTAGGGCGGCGTGATGAAATCGGGTGATCGGGCCATCTGGCGATCGGGTGATCGCTAAGTCCGAATTGAGGATTGACTGAGAGCTGACGGCTGAAAGCTGAAAGCTGGGAGTTAGGAGCGAATTTGGCCACTACAGCAAAACGAGTGAAGGACGGCGTGGAGAGCAAGACGAAGCCGCAAAACGTAAAGAAGCCGAAGTTCTCGTCGCGCAAGCATAACCGCTGCAAGATCTGCGGACGTCCACGGGCCTATCTACGGAAGTTTGGCCTGTGCCGTCTGTGTTTCCGGCAACTGGCGCTGCGGGGCGAGATCCCCGGAGTTTCGAAGTCGTCCTGGTAGGAATCAGTCGTTGGTCGTCAGTCGTCAGTCGTTCGCTAACGACCAACGACCAGCGACTAACGACCGACAGAAGCAAGCTGCTGACAGGTTCTCCGGTGGATACGGAGCGAACGGGCGGCTTTAGGAGAAGCAAACGATGAGGTTGACCGATCCGGTCGCAGACATGCTGACGCGCGTCCGCAACGCGATTCGCGCGCGGCACCAGAAAGTGGATATTCCAGCTTCCAAGCTGAAGACGGAGATTGCCCGCATCCTGAAGGAAGAGGGCTATATCGCGAACTTCAAGCCGGCGGAAGAAGAGGGCCACAAGGTCCTGCGCGTGTATTTGAAGTACGGCAACAACAACGAGGCGGTGATTACGGACCTGGCGCGCGTGTCACGTCCGGGCTGCCGCGTCTATGTGCGCCGCACCGAGATTCCGCGGGTGCTGGGCGGTCTGGGAATCAATATCCTGACCACGCCCAAGGGCGTGATGACGGGACGCCAGGCGCGCCGGCAGGGCCTGGGCGGCGAATTGCTTTGTGAAATCTGGTAAAGAACCAGCTATTAGCTCTTAGCCTTTAGCCACTAGCTAAAGCGAGAGGCTAACAGCTAAAAGCCAAGAGCCAAGAGCTAAGAGCTTAACTTATGTCACGAATTGGAAAAAAGCCGATCGCGATCCCGAAGGGCGTGACGGTCAAGATCGAAGGCAATACGGTGATGGTCCAGGGGCCGAAGGGCAAGCTGGATACATCTCTTCCGTCCGGCATCAAGATGGAGCAGAAGGACGGCAACCTGGTGGCGCTGCGCGAGAGCGATGCCCATGCGGCGGTGCACGGACTGGCGCGTGCGCTGGTCAATAACGCCGTCGATGGCGTGACCAAGGGCTGGACGAGGGAACTGGAAATCGTCGGCATCGGCTACCGCGCGGAGTTGAAAGGCAAGGGGACGGTGGTGTTCAGTCTGGGTTACTCGCACCTGATCGAGTATCCGCTGCCGAGCGGCGTGGATTGCGCGGTGGATGCGAAACTGACGCGGCTGACGCTGAACGGGATTGACCGGCAGAAAGTCGGCCAGGTGGCGGCGGAGATGCGGTCGCTGCGTCCGCCCGATCCGTATAAGAACAAGGGCGTGCGGTACGCCGGCGAGCGGTTGAAGAAGAAGGTTGGCAAGACAGGCGCAAAGTAACGTCTTTCGCTGTTCGTCGTTCGCTTGTCGCTGAGCGGATCGTCGAGGATTTGCGAACAGCGAAAAGCGAACGACGAACGACGAGGTTTCAAGATGCTAAGAATCGCTTCAAAGAATCAGACGCGGCAGCGAGTGCATGATCGTATCCGGAAGAAAGTGATGGGTACGCAGGAGCGTCCGCGGCTGAATGTGTACCGGTCGCTGAACCACATTTACGTTCAGTTGATTGACGACCTGAAGGGCGTCACGCTGGTTGCGGCTTCGACTGCGGACGACCGGAAGGGTGCGCGCGTGACGGGCGGCAACGTGGCGTCGGCGAAGATGGTTGGGAAAAAGATTGCCGAACTGGCCAAGCAGAAGGGCGTCACCAAGGTGGTGTTCGATCGTGGTGGTTACATTTACCATGGCCGGGTCAAAGCGGTGGCGGATGCGGCGCGCGAAGCGGGACTGCAGTTCTAAGAATTTGTAATTTGTAATTGGTAATTTGTAATTTGCGATTTTCAATGCCTTGGTTTTCAATTGCAAATTACAAATTACCAATTACAAATCAGGAAATGAGATTTCAGAATGGCTAGAGTAACGAAAAAACTCGATGCAGCTTCGTTCCAGCTAAAAGACCAGGTCGTCTCGATTAACCGGGTGACGAAGGTGGTTAAGGGCGGCAAGAACATGTCGTTCGCGGCGCTGGTGGTAGTGGGCGATCCTTCGGCGGCAGTAGTTGGTTTCGGATCCGGAAAAGCGAAGGAAGTTCCGCAGGCCATCCGCAAGGGGATCGAGGCGGCGAAGAAGAACCTGATGAGGATCAACCTGACGCAGACGACGGTGCCGCATACGGTGCTGGGACGTTTTGGCTCGGGAATGGTGCTGCTGAAGCCGGCGCCGGAAGGCACGGGTGTGATTGCGGGCGGAGCGGTACGGGCGGTGATGACGTCAGCGGGCATTCAGAATGTGCTGACGAAATCGATTGGCACGACCAATCCGCATAACGTGATCAAGGCGACGTTCGACGCGCTGAAGAAGCTCAAGAGCCGAGAGCACGTCGCGGAGCTGCGCGGCAAGTCGGTAGAGGAGTTGTAAGTTGTGTCCGGCCCCTAAAGGGGCGTCTGATTTCGTTGAATTTGCGGTATCGCTGAAGCGATACCCTGATACGAACCTGAGCAGTATTGAAGCGAACTAGGCGGGAAGTGAAATGACAACCAAGACATCGAAATCGGTGGCGAGCGGCAAGATTCAGTTGAAGTGGGTGCGGTCGGCGATCTGCACTCCGGTAAAACATAAGAAAGTCGTCAAGGGGCTGGGGTTCACCCGGCTGAACCAGGTGATTGTGCGGCCGGACACGGCTGCGATTCGCGGCATGGTGAAGAAGGTGCCGCATTTAGTTGAGATTGTGAAGTAAGGTCTCAGGTGTTAGGTCTCAGGTCTCAGTAAAACCTGCGACCGTAGTAAGTAGCGGATGTTGTGAAAGAGTCAGCGGTTGGGCAGCCAAGGGTCAGCGGGATTAGGTTTTCCTGAGACCTGACACCTTGGACCTGAGACCTGACCCCCAGGGACGGAACGCATTATGAATCTTTCAACGATCAGGGCGCCCCGCAAGTCAACGGAAAAGCGGAAGCGGGTCGGACGCGGTATGGGGTCCGGCATGGGCAAGACTTCGACGCGCGGTCACAAGGGGCAGCGGTCCCGTTCGGGTTCGCGGCTGTTGCGCGGGTTTGAAGGCGGCCAGATGCCGTTGCATCGGCGTGTGCCGAAGCGCGGGTTCACGAACATTTTCCGCGAGGAATACGACGTCGTGAACCTGGACCGGCTGGCAACGCTCGGCGAGACTGAAATCACGCCCGAACTGCTGAAGAAGGCGGGCGTGGTGAGTGGCAAGCAGCCGGTCAAGATCCTGGGCAACGGCGAACTGAAGACGGCGATTACCGTGCATGCGCACAAGTTTTCGAAGTCGGCGCAGGAAAAAATCACCAAGGCGGGCGGCAAGTTTGAGGTCTTGCAGTAATGCTCGAAAAGCTGTCGAACATCTTCCGGGTTCCCGACCTTCGCAAGCGCGTGCTGTTCACGCTCGGCCTGCTGGCGGTGTATCGCATCGGCGGCCACATCCCGACGCCCGGGATCAACGGCGACCGGCTGGCGCAGTTCTTCGAACGGAACAAGGGCTCGGTGCTGGGCTTTGTGGATCTGTTCAGCGGCGGCAACCTGCGGCGGCTCACGATTTTCGCGCTGGGCATCATGCCGTACATTACGGCGTCGATCATTCTGCAGTTGCTGACGGTGGTGTATGAGCCGCTGGCCAAGCTGCAGAAAGAAGGCGAAATGGGCCGGAAGAAAATCACGCAGTGGACGCGTTATCTCACCGTGATTTTGAGCGCGGTGCAGTCGTTCGGGATTGCCATCAGCCTGCAGAAAGCGGGCGATTTCGTCACCACTCCCGGGCCAGGCTTCATCCTGATGACCATGCTGACGCTGACCACGGGCAGCGCTTTCATCATGTGGCTGGGTGAGCAGATTACCGAGCGCGGCATCGGCAACGGCATGTCGCTGCTGATTTTTGCGGGCATCGTGGTCGGTCTGCCGCGTGGCGTTATCGATCTGTACCAGAAGGCGAGTACCTCCGCATGGGGAGTATTCACGGCCCCGGCCATCCTGATGTTGCTGGTGCTGATGATCGCGGTGGTGGCGTTTATCGTTTTTGTGGAACGTAGCGAGCGCCGGATTCCGGTGCAGTATGCCAAGCGCGTGGTCGGACGCAAGGTGATGGGCGGGCAATCCACGCACCTGCCGCTGCGGGTGAATGCCGGCGGCGTAATGCCGGTGATTTTCGCGTCTTCGATTCTGGCCTTACCGCAGATGCTGGGTGCGGCGTTCCACAACAACAAGGTGGTCGGCCCGCTTCTGGACGCGATGCGCTGGGGCGAGCCGCTGTACACCTTGCTCTATTGCACAGGGATTGTTTTCTTTGCCTACTTCTATATCTCGATCGTGTTCAATCCGAACGAGGTCGCGGACAACATGCGGAAGTGGGGAGGTTTTGTTCCTGGCATTCGGCCCGGGAAGCGGACTTCGGACTTCATCAACGATGTTCTGACCCGGATCACACTGGTGGGCGCGGCCTACCTGATTCTGATTTCGCTGATTCCGGAGTGGATGATTGCGGGTATCAAGCTGAACCACCTTCCGCTGCTGGGGCGAGTGTTTGAGAACCTGCCCACCTGGATCACGAACGGCTTGGGAGTGAATTTTTATTTTGGCGGAACGTCGCTGCTGATCGTGGTGGGGGTGGCGATGGACACGGTCACGCAGATTGAGGCGCAGCTGATCATGCGGCACTACGATGGATTCACGCCGAAGAGCGGACGGATTCGCGGACGCCGGACTTGGTGATCCGGGTCAGGTGATCGAGGTCGGGTGATCCAGGTCACACGGCGATCGGAGAGAGCGTGGTACAAGGGTTTTGTGGGCGCGGAGCAGGGCGATATTTCCGCGACGGGAAATACGAGTAAAAGGGGCCATTTCGATGGCCAACGAGACCGCGCGAAATATTGGACCAGTGATTCTTCTGGGGCCTCCCGGGGCCGGGAAGGGCACCCAGTCCAAACAGATTGTCGACCGTTACGGTGTCCCGCAGATATCGACGGGTGATCTTTTGCGGGATCACGTAGGGCGTGGCACCGAGTTGGGCCTTGAAGCCAGGGTGATCATGGCGCGCGGGGAACTGGTGCCTGACGAGTTGATGTACGGCATCGTGGCCACGCGGCTGCGGGAGGCCGATTGTCAACGCGGATATGTGCTGGATGGCTTTCCACGGACAGCCGCCCAGGCAGGATGGCTGGACGCTTTCCTGGAAAAAGAGGTCTTTGAAAAATCGGAGAAGTGTCCGCCGGTTGTGATCCAGTTGCTCGTAGACTATACTCAATTACTGCTACGGCTTACCGGGCGTCGTTCGTGTCCCACCTGTGGACGGCTCTATAACATTCACTTTCAGCCACCTCTCGTCGACGAGTTGTGCGATGTGGACGGATCCAAGCTGGTGATCCGCAACGACGATCGCGAAGAAGTCATTTCGGGGCGATTGGCTGCCTATGAGACGCAGACCCGGCGGGTAGCGGATTACTACCGGGCGCAGCGGCGGCTGGTGGCGGTCAATGCGGACCGGCCGATGGGAGATGTTACGGCGCAGATTTTCGGCGTGATTGACAGTCATTGCCTGGGTGGATGCTAGTAGCGGAACGACGAAGCTAGAATCAATGATGAGTTTTGGGGAAGACCGGATCATCCGCAAGTCGCCGGAAGAGATCGAAAAGATGAGGCGGAGCGGGAAGATGGTCCGCCAGGTCCTGAACCACTTGAAAGGTATCGTGGCGGCCGGCGTTACGACAATGGACCTGGAGAAGGCCGCCGAGAAACTGATCGCGGAACTCGGGGCCGCGCCGGCGTTCAAGGGATATTACGGCTATCCATGTGTGCTGTGCACTTCGATCAATGAAGAGATCGTGCACGGGATCCCGTCGGAAAAGCGGGCGCTGAAAACGGGAGACATCGTTTCCATCGACTGCGGCGTTGTATGCGACGGGTATTACGGAGACGCTGCCATCACGGTGCCGGTGGGCGATGAGTTGGCCGCGGAATTGAAAAAGCTGCTCGAAGTGACCGAGGCTTCGCTGTACAAGGGCATCGCGCAGGCGAAGATCGGCAACACGGTTGGACACGTTGGGTCGGCGATCCAGAAGCACGTGGAAGCGAACGGGTTCAGCGTGGTGCGAGAGTTTGTGGGGCATGGCATCGGGACGAAGCTGCATGAAGCGCCGCAGATTCCGAACTTTGGCAAGAAGGGCCAGGGCGCGGAGTTGACCGAAGGCATGGTGCTGGCGATTGAGCCGATGGTGAACTCGGGGCGTCCGGAGACCAAGGTTTTGAGCGATAAGTGGACGGCCGTAACGCTCGACGGCAGTTACAGCGCGCACTTTGAGCATTGCGTGGCGGTAACGCGACAAGGGCCGGTGATTTTGACCCAGTAGATGCTATTAGCTATTAGCTCTTGGCTTTTAGCTAAAGGCCAAGAGCTAACAGCTAAAGGTTTTTTAAGGAGTCGATGAGCAAAGAAGACGCGATTGAAGTGATGGCGGTGGTGGTCGAGCCCCTGCCCAATGCCATGTTCAAGGTGGAGCTCGAAAACAAGCACCAGGTACTGGCGCACGTCTCCGGCAAGATGCGGAAGAACTTTATACGGATACTGCCGGGAGACAAAGTCGCTGTCGAACTTTCTCCGTACGATCTGAATCGCGGGCGCATTGTGTACCGCTACAAATAGCGCTTCGGTAGAGACGAGGCTTGCCTCGTCTCGCAAGATCCAGCAATGAAGCGCGGAATCCGCAGTTGCAGTTTCTGAGAACTGGCAACTGAGAACTGAGAACTGGTTTATGAAGGTCAGGGCATCGGTTAAGAAGATTTGCGACAAGTGCAAGGTCATCCACCGCAAGGGAGTAGTGCGGGTGATCTGCGAGAACTCCAAGCACAAGCAGCGTCAAGGTTAAGAGAGGGATCATGGCTCGTATTGCAGGCGTCGATCTTCCGCGCAACAAACACGCGAATATCGCGCTCACTTACATCTACGGCATCGGCACTTCACGCGCGGCGCGCATTCTGGACGCGGCGAAAGTGGACCCGATGAAAAAAGTGTCGGACCTCGGGGAAGACGAGGTCAACCGCATTCGCCAGGTCATCGAGGCGGAAGGCTCGGTGGAAGGCGATCTGCGCAAAGACGTTTCGATGAACATCAAACGGCTCATCGAAATCGGGTCCTATCGCGGATTCCGTCATCGCCGGAACCTGCCGGTTCGCGGGCAGCGCACGCACACCAACGCTCGTACCCGCAAAGGTCCGCGCAAAGGCACGGTCGCGCAAAAGAAGAAGACGGCAAAAGCGTAAGAATCAGGTCTCAGGTCTCAGGTGTCAGGTCTCAGCAAAATCGGGACCTCCTGAGACCTGACGCCTAAGAACTGAGACCTAACACATGGCTAAACCAGCAGCAGCAGGCGGCGCCGCGGCGCCCGAGAAAAAAGGCAAGAAGAAGACGTTCAAGAAGAAAGAGCGCAAGCACGTTCCGCACGGACTGGTGCACGTACAAGCCTCTTTCAACAACACCATCGTGACCATCTCGGACATGACCGGCAATGTGCTGGCGTGGAAGAGTTCGGGCTCGCTCGGTTTTCGTGGGTCCCGCAAAGGGACTCCGTTTGCGGCGCAGCAGGCCGCGTCGAACGCCGCCAGCATGGCGCGCGATCACGGGGTTCGCTCGGTGGATGTGCGGGTGAGCGGTCCGGGATCGGGGCGGGAGTCGGCGGTACGCGCGCTGGCCTCGGCGGGAATCGAAGTGCGGTCCATAAAGGACACGACGCCGATTCCGCATAACGGTTGCAGGCCGCCGAAACGGCGCAGAGTGTAAGAACCAGGTGTCAGGTCTCAGATGTCAGGTCTCGGCAATCGAGATCTCCTGAGACCTGAGACGTAAGAACTGAGAACTGATTTTTTCAATCGGGACGAAAGGGTCGCCACCCCGTAAACCGATTTCAATAAAGGAGAAAAATGGCACGTTATACCGATGCAGTGTGTCGTCTTTGTCGCCGGGAAGGGATCAAGCTCTTCCTCAAAGGCACGAAGTGCTTCAGCGACAAATGTCCCATTGAGAAACGCAACTTCGCTCCCGGACAACACGGGAAAGACAGGAAGACCAAGGTTGTAGGCTACGGTCTGCAGTTGCGCGAAAAACAGAAAGCCAAGCGCATCTACTTCACCCAGGAAGGACAGTTCCGGAATTACTTCGAGAAAGCGGTCCGGTTCAAGGGTGTGACGGGTGCGAAACTGCTCGAGCAACTCGAGCGGCGTCTGGACAACGTGGTCTATCGGCTGGGCTTCGGCATTTCCCGCCGTCAGGCGCGCCAGTTGGTGCGTCACGGGCACGTGCAGGTGAATGGACGCAAGGTGAACATCCCTTCGTACGAGGTCAGCGTCGGCGAAGAGATTGCGATTCGCGAGAGCAGCCGCAAGGTGCCGATTCTCGAAATCGCGAAGGATTTTGCCAGTCATCAGCCGGCGCCGGTGTGGTTGGAGATTGATCGCGAGAACTACAAGGGGCGCGTGATTGCGCTGCCGAGACGCGAAGACATCCAGTTGCCGGTGAACGAGCAGTTGATAGTTGAGTTGTATAGCAAGTAGGGATGCGTCGCGCGCTGTTCGTCGTTCGCTAATCGCTAGTCCTTCGCGGACAGCCGGTTTTAGCGAACAGCGAACGACGAATAGCGACCAACGACTGATTTTTTGGCCCACCATTCGCGCCAGATCAGCCCGCAGCGGCGCTTGATCCGAACCTGGGCCGGTTCGGAGAGCCGCCGCGGAGCTACATGGCCGAGAGGAGAACACACGATGCTCTGGAGAGGTTTTCAAAAACCGAAGCGGCTGGCGAGCGATACCAGTTCGCTCACCGATAAATACGGGATGTTCTGGGCGCAGCCGTTTGAGCGCGGCTTTGGCACTACCATCGGCAATGCGCTGCGGCGCGTGATGCTGAGTTCGATCGAAGGCGCGGCCGTTACCGCGGTGAAGATCGAAGGCGTGCTGCATGAGTTTCAGTCGATCCCGGGTGTGGTCGAGGATGCGACCGACATCATCCTCAACATGAAGCAGGTCCCGTTCAAACTTGCGGGAGATGGTCCGAAAGCGATTTACCTGCGCGCCGATCAGCCGGGTGTGGTTACCAGCGGCATGATCGAAGCCGACGGCGATGTGGAAGTGCTCGATAAGGAAATTTACATCGCGACGGTGAGCGAGGGCGGGAAGCTCGACATGGAAATGCGCCTGAAGCGCGGCCGCGGTTACGTTTCAGCCGACAAGAATTTCGAGGACGATCTGGGCATCGGATTCATTCCGATCGATTCCGTGCACACGCCGGTGCGCAAGTGCAACTACACCGTCGAAGCGGCGCGTTTGGGGCAGATCACCGATTACGACAAGCTGACGGTCGAGGTCTGGACGAATGGTTCGATCACTCCGGGTGATGCGCTTGGACTGTCGGCGAAGCTGGTGAAGGATCACATGAATATCTTCATCAACTTCGAAGAGGAGATCGAGACGGCGTCGGCGAGCGAAGAGCGCAGGCCGGAGATCAAGAACGAGAACCTGAACCGTTCGGTCGAGGAACTCGAACTCTCGGTGCGCAGTTATAACTGCCTGAAGAACGCCAACATTCAGTCGATCGGCGAACTGGTGCAGAAGACCGAAGCCGAGATGCTGAAGACGAAAAATTTTGGCCGGAAGTCGCTGAACGAAATCAAGGAGATCCTCTCCTCGATGGGTCTGAGCCTGGGTATGAAGATCGACGAGCACGGGAACGCCGTGCCCGGACCGACTTCGAACCAGGTGCTGCCCGCTTCAGCGTACGGCGACAACGATCTGTAGAGCATTGAGTCATTGGGGCATTGAGTCATTGAATCATTGAAATGAATGACTCAATGACTCAATGACTCAATCATTCAATGATTCAATGGGGTAATCCATGCGTCACAAAGTTGCAGGATACAAGTTAGGTCGGACCACTTCGCATCGTCGCGCGATGCTGCGCAACATGGTCACGTCGATCATCATGGAAGAACGCATTGAGACGACCGTGATCAAGGCGAAGGCGGTGCGTCCGCAGGTCGAGAAGATGATCACGCTCGGCAAGAAGGGCGATCTGGCGGCGCGGCGGCGGGCGGCGGCCTATTTGATGACGGACGAAGCGGTCCGCAAACTTTTCGATACAGTGGCTCCGCGCTTCGGTGACCGCAAGGGCGGATATCTGCGGATCGTTCGTACCGCGTGGCGGAAGGGTGACGGCGCCGAAAAGGCGTTCATCGAACTGCTAGGTAGCGAGCAGGTGCTCGATGAAAAGCGCCAGAAGCGCGCCGAAGTCCGCGCCAAACGTGCCGAAGAGAACCGCAAGGCAATGGAACACGCCGAAGCGCAGGCGCAGAAGGACATGGCCGCCAATGAGGCTGAAGGCAAGACTGAGGGTAGCGACAAGAAAGAGTAGCCGCCGGAGTAAAGAATATTTTCAGGGAGAAAGGGCGTCCCGTGTTTCATTTTACTGTCGCCCGGCGAAGGCTGGTATGTGTAGGGCGATGATCTCAAGAGAGGAGACTAGATGAAAGATCCGGTTTTTGAGAATCTCAGCTATAGCCAGCAAGCCAGCAGCCAGAAGATGAGAATTAACTGGCACGTCATAGCCGTTGCAGCCCATGAAGATAAAGGGCGCACGGAAGGGAAGAAGGATGTAGCAAAGTATCGAGAGCGAGTGATCGGACACTTGCAAACCATCATTCAGAAGTTGGAGCGCGGAGACCGTAGGTAGCCTTCCACTAGTAGCGACAAGGAGGTTCTCATCAAACAATTGATTATTATGGTATTTCTGGCGTCTACGTTTGTGGCGGCTAAGGATAAATCACTAGATAGTTATCCATTGAGGCTGGAGGTGCAGACGCAAGATTTTTCCGGCAAGGGCACGCGCGTTACAACCGGGGCGATATCATCTGATGCGGCTTGCAACTTTGTCGTGACAGATGAGCGGATGATATATGTTGTGGAGAATCGTAACTTTCTTAACTGCCATACATGGACGCCCGGCACCATTCTGGCGGCGAGGGAGGCTAAGGTATGGGGAGTGCCTTATATCGAGTTTGCATGGACAGACGAACACGGGAAGATCAAGACACAGAAGTACACGCTTCTAAATAAGCGACTTCGCTAACGGTTCGGGTGAATGGTGAACCGGGGGACGGTCCACGTCGGGCACTCGTCGAATTCCTAGGGACGTATCCGGACTCTCGAGTGAATCGCCACGTTGCCCGTTTCGTGATCCGCCGCCCGCATTTGCCTGATGCTCACGCCCTCCCTACAATAGAAGTTTCATCCAAACTCCTATGATCCATTTTCCCGTTCCCGAGGCCCTCACATTCGACGACGTGTTGCTGCTGCCGGCGCATTCCGAAGTCGTACCCGCCAACACGAACACGCAGACCCACATCTCGCGCAACATTCGCCTGAACATTCCGATCATCAGCGCCGCTATGGACACGGTGACCGAGTCGCACATGGCGATTGCCCTGGCACAGCAAGGTGGGCTGGGGATTATTCATCGCAACCTGACGATCGACCAGCAGGCCAATGAAGTGGACAAGGTGAAACGGTCGGAGAGCGGCATGATCGTGGATCCGGTCACCATGTCGCCGGATGCCAAGGTTTCCGATGCGCTCGAGGTCATGCAGAAATTCAAGATTTCAGGCGTACCGATCACGCTGAAAGATGGAAAACTGGTCGGCATTCTGACCAATCGCGATCTGCGCTTCGAAACGCGCTTCGATATTCCGATCAGCAAGGTGATGACCAGGGAGAATCTGATTACGGTGCCGGTGGGCACGACGCTGGAGCAGGCGGAAGAGATCCTGCACGAACACCGCGTCGAAAAGCTTCTCGTCGTCGACGACAAGTACAACCTGAAGGGTTTGATCACGGTTAAGGACATTCAGAAGAAACTGAAATATCCCGGCGCGGCCAAGGACAATCAGGGGCGGTTGCGGGTGAGTGCGGCGATCGGGGCGACGGGCGATTTCCTGGAGCGCGCCCAGGAACTGGCGAAGGCGAAAGTCGACGTGCTGGCAATTGACAGCGCGCATGGGCACTCCACACTTGTGCTCGAAGCAATCAAAAAGGTGAAAGCGAAGTTGCCGGAGATAGACCTGATTGCCGGTAACGTAGCGACATTCGATGGCGCCTGCGACCTGGTGCGCGCGGGCGTGGACGGGGTGAAAGTCGGCATTGGACCGGGCTCGATCTGCACCACGCGCATCGTAACCGGCGTGGGGGTTCCGCAGATTACGGCGATTGCGGAGGCGGCGCGGGCCACGCGCGACTCGGGCGTTCCGGTGATTGCCGACGGCGGCATCAAGTATTCCGGCGATATCAGCAAGGCGCTGGCAGCGGGCGCTTCCGCGGTCATGATCGGATCGATGTTTGCGGGAACCGATGAAAGCCCGGGTGAACAGATTCTGTATCAGGGCCGCACCTTCAAGTCGTATCGCGGCATGGGCTCGCTCGGAGCGATGGCGGCGGGTTCAAGCGAGCGCTATTTCCAGAACTCCGATGGAGACGCGTCGACGGCGATGCCGGTGATGGGCGAAGAGTCGAACCGGCTGGGCAAGTTGGTGCCGGAGGGAATTGAGGGGCGCGTGCCGTATCGTGGTTCGGTGGCGATGATCGTACACCAGATGGTGGGCGGACTGAAGTCGGGCATGGGGTATTGCGGGTGCCAGACGGTGGCTGAACTGCAGCAGAAGGCGCGATTCGTGCGCATCAGCGCCGCCGGCCTGCGCGAAAGCCACGTGCACGACGTCATGATCACACGCGAAGCTCCGAATTACGCGGCGGAGTAAGGGAAGAGACCGATTTTGACTGCGTCCCGTCCCAATCTTCTGCGCGCCTGGTGGCCAGCCGTCGTCTGGATCGGTCTCATCGCGTTTGAGTCCACCGCTCTCTTCTCGTCAGAGAACACCGGCAGCATGTTGTTTGGGCTGTTGACTCGACTGCTCGGCCAAATCAGCCTCTACGACTTCCTCATCTTTCATCACTATCTACGCAAGACTGGGCACGTCGTCGGGTACGGCATGTTGAGCCTGCTGCTGCTGCGTGGCTGGAGAGCTACGCTCGGTCGAGTTCATACCTTGTTGTTGCGCACGGCGCTGTTGTCCTGGTTGGGGACCGCCTGCGTTGCCGCGATGGATGAATGGCACCAGAGCTTCATTCCGTCGCGCACGGGCACGGTGCGGGATGTCGCGCTCGATATCGTGGCGGGCGTGGGGTTTCTACTGATCGCGTATTTGTGGTTGCGCCGGTCGGAGAGGGCCGCCTGATTTCCCCGTAGAGACGCGGCAAGCCCACTGTTGTCGTCCGGGTCCTTAGTAGGCAGGTTTTTCACCACGGAGCCACGGGGGAACCCCTTTCTTGTTTTTCTCCGTGACTCTGTGTCTCCGTGGTGGGTTCGCTTTGGGAAGCGGCGTCATCATCGTTGTCGCGTCTCTACAGACCGTTCTCGCGCGGGCGAACGGTGCGCCAGCAGGGCCACCGCCGAGACCGTCGCGATCCCCGCCGACAAATAGAACGGGACCGCTGCGCCGTAGACTTTCCAAAGTGCTCCGGTGATGACGCTCGAGAGCAGCGTGGTTACGCTGGTGAGAAACGAATAAATTCCAAGAGCACGACCACGGACATCGGTGTCCACGCTTTCCACGACCAGTGCCTTGAGCACGGGATTAGTCAACGCATAGAAGAGTCCGTAGAAGGCCATGCTCAGCCAGATCGCCAGTTGGGAAGGCTCGAGTGCGAAGACAAAATAGACGATGGCGAAAACGAAATATCCGGCGGCGGCGATGGCCGAGCGCGAGAAGCGGTCGCTGAACTTGCCGGCCGGCCAGGACAGCAACGTAAACATGATGTTGAAGACCAGTCCCAGCAGTGGCGCCTGAGATGCTGGAATGCCGATATTTCCGGCACGCAGGACGAGGAACATGTCACTGGAATTTCCCAGCGAAAACAGTGTGACCACGGCCAGCACGTAGTAAAAGCCGAGCGGCAGTTTGGGCAGCCAGTCGGATTTGCTCGTGGAGAGACGGGCGCCCTCGCCCGTCCAAGCCGAGCGCAGCTCGGCAGCCGCCTGCGGCCGCGGCAACTCCGGATTCGCTCCAGCTTCCACGAGCGGGTTGCTGGCGCGGTGAACCTCGCGGATTCCAACCCAGGCGACGATTACGCACAGCGCTCCCGGGATCGCGGCGGACGCGAACACGCCTCTCATGCCGAAGCGCCCGATCACCGCCAGCGCCAGCAGCGGCCCGGCGATGGCGCCGGCGGAATCCATGGCCTGAATCAGGCCGTAGGCCGAGCCGATGTTGGACTTGTCGACCGACTCGGCAACCATCACGTCGCGGGCGGTTCCACGGACGCCTTTGGCGAAGCGATCGGAAAAACGAATTCCCAGAATTTGCCACCACGAAGAAACCAGCGCCAGCAGTGGCTTCACCGCGTTGGCCATGAAGTATCCGCCGACCACGATGGGCTTGCGGTGCGAAACCTTGTCGGCCAGGTAGCCCGAGAAAAGCTTGGCAAAGGACGCCACACTCTCGGCGATGCCTTCGATGATTCCAAGTTGCCCTGGTCCGGCGCCGAGCGATGCGAGAAAGGCGGGCAGGACCCAGTACGCCATTTCGCTGGCCGTGTCGTTGAGGAACGAAGTCAGGCCGAAAGCGTATATGTTGCGGGGGGTAGATTGGGAACGTGGTGGGGGCGGTGTATCCATGTCCGTCCATTGAAAATAGCATGGGCAGGGATGCAGCGCTGTCGGATGCAAGGTCCCGACTCTTAGCAGGCGAAAGAACTCAACACTTCACTGCAAAAAGGGAAGGGCACGAGGTTACTCGTGCCGCCAAGTCGCTGAGAATGTGCTCGCGCTTTAGCGCCTGAGGTGTGCTTTTTCAGTAGCCTGTTAGTCGACAAGAGCGGCGGACTCGGAGGGAACTGCGGGTGGCGCCACTTCCGGCGCCGGTGGCGTTGTTGTCGCGGCGCGCGTTCCGATTCCAATCTGCATGGCGGTATTTTTCGGAAATTCCACTTCGCGCCCTCGCGCCATGAAGTGCGAGTAAACCGAGACCGCGGCTCCGTAGGCTCCCATGGTGGTGCCGAAGGCGCGGGAGCGTGCGAGCGCGCCCACTACCATCCCCACTAACTTGAATCCGCCCAAGCCGCCTGCGGCCCCCCTGCCTGCGCCGTCCTGTCCGCTTCCGACTCTGTCGCGATCCCCTACGGACATCATGGCCAGTCCGAGCGACATTGCCGTCGCCAGGTAACGCGACTTCGAGGTAGTCGCTTCAGCGCCACCTTCGGAATCCAGTTTCACGTTGGCATCTTTGCCGGCTTGCACGCCTTCGAGCGTAGACACGACCTTCTGCTCAATGCCATCGGGCGGAACAAGTTCCGAGAATGCGATGCGCAGCTGTCCGTTCTTTTTCATGCGACGCGCCGGCTGTGCCTGCTTGACCGTGCCCTTCAGGCGGCTGCCTTGAGGAAGGATCAGGCGTTCACCATCCATCAGCGGCTCCGAGAGGACTGCTTCCACGTCCTGACCCTTGCGGGCGGTAGCGGACGACAACGGTGTGACCAGCCGAGCGTGAACCACGCTTCCCTCGGGAATTGCGCTGCCGATCGAGGAGGCCATCGGGGCGGTCATCACCTCGCTCCCGAAATCCAGTGGGTCCTCCAATTCGGCGAAGTACACGGTTCCGGCCGGGATGTATTGCCGGTGAACCGGCAATTGCGCCGCCCCGTAGCGTTCCAGACGGTGGATTTTCCCGGGCGTCTTCAGCTGTTTTATGGCGTTGTCCCATTCCTGCCGGGCTTGCTGCTTCGCCTCTTTGGTCTTTTCGGACGCCATGTCCTTTGCGCCATTTTTCTTTTCTTTTGCGTTCGCCGCAGTGACCAACTCGATGATCTGGCCTGAGCCGGGAGTGACGCTGGTATGCAGCGGGAAACGTCTGCCGTCGGCCAGCACCAATTCATGGAAGCCGACTTCAACCCTCCGCAGGGGCGTGAAATCCGCATTCAGCGCCGCTAAAGTACGCTTGCCGCCTGAGATCTCCTCGATCTTCGTGATTTCGCCGATGATCTCAGAACCAACGGGCACGACAATGTGGTCAAACGCATATACCGGCTCCACGATGCGCGCGTGGACCGGCTGTCCCACCTTCTTCACCCGGATTTCCCGATCCAGAGCCACTTGCAAAGGTGCGCCTTTCGCTACGGTCAGAGCAACCGTCTGCGGCGGCGCGGGCTGGGCTGGGTTACTGGAGGCGGATGCAGGTTTGCGCTCGGAACCCGGAGTGAGTTGGGGAACTGGAACATCCTGAGCCTCGATTGCGCAGGTCCATGTGAAGATAAGCAGAATCGTGCACAATGCGCGACGTAGTGCCATGTTGATTTCTCCCCGTGGTTGGCTAGCTTGATCCCTATTGTAGAGCAATTGGTGCCGCAGGAGTTACAGGTTTGGATGCAGATGTCAGGGCGCAGGAAAGCCAAAATCGACCCAGTCAAGGGCCGACAGCTGAACACCTCTTTCCCAGGCCGCTTCCAGTAGAATAGAGATACATGTCCGACCGCACCTTTACCCTCGTAGAAGCGCAAATGCTCCTGCCGATTCTGGAATCGCTGCTGAGGCAGGCAATCCACGGCAAGAAGCTGATTGAAGACGTGGACGCCGAGTTGCAGGAGACGGCGCACCGCGTTTTTCTCAACGGCGGCATGATGCTGAATGTGGTCCATCTGGCGCGGCGCAAGGCGGAGCGCGAGAAGGCGATTCGGCGCGTCAAGGATGCCCTCGCCGAAATTGACGCGACCGGCGTGCAGGTGAAAGATCTCGACATCGGATTGCTCGATTTCCCCTGCAAGGTGGAAGGGGAGATCCTCCTACTGTGCTGGAAGCTGGGCGAGCCAACGATCGCGCATTGGCACGGGACGACCGAGGGCTTCGCCGCCCGGAAGCCGATTGACGAGCGGATCGCGAACACGGGAAAGAAGCGGCCGAAGTAAGCGGGCGTTGAGCTTGCGGCTTTTAGCTTTTGGCTGTTAGCTCTCAGCTTTCAGAAAACCCTAGACCGAAGGACGCCGATAAAACCGAAGGACGCCGATAAATTTGTCATCCTCCATTAAATTTGTCATCCTGAGCGAAGCGAAGGACCTGCTTTTCGCCCGCGTCACCGCTGCCGATCCCGGGGCTGTGCATCGGAAATCTACCTTTCCGCAGCCTCCTAGAAAATACTGCAAGTTCAGGATCGCACGCCGTTCTTTTACTGGAGAACGCTTCGAGCACGCGGTGAGCAGGGTGGGCGAAGGTACGACCCAAGCCATGCACTATCGGGATCGAGCGATAGCCGGGCGTTCTGCTAAAATCACGCTATCTGAGGCGATCACTTATGTTTACCGGGCGCAAATTGGCGTTGACGCTTGCTTTCACGGTTCTGGTTGCACTGGCCATTGGGGTCGGCTGCCACGGATTCTTCGTTGATCCGGTGTTGACCGCGATCTCGGTTGGCCCGACCGGGCAGAACCTCCAACAGGGCGACACGTTGCAGATGTCGGCGAGAGGCACCTATGACACTCAAAACCCGCAGAACATCACCGGTCAGGTTTTGTGGTCGAGCGACAACTTGGCGGTAGCGACGGTTGCTAAGGGCGGCTTGGTTACGGGTGTTAGTGCTCCAGGCACCGCCAACATCTCCGCAACTCTGGATACGCTCACCGGCAGCGCGTCGGTCAGCGTGGTTCTGACAGGCGTAACCGCAATCACCATTACCCCGCAGACTGCCACCGTGGCACCCGGCGCCTCGCGGGAATTCACGTGCGCCGCCACGGTTACGGGGCAAACAAAACCGGTGGATATCACTGCCTCTGTGACCTGGACCCTTAGCGACACATCAAGCAACGTCAACATTACGTCTGAGGTCAGCCCAGCGGTTTTGAGCGTTGCCACTGGCACTTCGCCTGAAACCGTGACGCTTACGGCAACGTACACTGTAGGTACGACGGTGTTTACGAATACAGCGACAATAACGATTTCGTGACGCCTCCCTCTCGATCCGGTGGTCTTGACGGCCTGAACTCGAGGCGGGTGGCCGCCATCTCCGGCGCGCAAGCACAGTGTGCTTGCTCTTACCTGTGGGCAGAGAAGAAAAGGGGGGTGCCCCACTTCTCGCGCTTTTCGAGAAGTGGGCCGCCGGACAGCCGACACCGGAGCGGGGTTCGGTCTTGCGCGATTCGCGGTCGCATCTTCATCTTGAGCGCTTCCCACTCGTTCACTTTCCGCCCCACCGCTAGCGGCTTTTGTTCGAGACGTGGGTCGCCGGACTTTCACTCCTGCAATCTGACACCTGACCTCTTTCATCACAAACCATCTGTGTCCCGCATCACATACTTCCAAGCCGACGTGCGCAACAATAAAGACCGCCCTGTGTGCCAAGGCTGCGGTGTGTCCGTCTCCCAAGACGGCCTGCGTTTCCAGTCGCTCTTTGATAACTAGACGGTAACTATATTTGAGGCAATGAGCAGGCGTCAGCAAGCCGCAAAAACTCCGAATTTTAATAGAATTAGACGGACAATAGAGCTAACTCCTTATTCCGGAATACTTTGAAAATAAGTGCTTTGTGTTCTAGACTTTGGCGGCGCGATGCCACCTAACCCCATGATTCCAAAGACTAGGGGGGAGGGGGTAGTGGTAAACACGCGTTAATACCTTGAGAATAAACAGGAAAGAAATATATGGGGAACCTTGGGAGCGTCCGGCTACACACGGGTTCTCTTTCCAGCGCTCTAGCGCCGCGCTATAGTAAAAGCTCCCGGTGAAGTTCATCCCAAAATTTCTGCTGCGAGCGGCGGCGGTCGCGGTCTGCTTGGCCAGCACGATGTTTCCTGCGGGCTGCAATCGCGGCCGCGGGCGCGTGCTGGAGATCGCCTACGTTTCCGGCGTTCAGGCCAACCTCCGCGACCACGTGGCGGCGGTGTACGAGAAAGCCGGAGTGGTGAAGAACGGCGAGCGTGTGGAAGTGCTCGACCATGACCGCCGCTTCGTCAAAGTGCGCACCGCAACGGGTGTCACGGGGTGGGTGGAGCAGCGTTACCTCGTCGGTCAGGACGTGTTCGATCAAATCCAGAAGCTGACCGCAGACAACCGGAACGATCCCGTGCAGGCGCAGGGCGCGACGCGCAACGACACGAATCTGCACGTCGAACCGGGGCGGGATTCCGACCATCTCTATCAGATTTCTTCCGGCGAGAAGCTATCGCTCCTGAAGCGAGGCACGGCCGAGAAGCCGGGCGCGGTTGCGCCGCCGTCGCGCTCCGCCACGCCGGGCAGCAATCCGCAAGACAGGAAACAGCCCGTGCCGGTCGTCGAGGATTGGTGGCTGGTGCGCGACTCCCACAACCGTGTCGGCTGGGTGCTGGCCCGCATGATTGATCTCGACATCCCGCTCGACGTCGCCCAGTACGCGGAAGGCCAGCGCATTGTCGCGTTCTTCGTGCTGAATCAGGTTCAGGATGGCGACAAGAAAGTCGCGCAGTACTTGACCGTGGTCACCGAACCCAAGGATGGCCTGCCGTTTGACTTCAATCAGATTCGCGTCTTCACCTGGAATGTGAAGCGCCATCGCTATGAGACGGCCTATCGCGAGCGCATGGAAGGCGTCCTGCCCGTGACCGTCTCCCAAGAAAACTTCGACAAGGAAGGCCTGTTGCCCGTGTTCACCATTCGTGTGCAGGACGACAACGGCAACGTGACCGAGCGCAAATACAAGCTCAACACGCCGATTGTGCGTCGAGTTTACGGGCCGGGAGAAGAGCCGCAGCGGACTGTGAGTAGGAAAGCTGTGAGTAGGAAAGCTGTGAATAGGAAAGCTAAGCGGCGACGGTAAACAAGAACCTTTAACCGCAGAGTACGCAGAGCTCGCAGAGGTTTTTGGAATTTCTTTCCTCCGCGATCTCTGCGCACTCCGCGGTTAAATCAACTGTAGAACTCGGCAATGCTCTCGACCACCCACCTGATCTCGGCCTCGGTCAACTCCGGGAACATCGGTAAGGCCAGCACTTCCCGTGCGGCCTGTTCGCAGACCGGCATGTCTCCTGCCTTCAGTCCGAGGTAGGCGAATACCGGCTGCAAGTGCAGCGGCAGCGGGTAGTAGATTTCCGACCCAATTTTTCGTTCGGCGAGGAATTTGCGCAGATCGTCTCGCCGCTGGGTGCGAATCACATACTGATGAAACACATGTTTAGCTTGCGGACTCCGCGCCAGCAAGCGCACGGGTGCGCTAAGTTGGTTCGAAGTCTGGTCGGAAGTCAGCCCAGCGCTGGCAAACAGTTGGTCGTAGGTCGCGGCGTGCTGCCGCCGGCTCTGGTTCCAGTCCCCGAGGTGTGCCAGCTTCACGCGCAGCACCGCTGCCTGAATGGCGTCCATGCGTCCGTTCCAGCCAAATTCGTCGTGGTAGTAGCGCCGCGGACTCCCATGGTTGCGGAGCCGCCGCATGTGCTCGGCCATCTCCGGACGGGTCGTGGTGACGATGCCCGCGTCTCCGTAGGCGCTCAGGTTCTTGGTGGGATAGAAACTGAAGGCGGCGGTTACACCGAGCGAGCCCGCTCCGCGCCCGCTCCACTCGGCGCCAATCGCCTGGGCGGCGTCCTCCACAATTGCGACGCCGAATTCCTGCGCGTCTTCACGAACGAGGCGGTCGAACCCGTCCATGTCGGCGCACTGCCCGTAAAGATGCACGGGAAGAATGGCGCGAAGGTTTTCGGGCCGTCTGACGCGGAGACGCTGCTCGACCAGCGCCGCGTCGAGATTCAGCGTGCCCGGATCGACGTCGACGAACACCGGCGTTGCGCCCGCACGCACAATGGCGCTGGCCGAGGCGAAGAAGCTGAAGGCCGTGGTGATGACCGAGTCTCCGGGCTTGACGCCGGAGGCGGCGAGCGCCAGCCAGAGCGCCTCCGTTCCCGACGCGCAACCGACGGACGAAGCCGCTCCCGTCAGCGCGGAAATCTCGCGCTCGAGCGCCTCGACCTCCGGACCGAGGATGAAAGTCTGCGAATCGCACACGCGCGCGATAGCCGAGAGCACGTCTTCTCGGATGCCATCGTACTGGCGGCGCAAGTCAAGAAGAGGGACAGACTCGGGCGCGGTGTTTTGGGGCGTTTTTTGTGGAGATGAGAGACTGGACTTCACAAGAACAAGATTCTAGCAGGCGCGGTCAGTGCGCAACCTTGATCTAGCGGCTATCTAGCGGCGCAGCATAATCTTCGGCAGGGCCGGGGCAGCGTGGCGACGGACGTCCCGCCCGCCCAACGCACCCTCGGAATCGTCCAAATACCGCCGCCAGAGTGCCAACTCAGCGCGCAGCCGGTCGAGATCGAGATCGGGAAACGAGCTGTCCGCGCCGTTGAGATTCCGCATGGCACGCTCCAGAACCGAGCGCGCACCCACATGGTTGTCAGTGGACTCGTGATGAAAAGCGACCGCCAATTGAACCATGCCCTGGAGATGCCGGCGCGAGGGGCGGTCGCGAGGCCCATCGCGAGCTAAAGCGCGCCAGACGTCTTCGAGAACTTCATGGGCGTCGAAAAAGTGGGCGCGGTTGAACGCCTCGACGAACGCGGCGACTCCGCTCTGAAGTTCCTGCTGGTTGATCACTTTGGATGCGTACCCTTCAGTCGACGCTCCCTTCGCGCCGCCGCGATTTGCGATATTGCAATCTTTTTCCGAAGCTTTCCGGTGCTTCCGCAGCATTCTAGATCGGTTCCCCGTGAAATCGAGAATCTGAGGAGAAGTTCAGTCTTGCGGCCCAGCGATTTCAAGCGTCAAAATACTGTTTTTCATAACTACGTTGAGCCCCAACTCCCGATTTTGGTAGGCACGGCTTAGCGTCAACCGTAAGTAGCTGAATGTAAAAGAAATAATAGAAATCCGTTTTGGTATCACAGTTGCTATTTTAACGGGGTTGTGATGGAGAGTAGTGGCGTCCGCAATTCTAGCGTTTAGGTGCTGTTCACGGAAAACATCTTGCCCGCAGGGGCTTCAGTTCTTCAGGAGACATTATATGAGACATGAATCTGGTTTTAGGGCAGCGATTCGAGTAATCGCGCTGGTTGTTACGGTGCTCGGCCTGAGCATCACGATGTTCGGCCAGGCAGAAACTGGAAGAATTATCGGAGTGGTCTCAGACCCTACGGGTGCGATCATCACGCAAGCAAAAGTCACAGTTAAAAATACTGGCACGAACCTGACGAGAGAAGCCACGACTTCCAGCGCCGGCGAGTACACTATCACCAACGTTCCGGCTGGCAGCTACGTGGTAACCGTGAGCGCCCCCGGATTTTCCAATTTCAGGAAGCCGGCCGAGGTGACCGTCGGTTCGACGTCCGTGGTTGATGCGCGCCTTGTGGTGGGCGCCGCCGGGACGGTTCTGGAGGTGGTGGGACAGGCGGCGGGTACGGAAGTTGACACTGAGTCGCAAACCCTCGGTTCGACGATTACCCCGAGCCAAGTACAGAATTTTCCCAGTTTGACCCGGAACGCTTACGATTTTGTGGCGACTGCGGGCAACGTCAGCGAAGGCGACAGCGGCGGCCGCGGTGCAGGTGTTTCCATCAACGGGCAGCGGTCTGCTTCCACCAACCTCCTGCTTGACGGCGCCGAGAACGTCGACCTTTTCACGGCTAGCGTCGGCCAGTCGGTACCGCTCGACTCCGTGCAGGAATTCAAGGTGAGCACCAACAATTTCACGGCGGACTATGGCCGTGCCTCTGGCGGCGTGGTGAACGTATCCACCAAGTCGGGAACCAACACCCTCCACGGTTCGGCTTATGAATACAATCGTGTCTCAGCGCTGGCTTCGGCGACGTATCAAACCGACGCGTCGAACTGGGCGAACCACCAGCAAGGACTGCCCAATATTCCGAAGTCGACTTTTGTTCGCAACCAGTTTGGCTACTCCATCGGCGGCCCCATCGTCAAGAACAGACTTTTCTTCTTCTCGAATACGGAGTGGACCCGGGTGCGCAGCAGCGCGAACAGCAGTGCGTACGTCTTCACTCCTGACTTCCTCGCGCTGACCGGAACGGATACGCAGACCTTCTTCAGTACCTACGGCACCCTCGCGAAGGGTGTGAGCAATATTGGAGCGCCGGTGACAGCAGGTGCCTTGGCCATCAACGAACTGGCTCCGTATGGTCCCTCAACTAATGTGCCCCCTGCGCCTATTCCGTGTGCTGACATCACACCCCCAGTACCCTGTCCAAATACGATTGGGTGGGACGCAGGATACCGATCGCCGAACTTCGTCGCGCTTGCCACCGAGAACCCCAATCTGCCGGTGATGCAGTTGGTGAATTTCACCGTTCCGACTGATGCCGGTGCAGGAACCCCCCAGAATAGCTACTCCTCGGTCAATCGGGTGGATTTCAACCTGACCAATAAAACCACGCTCTGGGGACGGTACGCCCTGCAGAATGAGATCGACTTTCCAGGCTCTGTTGGCAATAGTCCCTACGACGGCTACAACACGGGCCAGAACGTCCGTAACCAGAACGTTTTGATCAACCTGACGCACATCTTCACGCCGACGATCGTCAACCAGACGAAGATCTCCTTCAACAGGTTAAACCTGCTTCAGCCGCTTGGTGCGAAGCCGGTTTCGCCGGGGATGTATCTGGCGGCGACGGTACCGGCGCCGAATGGCTACTCGGTGGCTATGCCCGGCTATCTGCCGTTTTCACAGGCCAACGCAATTCCCTTCGGCGGCCCGCAGAACCTCTACCAGTTCAGCGACCAGTTGAGTGTCACGAAGGGTAAGCACACCTTCAGCTTTGGTGGGGAATTCATCCAGGCGCGCGACAACCGGGTCTTCGGCGCGTACGAAGAAGGCATCGGGGATCTTGGCCGTACCTCCACTCGGTCTCTCGATGCGATGCTGGCGGGCACCATATACAGCTACACGGTGGCCATCAATCCGGCTGGCCTTTACCCGTGTACCACAGACATTACTTCTGACATGCCGATCAACCCGTCGGGTTGCACCCTCACTCTGCCCGTCGGCTCACCCAAATTCGACCGTAAGAACCGGTTTAATGACGGTGCGGCTTACGGAACGGACACCTGGAAAGTGAAACCGCGTTTGACCTTGAACCTGGGTCTGCGGTGGGAGTATTTCGGAGTGCAGCACAACGCAGATCCGAGCCTGGACTCCAACTTCTATTACACGGGAGCGCTTACTCCCGATAGCATTCGGAATGGCTCGGTACACCCCGCTCCCGGCAGCCCCATCGGCGGCGGGTTGTGGAAACCGTCGAAGAAGAATTTCGCTCCCCGCATCGGCTTTGCCTACGATGTGTTCGGGAACGGAAAGACGTCGATTCGTGGCGGATATGGCATCAGCTACGAGCGCAACTTCGGCAACGTTACCTTCAACGTAATTCAGAACCCGCCGAACTACGGGGTCGTGTCCTTGTCGAGCGCCGCTGGATACCCGATTCCGATTGTTAATCAAGGTCCGTTTGCCGGGACGGGAACAGCAACCCTTCCTGCGGTGACGCTGCGTGGTGTGGATCCCAACATCAAGACCGCTTACGCGAACATGTTCTCGCTCTCTGTGGAGCATGAGTTGGTCCGGAATACAGTCGTGGCACTGGAATACTCTGGCTCACGCGGGATCCACCAGTACTCGATCACGAATATCAATAAATACTATAGCGGGCCGACCTACAACCACGACCCCAATATCAATCCGACGTACGTATCGACTTCGGCGGGCGGAGGTGGCTATGAGGCTGGACGCACCAACACCGCGTACGGGAGTATTAATTTCCGCGGATCCGACGGGGATAGCTGGTACAACGGAGTAAATTTCCGGGCGCAGTCCAGTAACTTTCAGTCCAAGGGTCTGCAGTTTTCGTTCAACTACACCTGGTCCCACTCCCTTGACACCCTGAGTTCAACCTTCACGGATACGGCCGCAGCCTCTTGCTGTGAGCTCGGGTTCCTCGACTGGATGCATCCGAGACTCGACAAGGCCTCCTCCGACTACGACGTTCGTAATCGGGTGGCGTTCAGTGCCGTGTATGCACCACCCTTCCTCAATAACTTCAAGAGCAAGGCCGTGCAAGCCGTGGCCGGAGGGTGGTCGATTTCTCCAATCTGGACCTGGCACTCGGGCACTCCGTTCACCTTGTTTGATTGCGGATATGCATTTAACATCTGTCCTCGTCAGTTGAACGGCGCCCAAGGGAAATACACAGCGATTACTGCGCAAGATCCCATCGGTGCTCCGAACACCTTCAACTACTTCGCTCCCGCTCCCTACATCCCCTACCAGGCAACCGTGGACGGAGCGATTGTCGCAGGGGATATCACCGGTGGCGTGGCGGACGTTCCCAGTTGCACCAACGGGGTCTGCGCGTTCCCGTCCAATATGGTTGGACGCAACTCTGCCCGCACTCCGAACTATTGGAACTTCAACATCGGCGTATATAAGAATTTCAAGCTGAGTGAGCGGTTCACAATGCAGTTACGTGGTGAGGCTTACAACCTCTTCAACCACAGCAACTACTTCCTGAACTATGGTTCATCGGATACGGAATACGGCACTAACGTCACGGCCGAAAAGGGCTACAATCCGTTCACCTACGTCTCCGAGCGCCGCAACCTGCAGCTTGCTTTGCGCCTTACGTTCTAACTACCGCTGCAAAGTGCAGCAATCTCGGGGAGCCGAAAGGCTCCCCTTTTTCTGTGTGCGCTGTGCATGTTCGGGTCGACCAAATCGTGGCCTTGATCGCTGGTTCCCTTCCTCAATCCTGCCTGCAGCCCCGCGGCACGTAGGCAGGGAGTCAGTGACGCAGTGGATGAGGGCGACAAGAAGCGTATTATTGCTATCGGGAAAGGTGGAGCGATGAGTCCGAATACGAAGACCTTGTTTCTCTCCTTGTTGTTGTTCCTGTTCGTACCAGTGGCTGGAAGCGAAGACAAGAACCAAACAGCTACCACATTCACTGCTCGAACAGAAATGGTGTTGGTCCCGGTTGTGGTCACGGATAAATCAGGTGCCCACACCGCGGGCATAACCAAGGATGACTTCGAGATCCTGGAAAATGGCAAAGCCAAGCCAATCGCCTCGTTCGAAGAAATCAAGAGCACGACAAGTCGGCCGGCCCGCGTCGCCAACCCGCGGGGCGTTTACAGCAACGCTCTTAGTGTCGATGCCAGCCCCAAACGCCTGACGATTTTTGCGATTGATTTGGTCAACACTCCCTTCATGGACCAAGCCTATGCGCGCCAACAACTCATGAAGTATCTTGCGAGTCGTGTCTCAAGCCAGGAACCGATTGCTTTGGTCGCCATCAAAAGGAACGGAATCAAAGTGCTGCACGATTTCACTGCGGACCCGGCGGTTCTTGTTCAGGCACTTAAGCGCGTCACCGGTGAAATCCCCGCGCTCAACGGAGGCAGCGCTGGCGACGCGGTAGCCGTTGCCGGCGATACAACCGGTAACGATTTGAGAGACTTTGTCAGTGAGAACGCAGAATATGTGGCACTCGCCGAGCGGCAGGCAATCACCGTGACGCTGGAGTCGTTTCAGCATGTCGCCGAGGCGTATGCCGGTGTTCCGGGCCGAAAATCGTTAATCTGGGCCACCGCGGCTTTTCCTTTTGCCTTAGACCCCGTAAGCGGGACGATTATGTTGCCCCATGTCTTCTCCCAAGGCAGCACCACGATAGCAGGCGGAGGCATGGATCGCACGATGTCCCACAGTGGCGAGATGGCTCCCTTGCCCGACGATACCCAGGTGCGCGTCGCGGATGATCTGAAATCCCTGGAACCGCTGTACCAGCGCACCCTCCAAATGCTCAACGATGCCGGCATCTCCGTCTATCCAGTCGATGCCCGCGGCTTGATGGTCTTTTTCCCGGGAGCCAATGTGAGTCAGATCCAGGGCCTGGGATCCGTCAAAGAAGCCATCTTCGAAGCTACTCGCGATACCATGGTCGGTTTCGCCGACATGACGGGAGGCAAAGCTTTCTATAACCGAAACGATTTGGACGTGGCGTTTCAAAAGGCGGCTGACGATTCCTCAACTTACTACATGCTGGGCTATTACCTGGATAAGAATGCCAAACCCGGGTGGCACAAGTTGCAGGTTAAAGTGAGACGGGGAGGGACGGAAGTACGGGCCCGGAACGGTTTTTTTGTAACCGACGCCAAGAAAGTGGACAACCGCAAAATAGATATCAGTCTTGCGCTGGTTTCCCCCCTGGACTATACGGGAGTGCCGCTCAGCGTGCGCTGGACCAGCCTGCAAGCAGCCGGGGCCAAGAAGAAAATCCATTTTCAGATCACTCTGCCCCCAAATGCCAACATAGTAGACACTACGAACAATAACTTTGTGAGTTTAGAATTTGTCGCCTTAGTTCGAACACCCAGTGGCGATCCGGCCGACCAGTTCTCCCAGCACGTCGAAACAAATTTTAAGCCGGATAGCTTGCAGTCTTTCCAAAAGGACGGTCTGAACTACGGCAACGATGTGATTGTGCCCCCTGGAGAATATTCCGTGCGCTTTGTCGTGCGGAACAATGTGGATGGACGGATGGGTAGCGTGATGGCTTCGTTGCGGGTGACGCCTTAGACTGCGGAGCGTCACCTCAGCCATCATCCTTTCACGCGGGAGTACGCCCTGCTTCGCTATCGTCGAAGGCGTCACTGAATAAACGAGCCTTCGTCGTCGGCGATGAAGGGCACCTTCAGTTCGAGCGCCAGCGCTCTGATTGAATGCCCCACTGAAATGCACGTGCGGTTTTCTACTTTTCTGTTCTGTCCCGCTGCTGTTTCGCGTCTTCGGTTCGGCCCATGTGTTCGTAGGCTTCGGCGAGGGAGAGGTGTGCGGGGGCGAAGGCGGGCAGGCGTCCCGTGGCGATTTCAAGGTGGACGATGGCGGTTTTGAAGTCACCGGTTTTTAGCAGGGTTGCGCCGATTTCGTAGTGCGCCCAGGCGGAGTCGGGCTGGAGTTCGATCGCTTTGTGCAGATGCTTGGCCGCGTCGGCGTATTGCGCCTTCCGGGCCAGCGCCGAGCCGAGCGTGTATTGCGCCAAGTAAAGGTTGGGGTCGGCGGAGACTACGGGACCGAGCGCGGCAATGGCGCGATCCGGCCTCGACTGGTCGCGAGCCGAAGCTGCTTCGATCACTTTATTGGCGGTCGCTATTTTGTCTTTGGGATCGGTTCCTGCAACCGAGGCGGCAGAGCCCGACGACTTTTGCAGTCCGATGTATCCGAGCGACGCCAGTTTCTGCATTTCGGAAGAACTCAACTCCGCGGAAGACTTGCCGGCCTCGCCGCTGAAACGGCGGTCGAAATTGTCGAGCTGCGCGGCCATCGTGTCGAGCGTCGCCTTCGAACTCTGGGCCAGGTTGTGAGCCGCGCCCGGGTCTGCGGTCAAGTCGTAGAGTTCGGGCTTGGGGGCGCGAATGTAGAGATACTTGCCGGCGCGCCAGGATTCCAGCGGGCTCCAGCCGAATCCGCGTTGGGGCAGATCGGCGCGGGAATACACGGGCTGGTCACTCCCACTACCGCTGCCGCCGCTGGCTTTCGCGATGCGTAACAGCGACTGTCCCTGCATCTGCGAGGGCACCGGGATCGCGGCGATTTCAAGCAGGGTAGGAGCGATGTCCACGAGCCTTACCTTCGCGGCTACTCGGGCTGGCTTCGCGGCGGGCTGGCCTTGAGGAAGTTTTATGAGCAGCGGGACATGAATGGTCTCGTCGTAGAGAAAAACACCGTGTGCGTCTTCGCCGTGGGCGCCCAGGCTCTCGCCGTGGTCGGCGACGATGATCACCGCGGTATTTTCGTAGATTTTCCGTTGTTGCAAGGCGCTGATTAATTTGCCGATGGCTGCATCGGCCGCGGTGATGGCGGAATTGTAGGAAGTGCTGGGTGCGCGCGCATCGGCGATATGAACCCAGAGAAAAAACTGTCCTTGTCCTTGCGCGTTGTGGTCCAACCAGGCAGCGGCGCGGGCGACGACTTGGTCTCCTCGGCGCTCAGTTACGGGAGGACGGGCATCACCGGGGATCGAGGGCCGATAGCCGGCGTCGTAAGTCTGGAAGCCGCGGTCGAATCCCTGTGCCAGCCCGTTCCACGGGTCGAGATCGATGGAGCCAACAAAGGCGGCGGTCCGGTAGGCTTGCGTCTTCAGCAGGTCCGGGAGGTAAAGCAGCGATGACGATAGCGTACCGCCAATCTCGCTCATGCCGGTGCTCTGAGGGTACGCTCCGGAAAGAATGGTCGCGTGCGAAACAACGCTGGCCGGCGCCTGGGCGTAGGCATGCTCGAAGACGATGCTTTCCCCGGCGAGACGATCGAGGTTGGGCGTAAGCGCGCCCTTGGCGCCGAGAAAGCCCATGCGGTCGGCGCGGGCGGAATCGAGGGTGATCAGCACTAGGTTGGGTTTCGATGCGGCTGCGGCGAAAGAGAAAGTAAGAAAGATCAGACTCACGCCGGCAACGACTTTTCGGATCATGACAGTAAGTGTAAAGGCTGCGCCGCCATTGATCAAAACCTGCAATGCCATGGATTGGGAACGAATCCTGGCGGACGGAGGCCGGACCTTTTCACTCAACCTTTTCACTCAATCCCCAGTTTTGACGCCCATGCAACTCCGCGTACAATCTATGTACCTGCTCCTCGGGATCTCCAGTCTCGTGGTGATGCCGTGATCGCCACCCATCTTTAGCCAGGAAGCCGGACCAATATTTGCAGTGACCGTGCCCTTCAGAAAACGTCTTCGGCTGGTGTGCCTGCTGGCTTTGTGCGCGGCGGGCTTGAGCCTGCTTCTTTCCTGCCAGCACGCGCGGGGCGGAGCGGTTGGGTCCAGGAAGCTGATCATCCTGGGCATTGACGGGCTCGACCCGGACCTGCTCACGAAGTTCATGGCGGAGGGCAAGATGCCGAACTTCGCCCGGCTGGCCGAGCAGGGATCGTTCCGGCGTTTGACGACGAGCATCCCGCCGCAAAGCCCGGTGGCGTGGTCGAACCTGATAACGGGAATGAATGCCGGCGGGCACGGAATCTTTGATTTCATCCACCGCGATCCGAAAACCTTTCAGCTTTATTTTTCCACGTCGCGGGTAGAAGGCCCAAAGCATAGTTTTCATGTCGGAAGTTGGGTGATCCCGCTAGGCAGCGGCACGGCGGAACAGTTGCGGCACGGCAAGGCGTTCTGGGAGATTCTGGACGAACAAAGCGTGCCCAATTATGTTTACCGCATTCCGGCAAATTTCCCGCCGATCGCCGCGAAAGGGAAGACTCTTTCCGGCATGGGCACGCCCGATCTGCGCGGTACGTATGGCACGTTTACTTTCTACACCGATGACCCGACAGCGGCGGTGGGAGCCGTCGAGGGCGGGGAAGTGGTGCAGGTCGAAGTGAAGAACAATCGGGTCGCGACCAATCTGATTGGACCGGACAACACGTTTCGGAAGAACTCGCCTCCCTCTACCGAGCCTTTCACCGTTGACGTGGATCCGCTGGAATCGGTTGCGCGCATCGGCTTGCAGGACCAGCAGTTCGTTCTGAAAGAAGGCGAATGGAGTGGATGGGTTCCGGTGGAATTTCAGCTCATGCCCATTTTTGGCAATATGATTGGCAATGTGAAGGGGATCTGCCGCTTTTATCTCAAGCAGACGCATCCACGTTTTCAACTTTACGTATCGCCCATCAATATTGACCCGGCAAATCCCGCTCTGCCCATCTCCACGCCATCGAGTTACTCGCGCGATTTGGCGAAACAAATCGGCGAATTCCACACTCAAGGAATTGCCGAAGACACGAAGGCGCTCACCGTTGGCGTGCTCGACGATAAAGAGTATCTGGAACAGGCGCACACGGTGCTCGCCGAGCATCGGCGCGCGTTCGATGCGGAGTTCCCAAAATTTCACCAGGGCCTGTTCTTCTTTTATTTCTCGAGCCTCGATCTGAACGGGCACATGATGTGGCGGCTGACCGATCCACAGCATCCTGCGTACAACCCCGCGCTCGCGGCGCAGTACGGCACGGCTCTCGAGGAGTTTTACGAACAGATTGATCAGGTGCTCGGCGAGGTGATGCCGAAGGTCGATGACAATACGACGCTGCTCGTGCTTTCGGACCACGGATTTGCTCCCTACCGGCATTCCTTCAATCTGAATACGTGGTTGTTGAACAATGGCTACATCACTCGGAAAGCAGGCGCCAGCGGCGATGCGAGCGAGCCTTTCTCCGATGTGGATTGGAGCCGCACGCGCGCCTACGGGTTGGGGTTGAACGGACTTTATCTGAATGTGCGCGGACGCGAGCGTGAGGGCATTGTCGAGTCTGGCGCTCAGGCCGACGCGCTGCTGCAGGAAATCCGGCAGAAGCTTTTGGAGGTTCGCGATCCGAAGGATGGTTCTCAGGTGATTACGCGAATCGATCTGGCAAGTGAAGCCTACCAGGGCCCATACGCGCGCACGGGTCCGGATGCGCTCGTCGGCTACAACCGCGGGTATCGCGCGGGATGGAAAACGATTCTGGGTGCGTTCCCGGCGGACGTGCTCGAGGACAACACGAATGCGTGGAGCGGCGATCATTGTATGGACTTCACGAAGGTGCCGGGAGTGCTGTTGAGCAACCGCAAGATTGAAGCGCAGGCTCCGGCGCTGACCGACATCGCACCCACGATTCTGTCCGAATTCGGAATCGCGAAAACGAAGGATATGATGGGGCAGTCGGTGTTTCAGCCGCGCTAGGCCCTGTGGTGCACGCGCGATTCGTATCAGGGCACGCCTTCAGGCGTGCCGAAAACGACGATTTGGAATGAATCCGCCTTTAGGCGCTGGATGCCGGAATTCAAGTTTCGCCACGGGCTGTTAGGCGCTGCGATTACGAACGGGAGAAATCATGTTTGGTTCACACAAAGTGAAGATCGAAGGCGAACTGCTGGAGAAGGTCAAGCAGTGTTCGGATGCCGCGGGATACGAATCGATCGACGAATTCGTGATCCACATGCTGGAAAAGGAAACCAAAAAAATCCTGCCGACGGAAGAGAGCAACACGTCGAAGGAAGACATACAGAAACGGCTGCGCGGATTAGGGTACATCGAATAGCTTGACTGTTCTCTCCAAACCGATGGCTGGTTATGCCGTGGCAATCGCGGCGTTCAAGCTCTTTCTGCTGACCAGCCCGCTGGCGATTGTAGTTGTTGTGTCGCTGGTCGTTGGATTGCTGATGGTGGTCTTGTTCGGCTACACGTCGGATCAGAAAGCCATCGGAATTGCGAAGGATCAACTGAAGGCCCATTTGCTGGCTGTGCGCCTGTATCGGGATCAGATTCCGGTGGTGATGGGTTCTTACGGCAAGATCCTGCGCGGTACCGGGCGCTACCTGAAACTCGCCTTCAAGCCGCTGCTGTACGTCATCATTCCGATTACTTTGTTGATGGTGCAGATCGATCGTTATCTGGGTGCAACGCCGCTTCCTCCGAACGCGCCGTTTCTTTTGACGGTTCACACGACCGGAAGCGACGCGCTGAATGACGTAACGCTGGACCTTCCGCCCGAGATTACGATGACTGCGCCTCCGGTGCATGTTCCGGCAGGAAATGAGATTGTCTGGCGACTGGCCGGCTCAAAAGAGGGAAAATATGAAGTGAAGATCGCCGCGGCTGGCCAGAGCGCGGCGAAAGCTGTTTGCGTGGGGAGTGACCTGGCGCGAATTTCGACGGTCCGCTTGCGGGGACAATTCTGGGAGCGTATGTTCTCGTCGGCGGAGCCGGCGCTGCCGGAGAATAGTCCGATCGAGTCCATTTCGATTAATTACCCGGATCGCAATATCGAGATCGCGGGCTATGGTATGAACTGGATTTGGCTGTTCTTCATCTTGTCGATGGTTGCAGGATTTATTTTCAAGGAACTTTTGGGAATTCAAATATGAAGGAAAAGGGTGGAGCAGGTAACAAGCATTGGTTGTGCAGTCCCTTCGCGGGGAAGCGTGCCCGCGCTTCACTTTTTTTCTTGCTGCTAGCGGTCGTCCTGTTTCCGACGCTCAGTCATGCCTACGCCGGTCCCGGAGCGGGATTTGCGGTGCTGTCATCCTTCTGGGCGATCTTTGTTGCGTTCCTCTATTCGTTCTACGCGCTGATGACGTGGCCATTTCGCCAGTTGTTCCGCTTTCTCCGGCGGCGAAACGCATACGGGAAGGCGACGTTTGAGCGAGCGGTGATTTTGGGATTCGACGGTATGGATCCGGATCTCGCCGATCGATTTATGAACGAAGGCCGGCTGCCGAACCTGGCGAAGTTGCGGGAAAAAGGAACCTTCAGCAAGCTGCGCACGACGTTTCCCGCGATTTCTCCGGTGGCATGGTCGACGTTCATGACCGGGGTGAATCCTGGCAAACACAACATTTACGACTTTCTGGCGCGCGATACCAGCAACTATCTTCCATTTCTTTCGTCGGCTGAAATCAAGGGGCCGAAGCGCCATCTAAAGATTGGCAAATATTCCATTCCATTCGGCAAAACAGAAATCAAGGGCATGCGCAAGGGCACGCCGTTTTGGCACTGGCTGGGCAATGCGGGAATTTTCAGTTCCGTGATTCGCGTTCCCGTCACGTTTCCGCCGGAGAAGTTTCAGGGCGTGCTGCTTTCCGGGATGTGTGTGCCCGACCTGAAGGGCAGCCAAGGCACGTTTTGCCTGTGTACGACCCGCGCTTCCAGCGACAAGTTTCGCGAAGGCGGCGTGCGCGTGCCCATCGAGCGCAAGAACGGCGTTTGTCGTTCCTACGTTCCCGGGCCGGAGAATCCATTGTTGGAAAAAGCTGGCGAACTGCGCGTGGATTTCGAAATTCGCCCGGAGCTGGGATCAAGATCGGCGCGCTTCGTGTTTGGTTCTGAAAAGTTCACGATGAAGGTCGGGGAGTACTCGGAGTGGATTCCGGCTGAATTCAAGGCGGGAATGGGCTTCACGGCGCACGGCATCTGCCGCTTCTATCTCAAGGAACTTTCGCCGGAGGTTGAAGTCTATGTCACGCCGGTGAACATCGATCCTGGGCATCCCGACCTGCCGATCTCGCACCCGGTCACGTATTCCATTTATCTGGCCAAGCTCTTTGGGCCGTATGCGACGCTCGGCTTGGCAGAAGACACGTGGGCGCTTAACGAGCACGTGCTGGATGACGATGCCTTCCTGGCGCAGGCTTACGGCAATCACGAAGATCGCGAGCGGATGCTTTTTGATGCGCTCGATAAAACGAAGCAGGGACTTTGCGCGTGTGTTTTCGATACGACCGACCGCGTGCAGCACATGTTCTGGCGCTATCTGGAAGAAGACCATCCGGCAGCGCGCGACGTGCCGCACAGCCAGCATCCCCCGGTGATTCAGGAACTGTATGAGCGCATGGATCGCCTCATCGGGCGCGTGATGGGAAAAATTGATGAAGACACGCTGCTGATGGTGATCTCCGATCATGGATTCAAGTCGTTTGCACGCTGCATGAACGTGAATGCGTGGCTGCATCAGAACGGATATCTCACGCTGAAGGATGGCAAGACCGAGAGTGGCGACTGGTTCGAAGACGTGGATTGGTCGCGCACCCGCGCTTACACCATGGGCCTCAACGGGCTTTATCTGAATATCAAAGGCCGCGAGAAGCAGGGAATTGTAGATCCGGTCGAAGCCGACGCGTTGAAAGACGAGCTGCAAAAAAAGCTGGATGGGCTCGTCGATCCGGCTTCCGGCGCCGTTGGCATCACCGGCGTGTTTATTACGGACGCGTTTTATCGTGGACCGTATACAGAGAACGCGCCCGATCTGCTGGTCGGTTACGGAGCCGGCTATCGCGCCTCGTGGGATTCGGTGATGGGCAAAGTTACCGGGCAGGTTTTCGAGGACAATACCAAGGCGTGGAGCGGCGACCACTGCATCGACCCACGGCTCGTCCCTGGAGTTCTGTTTTCGAGCCACAAGTTCATCGAAGACAAGCCCGCGATTGTGGATGTGGCGCCTACGATTTTGAAATTGTTTGGCCTCGCGCTACCCGCGCATTTCGACGGGAAGGCGTGGAACTTGGCGACGAAAGCGTCCGCGCATCAGGGTTGAAATTCTTGGTCGTCGGAGATCGAGTGCTGCGCCCGGAATTGAGGGCTCGACCTAACGTTGGACGGGCGAGGACGCCCGTCGCTCCACCGTCATCTTGTTGTTCTCAGACGCGCGGCCAGCCATGCTGTGCTGGCCAGCATCCCGCACCATCCCATGAGGCGGACGATGGCGGCGATCCTGGTGTCGTAGGCCAGAAGTCCGAGACTCGAGAAAATCGTGTTCCAGTCGTGCTCGACGTAATCGGAGTCTCCGGTGGTCACGAGGGGCAAAGCCATGGCGCGGGCGTCGGCCATGTAGGTGGCGGTGTAGAGCCAGTTCTCAAAGAAGAAGAACATGCAGAACACGAAGGCCGCCGGCTGCCGTTCGTGAAAGAAATAGGCCGCCAGCAGCAGGGGGACCAGCCACTGCAGAATCGTTCCTCCCCAGAGGCCGAGCGTCGGGCCGAACCAGCCGAAGAGCATGTGGCCGCCTTCGTGGACGACGAGGTTGGCGGAGTCGATAAACAAGTAGCCGCCATGCATGTTGAATGTGTAGATCAGGAAGAGAACGTAGAAGACTAGCCACGCCAGGACGGCCCAGCGCGAGACGGGACGCCAGTCTTCCAGGGCGCCGGACCATTCCACAATTGAGTCCAGGTATTCGCGCATACTGGACCCAATTGTAGTGGCTATCTCCCAAACATCGGATAGTGACTCGCCGCTCCCATCAAGAACAGCATGGGGAACGACAGCACAAAGTTCGCGCGCGATGTGAGGAACGCCTGCCGCGCCAGATATTTTGCTTTGTCTGGCATTGGTGTGCCGTTGGCCGTGTTGTCGGCGGTCCACTGGATGATTTTCTTCTGCGCGCGCCAGATTACTCCCCAGACGTTCAGCATCATCACCCAACCCATTCCTCCGCCGATGCCGATGGCGAGCAAGCTGTTGCTCTCCCAGCCATGATCGTTGAGGCGCAGAAACAGGCAGGATGCCGCGATCACGATGACGGCGTAAATCGCGGCGAGCACCGGCCCTTTGTCGAGTACGCCTTTGCCGGGAATCTGGCAGGCATACATCAAGGCCCAGGCGACGGTCCAGATCGCAAAGAAGGTTCCCATCGGACCACCGGAGGAGGCGCCGCCGTTTTTGGCGTCAAAGGCGACGACGCTGCCCCAGTATGCCAAGCCCATCAGCACGGTGAGCACCGATCCCCAGCGAAACCACCACAGCGCGCGCGACATCAGGCTGGGCAGGATTTTTCCTTTGGTGGCGGGATCAAGTCCCTTTATGAAGGGAACATTGACCAGATTAAAGAAATACAGCAGGCCGAGCCAGGTCACGCCGCCGACAAAATGCAACCAACGAAACAGCATCAGAAGGTTAGTGTTGAGGTCGGTGGGGAAGTTGATGTCGGTCAAGGTCAGGGCTCCTATTCTGAAACTCTGTTCTGGAAGTGACGATTGTAGATGGCTGGCGAGGGAAATGAAACCCGGTCGATTTTGGGTTAGTGTCCTAAATTCATCAACCACCAAGGACACGAAGGTATGAATCCCCTGAGGTTTACTTAGTGGTCCTTTGTGGACTTCGTGGTTTACCGATTTTGGCGCGCCCGGAAATGGGCCGTTGGGCGCGCCAGTCGCCGGGACGGCACAGAATAATAATTATTGGGCGGGAAGTTGAAAAGCGCGACACAAGGCCGTATTGTAGGACCGACAGGCAGAGAGCTGCCGCCAATTGCCCTTCCCTAAGCTCATGGCGCAGCATCGAACCCGAAAGAAGGAGATCGGCAAATGGAAGCCAAGCCGGCGCAACAGAACATTCAGGATTCCTTCCTCAACACGGCACGAAAGGAACGGCACAATATTACGATCTATTTGGTCAGCGGCGTGAAGCTGACGGGTCGTATCCGATCATTCGACAAGTACTCGGTGGTACTGGAAACCAGCAACCAGGAGCAGCTCATTTTCAAGCATGCGATTTCGACTGTCGTCATCGCGCGCGGAGCCCACAGCCACATGGATCCGAAGGCGGCGGCGGTGGCGTCCCCTGAGGAGGCGGCGATCCCGAGCCCCGCTTCCGGTACTGAAGGATGAAGTGAGTTTGCTTGCGCCGAGATGACTCCAGACTGAGCGGCCGCGGCAGTTCGCGGAAAGAGCCCAAGGCGGTGCTGAATCCATCGGAGCAGCAGGAACGGGCGTTCCTGGTGGGGGTGGAGTTTCGCACCAGGGGCCGCGCGGGCCGCGCGGGAAAGACAAGTTCTGCAACCATCACTCCGGGTGCCCAGGCGGCTCGAGATCACGCCACCAGCGTGGCTGCCTCGTCCCTGCCGGCGGATTCTCCGGATTTCAGCTCCGAGGAATCGCTCGACGAACTGCGGGCGCTGGCGACGAGCGCGGGCGCGCAGATCGCCGGCGAATTCACCCAGCGCCGCGACCGGCCGGATCCTGCCACGCTGATCGGTAAGGGCAAGCTGGAGGAAATTGCGGGCGCGGCCGCCTCGGTTTCCGCGGATGTGATTCTGTTCGATCACGACCTCTCGCCTTCGCAACAGCGCAATATTGAGCGTGTGGTCCAAACGCGCGTCATCGATCGCACGCAGCTGATTCTCGACATTTTCGCGCGGCACGCCCGCACTCGTGAAGGTCAGTTGCAGGTGGAACTGGCCCAACTCGAGTACATGCTTCCGCGGCTGGCGGGGCGCGGCGTGGAAATGTCGCAGCTCGGCGGCGGGATCGGCACTCGCGGACCGGGCGAAACTCAACTGGAGACCGACCGGCGGAAGATTTACCGCCGCGTCCGGCACGTCAAGCAGCAAATCGAAAATGTGCGCCGCATCCGGGCGCAGCAGAGGCAACGGCGCGAAGCGGTTCCGGTGGCTACGGTGGCGCTGGTGGGATACACGAACGCTGGAAAGTCCACGCTGTTCAATGCCCTCACCAAGGCCAACGTGGTGGCGTCGTCGCGTATGTTTGCCACGCTCGATCCGACCATCCGAGGCGCCGATCTGCCCTCAAAACGCAAAGTTCTGTTCTCCGATACGGTGGGTTTCATCCGGCATCTTCCGCATACGCTGGTTTCGGCGTTCCGCGCCACCCTCGAAGAAGTACAACGCGCAACGCTCATCATGCAGGTCTCGGATGCAAGCAGCCCGGTCTCTGCCGAGCAGGACGCGCAAGTGGAAAGTGTGCTCAAGGAGCTCGAAGCCGACAAAAAGCCCCGGTTGCGAGTGATGAATAAGATCGATCTGTTGCTTCCAAAGCAGCGCGAGTCGCTGCGTGACGACGATCAGACTATCCACGTCTCGGCGGCGAAAGGAATCGGATTAAGCACTCTGCTCGATCGCGTCGATGCCCTGCTCGAAGAAGACCGCCCCCGCCGCGTTCGCCTGCGCATCCCGCAAAAAGAAGGCAAGATGCTGGCCCTGTTGGAGGCCCGCGCCCGTATCTATTCCCGCCAGTATCAGGAAGGATTGGTGGTACTGGAAGCGGAGGCGCCTGCCTCGCTGCTGCGCCGCCTGCGGGAATGGGTGGTGGAGTGAGCTTCGGGAAACGAGCGCGCTTCTGCGGCCAGAGCTTACGGGGATTACAGAAGGAACTTGTCATGGCTGACCGATTGGATATGACATAGAAGTCATGGGGATCCGCGTGGCGTCGAGGCTGACTTTCTTCCTGCTCGTTTGTTGTCTGGCGATTCGTTTGGCGGCGCAAGAACCGTCAAGCGCCGCTTCACACGTTCGCAAGCTGGAAGAAAAATGGACCGCAGCGTACAAGGAACGACAGATTAATATTCTGTCTTCGCTCCTGGCCGAGGATTTCGTGATTACGGTGGAGGATGGCAACACCTACAGCAAAGCGGGCTATATTACGCACAGCGCTGACTCTTCGGTTCGGGTGGAAGTCGCCGAGTTGTCGGACCTCCGGGTGCGGGTGCATGGCAACGTGGCCGTGGTGACCGGGGCATATCACGAGAGGGGACAGTCCAACGGCAAGCCTTACGAGTATCACGATCGGCTGACCGATGTGTGGATGAAGGTCGGGAACACCTGGCAGGTGATTGCTTCCCATTACAGCGTCCCGATGAAATAGTGAGTCCGAGTTCTACGCCTTCCCGAACGGATTCTCCAGAGATGGGCTTTGCGGAGTGAACAATTCCGCTCCGTTTTCCGTGATGTGCATGTCGTCCTCCAGCCGAATGCCGAATTCTCCGCGGATGTAAATGCCCGGCTCATCACTGAAGGTCATCTCCGGCTGGAGTTTCGTCGAGTTGCCGCGGACCAGATACGGCCACTCGTGGCCGTCCATGCCCATGCCGTGTCCCAGGCGATGCGTGAAGAACTTGTAATCGGGGCCGTAGCCCGCGTCGGTGATGACCTTGTGCGCGGCGGCGTCCACGGAACCGGCTTCCACTCCGGGCTTCGCGGCCGCCAGCGCGGCGCTCTGGGCTCGATGCACGATGTCGAAGACCTGTTTCATTTTGTCGTCGGCTTTGCCGAGTACAAACGTGCGCGTGATGTCGGACGCATAGCCTTCCACCGAGCAGCCACCGTCGATCATCACGATCATGCTTTCCCGAATGCCCTGTATTGCGACCGAGCCGTGTGGGAAAGCGGAAAACTCGCCAACTTGTACATCGGCGTCGCCCTCGAATCCCAGTTTGCGGTGCGCCGCTTCCAGCAGTTCTCCGACATCCCGCTGCGTCATACCTACTTTCATTGAACGATAGGTTGCCTCGTAGGCGGCGAGCGTGACCTTCGAGGCCAGCCGCATCAGGTCGATTTCGTGCTGGCTCTTGATCATGCGGCATCCGGCGGTGACTGGAGTCGCGCTCGTGAACGTGGCGCTCGCTGCGGCTTTCTTCAGGTTATCGCTGAAGAGAAACTTTGCCGTCTCTTCGACACCGACCGTGCCGCTCGCGATTCCGCGGTCGCTGAGACCTTGCGCGACGCGGGCGTAGGGGCTCTCGTCTTCCTGCCAGATGCGGACGTCGGGCTTGCCGCCATCGGGCGATTTCGCGATCTGCTCGCGCGCCCGCCCTTCCTCAAACGCTGGAGACACGTAAAGCGCTTCGCCCTTGGCGGGTAACACCATGGCAAACATGCGTTCTCCACCCTCCCAGCGTATGCCGGTGAAGTAGGCAAGGGATGTGCCCGGGGTGAGCAGGATGGCGGACAGGTTGTTCTCGCGCATCAATCGGCGAGCCTTTTCCTGGCGCGCGGCGCGCTCTTCGACGGTGATGGGCTTGGCTTCTCCGCGGAGAGACCGAAGAGCGGCGATGACTGGCGGGAGAGGTTTATCACCTTCGGCCGCCCGGGCTAGCGTGGGCAATGCTACGCTAACGCCGGCAGCGAGGGAACCGGTTTGCAGGAAACGGCGGCGCGAGACCATGAAGCCTCCGGACAAAGAGGATCAATTATATAGAGTGGCTGGTGGAGAGCCGGGCGTCCNNCCGCCCGGCGGGACGGGCGAGAAGCCCGTCGTTCCACCGTATGAACTCACCGCAGGGTCCCGGCACTAGAATGGCTTCATGGTGAGCGGCTATGTTTGCGCCGGTTGCGGAGAATGGAACGAGACATCGGTGGATGAGTCCGCCGGCAGTCGCCAGCGCTACGTCGAGGACTGCCAGGTCTGCTGCAAGCCGAATGTACTGCGCGTCAGTTGGGATACAGGCGCTGGAGAATTTGTGATCGACGCTGAATTAGAATGAAGCGTTGTTATAGCGGCGAGTCTTTTTCGGAGGAGCGATGGGCAACTATGCCGTAACCGCGGGACGGATGGTCCCGCACAACATGGTGACCACACAGTTCGAGCTCGATGGCTTTCGCGTTGTGCGCACGCTGGGCGTGGTGCGCGGAATCGTGGTGCGCTCCCGGTCGATCTTCGGAACCATTGGAGCGGGGCTGCAGACGCTGGTCGGCGGCAACATTACCCTGCTGACCAATCTGTGCGAGAAGACGCGCGCCGAAGCGTTCGATCTGATGTTGCAACACGCAGCCGAAATCGGAGGCAACGCCGTCGTCGGCGCCCGCTACGACGCAACGGAAGTGATGCAGGGCGTCACCGAAGTTCTTGCCTACGGCACCGCCGTGGTTGTGGAACCTGCAAGATAGGTGAGCCGTCCGTTGATAACTCAGTTTTCGTGAAGTTCTTCCACCCGTAGAGACGGGGCTTGGCCCGTCTCTACGGAAACGTTCACCGATCTACTCTTTGTACAAGAAACCCGCGACCACCGCAGCCAGGATCGCGCCTACCCACATTTCGAGCATCCATCCGAGCGGCAATATGCGCGGAACCGGCGACCAGGTTGCTTGCGCAAAGTTGCCCGGCACACCCGCGCAGAACCCAACGATCATCCCGATTTTGACAGCCGTCTTCGGTCCGGCGCCGGCGGTGGCGCGACTCCATGCGTAGAGATACGCGATGAGAATCGACATCACGAACACCAGGGCAAGCCAGTGCGCGACGAAAAACGGATAGCGCGGTTCTTTGAGGAATAATCCTTGCTTCTGCATGGCCTCGTAGAGCGGGCCCTGTCGCATCCCAATAAAGAAACTCCATGCATTCCACACCACGCCGCCTACAATGCCCCCCAGCCACACCCGAGCCGTATTCAGCTTCATTGTGCCCCCTGGTTGCGTTTCGCTTAAAATTCGGCACAAGTGTACTCCAGCAGGTCAATACGGTAGAATCACGCACTGGAAACAAGCAAAGACTCGACCCGTAATTTATTCAACGCCAGCTTCTCCGAGAAATTCTTCGCCGGCGGCGACGAAGCACTCTTCACGATCCCGGAAACAGCGGTGGCGCGGTCGGAAGCAGGTCCTTCGCTTCGCTCAGGATGACAATTTGAGGAGGGATTGGCTGTGCGAGGGATCACAGGAGGCCGGTGCGATTTCGGGGGGCAACGCCTGCAAGCGAAAAATTCACAATTTCACCGTGAGCGAACCACTTTTCTAAACACAAGCCCTAGTGGTCATCTTTCTGGTTAACCGCAACATTTCGCGTTTTGCACCTTGAGTCCCGTGCCCGAATCTCAACCTGAAACTTTCTTATTGACAACAAACGATTTAGGCGTAGGATGTGGACAAAAGTGGTTGAAAGTGGAGTAACTATTAGAGGTTGTGGGCATAAACCATAAGTTTCGAGGCGCCAGTGGTTTCTGAGACTGACACCGAAAAAAACGAGCCCAACGAACCCGAATCCACTGCTTTTGTGACCGCTTCTACCTCCCTCGTGGTGGTGGCTGTGGTAGCAGCCATAAATAAACGGAGCCCAGGAACAAGCAGGGCACATGTTTCGCGGAAATCATCCAACGCGCGTGGACGAAAAGGGACGGTTGAAAGTCCCCGCGGAATTCAAGCGCGTGATCGACGAGAAATATGCGCAGAAATTCTACATCACGAGTCTGGATGGAAACATTGCTCAAGTGTATCCCTTCGAGGAATGGGAGCGGATCGAACAGAAGCTGGCATCGCTATCCACTTTCAATCCGACGAAGAAGAAATTCCTGAATCGCACGAATTATTACGGGCAGGTCGTGGAGATGGATGGGCAGGGGCGCCTGCTGTTCCCGCAGATCCTGCGTGAGTCGGCGCAGATTCGCGGCGAAGTAGCAGTGCTCGGCAATCTGACCTATCTGGAAGTCCGGAACCTGGAAGCGTTCCGCAAGGAGATGGACGAGCAGGCCTTCACGGATGAAGACACAAAGACGCTCGACGAATTGGGCATCTAGTGCACACGGATTCAACAGACACCCCCGAGCGGGGTGGGCATGGAGCGGTTGGCCATGTCCCGGTTCTTTTAAAAGAAGCGATCGATTTTCTGGCCGTAAAGCGCGGCGGAACTTATCTGGATGCCACGGTGGGCCTGGGCGGGCACAGTTTGGAAATCGCAAGACGCCTCGGCGCACCGGGACATTTGATTGGCTTCGATAAGGATCCCGCGGCGCTGGCCATCGCCGGTGGAGCGACGGGCGTCCTCGCCCGTCCCGGCGGAGAACAACGGGGCGACTGGCCGAAGGTCACGCTGATTCATGGATCGTTTGCAGAAGCCGGTGAGCGAATCGCTCCCGCATCCCTGGACGGCATGATGGCGGATCTGGGCGTGAGCAGTTTGCAGCTCAGCGACCCGGCGCGGGGGTTCAGTTTTCAGGCGGAAGGACCGCTGGACATGCGGATGAACCCGATGTCCGGCGAGACCGCCGAACAAGTGGTAAACCACATCGACGAGCGCGAGCTGGCCGATGTGATTTACGAATTCGGTGAGGAAAGGAGGTCGCGGAGAATCGCCAGAGCCATTGTCCGGTCGCGGCCGATACGCACGACGAAGCAACTTGTCGAAGTGATATCAGCCGCGGCCCGGTCAATGAAACATGAGCGGATTCATCCGGCGACCCGAACCTTTCAAGCTCTCCGAATCTTCGTAAACCGTGAACTGGACGATCTGAAAGCACTGCTGGAAGCAGCGCCGGGCGTGCTGAAGCCGGGAGGAAGGCTGGTGGTGATCAGCTTTCACTCGCTCGAAGACAGAATCGTCAAGGATGCGCTTCGCGAGGGTGCGAAGCAGGGCTGGTACCGGCTGCTGACCAAGAAGCCGGTGACGGCCAGCGAAGAAGAGATCGATCGCAATCCGCGGTCGCGCAGTGCCAAGATGCGCGCCGCCGAAAAAGTTTGAGTTGGTCCGGAGAAACTGCCGGGCTCCCGGTGCGGTGATGGTAAGGCGTGCCGGGTAAAGATTTTGGAAATCGCGGCCGGCGTTCTGTACGAGCAGGCCGCAACTCTGTGGTGGAGTTTTCCCGGAGCGGCTAAGAAAAAACAGAACAAGGCCGCGTCCGAGAAGAAAACTGGAATATTCGAAATGAAATTTATGGGCACCCTTATTGAAGATCTGATGGCAACGGTCGAACGCGCTGAACAGAGGGCGCAGTCGGACGAAGCCTTGGTTGTCGAACACTTGCTCGTTGAACCCTGGTTAGCTTCCGTTCAGGAAAATACAGACTACGATTCCAAACTTCTTGGAGTGGCATAAATCATGAGCGCCGTGGCAATGCAAAGCGCAGCTCCTTCTAGCCGGCGCAAGTCCTGCTGGCTGGGGACCCCGGAAATTTATTTCCGCAAGACCATCGATAACTCGCGCCTGGTGAAGGTCGAAGACCCGCGCCGCGAGCGCGAGATGAAATATTTCGGACTGGCGCTGTGTTGCCTGTTCCTGTTGGTCATGGGATACGCGCTGCAGCATTTCCGCGCGATTGAATACGGGTACAAGATCGAGACGCTGCGGTCGCAGCGCGATGGTCTTACGGAAATGAATCGGGCCCTGCGCCTGGAAGAAGCGTCGCTGCGCGATCCGGAACGAATTGATGTGATGGCGCGCAAGCTCGGCATGCAGTCGCCGCAGCCTGGGCAGGTGCTTCGCATGGACATCGCCACCGATACCGCCACGCCGGTAATGGCCAGTGTGACTCCGGTCGCGGTGATATCCGCGCCCTAGTGACACGTGGTTGTGTGGGGACGGGCCTCTGGCCCGTCCAGAGGGGGCGTAGCCCCGTCTCCACACCGTTCGACCAAACTCGAAGCACGCGGACAGGAGTGTCCGCGCCACATTTTTCACGGCGGCTCTTCGGGGCCGCCGAAAGTTTCTGAGGACTGGAAGTGGCGGCGAGTACCTCTTCGAACGGCGCAAGATTCAGGCTCTACGCCTTGTCTGGATTGCTTTGCCTCTGGCTGCTGACGATCTGTCTGCGGCTGATCTATCTCCAAATTTTCTGCTACGGCGATTTTGAGCGCCGCGCCCAGCACCAGCAGCAGCGCAGCTTTGATCTCTCGCCGAAACGCGGCGTCATCTACGATCGCGCTGGGCGTGAGCTGGCTATGTCCATTCAGGTGGACTCGGCCTTCGTGGTGCCCTCGGAAGCTCCCGATCTCCCCAATACCATCAGCCTGATTACGCGCATCACGAAAGACGATCCTCGCGTCGTGCTCGCTGATTGCCGCGCCCACAAGACCTTCTGCTGGGTGGCGCGCAAGGCCGATGCCGAAGTGATTGACCGCATCCGTGCGCTCAATCTGCAAGGCATCCACTTCCAAAAAGAACCCAAGCGCTTTTATCCGAAGCGTGAACTGGCGGCGCAAATTCTGGGGTATGTTGGCACCGACGATCAAGGGCTGAGCGGCCTGGAGAGGCAATTCAACCAGCAATTGCAGGGCAAGCCCGGCAAGCTGATGATTTCCGTCGACGCGCGCAAGCGCTGGTTTGCGAGCGTTGAAAAGGAGCCCGAATCCGGCAACAGCGTCGTCCTCACCATCGATCAGAACATCCAGTACATCGCCGAACGAGAACTCGAGCGCGGCATGGAAGAGACGCACGCCATCGCCGGCACAGTGATCGTGGAAAATCCCCGCACCGGCGAGATTCTGGCTCTCACCAACCGGCCCACATTCAACCCCAATATTCGGAAGGAAATTCGCAACGAGGCCCTGAAAGACCGCGCGGTCAGCGACGTTTACGAGCCCGGCTCGACTTTCAAGATGGTGACCATTTCCGCTGGCCTCGAAGAGAAGATCACGCGCCCCGACGAAATGTTCGACTGCCAGATGGGATCGATTGTCATCAACGGCATGCGCATCCGCGACAGCAGGCCGCACGGCATGCTCTCGGTCGCCGACATTATTGCGGAGTCGAGCGATGTCGGCGCCATCAAAGTCGCGCTGCGACTCGGCGGCGACCGCCTCTACAAGTACATCCGTGCTTTCGGATTCGGCCAGCGGACAGGGATCGAACTTCCGAGCGAGACTGCCGGCTTGACGAAGCCGGTGGAACGCTGGTCGAAAGTTTCCATTGGCGCGATCTCCATGGGTCAGGAGATCGGCATTTCGGCGCTGCAGCTCGTCTCCTTGATCTCGACGATTGCCAACGACGGCATGCACATCCCGCCGCGCATCGTGGCCGGCACGATTGAGCCGCAGAATGCTCCGCAAACAATCGCCTTCCAGCCCGCCGAGGGAACGCGCGTGATTTCATCTCTGACCTCAGCCGAGATGCGCCAGATGCTGCAGGGAGTGGTGCTCCACGGTACTGGACGCAAAGCTCTTCTTGAGGGCTACAGCTCGGCGGGCAAAACCGGGACGGCGCAGAAGGTGGACCCAGCCACCGGCGCTTACTCGAAGACGAAGTATGTGGCGTCTTTTGCCGGGTTTGCTCCCATCAACGATCCGCAAATTGCAGTGGTGGTGATTCTCGACTCCGCCGTCGGACTGCACCAGGGAGGTCAGGTCTCGGCGCCGGTCTTCCAACGGATCACGCAGCAGGTGCTCGGATATCTACACGTCGCGCATGACGTTCAGCTCCCGCCCAGCCGCCAGGTCTTGCTGGCTCGCCGCGATGTCCCTGACGCAAGTCTGGAAGAAAGCTCGCCCGATCATCTGGGTGCCAGCCTGGATATGGCCGAAGTCAGTGAAACACCCGCCATTCCAGCAGCGGCCAAGCCCGGCACAATTGGCGCCCAGGTCGTTCCCGCTGCGCTGATCACCTCGACGACAGCGGCAGCGAGTTCGCCTGCCGCACAATCCGAGAATTCACCTGCGCAGAAATTGCCGGCCGGCGGAACGGTGGTTCTCGACGTGGAAGAGGGAGGGATAGAGGTTCCATCATTCCTCGGCAAGAACCTGCGCGTTGCCATTGAAGCCGCGCAGGATGCCGGGCTCGACCTCGCTGCCATCGGCAGCGGAACCGCACGCGAACAATCGCCTCAGCCCGGCGCGCACGTCGCGGCGGGATCGCGCATCACCGTGCGTTTCGGTAGATAGGCTTTAGTTTCCCCCTGTGTCCTCTGTGGTTGAAAAAAAGCCTGAACCACAGGGAACACAGAGGTTCACAGGGGAACCAAAACGCAGGCTATTTATAATCACTCCAATGACATTCCAACAACTCCTGCAGGGCGCCGAGGTCCTCTCTCAGAGCGGAAACCCGGCCGTTGCCGGTGTGGAATACGATTCCCGGCGAGTGCGCCCCGGAACTGTTTTTGTCGCCATGAAGGGTGAGACCAGCGACGGCAATCGGTTCATCGATCAAGCCATCACTGCCGGAGCGGTTGCCATCGTCACCGACTCCCCGGCCGAAACGCCGCGCCCTGCGGTTGCATGGGCGCAAGTCGTGCACGGACGCCGGGTGCTCGCCCGCCTAAGCGCGAATTTCTACAAACGTCCTGCCGAGCGAATTGCGAATACTGGAATTACAGGCACGAACGGAAAAAGCACGACCGCCTTCCTGATCGAATCCATATTCCAAGCGGCTGGACGCAAGACCGCGCTGGTCGGAACCATCGAATATCACGTTGCAGGCAAAATTCTCCCGGCTCCGCACACCACGCCGGAAGCGCTGGAGTTGAACCGGCTTTTGTCGGAAGGCCTGGGCCAGGGAGTCACCGAAGCGGTGATGGAAGTGTCATCGCATGCGCTCGAGCAACAGCGTGTTTTCGGAATTCCTTTTGATGTGGCCGTATTTACGAATCTCACTCGCGACCATCTCGATTACCACGGCACAATGGAAAGTTATTTTCGCGCCAAACAGGTGCTTTTCGAAGGCTGCGGAACGGATCCGCCGCGCGCCGCCGTTCTTAACCTTGACGATGAATACGGCCGCCAGCTATGGAAGCTTTGTAAAAAGAAGAGTGCCTTGGTGCTCTCCTACGGCCTGACTTCCGGCGACTTTCACGCCGAGTCTGTCGAAATCACGCCGCGCGGAACCCGTTTTCAAATGGTGACGCCCTCGGGAAAGATCGCCATGTGGTCTCCGCTGATCGGCAACGTGAATGTGTACAACGTGCTTGCAGCATCCGCCGCCGGATATGCCCGCGATTGTTCTGCGGAGGCGATCGCAAAAGGAATCTTCGACCTCACCAGCGTTCCGGGCCGCTTCGAGCGCGTGGATTGCGGCCAGCCCTTCACGGTGGTCGTGGATTATGCGCATACTGACGACGCGCTCCGCAACCTCACCGCGCTGGCTCGCGATTTTGTGGCCCGCGCCGGCCTCAAAGGCAAGGTCATCACGGTTTTCGGCTGCGGCGGCGATCGCGATCGCGCCAAGCGTCCGCTGATGGGCGAGGCCGCCGGCAAGGGCAGCGACTTCGTCGTTCTCACTTCCGACAACCCGCGCTCCGAAGATCCGCTGGCCATCATGAACGATGCCGTCGTTGGATTGCAGAGGTCCGGCGCAAAATATTCCATGGAGCCCGACCGCCGCAAGGCCATCGCTTTCGCTCTGCAACAGGCTACCCCCGGTGACATCGTGCTGCTCGCGGGTAAGGGGCACGAAAAAGTGCAAATCACAAAAGAAGGAACGATTCCGTTCGACGATGTGGACGTCGCGCGTGAGAACCTGACGGCCCTGGGCTACGACTGCAAGAGCGCTGTGAAAGCGGACACTGCGGGAAAGACCGCATGAAACTTCTTCTCTCCCGCATCGCCGAATTCGTGGCTGCGACTGACCAAGCCCCGACCGGCCAAGCTGCGACCGGCCAATATGACGGTCGCGCGACGGCCCAGGGATATTCCATCGATTCCCGCACCGTGCAGCCCGGCGAACTCTTCTTTGCTGTCAAAGGCGAACGCCTCGACGGTCACGACTTCGTCGAGCAGGCGCTGGGCCGAGGCGCGATTGCCGCGGTGGTCGAGAAAGGGCAGTTGGCACGCTATTCCAACCCCGCCGGCCTGCTTGCCGTCGACGACACTCTCGCCGCGCTCCAGACGCTGGCGACGGCGGTCCGAAAAATTTGGGGCAAGACTGCCATCGGCGTCACCGGCTCGATGGGCAAGACCACCACCAAAGAAGCGATGGCCGATTTGCTCGCGATCAAATATCGCGTGCATCGCACCAAGGGAAATTTCAATAATCATTTTGGTCTGCCACTCGGGCTGCTGACTCTCGAGCCGGAATACGATCTCGCGGTGGTCGAGATGGGGATGTCCCACCCTGGCGAAATCTCCGCGCTGGCCCGCATCGCCCTGCCGAACCAGGCCGTGGTCACCAATGTTGCCCCCGTGCATCTGGAGAGCTTCGACTCCATCGCCGGAATCGCGCGCGCGAAATATGAAATGATCGAAGCTCTGCCGCACGGCGGCACAGCAGTGTTGAATGCCGATGATGAATACGTGTGCCAGTTCGGCCGCGACTTCAAGGGCAAGGTTATCCTGTTCGGTGTGAAGCCCACGGCGCATGTTCCGGCAGGTGTTCCGGCGGACGTGCGGGCGGAAAATGTCGAGGTACTTGGGCCCGAGGGCACGCGCTTCGATCTCGTCAGCCGGGAAGTGCGTCAGCCGGTGCACAGTCCGTTGCTCGGCAAGCACAACATCTACAACGTTCTCGCCGCGGCTGCCATTGCGCTTGAGCACGGCATTACCCCTTCAGAGATCGCCAAAGCTCTGCCGTCCCTCCAGCCCGCCGACAAGCGCGGACAGGTCGTCCAACTGGGTAACATCACCGTGCTGTACGATTGCTACAATTCAAGTCCGAAGGCGCTTATGGCTGCCGTGGATACTCTGGCTGCCATGCCCGCCCGACGCCGGATTGTCGTCGCCGGCGAAATGCTGGAGCTCGGCGCCACCAGCGAGCAACTACATCGCGAATGCGGGCGTTACATGGCGGGAAAGAAAGTTGACTTCCTGCTCGGCGTGCGGGGCCTGGCGAAGCCGATGGTGGAAGCGGCTCGCGAAACGGGCATGAAAGCGGAATTCGTCGCGACGCCAGAAGAAGCCGGCGAGTGGCTCGCGCGCGAGACTCGCGAAGGCGACGTAGTATTGCTGAAAGCGTCGCGAGGCGTGAAACTGGAAAAAGCGTTAGAGACGTGGCAACGAAAAAGCGGTACTCCCTCCGCCCCAGGCGCTGGGAACTGATAACTGAGAGCTGACAGCTGACAGCTGACAGCTGGTGTTGGAGGCGGATTGCTCTACTGGCTGCTCTACCTGAAGCTCTTCCATTATTTTCCGCCGTTCCGCATTTTCCGGTACTTGACTTTCCGCACCGCTTTCGCCAGCCTCACCGCTCTTTTCACCGGCCTGATCGTTGGGCCTATCGTGATTCGGCGCCTGCGCGATTTCCAGATCGGGCAGTACATACGCGAAGAAGGCCCGCAGGCTCATCAGAAAAAGGCGGGCACGCCGACGATGGGCGGTTTGTTGATTGCCATCGCCATCCTGGTGCCTACATTGCTTTGGGCGGACCTGAGCAATCCGTTCGTCTGGATCGCCGTGTTTTCCACGCTGGCCTTCGGTGCGATCGGTTTTGCCGACGACTATCTTAAAGTCGTTCACCGCCGCAATCTCGGCCTGACCGCACGCGCCAAACTGGGATATCAGATCGCTGCCAGCATCCTGATTGCGGTCGCACTGATCGCTTTGCAGCACCGCGGAGAATACTCCACTAGGCTGGTGGTCCCATTCTTCAAGCAGTTTCACCCGGACCTGGTGATCCAGAGATGGGCGGTTCATCCCCAAATGTGGCCGCTGGCCTTCTTGCCGTTCGTGGCCTTCGTTGTGATTGTGATTGTCGGATCGAGCAACGCCGTGAATCTTACCGACGGCCTGGACGGGCTCGCCATCGGCTGTACTGTGATCGCGGCCGGAGCGCTCGCGGTTCTCACCTACCTCAGCGGCCACGCCACTTTTGCAACTTACCTCGAATTGCAGCGCATGCCGCAGATCGGTGAGCTCACGATCTTTTGCGGAGCCATGGTCGGTTCCGCCATTGGATTTCTCTGGTATAACGCGCATCCGGCGGAAGTGTTTATGGGCGATGTCGGCTCGCTGGCGCTGGGCGGCGCGATTGGCACCGTAGCCGTTATGATCAAGCAGGAGCTGTTGCTGCCGTTCATCGGAGGAATCTTCGTTATCGAAGCGCTCTCGGTGATCCTGCAGGTTGGTTCCTACAAGCTGCGCAAGAAACGAATTTTCAAGATGGCGCCGATTCACCATCACTTCGAACTGCTAGGCTGGTCGGAGTCGAAGGTGATTGTGCGCTTCTGGATCGCATCGCTGGTATTCGCGCTGTTTGCGCTGACCACATTGAAACTGAGATAACAGAGGAATTTGTAATTTGTGATTTGTAATTTGTGATTTGAAAACTCAAGACCAATTGGCACGGGAACGGCTTTGAATTACTAAATTACAAATTACCAATTACCAATTGAACCTGATGGATCTCAATAACAAACGCGTCCTCGTCGTCGGTCTCGGCAAATCCGGCGTGGCCTCCGCGCTCTTTCTGAAATCGCGCGGCGCCCGGGTCACGGTGTCGGACTCCAAGCCCGAAGCTGAGTTGCGCGATGAAATCCTACTCCTGCTGGAGCATGGGATCACGGTCGAAACCGGCGGCCACGGCGACCGCACTTTTCGTGGGCAAGACTTGATCGTCGTCAGCCCGGGTGTGCCGGTCGATGCGCCGCAACTGCTGCAGGCGCGCAACCTGGGAGAGCCGGTCATCGGCGAAATCGAACTTGCTGCGCGATTTCTCCCCGGTCCGATTGTCGCCATTACCGGAGCCAACGGCAAAACCACAACCACCTCATTGGCCGGCGAAATTATTGCCGCCGGAAAGTTCTCCACACTTGTGGGCGGCAATATCGGCACGCCGGCCATCAGTTTTGTGGACCAGTCCGGGCCTGCGACTTGGATCGTGCTTGAAGTATCGAGCTTTCAGCTGGAAACGATCGTTGAATTTCGTCCTCGGATCGCGGTGATTCTGAACATCACGCCCGACCATCTCGATCGCCACAAGACTTTTACAAATTACGTCAACGCCAAAGCGCGCATCTTCGAGAACCAGCGACAAGATGACTTCTCCGTCCTCAACGCCGATGACCCCACCACCGCTGGATTGTCGGACCGAACTCGCGCGCAGTTGTTCTGGTTCAGCCGAAAAAAGGAGATTGAAAAAGGCGCCTTTGTCCGCGGCGCGCATATTTACTTCCGCGACGGCCACAGCGAACGCGAGATCATGCCGCTCGCCGAAGTGCCGCTGAAAGGCGCGCACAACCTGGAAAATGTGCTCGCGGGAGTTTCTATCGGCATGCTCGTCGGCTGCCAGCCCGAACAGATTCGCCATGCGGTACGGATTTTCAAAGCCGTCGAGCACCGGCTGGAGTTCGTGGCCAAGGTCGCGGGCGTGGATTACTACAACGACTCCAAGGCCACAAATGTAGATGCGACCATCAAGGCGCTGGAATCTTTCCCGGCGAACATTCACCTGATTCTCGGCGGCAAGGACAAGGGCAGCGACTACACAGTGCTCCATGAGTTGTTGCGGCAGCGAGTGAAGCGCGTGTACACCATCGGGGCCGCGGCCGCCAAGATCGAATCGCAGATTCAGGGCGCCGCCGAAATCGATCATGCGGAAACTCTGGACAACGCTGTCAGACGCGCCAGTGAATCCGCCGTGCCGGGCGATGTCGTTCTTCTTGCTCCGGCCTGCGCCAGCTTCGATCAGTTCCAGAGCTACGAACACCGCGGCAGGGTGTTCAAAGAGACTGTGCACTCACTGGCAATGTCTCGATCCGCGTAGTGCGAGATTCGTATCAGGTCATCGCTTTAGCGATGACGCCAACGCACGCAAGAGGAGAGCGCCTTTAGGCGCTGGGGTTGGATGCTGCCCAGCCCCTAAAGGGGCATCTGATTTTGCAGAATTACGGTATCGCTGAAGCGATACCCTGATACGAATCCCAGGTTGGAACCAACTCAGTTATCCCCCTCCCAAAATCTATGACCGAAACTCCTCCGTGTCTCCGTGTCTCCGTGGTGAAATGAATTCTTATGGCCAAGCGCGTCAGCGTCGATCGCTGGATGTTTACCGTGACCACGATCCTGGTTTTTATCGGACTGGTCATGATCTTCAGCGCCTCCGCCGTGATGGCCAAGGAGCGGTTCGGGTCGGCCTACGAATTTCTGCTGAAGCAACTGGTATGGGCCGTCGCGGGACTCGTCACGATGGTGGTCGCCATGAAGGTGGACTACAAACGCCTGCAACATCCGGCGCTGGTTTTCTCGCTTCTGGGCTTTACCACGCTTCTGCTCATCTCTGTTTTTTTTCTTGATCGCGCCCATGGCACGCACCGCTGGTTTCATGTGGGGCCGGTTTCATTGCAGCCTTCGGAACTGGCCAAGCCCGCGCTGATCCTGTTTCTCGCATGGTTTCTCGAAAACAAGACCAAGGTGATGGACGACTGGCGCAATACGCTGATTCCCGCAGTGGCGCCCACTGTAGTTTTTCTCGGACTGATTGTTTTTCAGCCGGACCTCGGTACTGCCATCGCCTGCGCGGGGATTACGGCTTGCGTCCTGTTCGTCGCCGGCATTCGCTTGCGATACTTCGGATATGCCCTGGCGGCCTCGCTGCTGCCGCTTTATTTCCTGATCTTTCACGTGTCGTACAGGAAAGATCGTATCCTGGCCTTCCTGAACCCCTACGCCGACCCGAAGGGGTTTGGCTTCCACATTATCCAGTCGCTGATTGCGGTCTCGACCGGCGGCGTGACCGGGCTCGGCCTGATGGAAGGGAAGCAGAAATTGTTTTATCTTCCCGAGCCGCACACTGATTTTATTTTCGCCGTTACCGCCGAAGAGTTGGGGCTGGTTGGAGCGCTTGCCGTCATCATCCTGTTTGCGATCTTCCTCTGGCGCGGAACGCGGGCGGCGCTGCGGACGCAGGATAACTTCGGACGCTTCCTGGCGGTCGGAATCACCTGCATGATTGTGCTGCAGGCTTTCATCAACATCAGCGTCGTGCTGGGCCTGATGCCGACGAAAGGGATTCCGCTGCCGTTGGTTTCCTACGGTGGTTCGTCGCTGTTTGTGACCCTGATGTGCGTCGGCGTGCTGCTGAATATCACGAAGCAGGCGGAGTAGGCGGCGCCTGGCTGTCGGCCAGAGTCGCTTCAGGCACCTAACCCGCCCCTATTCCGCTGTTTACTATTTAGTTACTAACTCTCTGTCAATCAAAAAAACTCTCAACCTCGATCTTTTGGAATCATAGAGTTACGCAAAAATTCCCGCAAGATCTTTGACTTTAAAGGACTTATATGCAAAATATTCTGAAATAAGGACTTAGCTTGTCAAAGAGCGCTGAAAATGGGTTTGGGGCAGCTTCGAGGGCCGTTTTGGTTGACGGGTACAGCCCTTCACTGCCCCAATCAGAGGAATAGTATCGCACCGGTCGGGGCTGGAAGTCTGTGATGACGGTCACGGTTTGGTAGTGATGAAAAAGGTCAAAGGCCCCGCTCAAGCGAAGCTTGGACGGGCCACCCACCCGCCCGGTAGAGAGTGAGTGAGAAGTTGGTCGTCCCTCCGGGACTTGAGTCGTCATTCCACTTTACCCCGCGCTGAAGCGCGGGGCTAAGCTAGGTCGCCCCTCCGGGGCTGGATTCTCGGGCATTTCATTCCACCGGGTTGCCCGAAAACGAGTTTTCACGCACACACTGAAGCGCTGGGCTAAGTTAGGTCGCCCCCTCCGGGGCTGGATTCTCGGGCATTTCA
>PKUV01000117.1 GCA_003131315.1 Acidobacteriaceae bacterium
GATTCTCGTTCAGAGCCCAAAAAACATTCTCGTTGGTATTTCACAGGTACGAGATCACAATTGGGTCCTCAGATCTTGGGTCATTCGTCATGCGTGTGACATCAATCACAGACTGCCCGCTGCCAGTTAAATCGGGCTCGTGTTCCGTTAGATTCCTGCCACCGAGGGCGGGCGAAGCCTTCAGACCAACTTCAAATCGAGAGAAGAATGCAATGAGAATTATTCACACTACACATGCGAAGTTAAACAAAAGAGCTGCAATCGTTGCTTGGGTCTCGGGTTTTGTCTTCGCAGCCTTATTGCTGGCAGGCTGCGCTGTAAGGCTCATCGGCGATTACGACGACACGATCGACAAGGGCGTCACCGACGTGCAGCAAAAGGCAGAGTTGTATTTGTCCAAGCTGCAGTCGACTCCCAACACCCCCTATGACCAGGGCTTCTACGATGACATAAACGCGCGTCTCGCGGTGCTGAAAAGCCGCGCTGCGTCGTTACCGAAATATCCGATCATTGTTGAGCAGCTGACCAATCTGAAGTCGCAATTTGACACATTGCAGAAGCTTGACAAGGCCTCAACGCGTCCGTTTCCCAGTGCCGCTGTGACGGACGCTGAATCGGCGATTTCAGTCTCCATAGAAAGTATTTTGAAACTTGAGCTCGCATTAAGAGAACGGGGACAGGCCAGCCCACCCAGTCTCACAAAAACAAGCAAGTAACACATGTCGCTCTAAAGGAGAGAGATCAGTATGGCACTCGACGTAGGAACGCTGGCCACACAAATGCTAGGTGCAGCCCTGCCAATTTTGAAGAAAGACACCCAAGATGCGGAATCGTTTGCGAAGACTGAATTCACGAAGATTGCACAGACAATAGTTTCGATAGGAGAGCAGGTTGCGACTGGTCAAATTAACCGGCAGCAAGCCGGTCTGTTGCTAGATATGCAAACCAGCGCTTCGCGAAGTGTGCTTCTTACCCTTCAAGGGCTTGCTTTACTGGCTGTAGAGGAGGCGATAAATGCTGCGCTTGCTGTGGTCAAAACAGCAGTCAACACTGCACTTGGCTTTGCACTGATCGCTTAGGATACGTTCGCGTTGGTGCTTGGGCGGGCAACTCACCGCGCGAAGTCGAAGCTGCCCGTGAGAAGCAAGAACGCTTGGATTAGAAAACTTACGGTTTTCCAACATGTCTGCTAACCCGTTGAAAGACATTGTCACAAAAACACGCGACAAGCCGCTGACCAGCATTGCCGGGGATCCCAGGCGGCTTTCTTGTGGCGCGCAGTCGGCAAACAGATTGGCCGGAGCGCGAACCCGCTCTGAATCTGTGCGCGAAATAGGGCACACCGGCTTTCACAATCTGCATAGCCTCTATTGCCGCGCGGGCAAGTCAGGTCACCGGCAGCAAGCAACCGTGTTTCTAATCACTGACAAGCCAGCGACGTGGGGTGTAGAGAATGAAGCGGGAAACCCTACATGCTTACTCAGAAGGAGGGGTTATGTGTGCTTCTCTCGGTAGGCTGTTTCTGCTCGTTCTGTTCTCGCTGGCTTCCGCGAATAGCCAAACGACCCCAACATCTAACGTCCCGTCGCTGACGCCGAATCAGAAGTCTCAGCTAGACATCCTGATCGATAACCTAAAGCAGGCACAGGAGTTGATAAAAGCGGGGAAGATTCCTGATGCCTTGACCCTATTGGATGAAACCAAGGATGACGCCCTAAAGGCTAAGACCGACAACTTGGCTCTAGAGGAAGACATCCTGTGGCAAACTGCGATGGCTTATCTTGACTTTTCTACGGTGCTGACTAACGCCGAGCAATATAAGCACTATGCTCGCCTTGCCCGCGACCAATGGAAAGAATATATCAACTGGTTTGACCAGCTCTCTGACGAAGACAGGGCCAAACTTCCGAACGGTCACGTCCGGATCAATGCGGCAACCCGCCATTTGGGGAACGCCATCATTCGGATGGAAGATCGAGGGCAGCTGTTGGACGACTACAACAACATTTCTCGTGTCGAAGACTTAGGTACGGAAGCTATCGAGCTTTGGAAGAACACTCTCTATGAGTGTCCGGACTGGCGCCCTGTAGCCGACCGAACTCCAGGCATCCGGCGGGAGAAGATCTGTTCCGCGGACTGTAAGGACGAGTGGCTTACATATGCAGACACACTAACGGAGTGGGCCGACAAAGCTAACCTTCGCAAGGCCGCACAGGCGTTTTATATCCGCGAAGCGAATCAGATAAAAGAAGTGGCGAAAGCCTGTCAGAATCCATAGCCGTGGTGCGCTCCGGATAAACGACGGCCCGGATTCTTCTTTGTCGGCAAACAGAGGATACAAAGACAATGCGCAAGTCGAGAATCAAATGCGTTGTGACGGCTGCTGTAGTGCTGGCCGGTCTGGGCGGCACCTTCCTGCAAGGACAGATCGACGAGAAGGCCCTCGCAGGTTTGGAAGTACGGCCTCAGGTCGCAGTGTCAATTAGTCAGCGAAGCCGCGTGGTTACAGCTCCTCTGGACATCTATGTTCAGGTTACCAATCTGACCAAGAGTGATGTCTTTGTCAAGAACATCCGAGTCCTTATGCCGGGAGCATTCGTAGCCGCGCGTGGAGACCTTGCCCCGGAAGGTATTGTTGTTGAGCTAGGTAGCCAACAGCTGAAACCCGGCTACCAACGCCTAGTACCAATACCAATTCCTCAGCAACAGCTGAGTTGGCTGACGCCGGTCAGAAACCGTCAGCTATTGACTTTTGTCCCTGGCGAGTACGACGTTAACGTGGTGGTGACTTACAATGTTCCACCAGAGCCTGATTCCCAGACGATACAAATCGCCAAGATCACGCTTGAGCCACCCCTGAGCAGTCTGATCTGGGGCGGAATGGTGGGCGCGGTGCTGCTGGCGTTATTTATGGGCGTGTACGACTGTTCACGCCGAGAATCATCCCGCAAGGCCTGGGAATCACTGAGGAAAGCCGCGATGATTTCTGTAGCGGGAGCCACCTCCGCTAGCATTGCACTCCTTTTGTTGCAACGTCTTAAAGGACTGGAGTTGCCCATCAACCTGACCATCACCGATTTCTACGGCGGCGTGGTCATTGGGCTGTTTTCCTACAAAATTGGAGATTGGCTGCACAAGGATTTGGCAGAGGGAGGCACCGCGGATTCAGTTCCTAAAACTCCCGCTTCTTGAGACGAAGGGAACTGGATGAAGCGTTTAGACAGGTCCGGCAAGGATTATGCGCTTCGCTGGATAGCAGGGAAGCAGGCGGGCCTACCCGAGGTTGACACAGCGTGAGATCGCTGCTGTGCGGAGGTTCATACGGATCGATACCGTCGAAGGGCGCAGCCTCCGAGCGGCTTACAGTTTTCACCGTTCGAGATGGCGAGTTTACATCGTAAGCGTTACGAAACCGTTCGCCGCGACGTTCAGCCTCTCCTGCAACGCAGGAATCAAGCAGCCCGCGGCGCATCGTGGGGCCATGTCGAGTGCGTTGGACCCAGCATTCATTAGACCAAAGTAGTTTAGATTAGAAAACTACCCATTCCTAACGCCATGTGTGGAAATCAAGAAGGCCAATCTTTACGAGGTTTCCACGGGAGCAATTCTGGGCAGGTTTTCTAACGCCACCGCCGTAGAGGTACCTTTTTCGAGTGGTCACCAACCCGGAAACAAACGTGACGCGGTCCACAAACGGGGATCTGGGAAGTAGGCTGCTGTAACAGAACGGCACCAATGGAGCGCAAAAAGCTTTGAGGTGCGGGATAGGGTTGGGCCCCCGCTGAGGTGTCGGCGCGGTGCACTCTTGCTGCACAGTTGTGCCCGAGCCAGCGCGTGGCTGCCCGAAAAGGGCCGACCCACTCCGACGTAAACTGTTGAATCCGAACAACAGGCCCCAGGACGGCTTAGTTTGCTAAACCGTTATACGGGCTAACACCTGTATCGGGGGTTCGAATCCCCCCCTCTCCGCCAGACAGTCTGAGCTGCAGAGAAATCCGGCTTCGCTGAGGACCCGGCCGATCATGCGCGCACCCGCGGTACTCATCGGCGGACGTTCTTGCAGTATTCTTCATATTCCGCGCCGAATATCTCTCGCAGGTGCGGCTCCTCGTACAGCAGCACAAACAAAACCACGCCCAGCACAATCACGCACGCCACCGCGATCGCGGCTAGGTTCGCCCGTCCGAAGACCACCCACAGCCCGACCCATCCCGCGAAGAACCCCAAGTACATGGGGTTCCGCACGTATCGATAGAATCCCACCACGACCAGCCTCTTCGGCGGAGCAATTGGCGCCGGCGTTCCGTGTCCCGTCCATCCGAAGTCCCACACGCACCGTAGTGCCACCGCGAAACCAAGCGCCGAGGGCACAGCCGCAATCCAGCGCCATCGCGCCGCACCCGCCGCGTCAACGTGAAAGTTCAGCCAGGACGGCAGCAACCAGAACCACAGCGCAAAGAATGCAGCGCCCACGGCCAGGGAAGCGACTGTTGCCGGCCAATGCGCGCCACGATCTGGACTTCCTCCAGTTCCAGTTTGTCCGCTTGTCATGAACGCCTCCACCGATACCGAAGTATGCGCCCATCACTCAACACCAGCAATCATCGAGATTCAGGCACAAGAGCAGATGAGCTGCGTTTCCCTGGATGTGTTCACCCTGACGAGTGATTTGGATCGCATTCGTCAGACCTTCAGCCAAACTACGGGAAAACCGTGACCGAGTTTGCGGAAATCGGAATCGCTGGTCACTAGCGTAGCCTTGTGCTCGATCGCCAATGCCGTCGCGAAGCTGCCGGCGTAGTAAAGCTTATGTTTAAACTTCACTTCGACGGCCTTGAATGCCCTCTGCGGCGTTGCGTCCAACATCTCGATCGGTAGAGGACTCACCGCCTGTACCGCGGTGAGTGCTTGCTCCGGCCCGTACTCGCGGAGAATCGTGCCATACACTTCTCCGTAATTCACCGCCGACATCAGCAGCTTTGCGCGCCCACGCATGGCCTCTTTCAGAAGTTCGTTGACTTTGGAAGCTCCCCGCTCATTCCGCAGAAAGGCAAACAAGGCGCTGGCATCGAACACGTATGTCTTCATTTATCGTGCTTGCCTTCTTCGCGATGGTCCTTATCCCAACTGGCCAGCAGGTCTGGCCCGTCTGCCAGAAAGCCCCTGACGCGATCAAGGTACTCTTCGGTGATGGGCTGCAGGACGATGCGGCCGAACTGGTCTTCCAGAAACTTGACCTTTGTGCCCGCTTCGATCTTATGTTTGCGGCGAAGCTCCGCCGGAATCACCAGTTGGCCCTTGGATGTGAAAGTAGAACATATGTCTTTCATGTCTTACATAATATCAGAGGTAAGGCTATCTTCACTTCGCTCCTACGTCTGCATTTTGACGGCCGCTACCACCGCTTGTCCCAGGCTCAAACCGCCATCGCCGGCAGGCACTTCTTTCTGTGTGAACACCTCAAATCCAACTTCGGATAGCCGTGCTTCGAGCCGCTCAGACAGGTAGATATTGTGGAAAGTGCCGCCACTCAGGCACACACGGTTGAGAGCGTTTTTCTTTCGCAGGAGCGTTGCCAGCTGGACGAACCCCTCAACCAACCCGTTGTGAAAACGCCGGCTGATTGCAGCCACAGGAAGGTTGCGGCTGAGATCATCCAGCAGCGCTTCAAACAGCGGACGAGTGCTGACGATCCAGTGGTCGTCTTCCGGCACGAGCTTCATGGGATAGGCAGATTCTTCTTCTGGCGATGCCATCTCTGACGATGCCATTGCCATCTCCAGTTCGATCGCAGCCTGGGCCTCGTAATTGACCTGTTGACGGATTCCGATTAACGCGGCCACGGCATCGAACAGACGTCCGCAGCTGGACGTGAGCGGTGAATTCACGCCTTGTTCCATCATGCGTAGAAGAAGGTCCACCTTTGGCCGATCTAGTTGTCGCACGAACGGGATATCCAACTTCAGAAACTCCAGCTTCAGAAAATCACGCCCGAAATAATGTGCCAAGTAGCTTACCGCCATCCGCCATGGCTCACGGATCGCGGCCGCTCCACCGGGCAAAGGCACATACTCGAAATGAGCGGCACGTTCGAAGTCTTCATACCCGGCGATGAGCACTTCTCCGCCCCAAATATGTCCGTCGGTGCCGTAGCCAGTCCCATCCAGAGCGAATCCGATCACCCGGCCTTTGAGGTGATTCTCCGCCATACAACTGGCAATGTGTGCGTGGTGGTGCTGCACGCCAACCAACTTCGCTCCACTCTGTTGCAGCGCCCATTTGGTGGAGAAGTAGTCGGGGTGGAGGTCGTAGGCGACGATCTCCGGCCGGATTTCGAGAATCCGCTCGAGATGCTGGATGGCTTCGTGGAAAAAACTATAACTTTCGATGTTCTCCAAATCACCGACGTGCTGGCTCAAGAAAGCGTGCTTTCCTTTGGTGAGGCAGATGGTGTTCTTTAGTTCGCCTCCGACGGCCAGCACCGAAGGCCGATCGTCCTTCAAGAAAACCGGCACCGGGACAAAGCCGCGGGAACGCCGCAACTGCCGTGTGATGCCGCCTGCAACACGCACGACAGAATCATCGCAGCGCAGCAGGATGTCACGGTTATGCACGAGAAAGTAGTCAGCGAGACCGTGCAATCGATGGACTGCTTCTCGGTTATCAATCGCAATCGGTTCCTCGCTTAGGTTGCCGCTGGTCATCACCAAAGCCTTGAACCCTCCCTCGGCGAGCAGCAGGTAATGAAGCGGGGTGTACGGCAGAAAAATTCCCAGATACCGGTTGAAGGGTGCAACCTCGTCGGGAATTATGCCTGCCGTCTTTTTCGGCAGCAGAGCTTTCCTAAGCAGAACAATGGGCCGCTGTATGGACTGCAAAACCGCCCGTGCTGCACCGTCCAATTCGCAAATTTCCTGTGCAGCCTGTAAGTCCGGAACCATCACAGCGAACGGCTTCTCAACCCGGCGTTTCCGCTGACGCAGCAGAGCCACAGCCGCCGCATTCGTAGCATCGGCCGCCAAGTGGAAACCGCCTAGACCTTTTACGGCCACGACCAGTCCGGCATGCAGCCCGGAGACCGCTTCGACGATGGGATCGCGGCATTCGATCCGCCGTCCAGACTTATCCCAGAGTTCCACCCGAGGTCCACACTCCCAGCAGGCGTTGGGCTGGGCGTGAAAGCGGCGGTCCAGCGGATTCTCGTATTCCGCAAGACATGCCGGACACATGGGAAACATCGCCATGGACGTGCTCGGCCGGTCGTAAGGAATATCGCGAATGATGGTGAAGCGCGGCCCGCAGTTGGTGCAATTAATGAAGGGATAGCGATAACGCCGGTCATTCCGGTCGAACAGTTCACGCAGGCAGTCCGGACATATCGCGACGTCCGGCGAAATGAGCGTACGAACTTCTTCTCCCTCGTGGCTATGGACAATGCAGAAGTCCCGATCGCCATTGCACGGCACGTCACGGACGGCCAGGCCCGTGATCCGCGCCAGGGGCGGCGCTTCGGCGGGCAAGCGATCGACGAAATCCTGAACGGTTTCTGCCGGCCCCTGTATTTCGATGGTGACTCCGGCGGATGTATTGCGAATTGTGCCTCTAAGGCGCCTGCCGGTTGCGAGGCGATAGACGTACGGACGGAATCCAACTCCCTGCACAATGCCTGAAACTTCGATCTGGCGTCGAACTTCCATACATCGTCAGCTCGCAGTCTGCTGCACCAGCGGTTTGTGTGCCTTGCGTCGCTCCGCCAGCCACATCATCCATTCGTGCAAACCGTTGCCGGTCAGGCAAGACACCTTAACAATCTCCATCCCGGGATGCACCTTGCGGGCATTTTCCGCCGCTGCCTCGATGTCAAACGGGACGTAGGGAAGCAGATCAATTTTGTTCAGCACGAGCAAGTCGGACTTGAAGAATATGGAAGGATATTTCAGCGGCTTGTCTTCGCCTTCGGTGACGCTCAACACCACGACCTTGGCCGCTTCACCCAGGTCATAACTGGCGGGGCAAACCAGGTTGCCCACGTTTTCGATCAGCAGAAGATCCAGGTCTTCGAGACGCCAGTCGGCCAAATGACGTTCGATCATGCGTGCGTCCAAGTGGCAAGTACCGCCGGTCGTGATTTGCTTTACAGGGAAGTGAAATCGCTTCAGCCGGTTCGCATCGTTTTCCGTCTGAATATCGCCCGTCAATACGGCCACGCGATCATGCCGCGGCAGGGTTTCCAGGGTGCGCTCCAGAAGACTGGTTTTGCCGGAACCGGGAGAACTGATGAGGTTCAGGCACAAAACGCCGTGCTCCTTAAACCGGGCACGCAACTCAGCGGCGATGCGGTCGTTCTCACTGAGTACTTTTTGCTCCAGCGGTACTCGGTTCATACTCTTCCACCTCCAGATAGGCCAACTCCAACTCATCTCCACTGATGCATGTGGTTTCCAGGCTCGCGCATTGCCCGCAGCGAGAATCGTAGTCGCGCACGATGAACTCATATCCGCAGACCTGACAACGATGGCGGCGGGGACAGACCTCGATCCCCAGCTCAAGCGACTCCAGATCGGTCTCGAGAATCATCGCTTCAAAACAGAAGCGCAATGCGTCCTGATCGATGGCTGCCATTTCGCCAATCCGGACACCGACTTTGCACGGATATGTTCCCGGATGGCGGCCCATCTCGGTTCTGACCGCTTCCAGCACCGAATTCGCGATTCCCATCTCGTGCACAGTTCCTTCCTTGCTGGTGGAGAGCCGGGCGNNGAGACGCCCGTCCCTCCACCGGATGGCGCATCATGCGGTCACGGCACTAGCAGATGCGCGGCAATTGATCGCCCGCCAGCATGTCCACAATGCGCGTCGTGCCGAACGGCGTTCGCATGGTGACCAGCCCCGCGTTTTCTTTCTTTACCGTGCCAATGATCTGCGCCTCCGCTCCCAGGGGATGACGTCTCATCGCCTGCAGTACCGCATCGGCGGCCTCGGGCGCCACGATTGCGATTAACTTGCCTTCGTTGGCGACATATAAAGGATCGAGCCCCAGCAACTCGCACGCGCCTCGAACCTCTTCGTGGATCGGAAGGGACCGTTCCTCAAGTTCGATCCCAACCCGCGATCGCTCCGCGATTTCGTTCAGCGTGCTGGAGACGCCGCCTCGCGTTGGGTCTCTCATGCAGCGAATGTCGCGAGTTACGCCAAGCATTTCGGCTACCAGCGTGTGCAAGGCGGCACTGTCGCTTTGGATCTTTGTCTCGAATTCCAGTCCCTCGCGTTGCGCCAGAATCGCAATGCCGTGATCGCCGATCGAACCGCTCAGGAGCACCTTGTCGCCGGGACGAGCACGGTCGGCGGAAAGCTCGACTCCTTCTGGCACCAGTCCAATTCCTGTCGTGTTGATGAACAGCCCGTCGCCCTTACCTTTCTCGACGACCTTGGTATCGCCAGTCACAACCTGCACGCTCGCTTCCGCTGCCGCCTGACGCAGCGAATTCACCACCCGCCGGAGTTCGTCCATCGAGAAGCCCTCTTCGATGATGAACGCGGCGCTCAAAAATAGCGGCGTTGCGCCGCCCATCGCCAAATCGTTTACCGTGCCGTGAACCGCGAGCGAGCCGATGTCGCCGCCGGGAAAGAACAGTGGCTTTACTACGAAGGAATCGGTGGTGATGGCCAGGCGCTGGCCGTTCACATTCACGATTGCCTGGTCATCCAGACGCGCCAGCACCGGATTCTGGAACGCAGGCAGAAAGATGTCGCGAATCAACTCGGCACTCAATTTGCCGCCGCTGCCGTGCCCCAGCAGAATCGTGTCTTTGGCCGCAAGCGGCGCCGGGCAACTGAGTTCGAAGTTTATTTCGACGGGGGTTTTCGTTGACACGCGCCCTCCTAACTTGCGACCGCATGGCGTCGATAGTGATAGTACGCCGCGCATGCTCCTTCCGTAGAGACCATCGGCGCTCCCAATGGATTTTCCGGCGTGCATCGCATGCCAAACGCGGGACAATCCGTCGGCTTCTTCAATCCCTGCAAAATCTGGGCGCTGATGCACTCGGCGGGCTCGTCTACGGTAAGCTCGCCCAAATCAAAGACTCGGTCGGCGTCAAAAGCGGCGTATTCCTCGCGCAAACGCAAACCACTCTGTGGGATCGGCCCAATACCGCGCCACTTTTGGTCTGCGATTTCAAACACCTCGGCCACGATCTGCTGTGCCGGCAGGTTCCCTTGGTAGCTCACCGATCTCACATACTGGTTTTCCAGCCGCGCCGCGCCTGCCTCGAGTTGCCGGACCAGCATGAGGACTGCTTCCAAAATATCTACCGGTTCAAATCCCCCGACCACAATCGGTATGCGAAAATCGCGGACCAGATCCTCATACTCCTTACACCCCATCACGGTGCAGACATGCCCAGGCGCAATGAAACCCTGCACCCGGTTTGCGCTGGAGACCATCAAGGCGCGGATCGCCGGCGGGACCAGCACGTGCGAAACCAGCATGGAAAAGTTGGTGAGACCTTCGCGCCTCGCTTGCCATGCGGCCATCGCATTCGCGGGAGCGGTGGTCTCGAAACCGATCGCCAGAAACACGACTTTACGATCCGGATTCGAGCGGGCAATCTTCACCGCCTCAGTCGGGGAGTACGCGATGCGAACGTCCGCGCCCTGGGCCTTGGCCCGGAACAGATCCGAACGGGACCCAGGCACCCGCAGCATGTCTCCGTAAGAAACCAGGATGACGTCCGGCCGCAGCGCTAACGCGATCGCCTTGTCCACGGTTTCAAGCGGCGTGACGCAGACTGGACATCCCGGGCCATGCACGAGTTCGATACCGCGCGGCAGCAGTTCGTCAATGCCGTAGCGCATGATGGTGTGGGTTTGGCCGCCGCAGATCTCCATCAGCACCCAGGGCCGGGTTGTGCGCTGGACGATCTCAGCCGCCAAGGCCCGTGCAATGCGGTGGTCACGGTATTCGTCCAGATATTTCATGGCGCAAAACCCGCAGGCATGACTCTAACCAGCGGCGAACAGCCTAACGGTGATCAAGATCACACCTTGGTGTGAGCCAAAACCGTGATGTGAGCCAGAAACGGGGAGGGTGCGCCAGCGAAAATTCAGCTTTCGAGGGATAGTCCGGGGAATAGTCCGGCGAGGCCTTCGAGTGAGTGCGGGCGAAAATTACTATTCCGCTGGCGGCAATTCCGCTTCCAGCGCTCCCATCTCTTCCAGAAGCTTGTAGGTGCGCTCGGCTTCGGACGAGTCTATACGGCTTATCGCGAAACCAACATGGACCATCACATAGTCGCCCAGACCAGCCTCGGGGACAAAGACCAGGGATACCTGGCGCACGATCCCGCCGAACTGCACACGGGCCGAACGCATCGGACTCTGCCCTTGAATTTCGAGGATTTTCCCTGGTATTGCAAGGCACACGGCAGCTCTCCGCGCAGTCAGTACAACACTGGTCGTTACCGCAGTCTGTGACGAGCGACACACCTCAGTGTGACGAGAGAGAGTGTGACGAGCGCAGAACCGCGCGCCAGGTCAGTCCGCCGGAGCATCGGCTGCGGAGGCGATTCACGCTGGAATCAGGCGCGTCCTGTTAACGGCGGCAAGGTGTCACGATCCGGCGACTTGAGCGCGTTTTGTTCCACTCAAGCAAGGCTATTCACGCCTGAGGCGGAGCGTGCTTTTTTCCCGCTGACCTGGTCAATTGGCGCAAGACATCGATAAATGCGGTTGTGGCGCAGGAAAGCGTTCGGTCACGCCGGTAGGCCAATCCCAGTTCGCGAAAAAGTTCCACATCCTCCAGATCGATCAGCTTGACTCTGCCGGACGCCACTTCATCGCGGGCGAACGACGCGCTGATGAGAGACACTCCGAGATCGGCGGCCACAAAGCTCTTGATCATGCCAATGCTGGGCAGTTCCATTCGAACTTGCAGTTCGTCGCAATGAGGGCGGAACAGCTTGTCCAGGAGCCTTCGAGTGTGGCCTGTCTTTGGGAGCAGCAGAGGATGTTTGACGATATCGCGGACGGCCGCCGTTTTATGCTTGGCCAGGGGATTGCTGGGGCTCACCATCAACATCAGCTTGTCGCGGAAGATCGGTTGGATTTCCAGGCTCGGAGACTGGATGGGCAAAGTTACAATGCCTACTTCGATGGAGCCGTTCTCCAGCTTTTCCGTGATCTTGTAGCTGAAATTCCGGTAAATGTTGATCTGCACGGGCGGGTAGCGCCGGCAGTATTCCGCAAACACCTCCGGGAGAACGTACAGGCAGGTAGCCTCGTTGGCGCCGACGCGAAGCGTGCCGCGGGGCGTGCGGCTATGGTCCGCTACCGCCATCAGCGATTCCTCGCGCAGAAGTTTCAGCCGCTCGGCATAGTCATAGAGCACTTGTCCGGCCGGGGTCAGTTTTACGGTCTTGCCCGAGCGGTCGAGCAGCCGATCGCCATACTCCTGCTCCAACTGGCGGATTTGGGCGCTGACCGCCGATTGCGAGCGGAAAACTTTCTCTCCGGCGCGAGAAAAGCTGCCCTGTTTGGCAACTTCCAGAAACGTGATGAGCTGATCGAAATCCATTGAGTTTATGCGGGATTATAGCGGACTCCGCGGGCCTCGCGGGAAATTACCCTGAATTCGCCGTGGAACCCCGAAATCCTGGAATTTGCATCCTTCGTATCGAAATTCTGAATTGTACTTTCCCGCTCGCCTGGCGGTAACTAAGAACTTACAGAGGTGTGTTCCTGAGCCGAAGCGTGCGACACCCCCGTAGCCTTTGCGGGCAGAGTCCCAACTCAAGAACAACTGATGCGGAAGCGGCGGAGCATGCCGCAAACGAAGCCAATGACGACGCGTCTGAAAAAAACGAACGGTCCTCCGCCCGCCCAGGGTCTGTACCATCCTGCGCAAGAGCACGACGCCTGCGGGATCGGATTCGTGGCCAGCGTCCGCGGCCACAAAAGTCACGACATCATAAGTAAGGGAATCCAGGTGCTGCTCAACCTGGCCCACCGCGGGGCCTGCGGCTGCGATCCCGAAACCGGCGATGGCGCCGGCATTCTCCTCCAGATCCCACACCAGTTCTTTGTGCGGGAGTGCGGCAAGCTGGGTTTCGAACTGCCTCTGCCCGGCGCTTACGGCGTGGGCATGACTTTCTTGCCGGTGGAAAAGCACGAGCGCCTGCAATGCGAAGGAATTCTGGAGCGCATTGTGCGCGAGGAGGGATTGACCGTACTCGGCTGGCGGGATACGCCTGTCTTCGCTTCCGCAATTGGCCGCGTGGCGCGAGCCTCGCAGCCCTACATCCAGCAGATTTTTGTAGGCTGCGCCGCGGTCACCGACGAAGACGCTTTTGAGCGGAAGCTCTATGTGGTGCGCAAGCGCGCCGAGACTGAGATCGCGGCGTCCGGCATCGAGGATGCGGAGATGTTCCACATCCCTTCACTCTCTTGCCGCACCATTGTTTACAAAGGTCTGCTGCTGGCCCCGCAGATCGCCAATTTCTACCGGGAGCTTTCCGATCCCGACATGACCAGCGCGTTGTGTCTGGTGCACCAGCGCTTCTCCACCAACACCTTCCCGAGTTGGCAACGAGCGCATCCGTATCGCTACATCGCGCACAATGGCGAAATCAACACGCTCAAGGGCAACGTCAACTGGATGCACGCGCGCCAGTCGCTGCTCAGGTCCCCCTTGTTTGGCGACGATCTGAAGAAGCTTTATCCCATCATTGCGCCGGATGGCAGCGATTCCGCGAACTTCGACAACGCCGTGGAACTCCTGTTGCAAGCGGGGCGCAGCCTGCCTCACGCCATGGCCATGCTGATTCCGGAAGCGTGGGCAGGGAATCCCCACATGAAGCCGGAGAAGCGCGCATTTTACGAATATCACGCGTGCTTGATGGAGCCGTGGGATGGGCCCGCAGCCATCGCATTCACCGACGGCAGAGTCATCGGCGCGATTCTCGACCGCAACGGCTTGCGGCCCGGACGATACGTGGTCACTAACGACGAGCTTGTCATCATGGCTTCCGAAGCCGGTGTGCTCGACATCGAACCGGAACAGGTAAAGATGAAAGGCCGCCTGCAGCCGGGCAAGATGTTCCTGGTGGATACGGTCGAAGGCCGCATCGTCCCTGACAAGGAAATCAAACACCGGCTTGCTTCGCGACAGCCCTATGCGCAGTGGCTCAAGGACAATCAGATCACGATCGATCAATTGCCTGCGCCCTCGCGCATGCACCATCCGGATGCGGAAACCCTGCTTCGCCGGCAGCGTGCGTTTGGCTACAGCGATGAAGACCTGCGCATGATCCTCGGCCCCATGGCTGCGAAGGGCCAGGAGCCGGTTGGTTCCATGGGGACCGATACTCCGCTCGCCTGCCTCTCGGACCGGCCACAGTCGCTGTTTAACTACTTCAAGCAGCTCTTCGCACAGGTCACCAATCCTCCTATTGACTCGATTCGCGAAGAGATCGTGATGTCGCTCATCAGCTACATCGGAAGCGAGCGCAACATTCTCTCGGAAGCGCCCGAGAACTGTCACATGCTGAAGCTGGCGCACCCGCTCCTGACCAACGTCGAACTGGAGAAACTGCGCCGGGTCTCGACCGGGGATCTGCTGGCCATCACGCTGCCTGCGCTATTCCGTGCCAGCGAAGGAGAAGCGGGACTGAAGCGGGCGCTCGACGAATTGTGCCAGCGAGCGTCGCTCGCGGGAAAAGCCGGCTACACGCTGCTGATTCTTTCCGATCGCGGAGTGAACAAGGATTTCGCTCCCATCCCCAGCCTGCTGGCGCTGGCCGCCGTGCATAACCTGCTGGTCAAAGAAGAGACGCGAACCCAGGTCGCTCTGATTACGGAGTCGGGCGAACCTCGCGAGGTGATGCACTTTGCGCTGCTCAGCGGCTATGGGGCAAGCGCCATCAATCCTTATCTTGCATTGGAGAGCGTGGAAAGCCTGGCGCGGCGAGGCGAGTTGTCTGACGGCGTGACTCCCGAACTTGCCGTGAAGCACTTCATCCATGCGGTGAAGAAAGGTTTGCTGAAGACCTTCGCCAAGATGGGTATCTCGACGTTGCAGAGTTATCAGGGAGCGCAGGTGTTCGAAGCCATCGGGCTGAACAGGGAACTGGTGGATTCCTGTTTCGCAGGCACGGCATCGCGTTTGGAAGGAGTTGGCCTCGAAGTGCTCGCCCGCGAAGCGCAGCTGAAGCACGAGCACGCATTCCGTCCCCTGACCGAGTCCGAGACCGAACTCGCGGTCGGAGGAACTTACCACCAGCGCGTCAACGGCGAGTATCACCTGCTTAACCCGCTGACGATCAGCAAGCTACAGCAGGCAGTGCGGCAGGAGAGCTTCCAGACCTTCCAGGAATACACGGATCTCATCGACAACCAAAGCAGCAACCTCTCTACGTTGCGCAGCTTAATGAAGTTGAAAAAAAGCGCGAAGCCAGTTCCGATCGAAGAAGTAGAGCCAACCCGTGAGATCGTGAAGCGCTTCAACACGGGAGCGATGTCATTCGGCTCGATTAGCAAAGAAGCGCACGAGACTCTGGCCATCGCCATGAACCGCATCGGAGGGAAGTCCAATACCGGCGAAGGTGGCGAAGATGAAGAGCGCTTCAAGCCGGATGCGAACGGAGACCTGCGGCGGAGCGCCGTAAAGCAGGTCGCGTCGGCGCGCTTTGGGGTCACCGCGAACTACCTTGTCAATGCGGATGAGTTACAGATCAAGATGGCGCAGGGCGCAAAACCCGGCGAAGGCGGACAACTTCCCGGGCACAAAGTGGATGAAGTGATTGCGCGGCTGCGGCATTCGATCCCTGGCGTGGGTTTGATCTCGCCCCCGCCTCACCACGACATCTATTCCATCGAAGATCTGGCGCAACTGATCTACGACCTGAAGAATGTGAATCCGCAAGCCCGCATCGCGGTGAAGTTGGTGGCCGAAGTCGGAGTGGGCACGGTGGCGGCGGGCGTTGCCAAGGCACACGCGGATGTTGTCCTGATCAGTGGCGACAGCGGAGGTACGGGAGCTTCACCGCTGAGTTCCATTAAGCACGCCGGCATTCCATGGGAACTGGGTTTGGCGGAGACGCAGCAAGTGCTTTTGTTGAACGATCTGCGCAGCCGAATCCGCGTGCAGACGGACGGTAAGCTGCAGACCGGCCGCGATGTCGTGATCGCGGCGCTGCTCGGCGCCGAAGAGTTCGGTTTCGCCACCACGCCGCTGATCGCGATGGGCTGCGTCATGATGCGCAAGTGCCATCTCAACACTTGCTCAGTGGGCATCGCCACGCAGGATCCCGTGCTGCGCAAGCGATTTCAGGGGCAGCCCGAGCACGTCATCAACTTCTTCTTCTTTCTGGCGGAGCAGGTGCGGCAGTACATGTCCGAACTAGGTTTCCGCCGCATGGACGAGATGATCGGGCGCGTCGACATGCTCGACGTGCAGCCAGCCGTGAATCATTGGAAGGGGCGAGGCCTGGATTTGTCGGCCATTCTCTATGGCCCGTCCATGCCGGCTCGCGTGGCACGCCGCTGCGTGCAGGCGCAGGACCATGGCTTAGAGCAGGCGCTGGATCATCAGCTTCTTGCCGAATCGCAGGATGCGCTCGAAACCCTTGCGCCGGTTGAGATCAAAGTGCGAGTGCGCAATGTTCACCGCTCCGTGGGAACAATGCTCAGCGGAGCGATTGCCCGCCGCTACGGATCCGCGGGCCTGCCCGACGACACGATCAAGATTCACCTCGACGGATCGGCGGGACAGAGCCTGGGCGCGTTCCTGGCCAAGGGAGTCACCCTCACGCTCGAAGGCGAGGCCAACGATTACGTCGGCAAGGGTCTGTCGGGAGGACGATTGATTGTGTATCCGCCGCGACGCTCCAGTTTCGCCCCTGAAAAAAATATCCTGATTGGCAACGTTGCCCTCTATGGTGCGACCAGCGGCGAGGCCTTCTTCAACGGTGTCGCTGGCGAGCGCTTTGCAGTTCGCAACTCCGGAGCGACCGCGGTGGTCGAAGGCGTCGGCGACCACTGCTGCGAATACATGACCAAGGGCTTGGTCCTGGTGCTCGGAGCCTGTGGGAGAAATTTTGCCGCCGGCATGAGTGGCGGCGTCGCCTACATTTTTGACGAGCGCCGCGACTTCACGGAAAAGCGCTGCAATCTGGAGTCGGTTGACCTTGAGCCAGTCCTCGAAGCGCGGGATGCCCAGCTTGTCGAAGCCCAGTTTGTCGAAGCAAAGCTGGTCAAAGATCTCGTCACTCGGCATCTGGAACTGACCGGCAGCCCGCGTGCCGCTTGGATTCTCGACAACTGGTCCGAGGCGCTATCCCGGTTTATCAAAGTCTTTCCCCACGAGCACAAGCGTGTGCTGGGAGTGAGCCGCCGACGCCAGCCTTATATCCCGAGCCCGCCTCTCGCCGTTCTGGCCCCCGCCGAGCAGGTGCAACATGGGTAAGAACACCGGATTCCTGGAATACGCGCGCGAGCTTGCCCCTCGTCGTCCGGTTTCTCAGCGCGTCAACGATTGGTTCGAGATCTATCTCGATTTTCCTGAAGAGAAGCTTCGCACCCAGGGCGCGCGCTGCATGGACTGTGGCGTGCCCTTTTGCCAGACGGGATGTCCCGTCAACAACCTGATTCCCGATTGGAACGATCTGGTTTATCACGGGCGTTGGAAAGAGGCGGTGCGGCAATTGCACGCGACCAACAACTTCCCGGAATTCACCGGCCGGATTTGTCCAGCGCCGTGCGAAGCGTCTTGTGTGCTGGGGATCAATCAGCCTCCGGTCACGATCAAGCAAATCGAGAAAAACATCGTGGAGCGCGGGTTTGTCGAAGGCTGGATCCATCCCGAGCCGCCAAAAGTCCGCACCGGGAAAAAAGTGGCGATCGTGGGTTCGGGACCCGCGGGATTGGCCGCGGCCCAGCAGTTGTGCCGCGCGGGATACTCCGTAGTGGTGTACGAAAAATCCGACCGCATCGGTGGCTTGCTGCGCTATGGCATCCCTCAGTTCAAGTTAGAGAAGCACATCATCGATCGCCGCATGGAACAGATGTCCGCCGAGGGCGTGAAATTCGTTACCCTCGCGGAGGTGGGTAAGAATGTCGCGGTAGAGGATCTGCGGAGCGAGTTCGACGCGATTGTGCTCGCCGGCGGAGCGGAGCATCCGCGCGATTTGAACGTCCCGGGACGCGAGCTGAAAGGAATCCATTTCGCGATGGAGTTCCTGCCGCAGCAGAACCGCCGCAATCTGGGCGACACCATCGAGCCGGAAGCGGAGATTTTGGCGGCCGGCAAGCGCGTGGTCATTATCGGAGGCGGCGATACCGGCGCCGATTGCCTCGGAACCTGCCATCGGCAAAAGCCTCTTTCCGTGCACCAGTTCGAGATCATGCCGAAGCCTCCAGAGGATCGCTCGCCCCTGACGCCCTGGCCACTCTGGCCGATGCAACTGCGTACCGAAGGCGCACACGAAGAAGGTGGCGTGCGCGACTGGAGCCTGGCCACCACAAAATTCACCGGCTCCAACTCCAACTCGAAACACGATCACGTTCAACAACTGCATGCAGCGCGTGTCGGGCCGCCGCCAAAGTTCGAGCCGATTCCCGGCACCGAATTTACGATGGAAGCGGATCTAGTGCTGATCGCGATGGGTTTTGGGGGACCGGTTCGAAATGGAATGATCGACCAGTTGGGAGTGAAACTCGATCCGCGCGGCAACGTGGCCACGGACCAGAATAATATGTCATCGGTGCCGGGAGTCTTCGCGGCGGGAGATATGCGGCGCGGCCAGTCGTTAGTTGTGTGGGCGATCGCCGAAGGCCGAAAGACCGCCGCGAGTGTAGATGCTTATTTGAGAACGAAGGCGATCCCCTTGATCACTCCAGCGGTTTCCCACTCCAAAGAACAGCCGGTCGCTTCATAGTCACACCCACAACTGGGTGCCCCAGGTCTCGCGGTTTTCGAGACCTGGGAGCGGTCGCGACAATGCCCGCCTATCGCCCCGCCAACTCCAACTCCCGAGCCGCCGACTCAATCACCGCCGCCTCGTCCTCCAGCGCCTTAGCGACGCGCACGATCTCCTGCTCCGCTTCCGCATACCTCTTCTGTTCAATCCCCTCACGCACTCCCGGAACCGTTTTCACTCCATAGCCCGTGTAAACGCCCGGAGCGTATAGCAAATGCTTGTACCACGGACGTCGCGGCAATCCGTCAGCGTTGGTCAACCGGCGCTCGCTCTCCATCAGCTCTCGATTCAGAGCCCCGAGCTTTCCCGTAACCGCGCCGTCTCCCAAACTCGCCTGCTTCTGCGATAACGCCTGCTGATAGTGCTTGGCGCTGCGAGTAAGAGAGTCCACCGCGTTCTGCATCGGCGCAAAGTTCAGGTGCGGCGGAACTTCTTCCCGCACCGGCGCGACCGTAGGACGCCGAGGATCAAACGTCGCCTTGAACATTCCTTCGTCCAGTTCCTGGTTGCGCTCGCGAATCTCTTCCTGCTTGTCGGCCAGCAACTTCTCCAGATTCTTCCTGTACATATCGACCGTATCGGCGAAATCCACGAAGTCGAAAGGCAGGACTTCCGCGTCCGCCAGGCGCATCACCGACGTTCCCACGGTTTGCGCCAGGGCTCGCCCATAGACGAAATCCTTGTCGGAGAAATGCGTGTACCAGTAAAAGTCATCGTAAATGGAGTGATAGATCCCCTGTTCGTCCTCGCCGCCGTACCCCATGTCCAGGGTGGCGATGCCCAGGTGATCGAGAAACGCCGTGAAATCGGTTCCCGAGCCCAGCGCATCGATGCGTAAATCGGCCCGCTGCCGCAATTCCTTCCGATCGTCCGCTGATTTTGCTTCGGCAATCTTGCTCACTTGAGCCCGCTGCCACACCGTCATCTTGGTTTCCGGATCTTCGATGTCGCGCGCAACTCCATTGACGAACTGCTCCAGGCTGTGCGAGCCGCCCATATTCAGAACACCGCGATCGTTGCTGTCGCTGTTGATGTAGACGGCGGCATGTTCCCGCAACTCATCGGCATGCGTTTCCACCCATTCGGTCGAGCCCAGCAGCATGGGCTCTTCGCCATCCCACGCGGCGTAGATGATCGTGCGCCGCGGCTTCCAACCCTGCTTCAGCAACAGACTCAGCGCACGCGCTTCTTCCAGCAGAGAAACCTGGGCTGAGATGGGATCCTCGGCTCCGTTCACCCACGCGTCATGATGATTGCCGCGCACGATCCACTCGTCCGGAGCCACGCTGCCCGGAATCTTTGCGATCACGTCGTAAACCGGCTTGATGTCCCAATTAAATGCGACCTTCAAATGAACCTGCGCCGGCCCCGGTCCCACGTGATACGGAATCGGAAGCGAGCCGCGCCACTCGTCCGGCGCCATCGGTCCCGCCAGCGCGGCCAGCAAAGGCTGCGCGTCGCCATAAGAAATCGGGAGCACCGGAATTTTCGTGATGCTCTTCGCCTCTTTCAGCGATAGGCGCTTGGCATCGGGTGTCGCGCCGATCCCGGGTGTCAGCGGATCTCCCGGGCTCGCGGAAGCAAAATCCATGACGCTGCCGCGCTGCACTCCATCCGGATTGCGCATCGGCCCCAACGGAAACACATTGTCGCGCGTGTAGCCGTCGTCCTGCGGTTCCGAGTAGATAAGGCAGCCAATGGCTCCGTGCTCGGCCGCAACCTTAGGTTTCACCCCGCGCCAGCTGTGATAGTACTTAGCGATTACAATCGCGCCTTTCACCGAAATGCCAAGCCGGTCAAGCTTCTCGTAGTCCTCGGGCAAGCCGTAGTTCACAAACACCAGCGGCCCGGTGACATCGCCGTCAATCGAGTAGGCGTTGTACGTGGGCAACTGTTCCGCCTTCTGATTCGACGTTGGATCCACCGCGAGCGCAGGCTCTTCAAGTTTGGCCGTGAACTTCGTAGGCGCAAGCATCTCCAGCACCCGAACCTTGGGCGTCGGAAACAGAACGTCGAACCTTTCGATGTGCGCGTCCAATCCCCATTCCTTGAAATGGACAAGAATCCATTCGGCGTTGTCCTTATCGTAGGGCGAGCCCACATGATGCGGCCGCGCACTCAGCCGCCGCATATACTCACGCAAGTTTGCAGGATCGGGGATCGCGCGAAACTTTGCCTCCCACTCGCGCTCGCTCTGACTGGCGCGTGGCGAATATCCCACCAGCGCAGCCTGATCTGCGCCGACTTGGTCCGCGCCGAAAGACAAAGATGGAACCACCAGGGTAAAGATCGGCAAGATCGCGGCGAACAGTCGCATGCAGCTCCTTTGTTAGAGAGGTGCCATTATAGCCGCAAGCCGGGAGCGCGTCGGGTTGAACATTTCGGGGTCTCGCTTTAGCCTCGGTCCGCTGTACAATCCGACTGTCAACCCTCCCCCGAGACAACGAGCAATCAAATGTGCAAACTTGGGGTGTTGCTGTGCCTCTTCATCTCGATCTACGCGGTCGCCGGGAAGAGCGGGAAGGATATCCCACCCGCGCCCCTGCCATCCGTTGTTGTGAACGCCAAGAAGGTTTTTCTCACCAACGGCGGAGGGAGCGATCTTGCTTACGATACGTTCTATTCAGAGATGAAAAAGTGGGGCAAGTACGACGTCGTTGGCTCACCGGATGATGCTGACTTGATCGTCGAGATTTCGTATCACGTTGAGCACAACGGCACCCGCGTGTGGAGCTCAAACAATACCTACAACGGAACGACGCAAGTGCACAGCGCTCAAATAGTAGACCCCCAACTCGTGCTGACAATCTATGACGCGAAGACCAAGAACTCTTTATGGGAAACGATTGATCACCGTAGATTGGCCCGACGCGAAAAGAACAGGGAAAAGGAAACTATCAATTCAGCCGAAAGGCTGGTCGAAGAATTAAGAACCAGAGCAAACCTGCCCCGGTAGACTGTGGAACTGAGACTCCGGTAGCAGGATGCCCCACGATAAGAGCGAAGGCTCCCGTGGCTGGTCCAGAACCTAGAAGATGCGTTCGTAGATTAGGGAGCCTTGTAAAGACCAGCTTGTTGGTGAACGCTCAAAAGTTGAGCGGCTAAACAGCCGGAGATCAAATCTTCCATGGCCGATACGTCTAGTCTCCTATTCTTATCTGATGCATCAGCAGCCTGAAGTGCCCTGTAATAGCGGTCGCGGCTCTTGGAATTGTCTGCAATCTGTTGCGGAACAGTTGGTTCACCCGGAAGATAGTACCCTAGCCTAGCGCATAGAACTAGATAAGACGCTGCTCGGGAAGTCCTTCCATTGCCACCCAGAAATGGATGAATCCAATTATGACGCCACATCACATAGGCTGCTAGATGGATTGCGGGCTTGCCAAAGTTGCCATTGACATACGCGCACATTTCTTCCACGAGCGGCGCTACTCGTTCCCACGTGGGAGGTTGGTGGAGCGTATCGTCAACCACACCGCGCGACAAGAATACCGGAGCCATTCTGAAAGTACCCGCACAACCATAAATATCGCGTATTGCCACGTAATGTAGTCGCGCGAGTGTTGCGGGTTTAAGTGCGAAGTCAGGAATTGATTCCGCGAGCATCTTCCTAACTTCATCAAATTGCAAAAGGCCGTTCCTCGATTCGAGGTCGGCCTTTTGTTCAAGAGTTTCGTATAGTTGATATGCGGGGCGAGGCACTAGCGCGCTGCGGCCTTCTCTTTCGCGATTTTTTCTGCTGCGGTGTTGATCCGGTCCCATGTGATCGAATCATTCTCAATTTTAGTGTTTCCGTATGCGAAACTACGCCGCTGTTTTTCCACTTGCTCTGGCGTCATTTCGACTCTCCGGGCCAATTCGATAAGTTTGTTCAAATCTTCCGACATGACGAGGGTGCCCCTCCTAAGATTGTGAAGATCATGCTAGTACACGCCCTGATTGTCAATCAATAAAACCGCATTAACCTGTAAATCTAGGCACCTGAACGGTCTGTATACAATCTGGCAGATTCAGCAACATGAAATTAGATCACCACCCGCAAGCCCGATTCGGCCACAGTTCACTCGAAGATGTTAAATTGGAGGGTTCATGTCTGCCCCAAACTCTCTCTTTGTTCGCGCCGCCAAGGCTCAGCCCACCGAACGGACTCCAGTCTGGTTCATGCGCCAGGCCGGACGCTACATGCCTGAGTACCGCGCCGTCCGCAAGCAATATTCCCTGATCGAGATTTGCAAGAAGCCGGAGGTCGCGGCCCAGGTCACCATTGAAGCTGCCGAGATCCTCAGAGTCGATGCGGCCATCATCTTCGCCGACCTTCTTCTCCCCCTCGAGGTCATGGGACTGCCCTTTCACTTCGCCGCCGGCGAGGGTCCGAAGATCGAAAAGCCGGTGCGCACTCCCGAAGACGTTGCCTACTTGCGGACCGATCGTGCCGCCGACCTCGGCTATGTTTCTGAAGCCGTGAAGCTGGTGTGCAAGCACTTCGGCGACAAGCTCCCCGTCATCGGCTTCTGCGGCGCACCCTTCACGCTCGCCAGTTACATGATCGAAGGCGGAGGCTCGCGCAACTATCTTTTCACCAAGAAGATGATGTACTCCGCGCCCGCCGCGTGGAACGAACTGATGAAGAAGTTGGTCGCGGTGACCTCCGAGTACTCCGCCGAGCAGGTGCGCGCCGGCGCCGACACCATCCAGATATTTGATAGCTGGGTGGGCTGCCTGAGCGTCGAAGATTATCGCCGCTATGTTCTGCCGCATGTGACCGAACTGGTAAAACGCCTGCAAAAGACCGGCGTGCCCATCATCTACTTCGGTACCGACAGCGCGACGCTTCTCCCCTCGATGCAGGAAACCGGCGCCGACGTCGTTGGCCTCGACTGGCGCATTCCGCTCGACACCGGATGGCAGAGCCTCGGTCTCAAAGGCGCCGTGCAGGGCAATCTCGATCCGGTGCTGCTCTTCGCCGATTGGAAAGAACTCAAATCGCGCGCTCAAGACATTCTGCGCCAAGCCGGCGGACGCCCCGGCCACATCTTCAATCTCGGCCACGGCATTCTTCCCGAAACTCCGGTGGACAACGTGAAAGCGCTCTGCGATTTCATCCGCGAGCACTCGGCGGAATTCAAAACGCGAACGTGAAGATAAATTGATAGTCACTCTTTATGAATTGTCATCCTGAGCGAAGCGAAGGACCTGCTGTTCGCCGCAAAATGCAGGAGTCGAACAAATGACGGCCTGCCCGCTGGGCCTCGCCGGCCAGTGCTATTGCGCCAATCAGGTGAGTTCGTTTGCTTCCTCGCAACTGCCCGCGAAAACCGCTGTCCTTCTGCTGGCGCACGGCAGCCCCGAGAATCCCGCCCAGGTCCCCGAGTTCCTAAGTTATGTCACCGGCGGACGTCCGCTGCCGCCGCCGGTAGTCGAAGAAATCCGTCGTCGTTATTCGCTGATCGGTTTCTCGCCGCTCGCCTGCTGGACTCTTTTGCAAGCCGATCAACTTTCGCAGTCGTTGCAGATGCCGGTCTTCGTCGGTATGCGCAACTGGAAGCCCTTCATCGCCGATGCAGTGAAAGCCATCGCCGCCCAAAAAATCGAGCGAGTCATCGCCGTCTGCTTGGCCCCGCAAAATTCGCGCACCAGCGTTGGCCTCTACCGCAGCGCTGTTGTGGGCGACGGAAATCTTCCTTTCCAGTTGGATTTCGTGGACGAGTGGCACGACCAGCCGCTCCTGGCCAAGGCCTTCGCAGAAAACCTGCGCGCCGGATGGGTGAAAGCGAACGCCGAATACGGCGGAACGCTGCCCATCATCTTCACCGCCCACAGCGTTCCCGCGCGCACCATCACCGAAGGCGATCCCTACGAAGCCCAGTCGAAAGAAACAGCCCAGTTGGTAGCGAAAGCAGCCGGCCTCGAAGCCGACGCCTGGACCTTCGCCTTCCAAAGCCAGGGCATGTCCGGAGGCACGTGGATCGGCCCCACAGTAGAAGAAACAATTCTGACCCTCAAAGCCAAAGGCCACACCGGAGTGTTCATTCACCCCGTAGGCTTCCTCTGCGATCACGTAGAAGTGCTCTACGATATAGATATCTTCTTTAAGCAGTTCGCAGAAAAACAAGGGATGCGCCTATGGCGAGCCGAGTCGCTGAACGGCTCGAAGACCTTGACTGCGGCGCTGGCGCAGTTGGTGCGGAGCCGTGTGGAAACACTTACGACTTAGTGCCGAGGATATGGAAGTGACCGTGCCAGATGGATCTACAATTCCAAAAGCAAGGGACAGGTAGGAGGAGGGTCTAAGTGATTAAAACCGTCTCTCAAACTCCGGGTTGCGATGGCTGCCCGATGCAGAGCTTGTACCCCACCAACAACTTCGTGAGCCCTCAGCGTCCCAACAATCCCGCCTGTGACCTCAATCGACTGGTCATTGCCGAGGCGCCGGGCGAAAAAGAATCCAAGGAGGGCCAACCCCTCAGGGGCCCTGCGGGAGAAGAGTTTAATTCTCTTTTAAAATCGGCAGATATCCCAAGAGACGGGCTCACGGTCATTAACTGTCTTAATTGTCAACCTCACAAGAATTTTTTCCCTACCGACCCCAAAGCGCGAACCTACATAAGCAAAGAACAGGCGCAAATTGCCGTTGATCATTGCATTAAACATCATGTCGATCCTGTTATTCGTGAAAGGGATTGGGCTAGAGTCGATCTCCTCGGCGTTAAGGCCCTTCGACTCGTGGCCAAAATAAAAAAGGGAGGCATTTCTAAATGGTGCGGCCGTTCTGTTGATATTGAGCGTGCTGGGTTGGCCCCCGTTAAAGGAATGCCTCTCTACCATCCCTCCTATTTATTGAGGCCGTGGGGTCAATCCAAGAGGCCGGTTACGGTCATTCACTTAAAGTCCGGTCTCGGTCAGTTGCCGCAGTTCGGCAACTAATCCCGGCTCCGGAGTGCTCCTGAAATTGAAGCCGAGGCTTAGAAGCGACTAGCGAGAGGCGAATAGCGAACACCGAACCTATGCCACGTATCGCCATCATCGGCGGCGGAATCTCCGGCCTCTCGGCCGCGTTCACGCTTGAAGAAAAGCGTCAGTCCGGCGCGGAGATCGAATACGTCCTGTTCGAAGCCGCCCCGCGCCTCGGCGGAGTCATGGTCACCGACCACACCGATGGCTGCCTGATCGAAGCCGGGCCCGATTCGTTCATCACCGAGAAGCCCTGGGCTGCCGACCTTTGTCGCAAGATCGGTTTGGGCGACCAACTCATCGGCTCAAACGACTCCGAGCGCAAGACCTACATCCTAGTCAGGGGCAAGCTGGTGGTGATGCCCGATGGGCTCATGTTCATGGTGCCCACCAAGATCATGCCCACCGTGTTCTCGCCGCTTTTTTCCTGGCGCACAAAAATCCGCATGGCTGCCGAATGGTTTCATCCGCCGCACAAGGCTTCCGAGGACGAAACCGTTGCCGGGATGGTCGAGCGCCACTACGGTTCCGAGATGGTCGATCTGCTCGCCGATCCGCTGCTCTCCGGAGTTTACGGCGGCGAAGCGTCTCAGCTAAGCGTGCGCGCCGTGCTGCCTCGCTTCGCCGACATGGAATCGAAACACGGCAGCCTCGGCCGCGCCATGCTCGAAGCTCGGAAGGAAGCTCGCAAGAAAATGGGCGCAGCGGCGAACGTCCCCGCGCGGCCGCTGTTCACTTCGCTCAAAGACGGCATGCAGCAGATGGTCGATGCCCTGGTCGCGCGTCTGGATGCGAACGCATTAAAGACGTCTTCGCCCGTGCAGTCGGTGATCCCGCAGTCCACTGACGACGGCTGGATTGTTTCTGCCGAATACCAGAGCGACCACTTCGACGCCGTGATCGTCGCGACCCCAGCGCAAGCCGCTGCGGCCGTGTTGCAAGGTGCGGATGAGAACCTGTCCCGCGATCTGGGCGAGATTCGGTACAGTTCTTCGGTGACCGTCACGCTCGGTTACGACGAAAAAGTGCGGCGCTCGCTTCCACCAGGCTTCGGATTCCTGGTGCCGCGCAGTGAAGGCCATCGTATGCTCGCGGCCACCTTCGTCCACAACAAATTTCCGCATCGTGCACCGGAAAATCGCGCCCTCGTCCGCTGCTTTCTCGGCGGCGCGCGCGACGAGCAGATCCTCGAAACGAGCGAAGAAGAAATTCTCGAAATCGTTCGCGACGAACTGCGGCAGATCGTTGGCATTGCCCTCAATGCCGAACCGCTGTTTGCGCGCGTCTACAAATGGAAGTCCGCCATGGCGCAGTATTCCGTCGGCCATCTCGAACGCTTGCAGCGCATCGAAGCACTCCGCCGGAAACTTCCCGGTCTGGCGCTCGCCGGCAACGGTTATAGCGGCATCGGCGTTCCCGACTGCGTTCGCTCCGGCGCCGAAGCGGCCGGCAAAATCCTCGCCGAGATGGGGATGTGGTCGTCTGCCTAGCGGTCGCGCTACTCTGTTGTCACCATTCTGATATCCCCACTCTGATATTCTGAATTTTTCCCACTCCTACTCCCATGAGCATGGTTGCGTCCGCGAGTCGATGGAAGATCATTGTTGCCTTCGGGCTGGTCTATGTCTTCTGGGGCTCGACTTATCTAGGCATCGGCATCGCGGTGGAGCAGATTCCTCCGGGCGTTATGTGTGCCGCGCGCTTCCTGGTCGCGGGCGTGGTTATGCTCGCTTACTGTGCGCTGACCGGACGCCGCATTCGTTTTTCGGCGCGCCAGCTTGGCCATCTGGCGGCTGTCGGCATTCTGCTTCTGATGGGCGGCAATCTCACGCTTTCTTACGCGGAGCAGATCGTTCCCACCGGCCTGGCGGCGCTGCTGACTGCGGTTTCGCCGCTCTGGTTTCTGGTGCTCGATAGCCTGTTGCTGGGCGACCATCACATCTCGCGGCGCGGCAAGGTCGGGCTGGCAATCGGGATCGCCGGGGTGGTCGTGCTCATCTGGCCCGATCTTCGGCATCCCAATGCCCTTGGCCATCGCGAACTCTGGTGGTTGCTGGCGTTGCAACTTGGATCGTTCAGTTGGGCGCTGGGGTCGGTGCTTTCGAAAAAGTGGCAGACCGCGGCTGCCGATCCGTTCAGCGCGACGGCGTGGCAGTTGGTCTTCGCGGGGATCGCGAATCTGATTTTCGCGTTGCTCGTCGAGAAACCTTCCAACGTGACGTGGACCTTCCGCGGAGTGGCCGCGATTCTGTATCTCGTCGTGTTCGGTTCCTGGATCGGCTACACGGCCTACATCTGGTTGCTGCAGCACGTTCCGACCTCGAAGGTTTCCACCTATGCGTATGTCAATCCCGTGGTCGCGGTGTTTCTGGGATGGCTGGTTCTGCACGAGCGCATCGACCGCTATATCCTGATGGGGAGCGCGATCATCGTGGCTTCGGTGGTGCTGGTGACAAGCGCGAAGATCTCGACTCGGACTGCGGCGGAAGAGCTTCCCGCGGTTGAAGCGGCGGGGGATTGAGTTTCCATCTGTCAGCTGTCAGTTATCAGCAAACCCTGCGCGGGGAGTGGAACAGGAAAGTCGGTTTCCCCTGTGTTCCTCTGTGCCCCCTGTGGTTAAGCCGTTTCTCATTGACCGCAACCCGCTCCCTCTAAACCAGAAGACACTTTAAGTGAAATCGCTCGAGCGGCGGCTACTCTTCCGGCTCTTCCGCGTCGTTGACCACATCGACCACGCGCCCTCGGATGGAGAACACCAGCTTCTGATCCTTGTCGCCCTGAAAAGTGCCGGGCTGAAAGCTAACTCGCATCGGCGAGCGCTCCCAGACTGGAGGCGGGCACTCGGAGTCGGGATCGTCCGCTCCAGCGGGTTCGCCCGCATCTTTTTTCAGGATCGGCTTGCGGCGTCCTACCTGGGCGACGACCGCGTAGAGTTTCTTCCCGTCTTCAGAGACGCCGCAGTAGGCGATGTAGTCGCGATACCAGCTCGACGTTGAATAGAAGGGATCGAACTCGGGCAGGTTGAGCTGGGAGACTCGTCCGGTGAGGCGGTCGATGAGCAGCCAGCCTCCGCGTTGCCACTGCCAGCGCGGGGCGTTAGCATTGGCACTTGCGTTGTCGGTGGGCAGCGCATCGTTCACGCGAAAGGCGCGCCTGACTACGAACAGGCGGTCGGTCAGCTCATGCGGAGTTCCGGTGGTGTATTCCTTGAGCCGCGTATCGACAAACAACGGACGCACTTTCAGGTCGAGCAGTTTCTGTCCGGTGGCGTTGGGCCACTTGGCGGAAATCCATTTTCCAAAAGTGATGACATGCGGTTTCGGAACGGCGGCGCATTCGCTCCACGGTAGGCAGAGCATGACGAATATCAGCGAGAGTTTCCGCAGCATGATGGAAGACTGGCACGGGTGCGGAAGGCGTTGCAATGACGGTTGAACAGAAAAAATGTTCGGTTTTCTCGCGGGGGATTGTTTGATCAAGTTTTCGTTTGGGGATGGATGCTGTGAACGGGCGACCCTCGGCGGTTAAAAGGCGTAAAACCCGACCTCGCTCCGGTGCGGGCTGTCCGGCGGCCCACGTCTCGAAAAGCGCGAGACGTGGGGCACCCTGCTTGGTGGTGGCGCAGTTTCCAGGGGTGTGGGAGACTGGAATCATGGCAAAGCGCAGTCTTCGGATCTTAAAGCGAGTTAGCAACATCCCGTCGCTGGGAATCTGTGAATCCTGTAATACGCAGTTCTCGGCAGACCCGCGTCAGCTCGGGCAGTCGGGAGTTCAGCAGCAGTTCAACGCGCACAAGTGCGATGCCAGGCAGAACGCTGTGCCGGTCGCGAAAGAAACTGCCAAAGTTTCAGGGAAGTAATTGATTGGCGCATGTTTTCTCGCTTGCGAGCTTGCAATATCGGAGCGAATTGAGCAAAGTGAACTGATGAGTCTTCCACCACGACAGCGCCGGACAACTTTTTCTCCGCAATCGAGTTCTTATTTGGGTATGGGTGATGTGCTGGCAGGGCGCCGGAAGCAGTCGATTCTGGTAGTTGAAGACAATGTAGTGAATGCGGACCTGCTGAAGGAGATGCTTTCGAGCCGCGGCTATCCAACGGTTGCGGTACACAACGCGACTGCCGCGGAGGCGGAAATCCGGCGCGAAGCTCCGGACCTAATTTTGCTCGATGTGATCATGCCCGGCAAGACGGGCTACGAACTGTGCCGCGAACTCAAAGAGGATTCGAAGACGCGGCTGATTCCGATCGTCATGATTACCGGCCTGAGCGCTCAAGAAGACCGCCTGAAGGGAATTGAAGCGGGCGCCGACGATTTTCTGACCAAGCCAATCAGTCCCGAGGAGTTGTTTGCGCGCGTGAGTTCGTTGCTGAAGTTGAAGGAGTTCACCGACGAATTGGAGACGGTGGATTCGGTGCTGTGCACACTGGGGCTGAGCGTGGAAGCGCGCGACCCTTACACCGAAGGCCACTGTGAGCGGTTGGCGCGCAATGCCACGGATCTGGGGCGCTTTCTCGGGGTGGAAGAAGAAGGCATTGTCGCTCTGGGGCGGGGCGGCTACCTGCACGACCTGGGAAAGATCTCCGTGCCGGATGAAATCCTGAAGAAAGGCAGCGATCTGACGCCGGCGGAGTGGGCGATCATGAAGCGGCATCCGGTGACCGGCGAGACGATTTGCCGTCCGCTGAAGTCGCTGCGGCTGGTGCTTCCGATCATCCGTCATCATCACGAGCACTCTGACGGCAGCGGCTATCCGGATGGGCTTCGGGAAGACGAGATACCGCTTCTGCCGCGCATTCTGCAGGTGGTGGACATTTACGATGCGTTGCGGACGGAGCGTCCGTATAAGCCGGCGCTCGGACACGAGCAGGCCGCGGTTACCATGCGCGCCGAGGCGCGAAGCGGACTCTGGGACGAAGAGTTGGTCGCGGAGTTCTTCGGTATGCTCGACAAGCGCCGGCAGGTGGCATGAATTATTGAATCATTGATTCAGTGAGGCATTGACTCATTGAAGCGCTCTTCCATGTCCAATGCATAAATGATTCAATGTCTCAATGATTCACTGACTCAATGCCCTTGACCTACAGTTTCGTCATTCCCGCCTATAACGAAAGCATACGCATTCGGCCAACGCTCGATGAGCTTCTCCGCTATACGCAGGAAAAACACTGGGACGCGGAAATTCTGGTTGTGAACGACGGCTCGAGCGACGATACGGCGCAAATCGTGTGTGAATACGGCAAGCTGCATCCGCAGGTTCTGCTGCTGGAGAATCCCGGGAACCGCGGCAAAGGTTACAGCGTGCGCAACGGGATGCTGCATGCGCGCGGCGACATTTGCCTGTTCACCGATGCCGATCTTTCTTCACCGATGACGGAGGCGCGGAAACTGTTCGACGCGATTGGTCAAGGCGCCGACATCGCGATCGGGTCGCGCTGGCTGCGGACGGAGCTGCAGACCGAGCGGCAGCCACTGTACCGGCAGGCGTTTGGACGGATCTTCAATCTGGTGCTGCGGGTGATTCTGGGTTTGCGTTTCGCCGACACGCAATGCGGATTCAAAGCCTTTCGGCGAGACGCCGCGCAACGCATTTTCCCGCTGCAGAAAATTGAACGCTGGGGATTCGATCCGGAAATTCTGTTTCTAGCCCGGCGCGCGGGCATGCGGGTTGAAGAGGTCCCGGTTCTGTGGGCGCACAGCGAGGGGACGCGACTGCATCCTTTCCGGGACGGAATGCGGATGTTTGTGGAAGTTTTGCGGATCCGGTGGAACGCGATGACTGGGGAGTACACGCCGGGCGCGGTGCCTTCTCCGGGGAAGTTGCGATGAAGGTTTCGTATCGGGGCATCGCTTCAGCGATGCCGAAAGCTGCTTTCATCAACGCCCCTTCAGGGGCTGGACTCTTTCGGCCGGCGATCGACGCACCCGGTTGGTAGCTTCCCACGCTACGAGGCAGCTCGGTTGTTCGAGTGTGCGGCTAAGCGCACGAATTCGGCGATCTGGGATCCCATTTCTTCGGTGGAGACGGTTCGCTCACCCGAGCGCGCCAGATCGCGAGTGCGAAAGCCTCCCATCAAGGTTGAGATGACGCCAGCTTCCACGCACTCCGCTTCTTTGGGCAGATGAAAAGTATGGCGCAGCATCAGCGCTACCGAGAGGATGGCGCCTAACGGATTGGCGACGTTCTGACCTGCGATGTCGGGAGCCGATCCGTGGACGGGTTCGTAGAGACCGACCGGGCCTCCGATGCTGGCCGAAGCGAGCAGGCCGAGCGATCCCACGACGCCGCCCACCTGATCGGACAAGATGTCGCCGAACATGTTTTCGGTGAGGATGACGTCGAACTCGGCGGGCTTGAGGACGAGCGTCATGGCGGCAGAGTCCACGTACATGTGGGAAAGCTGGACATCGGGAAAATCGCGGGCGAGGCGAGTGACGACTTCGCGCCAGAGACGAGAGCACTCCAGAACGTTCGACTTGTCGACGGAGAGCACGCGCCGGCGGCGAGTTCGAGCGAGTTGAAAGGCGACGCGGGCGATGCGCTCGATCTCGGGCTCGCTGTAGCGCATGGTGTTGACGGCCTGGCGCGCGCCGGGGACGCCGTCGTTCTCAGTATCAATGGAGCGAGGCTGGCCGAAATACAATCCGCCGAGCAGTTCGCGCACGATGAGGATGTCGGTTCCTTTGACGATTTCTTCGCGCAGAGGCGAGCAGGCGGCCAGCGCCGGATAAAAGACAGCGGGACGGAGATTGGCGAAAGCTCCGAGCTCCTGGCGAAGGCGCAACAGTCCAGCTTCGGGGCGAAGTTCGCGAGGATTGTGATCGAAGGCCGGACTGCCGACGGCTCCGAGCAGCACGGCCTGTGAGGCGAGGCAGGCCTGAATGGTGGCGTCCGGCAAGGGATTGCCGAACTTTTCCAGAGCAACGCCGCCAATCTCCTTTTCGTCGAGTTCGAGATCGTGGCCAAAGCCGCCGGCTACTTCTTCCAGAACACAAATGGCTTGGGATGTAACTTCAGGACCGATTCCGTCGCCGGGGAGGGAAGTGACAGAGAGTCGCATGGAAATCCTCGCTTCTTTCCGAAAGGATATACGAGGAAACGCCGCTGTGGTAGCCCGGTTTCAGGGCGTTCCATGGTTTGCTACTAAGCGTGGTAGTTACACACCCCGTTTTTACACACCCCAGAGATAGTCTTCCTGATCGCTGTGATGATCGGTGAAGGGGATCGACACCATAGCCTGGCCGGCGCTGCCGGATACTTGAGCCGGATGCGAGTCGTTGGAATTGGCTCCGGCGGCAGCGGAGACGGCACGCGGGAAAGGCAATGCGGCTGTGGCGGGCGGAAACTTCTTGCCCTGGCTGCCGGCGACATCGCTGTTGCTGAGGTTGCCGCTGCTGACGTCCTGAATCAGTTCGAGCAAATGGCTGTCCTGAACCTTTTTAATGCGGTCGGCAAGAACCACAAACCTGCGATAGATCTCATCGAGTTCGCGGCGCTCGAACTGGTGTCCCAGTTGTTCGCAGCGCAGAGCCAGCGCGTGGCGGCCGGAGTGCTTGCCCAGCACCAGCCGCGAATCGGGCACGCCCACCGATTGTGGCGTCATGATTTCGTAGGTCAGCGGATTCTTGAGCATGCCATCTTGGTGAATTCCAGCCTCGTGCGCAAACGCATTGCGGCCAATGATGGCCTTGTTGGGCTGCACGGGAACGCGCGTGATTTCCGCCAACATCTGGCTGGAAGGATACAGCTGCTCGCTGGCGATCCCGGTTTCGTAAGCATAGCGGTCGGGGCGCACCCGCATGGCCATGACGATTTCTTCCAGAGAAGCATTGCCGGCGCGCTCGCCGATGCCGTTGATGGTGCACTCCACCTGGCGCGCACCCTGCTGTACTCCCGCGAGTGAGTTCGCGACCGCCAGACCGAGGTCGTTGTGGCAGTGCGTGGAGATCGTTACTTTGTCGATGCCGGCGACTTTCTCGCGCAGCGTGCGGATGAGCTGGCCGTATTCCTCGGGCATGCTGTAACCGACGGTATCGGGAATGTTGACGGTGGTTGCTCCGGCTGCGATCACCGCTTCGACAACCTGGCAGAGAAACGCGACATCGGTACGGGTCGCATCTTCGGGCGAGAATTCAACGTCGGCACACAAAGACTTGGCGTGCCGAACCGCTTCCCGCGCCTGCTCCAGGCACTTCTCACGCGTGATGCGCAGCTTGTATTTCAAATGAATGTCAGAGGTTGCCAGAAAAACGTGGATGCGCGGGCGCGCGGCTCCCTGCAACGCCTGCCAGGCCCGGTCAACGTCGCCGGTACAGGCACGAGCCAAGCCGGCGACGATGGGACGGCGCAGCGAGGCGGCGATGCTTTGTACGGCTTCGAAGTCGCCATCGGAAGCGATGGGGAATCCCGCCTCGATCACGTCCACGCCGAGGCGGTCGAGTTGCTGGGCCAGGTGCAGCTTTTCCTGCACATTCATGCTGCAGCCCGGCGACTGCTCGCCGTCACGAAGCGTGGTGTCGAAGATGGTGATGCGCGGCCGATCCATGGATTTCGTACCTCCGGGAAGATTGCTTCTCTACTCTATCGGCGGATGGGGGCGAAAGAAAAGGTTATTATCTTTACGGTAGAATTAGCGGTAGTGATAGTATTAGGAGGGCTTATACAGTATCTATCATTGACAAGAGGTCTCAGGTGTTAGGTCTCAAGTCTCAGGAACCCCGCCTGCGGACACTCGAGGCCTGAGACCTAAGACCTGACACCTGAGACCTGATCCCCATGGACCTTTCCCAACTCGAAGTCTTCCTTACTGTGGCTCGCGAACGGCGGTTTTCGCGGGCGGCGGAAAAGCTGTTTCGCACGCAATCGGCGGTCAGCCAGACGATCCGGAAACTTGAGCTGGAGATCGGCGAGCCGTTGTTCGATCGTTCTTCCCGCGACGGCGTACTCACCGACGCGGGACGCGTTTTGCAGGAGTACGCCGAGAAATTGCTCAACCTGCGGCAAGACGCACAGACGGCGCTGGTGGAGATGCGCGAGTTACAGAAGGGCAGGCTGACGATCGCCGCTAATGAATTTACCGCGCTCTACCTGTTGCCGGTGCTAGGCGAGTTTCGCCGCCTCCATCCCACGATCAAGATTACGGTGCTGCGTTCACTGGGCAGCCACATTCCCGACGATGTGCTCAAGCACAACGTGGAACTCGGGGTACTTTCTTACGATCCGCAGGAGGCGCAGTTGCGCTCGGCGGTGGTTTATCTGGACGAACTGGCGCTGGTTGTTCCTCCGGGACATCCGCTGGCCTCGGCGGGCGAAGTCAGCGTGCGGCAACTGGGCGCGGAATCGTTCGTGGCCCACATCGTCACGTCTCCTTATCGCGATAAAGTGATCGAAGCGTTCCGCCACCACAAGACTCCGTTACACATGGACGTGGAACTGCCCACGCTGCAAGCCATCAAGCGTTTCGTGTGCATGGGGAACGGGGTGGCGCTGGTGCCCGAGATCAGCGTGGAAAACGAGATCAGCCGCGGAGACCTGGTGCGCGTTCCGGTGCGCGATCTGCATTTTCAGCGCAAGCTGCGCCTCGTGTATCGGCAGGAATCCACGCTGTCGCACGCGGGGAGAGCATTCTTGAAAGTGGCGGAGCAGGTGGCAAAAGACCGAGGCGGCCGTTATCGTTTCCAGCGAGAAAAGTAGCGCCTACGCCGAGTGTACTTCTTCCTGAACCATCGCCGCCATCGCTTCCGGAACGCTGGCGTATACATCGAAAATCGATACCAGGTTGGTGATTTCGAAGAGATGTCGAACCGATTTTTTGGGGCTGGCAAACTTCAGCGTGTATCTGGCCGCTTCCGCCCACATGTGGGTCAGCACAAGTTCGCCCAAGCCGCCGCTGTCCACGGAGTCGATTCCCGCTAAATCCACCACCATCCGGCGGGCGGAGGGCAGCACCTCGGCCACGATGGTCGAGAGCGCCCGAGCCTCGCTGCGGAAGATGATCCGGCCCTGACAGTGCAGCACCACGGCACTGCTGGAATGTCCGGCTTCCAGGGTGAGTTTGAGTTTCTTGTCGGTTCTCTTCTCGTTTCTCTGGTCGGTCGCCGATGGCACGCGCGCAATTGCAGCGTCCGGTATAGCGATTGGATTTTCGGGTTTCATGGCTACACGCTAGCCGCTGATAGAAAACCGTTGGTTGCGCGGAGATGAAAGTTCGGTAAATTCGATGGGCGGGTTTCCCCCGTGTAACTCTGTGCCCCCTGTGGTTAGGGGTTTAGGGTTCTTTCGCTGCGTGGGCCAGACCCTCTATTTCGAAGAGTCTTTCCGTTTCGACGAATCCACTGCCGGGACGAGCGGCCGCCGCAACGGCACGATCGCGCCCTTGGACGGATCGGCGGCCGCCGAGGCGCGCGCCAGCACCTCATGCTGGATGTACTGCACGAACTCCTGGATCTGGCGCTGCATTTCTTCCATGCGTTCGCGCATTTGAAGAATGATGGCGATGCCGCTGATGTTGACGCCGAGATCGCGCGCGAGCGACAGGATGAACTCGAGCCGCTGCAAATCTTCATCGGTATAGAGCCGGGTGTTGCCTTCGGTGCGGCTAGGCTTCAGCAGCCCTTCGCGCTCGTAGAGGCGCAAGGTCTGGGGATGGATGTCGTACATCTCGGCGACCGCCGAGATCATGTACGCGCCCTTGGATTTGCGTTTGGTCATCGCCTCGGCTCCGTCCCCATCATTCTACTGCGCGGCAGCAAGCGAGAAGAAACGGGGCCGGTCCGTAATCCCCTGTGTTCCCCCGTGCCCCCTGTGGTGAAAGGTTTTTGCAGGCATCGCAAAAGGAAAGAGACGGGGCAAGCCCCGTCTCTACGGTAAAGGTTCTTGGGCGCGCGTTCAGCCGCGTCACACGGCGTTGATGCTAGGCCGCCATCTCTGGTTTCGGCGTGGCTGCCGTCCAGCCTGCCGGCTTCAGAGCGTGGTTGATCAAGTAGGCGACTACGCCGGCGCCGATCACGACCAGTCCAAACACGAGCGAGCTCATGCCAAGCACAACTTCATGTTCGCTGCGGATGACGGCAAATCCCAGCAGCAAGATTGGAGGAATGCCAACGGCAATCGCTCCAAACAGGCCACCCGGCACGCGGAACGGGCGCTTCAATTCCGGTTCGCGAATGCGCAGGCAGATCAACGCCACAAATTCGAGCGTCAGGCTCGCGCCGTAAATCATGATGTCGAGCGTAACCAGGCGTTCGAAGCCGAGATTCAGAGCCAGGCCCCAACCGACCGCCAGCGCCAGAATCGCGACCCAGGGCGCGCGCGATTTCGGATGCAGCTTGCCAAAAACTTTCGGCAGCATGCCATCCTGAGCCATGGCCAGCGGCAGCCGCGAGTAGCTCATGACGAGCGCATTGAACATGCCGAAGCCGCTCATCATGCCGCCCGCGACCAGTGCGATCCGAAGCACCGGACCACCCATCAACTGGGCGACGTCGGCCCAGGCGCCGGTTTCCCAGGCGCTGGCCGGAAGGCCGGTGATCCACATGGCGGCAAAGGGCAGAACATAGGTGATGCAGACGATGACCACCGCGGCCAGCATGGCGCGGGGATAGGTTCGCTGCGGACGTTCCACTTCGGTGGCGATGGTCGAGGCGTTGTCCCATCCCATGTAGTTCCACATGCAGATGAGCAGGCCGCCGAGAATGTCGACGTTTGAGGTGGTCGGTTTGGTAACCGCATTCGCCAGCGCGTGAATTTTGAACGGCGCGAGCACAAAGATAGCCGCGAAGGGCGCTGACAGGGCGAAGAACAGCCACAGCGAGGTCGTCGAGACGACCTTGACGCCCATAATATTAAGGACGGCGCAGACGATCACCACGGCCAGCGCGACGGCCACGCCACGATGATTCTCCTGGAAATAAGGAAACATGCGCGTGAGGTAGGCGACAAACAGCGTGGGATAAATCGCCATATCGAAAATGGACGCTACCAGCGACAGCCATGCTTCCTGAAATCCCCAGAAATTTCCCATGGCGCGGCGCACCCAGGCGTAGTAGCCGCCTTCAAAGGGCAGCGCGCTTGAGAGCTCGCCGATCATGAACGCGGTGGGGAGGCTCCAGAGAAGCGGGGTCAGAAGCAGGATGAGAATCGCTTTGCCATACCCGGCGCCGTGCACGATGTCTTCGGTGCCATAGGTTCCGCCCGAGACCATAAAGAAGGTCGCGGCGACCAGGGGCCACAGCGTGAGGCGAATGGATTTCTTGCGAGGAACTGCAGTCAGGGTAGGCTGCGAAAGGTTAGTGGTTGCGGTAGCTGTTGCCAATTTCTATGTCTTCCTCCTCAGGCGACTCACTCTCACCACCGCGTCTCCCTTGATTTGCTCTCGCGGTTCCCGGGTTCGAGCGATTCCCGGGCATTTCGGTGAAGTTAGTTCGCATGTGTGAGATTACGGGAAATTTCCACAGATGCAAGAATATTTTTGAGAAATTGTGAAAATTTTCGTCAACGAGACAGGTACGGAGGTAATGGCCTCAAGAGCTCTTCACCGCCGAGACGCCGAGGCCGGAAGGGACCAGTGCGCCGTCAGAAGCGAAATAACGATTCACTGAGTGGGTGCTCCGCGCAATCGAGACCTGATCACCTTCCAGCAGACGATTGCGTCAAAGACGATCCCGAGAAGAAATCCGTATTCCAATCCGATGAGCGGCAGCCATGGCTGGGAGTATATCCATCGCGTGTAGTCGGCAAACAACGCAACCATAAGCCCAAGCAGACCCAACGCGGCGGATGTAGCCAGAGCTACACCCGCGCGCCGACTGCCAATCCGTAAGAAATGACGCCGACCTTCTGCGGTGTGCTGAGCGGAGTGATGTACATACTGGAAGATAGTCAGGCGGCGCCCCCGCAAGGTCAAGCTTACTTCCGGGCTAGCATTCCCCCGTGCACCCCGTGGTTAAAAGCTTTTGAGATTCATCACAAAGAGGTACCTCCGAGGATCACAGCCAAGCCTGAAGCAAGGTGATAAAGATGAAGAAATGGCTAGCCCATCCATCATCCCGACTCTCCGAGTCAATAAAGTCTCCGCCGCCATTGTCAGTTCCGCGATGAAAGTGCATTCCGTCCTGGGTCCTGGCCTGCTGGAGAGCGCCTACGACGTCTGCTTGTCTCGCGAGCTCCGCAGACGCGGCTTCCACATGGACACGCAAGTCGGTCTGCCCCTGGTTTACGAAGGAGAGAGACTCGACCTCGGCTATCGAATTGACCTGCTCGTAGAAAACCTCGTCATCGTTGAGGTCAAGTGCGTCGAGGCCATCCATCCCGTCCACCAAGCCCAGTTGCTTTCGTATTTGCGCCTCAGCAGGAAGAACGTCGGCCTACTGATTAACTTCCACGTTGCCCACCTGAAAGACGGCATCAAGCGCATGGTGGACGGCTGGGATTGGGAAAGGTGAAGCTGGACGGGATTGGGAAAGAAAGTTCTTAACCACAGGGTACACAGAGATGCACGGGGGAAACCCTAGTTTTCCTCCGTGTTCCTCTGTGTACCCTGTGGTTAAAAGGTGTTGACTCTAAACCTTCCCCCACAACTCTTCCCGCGGGTCCTCGGGGTTCAGCTTGGCCAACTCGCGCAGCAGTTCTTTGGTTTTCTCGTCGCGGGGCATAGGCACGGTGATCTTTACTTCGACGATCTCATCTCCCCGCACGCCGTCTTTGGTCGCTGACGGCACGCCTTTTTCGCGCAGCCTCAGCTTTTGGCCGGACTGCGTCCCCGGAGGAATCTTCAGCATGCTCCGGCCATCGATGGTGGGCACTTCAATCTTCGATCCCAGCGCCGCTTCAACCACCGTCACCGGCACCGTGATGTGGATGTCGTCGCCCTCGCGGTGGAACAGTGCGTGCTCGCCGATGCGAATGATGACGTAGAGATCGCCGCCCCCGCCCCCCCGCAGCCCGGCATTGCCTTTGCCTGCGATCCGAATGCGCTGCCCGTCGCGCGTTCCGGCCTTGATGCGGATCTCGAGCGGATCGGTGCGCTCGACACTGGCTTCGCCATGGCAGACCGGGCAGGTCGAAATATTCTTACCCGTCCCATGGCATCGCGGGCAGGTGACGTTGAACTTCATCCGGCCGCCCGTCTGTTCAATCGTCCCCTTGCCATGACACTGCGGACATTGCCCCGGAGCTTCGATGAAGCCATTGCCGTGGCAGTTCCCGCAGACATCGCGCCGGGCGATATTGAGCTTCATCACCCCGCCACGGATCGCCGTCCAGAACGGCACGTTGACCTGGTACTCAAGATCGCTGCCCGGCTCCGGGCCCTCCCCGGCGGCCTCACCGCGACCGCCGCCAGCGAAGATGCTGGAGAAGATATCGCGGAACCCGCCGCTCGCGCCGCTCGATCCCTTCCGCCCGCCAGCGCGCGCGCCTTCAAACAGATCGGAAAAATCAAAGCCGCCGAAATCGACGTTGCTTGGTGCGCCGGGATGACGGCCTCCAGGGAAGCCTCCGCCAAAATCGCCGGGCCGCCCGGCGCCGGGTTGGCCGCCGCCGCGCGCGTAGGCTTCGGCAGTCGCCGCATCGATATTGTCGGAGTAGAACCCGAGTTGGTCGTAAATCTTCCGCTTCTTGGGATCGCTGAGGACGTCGTTGGCTTCGGAAAGAGTCTTGAACTTTTCTTCCGCGCCTTTGTCGCCGGGATTAACGTCGGGATGATACTTGCGCGCAAGTTTGCGGAACGCCTTGCGGATGTCATCGGAGGAGGCGGACTTCTTTACGCCGAGAACACCGTAATAGTCTTTGGTTTGGGTGGCCATGGTCAGCTGTCAGCTCTCAGCTATCAGTTCTCAGTTCTCAGTTTTCAGTCTTGCGAGCCAACGTACACCGCGCTCTTCCGCTACGAGTGTCGCACACCTTTAAGAACTGAGAGCTGAGAACTGATAGCTGACAGCTCGATTTCAGTTCACCACTTCCTTCTCTTGCTCATCCAGCGAGACGGTGAACGCTTCAAACGGCGAGGCATCCATCGACACGGGAATCCGCTGCATGCCGGTTGCGGTCGGCGCGAAGCAGTACCAGCGTCCCTCTTCGGGGATGAAGTTCACAAAAAACATCTGTCCATTGACTTCGAATCTCAATTTGCTTTCCTCTTTCCTGCACCCGGGATGACAAGTCCTCTAAGTGTGATGCAAATTAGGGGCGCATTCGCGCCCCCACTGAAGTGCCACTCGCCAAACCGGCAAGTGCCGAGCTCCACTCAGACAGCCGAGGGCGGCTGTCCCTACGCGTTACTTCTTCTCCTCGACGTCCACGTACTCAGCGTCGATCACGCCTTCGTCTTTTTTCTGGCCCGCGCCGTTGCTGCCGGACGCTGCGCCCTGCCCATCAGTCGGCCCCGCGCTGCTAGCACCCGGAGCCGCGCCAGGAGTTGCCTGCGTCGCTTTGTACATCTGCTCCGCCAGCTTGTGCGACGCCGTGGTGAGCCGCTCGCGCGCCGAGTCCATCTGCGACTTGTCGCCGCTTTCGATGGCCTTCTTCGCGTCCGCCAAGGCGTTCTCCACGTCTCCACGCTCCGTGCCCGAGATCTTGTCGCCATGTTCCTTCAGCATCTTCTCGATGTTATAGACCATCGAGTCAAGCTGATTTTTGGCCTCGATCTCTTCGCGCCGGGTCTTGTCTTCGGACGAGTGCGCATCGGCTTCCTTCGCCATGCGCTCGACTTCTTCCTTCGACAAGCCCGAAGACGAGGTGATCGTGATCTTCTGATCCTTGCTCGTGGCCATATCTTTCGCGGTCACGTTCAGGATGCCGTTGGCGTCAATGTCAAACGTCACTTCAATCTGCGGTATGCCCCGAGGCGCCGGCGGCAGACCGGTCAAATGAAACTTGCCCAGAGTGCGGTTCTGCGCCGCCAGGGGACGCTCGCCCTGCAACACATGCACTTCAACCGAAGTCTGACTGTCGGCTGCGGTCGAAAACGTCTCCGTCTTCTTGGTCGGAATCGTAGTGTTCCGAGGGATCATTCCCGTCGCAACCCCGCCCAGCGTTTCGATCGACAGCGTCAACGGAGTCACGTCAAGCAGCAGCAGGTCTTTCACCTCGCCCTTGAGCACGCCGCCCTGGATCGAAGCGCCGATGGCCACCACTTCATCCGGGTTCACGCCTTTGTGGCCTTCGCGCCCAAACAGTTCTTTCACGATCTGCTGAATGCGCGGCATGCGGGTCTGTCCGCCGACCAGCACCACTTCGTTAATTTTGCTGGCATCGACACCCGCGTCTTTCAGGCACTGTTTCGACGGGCCAACCGACCGCTGCAAAATGTCTTCGATCATGGTTTCGAGCTTTGCCCGCGTCAGCTTCTTGACCAGGTGTTTCGGCCCGGAAGCATCCGCCGTGATGAACGGGAGGTTGATCTCGGTCTCCATGGTCGTCGAAAGCTCGATCTTCGCGCGCTCCGCCGCGTCCCGCAGACGCTGCAAAGCCATCTCGTTGCCCTTACCGCGCAGGTCGAGGCCTTCGTCTTTCTTGAACTCATCAATCAGCCAATCCACCAGCCGCATGTCGATGTTGTCGCCGCCCAGGTGCGTGTCGCCATTCGTGGCCTTCACCTCGATGACGCCCTCACCCACTTCCAGCACCGAAATATCGAACGTGCCGCCGCCGAAGTCATACACGGCGATGGTCTCGTCCTTACCCTTGTCGAGCCCGTAGGCCAGCGCGGCCGCGGTCGGCTCGTTGATGATTCGCTTCACGTCGAGCCCGGCGATCCGTCCGGCATCCTTAGTAGCCTGCCGCTGCGCGTCGTTGAAATACGCCGGCACGGTGATGACCGCCTCGGTGACTTTCTCGCCCAGATAGTCTTCCGCCGCCTTCTTCAGTTTTTGCAGGATCATCGCCGAGATCTCGGGCGGGGTAAACTTCTTGCCCTGCGCCATGATCGAAACATGGTCGCCATCGCGCTCGACCTTGTAGGGGACCATCTTCATTTCTTCATTCACCTCGTCGTAGCGGCGTCCCATGAACCGCTTGATCGAGTACACGGTGTTCTCAGGATTGGTGATGGCCTGCCGCTTGGCGACCTGCCCTGCCAGCCGTTCGCCGGTCTTGGTGAATCCGACGACCGAAGGCGTAGTCCGTCCACCTTCTTCATTAGGGATAACTTTCGGCTCTCCGCCCTCCATAACGGCTACGCAGGAGTTGGTCGTGCCGAGGTCAATTCCAATAATCTTTCCCATAACGCATCCTCCGATAGAATAAGTGCTTTACAATCAACGCGATGATGATTACGTCCTAGGCCATGCTATAACCTGAGCGAATCATTGTCAAGTTTTAGATGCGGGAGGACGTCTCCTGGATGCTGGCCACGTCGCGGCTGTAGACGACCCTTTCAAGGACAAACTGAGCGACTCCAACGGTTTGGAACCGGAGCGTATACTCGTGCCGTTAACGATCATGTGGTCGAATGCGGTTGCGGCGATGTCCACACGAACACGATGGAGAGTTTTTGGTCACTGCCCAATCGCGGACTGCATGGTACCTGCGTAAGTTTCGGATCGTTCCATTCGTTCCGATACTTGGACGAGCAGACGTTTCGCTACAGTCGTCGAAGGCTACTGACGCGAAACTGGTCGTCGGCTTACAATGAACGGGAAACCGGAAATGCCGAGTGGAGATTGGGTCAATCTCCAGCGTGAACGCAAGTAAAGGCGCAATCGTCCGCAAGCCTTTAACAAGAAACTTGCCGAGGTCACTATTAAATGAGTATAGCGGTCCTGATCGGGGTCCACGACGGTGTAGTGCTGGCAGCAGACAGCGCATCGACTTTGACTTTTCCTGCGCCGCCGGGTTTTGTGCTTCCACCGGGACAGCAGGGCGTTGTCGGCAATGTATATGACAATGCAAACAAGATTTTCAACTTGGTGAAGGGCCAGCCCATCGGCTGCATCACATTCGGAAGTGGCAATATCGGCAATGCGTCAATCGGTACGTTGATAAAAGACCTTAGGAAGAAGCTTACCGATACGCCGCAAGAGATGGCGTTCAATGCCGAGCAATATACCATGGAGGGGGTCGCGAAGATTCTGGCGGAGTTCTTGGGGAAAGAGTGCGAAAAGCTGGAGCGGTCTGCAAAGCTCAACACGAACCTGGGACTTCTTTTGGGAGGTTATTCCAAGCCGGGGGATCTTGGCGAATCGTGGTCAGTAGAAATACAGAAGGGGGTTCCTCAACCCCCCAAGAAATTGAGGCCGGATCATGAGGTAGGACTGAGTTGGGGCGGTGCGACCGAGGTGTTGCAGCGTATGGTTATGGGTTTCAGTCCGCAGCTTTTCCAAGTCCTAGCGGCAGTTACTCAACCGCCACAGAATCCTGCGGTTCTTGCTAGCCAGCTCGGACCGGTGTTGGCTGCACAACTGCAAGCTCCACTGGTCTTCGCGCCAATGCCGATTCAGGATGTCATTGATCTTGCCCGGTTCTTTGTACATTCGGCAATCATGTACTCACGCTTCTTGCCGGGACCGAATATCGTCGGTGGACCTATTGAGGTCGCTGCAATCACGAAGCACGAGAATTTCAAGTGGATCAGCCGTAAGCACTACTATGACCAACCCTTGAACAAGGAGCCAATTCATGTTGTTATCGATAAATGAGGAAAAAGTCGCGGAATTGTTGAAATCCAGCAACAAGGGGTATGAGGTTTCGGACGTGCCAATGGTGGTTGAGAACTGCAACCCCGCGTATCCCATAACTTCTGAAGTCTCTGGAACGGTCTACACTGCTCCTGTGCTCGTCACAGCGGAAACAAGAGAGCGCTTAATGTCGGTGCGCCGTCAGATAGAAGAATCTGGCGTTCCACTGAAGAGCGCAGAAGATTTGACGAGAGAAATCGATGAGATGAGGGGTAGGCGCTAGTTTTGGCGGCGACGCTTACGTACATTGATTCAGGCGTCCTTATCTTCGCGGCACAGGGAACAACCACCGCCGCCGCTTTAGCTCTTCCTTTTCTGGCCGATCCAAGCCGGGAATACGTTACGAGCGAATACGTCCGCTTGGAAGTTTTGCCCAAGGCGACTTTCCATGGACAGACGGAGGAGGTTGCGTTTTACAACCTGTTTTTTGCCACCACCACCCGCTCAATACCGACAAGCGAAGCGCTCTTGAAATATGCGTTGGAGGAAGCCTGCAAGACAGGCATCCAAGGGCTTGATGCGGTGCATATCGCGTGCGCCGTCTTTGCTGGCGCAGAGGAATTCATAACCTCGGAAAAAACCAACAAACCAATTCATCGGACTAAACTGATCAAGACGGTGTCAATATTTCCAGCGGTGGCACCTGTCAAAGAGCCGTGGTGGAAGTTCTGGCGACGGACGTTATGGCGATGGTAGATCAGCGGCCCGTCTCGACGACCGACAGAATCTCCAGCGGCTCGGGCCGGTGGGTGTAGTCTTCGTTCGCGGAGGCGAACAGGATGGTACCGTCGCGGTCGATGCGCTTGGGCGGGGCCTCTGATCTTTTTCATCACAAACAACCAGTGAGCGCCATCACAGACTCCCAACCCGCCAAGTGCGACAATGTTCCCTGATTGGGGCAGTCCCGAGGTGTACCCGTCAACCAAGACGGACCTCGAAGCTGCCCCAAACCCATTTTCAGCGCTCTTTGACAATCTAAGTCCTTATTCCGGAATATTTTACGTATAAGTCCTTTAAACCCAAAGATTTGGCGGAATTTTTTGCGTAACCCTATGATTCCAAAAGATCGAGGGCAGAGTTTTTTCGTAAGCCCGGTTAGTAACTAAAGAGTAAACAGACAAGAATCCGGCCTCTAGAGCACTTTCACCGATAGTGTAAGCTAGACATGGCGAAACTCCGGCGACGCGAGAGAGATGGCGCGAGCCTACGATGATGATTTGAGGCGGAAGTTTTTGGCGGCCCA
>PKUV01000070.1 GCA_003131315.1 Acidobacteriaceae bacterium
ACTATACGGTCAGAGACCTAGTCAGCAGGCCACGTCGGTGGGCCTCAGCTTTTGGTTCAGTACGCGATAGCATCTTTGGAAAGTACCAATGTCTGGATGTCTTGGTTTGATAAGTATGTCGTAACACGATAGACTTCGGGGAAGAATCAGTCGGCATGAAAACAACACTCACATCTTGTGACTATCGGGCGCTTGCCGAACTACGACATCAAATCCGGCTCTTCCTGCACTTCAGCGAGCAGGCGGCGCGCTCCGCTGGACTCAATCCGCGTCAGCATCAACTCATGTTGGCGTTGAAAGGTCTGCCGTCGCATATTCGCCCAAGCATTGGGGAACTAGCCAAACGGCTTCAGGTCCAGCATCACAGCACGGTGGAACTGGTGAATCGCCTTGTCCGAGGTGGATACGTGCGCCGCCGGCGCGGAGGGAAGGACCGGCGCGAAGTCCTGCTCTCACTCACGCCTAAAGGAGAGAGGGTGTTGCGGGAGCTTTCGTTGCATCACCGGACAGAGCTTCGCAAAGCAGGTCCCGCCTTGATTGACGCGCTGCGGGGCGTGATGCGGGGAACAAGGAATTCGGGTTCCTCGGATGAAAAGGCTGGAACGAGCAAGAACAGGAGAGCAGTATAAGCATGCAAGATAGCAAAGACCGGAAGGCAGTCAACGCAGACTTGAGCAATGGCCAGGATGTCAAGGATGCGATGTCCGGAGAACGGCTCGCAGTCACGCCGACGGGCGAGTTGGTAACTACTCCTCTCGCGCAGTTTCGGATGGTGCTTATTTCGTTTCTAGCTGCCGGTATTGGGCTCGTCGCCGGATGCATAGCCTTTCTGCTCTATAGGCTTATCGGGCTCTTCACAAACATCTTCTTCTTTCACCGTTTCTCCGCCGATTTCACTAGCGCACGCCTCAACCACCTGGGACCCTGGGTCATCGTCACGCCGGTCATCGGGGGCATCATAGTTGGTTTCATGGCAAAGTATGGCTCATCAAAGATCAAGGGCCATGGAATTCCGGAAGCGATGGAGGCGGTGCTCGCCAACCGCAGCCGTATCGAGCCCAAGGTCGCAATCCTGAAGCCGATCTCCGCAGCAATCGCAATCGGGACGGGCGGCCCTTTTGGCGCCGAGGGTCCAATTATCCAAACCGGTGGGGCGATCGGATCCCTCGTGGGGCAGGTTCTTCACACGACAGCGTCAGAGCGCAAGGTGCTGCTGGCTTGCGGCGCAGCGGCGGGAATGTCGGCTACGTTCAACACGCCGATCGCAGGAGTGATCCTCGCCATCGAGCTTCTTCTTTTTGAATTCAAGTCCCGTTCGTTTATTCCCCTGGTCGTTGCCAGCACCCTGGCAACTGCCGTACACGTTCGACTATTGGGAGGCGGGCCAATGTTTTCTGTTGCGCCCGTCGACTTCGGAATTCCAAGGGCGCTGCCATTCTACTTAGTACTCGGGGTTATCTGCGGACTGGCCGCAGTTGGGTTCAGCAAGCTGCTGTACTGGGTGGAAGATCAGTTCGACAAGTTGCCCATCGACGAACTCTGGTGGCCGGCGATCGGCGCTCTGGGACTGGGCATTATTGGATATTTTGTGCCTCGCGTTCTAGGCGTCGGGTACGACACGATCGGCGATATTCTAAACTCGAATCTCGCGCTGAAGTTGCTCCTGGTTGTGATGGTGGCGAAAGCCGTTGCTCTAGTGGTTTCTCTCGGATCAGGGACATCGGGAGGCTTACTGGCGCCGATGTTCATGTCAAGCGCAGCACTGGGTGCCGCTTACGCAATGGTGATCGATCGCGTGTATCCATGTGCCCAGCTCGCTGCAGGTGCTTTTGCACTTGTAGCGATGGGGGCCGTGTTCGGAGCAGCATCTCGCGCCACATTTACGTTCATCATTTTTGCATTCGAAATCACGCGCGATTACAACTCGGTGCTGCCGCTGATGCTGGTCAGCGTCATAGCAGACGGGATGGCGATGTGGCTCATGCCGAAGTCGTCGATCATGACAGAGAAGTTGGCGCGTCGCGGTATGCGTGTTCATGCCGAATACGAAACCGATGTGCTCCAGCAGGTATCGGTAGGAGAGATGATGGACCGTGAATTACCTGCGATTTCCAGCGACATGTCCGTGGGAGAACTAGCGGAGAGAATCGCGCGCCGAGATCCTGCGGTGAGTAAACACGAGGGTCTGTTGATCCTGGATACTACTGGAACCCTCGAAGGCATCATCACTCGCAGCGATATCTTGCGAGCGTTTGAAAAAGACAACGACGGCAAGATGAGCGTACTGGACGCGGGGACGCGCGATGTTGTGGTGACACACCCGGAGGAACTGCTGCATGATGCAGCAGCAAAGATGCTCAGGCGCAATATAGGTCGATTGCCGGTTGTGGAACGCACGCAGCCGACGCGAGTAGTGGGGTACTTGGGGCGCGAGGGAATTATGGCGGCTCGTCTGCGGCGTCTGGACGAAGAGCACGTTCGGGAACTGGGTTGGGCGAGTCTGTTTTCCAGACGGCGTCCAGTACCGTGATCAGCGTGTGATCGGACCTACGTTTTGTATCGAGAGAAAAGGCACTCACGGACCCGCAGAAAGGGTATAAGAAGTTGTGCGTGTTCCGAAAGAACGGACTGTAAGGTCGTGTAAGCGCCGTTCTTTCACGGCGGTAACGCGGGCCCAATCCCGTCGGGGATGCCAATCGAAACGGCATCATCTCAAATTGTCGCAACGCGGGCTTTCAAGTGTGACAGTGAAAGGGGCCGATCCCCCACGATTCAGCCCCGAACCCACTTGCCATGTTTTGGTAGCAATTTGGTAGCAAATTGCGCCGAGTATTACGGTTCTGCCGGTTCCTCCGGTTATTAACCCCTTTTGGATCAATCACCGGCTGCCGCACCGCTACCTTGACACGGTAGAGGTCGCTGGTTCGAGTCCAGTCGTGCCTACCATTTATCTCATTGAATCCGCTCAATCGCGAGCGGCAGCTTTTCCCTGAGTTGGCCAACTCATCACCACTGGTCACCAAATCCGCGAGGTTTTCGACTGCCTTCCGCTGTGCTGCGGGAATGGATAGTGCGTGTGTACGAAAACTAGGCATCCAGATTCCCGCGGTGATCGATGAATTCGGCAACTCGACCGAGCAAGCCTACACGGGCTGGCCCGATCGTCTTTACCTGATCGACGCAAAGGGCCGTGTCGCCTACAAGGCCAAGTCGGATCTGCTCGGCTTTAAGTCGGAGGAATTGCGCGCGGCGCTGGGGAGGTTAGTAAATTAAGCCGTCCGCGTTGTATTCTCGGGGCGTGCTACGTTCGCCTGCGCCCCATCGGTCTCCAACTCCCGGATTATTTTTAGGGCTGATCATCACCCTGGCGGCCGTGGTTGCATACTCGGGATACATCACGCGGCAGATCTCCGGCTTGCGCGAACTGCAGAACAATCTGGTGGACCGCAACCGGAAAGACTCTCTGCAGTTGCTTCGCATTCAGAACGATTTAAACTCGCTGGCTCTGGCGATGCGTGACATGCTGGACAACGATGAGCCCTACCCGCTGACGGCGTGGTCCGCGCAGTTCCAGCGCGTTCGCACGGATCTGGACGACGCGCTGCGTCGCGAGCAGCAGGTTGCCCCGGTGAATCGGACTCCCGAACAAAAGCAATACCTGGAGAATTCGGTCACGCAGTTCTGGGACGCCGTGGATCGAACCTTTGCACTGGCGCGCGACCCCAACCAGGCGGAAGCAAGGACGCAGATTCGAATCTCGCTGCGAGCCCGGCAGGAAGCACTGAGCACGGCCGTGTCCCGGCTGCTGGTGCAGAACAATGAAAGCGAAGAGCAAGCTGCGTTGCGCATTGGGCAAATTTATGACCGCGTTCAGCGGCAGGTGTATCTGTTCCTGACAGCGACTTTGATTGCCATTCTCTTTACCAGCCTTTACTTGATCCGCTCGAATCGGCGATTGTTCGCACAACTCGCGGCGCTCTCCGAACAGCGCAGCGAACTTGCTCAGAAGCTCATTTCAACCCAGGAATCCACCTTGCGTCACATCTCACGCGAATTGCACGATGAGTTCGGACAGATTCTGACTGCCGTAGGAGCCATGCTTTCGCGCGCGGGAAATCAGGCTCCCGAGAAATCGGAGCTGCGCGCCGAACTGCGTGAAGTCTGTGAGATTACGCAAAGCACGCTGGACAAAGTGCGCAGCCTTTCGCAGGCCTTGCATCCCGTGATGCTCGAAGAAACCGGACTGGAGAGTACGCTCGACTGGTATTTGCCGGTGGTGGAAAGGCAGGCTGGGATTCGCGTATTCTATGAGAAATCGGGCGACCCCTTTCCTGTTGATGGCAACGCCGCCATTCATGTGTATCGCGTGGTGCAGGAAGCTTTGAATAACCTGACCCGGCATTCGGGAGCCAGAGAATCCTGGGTGCGTCTGCGATTTCTGCCGCAAGCTTTGGAAGTCGAAGTGGAAGATCACGGCAGGGGCTTTGAAGCGCAGGCCGCAAAGCAGGGAATTGGACTGGTGGCGATGCGGGAACGCGCGGAGTTGCTGGGCGGCATCGTTGAATTTGTGCGGCCCGCGCAAGGCGGAACGTTGGTTCGATTGAGAGTCCCAAGAGAGAAGCTTGATTCGTATGCCGGATAAGATTTCAGTTTTGCTGGTTGACGACCATACCCTGGTGCGGCGAGGATTCCGGCGCATTCTGGAGGATGAGCCGGACATCAAAGTTGCCGGCGAGGCTGGCGACGGCCTTGAAGCAATCAGACTCGCGGATGAGCTTCGTCCGAAAGTGATTGTCATGGATTGCGCCATGCCCGGGATGAACGGGTTAGAAGCCACGCGGCAGATTATTGGAAAGCATCCGCAGGCTTTGGTGCTCATGCTCAGCATGCATCCGGAGGAGACTCTGGTGCGGCAGGCGCTCGATGCCGGCGCGCGCGGCTATGTCCTGAAAAACGCAGTGGACCTGGAGTTGGGTGCTGCCATTCGCCGAGTAGCGAACGGCGAAACTGTGCTCGATTCCCAGCTTAAGCGCCCGGAAGCGCTCAAAGGCAAGCGCCACGCGGCTCTTACCCCGCGCGAACTCGAAGTCCTGCAAATGATCGTGGACGGTAAATCCAACAAGCAGATTGCGGCCGCGCTCGACCTCAGCGCCAACACAATCGCCGTCCATCGTGCCAACATGATGGACGCTTTGGGAACCCACAAGACCGCCGAGTTGGTCGTCTACGCGATCCGCAACGGGCTGGTTGATCTCCCGTGAATCGTCCTGCCGTGAATCGCCGGTCGTTTCTCTGGGGAATGGCAGGCTTGGCGTCGACATCGGGCTTGCTGTTGGACGCGTTCGCAGTTTCTCCCTCGCCAGCCCCTGATCCCGGTTTCCGGTTGGTGGACGTGACTGCCCAGGCTGGAATTCGGTTTCGACACAACAGCGGCGCCTACGGCGGGAAGCTGCTGCCGGAAACACTCGGCGCCGGTTGCGCGTTCCTCGACTACGACCGCGACGGCTGGCAGGACATTCTTCTGGTGAACGGCGTCGATTGGCCCGGACACAAACGGGGGCCTAAGTCGGAGCCCAGCACGCTGAAGCTCTATCGCAACAATCGTAACGGCACGTTTTCCGACGTGACCCACAGCGCCGGGCTCGACGTCGAGATGTACGGCATGGGGGTTGCGATCGGAGATTACGACAACGACGGCTATCCTGACATCCTCATTACCTGCGTTGGCCAGAACCGGCTGTTCAGGAACACCGGCAAGGGGACGTTCGTCGATGTAACCAAGTCGAGCGGACTGGGCGGCCGGCAGGCCTTGAGCACGTCCGCTCTATGGTTTGATTTCGACCGGGACGGACTGCTGGATCTGTTTGTCTGCAACTATGTCAAGTGGTCCCCCGAGCACGATGTGTTTTGCAGCCTCGACGGCAAGCACAAATCCTATTGCACCCCCGAAGCCTACCGCGGAGAGACTTGCTGGCTGTTTCGCAATCGCGGCAATGGAACCTTTGAGGATGTCACGGCCACGAGCGGAATTTTCGACAGCAGTTCGAAGTCGCTGGGCGTGGCTATGCTCGACTACGATCACGATGGCTGGCCCGATTTGCTGGTGACCAATGACACGCAGCCCAACAAGCTTTATCGGAATCAGCGCAACGGTACATTTAAGGACGTAGCCGTGGAGGCCGGCATCGCCTTTTCCGCCGAGGGCAGGGCCCGCGCCGGAATGGGCGTGGACGTGGCCGACTTCGATAATTCGGGAAACTCGGGCGTGGCTATCACGAATTTCGATAACGAAATGACGGGACTCTACCGGCTTTCCGAAGGCGGCAGTTATGTTGACGTGGCAATGCAGAGCGGAGTGGGGCTGGCATCGAAAGACAAACTGGGATTCGGATGCGTGTTTCTCGATGCCGATCTGGATGGCACACTCGATCTGGCGGTTGTGAACGGGCACATCGACGACACGGTGCGCAATGTCAGCGGCGTCGGGTACGCGCAGCCACCGCAACTTTTCCTGAACACCGGAAAGGGAACGTTTCTCGACGTGGCCGCTGAAATCGGCGGCGGCTTCAGTCAACCCAAGGTCGGACGAGGTTTGGCCTACGGCGACTTCGATCGGGACGGCGATCTTGATCTGCTGATCACCACCAACAACGGTCCAGCCTATCTCTACCGCACCGACCAGACTGCCGGAAACCGGAGCCTCCGGATTCGCCTGGTCGGGACGAAGTCCAATCGCGATGCCATCGGGGCTTCACTAAAGATCTTTCACGGAGCGTCGAGCCAATCACGCCTGGTTAAGGGCGGGTCCAGTTATCTGTCGCAGTCGGAACTGCCCGTAACCTTCGGGCTCGGGAAGCGAGACAAGATCGATCGTCTGGTGATCCAATGGCCCAGCGGAAGAACGGAAGAATACAAGAACCTCGCAGCCGGCCGCGCCTATGAGTGCGTGGAATCAAAAGGAATCACCGCTCTGCCGGGCTTCTAGAAGTCGTTATACGTGGCAGTTGTGGAGCAATGTCCTCTTCGCTCTACACCTGCAGAACGTCGCCCTCGCGGGCAACCATCTCGTACAACACGGGATTGACGAAGAAGCCAATAAAGAGCCTGGAGATCAGGCCCGCCACGATGACTATCGCGAAGGGTCTTTGCGTATCCGATCCAATGCCGGTGGAAAGGGCCGCAGGCAGCAATCCGAGGCATGCAACCAGCGCCGTCATCATGATGGGACGGAGCCGAAGCAGCGAAGCTTCCCGCGTGGCCGCGCGAATGCCCATTCCCTCCTGGCGCAACTTGTTGATGTAGGAAACGAGAATGACGGCCGTCTCCACTGAAACCCCAAGCAATGCCAGAAGGCCCAGCACTGAGGAAACGCTGAAGGGAGTGTGAGTGAGTTTCAGCGCAACCAGCGCTCCCACCGGTTCCGTCATAATTACTCCCAGGGCAATGGTGACCGGGAATTTGAAATTTCCGTAGAGCGCAAACAAGATCATGAAAATCAGCACTACGGCAAGTGGACCAATAAAGTACATCTGCGATTTGGCCTCGAGAAACTGGCTGTATTCACCGCCCCACGACATCGTGTAACCCTGCGGAAGGTTTACGGCCTTCTTCACGGCCGCCTGCCCATCTCGCACCGCCCGCTCCAAATCACGCCCTTCGATGCTGTACTGCACGCCGATGTAGCGGGAGTTATTTTCGCGATAAATAAAGGACGCACCATTCCCCTGATTAATATTGGCGAGCTGACTTAGCGGGATCTGCTGCCCATCGGGTGTGCCCACCAATAAGTTTCCAATCTCATGTGCGTTGCTGCGGAATTGGGGTTGCATTCGGACAACCAGATCGAACAGCTTTTCCCCTTGAATGACCTGGGTGACCGCCTGCCCTCCGACTGCGGCCGAAATCACAGCTTCTACGTCCGCAACGTTGATCCCATACCGTGCGATCTTGTCCCGATCGACATCGACAAGCAGGCTGGGCTGGCCGAGTTCGCGCACAACGGTAAGCTCGGTGAACCCGGGTACCTTGGACAGAGCATTCTTGATCTGGATCGCTTTGTCCTGAAGCACGTTCAGGTCTTCTCCATATATCTTGACCGCCAAAGAACTCTTGAGGCCAGTGAGCGCTTCGTCCACAGCATCTTCCGCGGGCTGGGTATAGTTGAAAATGATCCCGGGAAAGGCAGTAAGTCTCTTGTTTATCGATTCGATCAGTTGTTTTTTATCACCGATCTCGCCGGTCCACGATTTGTCCTTATACGGTTTCAGGCCAACGTAGAACTCGCAATTAAAGAAGCCCGTGGGATCGGTGCCGTCGTCGGGCCGTCCTAACTCTGAACCCACGACAGTAACCTGCGGATAAGACATCAGAATGTCGCGTATCTGAGGAGCGATCTTGCTGGCCTCCTCAAAAGAAATGGTGTACGGCATCGTCGCCCGGACCCAGAGCGCGCCCTCGTCGAGGTGAGGCATAAACTCGCCGCCGATGAAGGGCACCAGCAGTAGGGTCGCTAGGAAGATCAGGGTTGCGATCAACATGGTTGTCTTGGGCCGGTTGAGCGCCCAATCCAGCTGAACTGCGTATTTCCGCTTCATCCATTCAAATGCGCGATTCGGTTTCTCGTGCACGCCCTTCTTGAACCAGTAGGAGGCGAGCACGGGTATCAACGTGAGCGTCAGGATGAGCGCGCCGACCAGTGCAAACGACATGGTCTCGGCCATGGGGTGGAACAGTTTGCCCGAGGCTCCGGTCAGCGCATAAATCGGCAGATACCCGGCGAGGATGACGGCCACCGAATAGAAAATCGGGCGATCCACATCTTTCGCAGCCGCCAGAATCACTTCGTTCAGGTTGTACTGCTGCCCCTCCCGCAGTGCCAGCTCGCGGTAGATGTTTTCAATCATGACCACGGTGCCATCGATGACAATTCCGAAATCAATCGCGCCGATGGAGAGCAAATTTGCGGCAACGTCGTGCGCATGGAGCACGATGAAGGCAAACAGAAGCGAGAGTGGAATGGTGAGGGCAACAATGACCGCAGCCCGGAAACTGACCAGGAAGAAGATCAGCACGATTAAAACCAGCACCATGCCGCGAAGCAGGTTCACCTCCACCGTGTCCGTAGTCAGGCCCACGAGTTCGCTGCGATCGTAATAAGGATGAATCTTGACGTCAGGCGGCAGGATCTGGCGGTTCAGTTCCTCCGTTTTTGCCTCAACTGCTTTCAGAACGTTCTGAGTCTGCTCCCCACGCAGCATCAGAATGACGCCCTCCACAGCATCGTCATTCTTCTGGAAGCCGAATTCGCCCAGGCGCGGTGCGTGCCCGATCGTTACATCTCCTATATCGCGCACTCGGATCGGCACACCTTTGTTGGCGCCAACCACGATGTTTCCAATGTCATCGGTGTTGCGTACCAGTCCGATGCCGCGCACGTAGTAGAACTGTCCGCCCTGAGAATAGAATCCGCCGCCGGCATTCGAGTTATTAGCGGCGAGCGCCGTCACCACTTGCGGAATGGTCAGGTGATATCCGTAGATGCGCGCCGGGTCGAGCAACACCTGGTATTGCATCACCGTTCCGCCAAGGCCCGAGTCGTCGGCTACGCCGGGCACAGATCGATACGCCCGCTGCACCACCCAGTCCTCAATCGTCTTTAACTCCTGCGGTGTGCGGTCGGGACTTTCCAGCACATAGCGATACACCAGACCGCTGGGGCTGAACAGAGGCGCGAGGCCCGGAGTTACTCCCGTGGGCAGGCTGGCTTGCGCGAGCCTTTCAAACACGATTTGCCGCGCAAAATAGCTGTCGGTGCTCTCTTCGAAGGTGAGGATCACATCGGACAAACCGTAAAGCGATTTGGAACGCATCACTACCATGCGCGGAACGCCATTCATCACGAGTTCAAGAGGAAGCGTGACCAACCGTTCGACCTCTTCGGCGGCATGGTCCGGCCACTGGGTGATGATTTCGACCTGCGGAGGCGAAAGGTCGGGATAGGCGTCCACGGGCATCCGCTCAAACGAGATGATTCCCCCGACCGTGATGAACGCGGTCAGCATCAGTACCAGAAACTTTTGACGCAGCGCCGCTTGGACTATTCGGTGGATCATTCCGTTGTGGTGGACACTATCCTTATATTTGCCAGAGTTGTTGTAACTTTTCTCAAAGCCTGCGCAATCCTGCTAGCGCTGCAGCGAGTTCGCAAACTGCAGGAACAAGCTGCCATTTCCGACGACTTGGTCACCAGCTTTCAGCCCGCTGGTAATCTCCGTCTTTCCGTTCAGGCTCTCTCCGAGCGTGACGGCGCGTCGGCCAAACTGGTTCGAACCCGCCGCAGCATAAACAAACGGCTGGTTCTCGCTATCGCGCAGGACAGCGGCATCCGGGAGCGCAATGGCATTTGGGATCGTGCCCGCGTTTACGGTCGCAACCACGTACATATCTTTCTTCAGTTTCTCGCCCGGATTGTTCGTCTCGATGCGCGCCTGCAGCGTGCGCGTGTTCGGATCGAGCGATGCCGCGACGTAGGAAATGTGGCCGTGGAAGACTTCAGGATAAGTATCCGTCTGAATTGTGACCGTATTTCCAACGCGCACGTGGGGCAAATCCTTCTGATAGACATTGACCAGCACCCAGACGCTGCCGGTATCCGAAATCATGAAACATTGAGTGGTACCTGGTTGGATGAGCTGCCCGGCAGACACATTCTGCTCGACGACCTCGCCGGTGATTGGCGCTCTCACGGGAACTTCAAAAGAAGGCGGACCTTGCATGAGGGCGTCGGGGTCCGTAATTCCCATCACTTTCAATGCGGCTTGCGCCGATGCCAGGTCACCGCTCGCTTGTATCTCGGCCGATTGCGCCTGCTCCAGGTTTTGCTCGGCGATCGCTTTGTGCTCATACAAGTCACGAGCGCGAGCATAGGCCCTTTGTACCAGAGCATAGGCGGCCTTGGCTTTTAGATAATTGGTGCGGAGTTGCGAATAATCCGGACTCGCCACGTACAACATGGGCTCGCCCTTGTGTACCTTCTGACCGGGGACGACCACCACCCTGCTTACCGGTCCGCTCACCGGCGTGATGACAGGCGTCGTGCGAAAACTGTTGTAAGCCACGGCCCCCGTTAGCCGGAGAGTTCGAGGCAGCGTCGTGGGTTGAACCGTCAGCACCTGCACATGCGCCATCTGCTCTTGGGGGATGGTGAACAGTTCTGCATTGTCGGAGTTCTTCGCGCTGCTCGAATTAGCGGAGGTATTCGCCCCGGACCCTCCGCAGCCGGCAAACACCAGCATGATCGCCGACGCGGCAGCGAGTGCAGCTAGCCATCGACAGCGATCCGCGCGAACATTCATGGCAGTTTCCTCATGGCAAGTTCCTCGTTCCTTCCGCTTCCTTCAATTGCTCCAGCGCGGTCATATAAGAAGCCAACGCCTGGCGATAGGCCAGTTGAACAGACCGGTAGCTGCGCTCGGCATCCAGAAAATCCAGGAGACTGGCGGTGCCGCGCTTGTAAGCATACTCACTGATGTCGCGCGAGTCCTGCGCCTGTTTGAGGTAGCCGGAGGTGTAAAGTTGCACCACTTCTTCATTGCTCCTGACCGCCTCATAGGCATTGGTAACGTCGGAAAGAACCGTATCGCTGGACGATTGCTGCTGCTCCTGCGCCTGCGTGAGCGCATAGCCGGTACGCGCGATCTCTCCTTGATTGCGGTTGAAGATCGGCAACTGAAAATTAGCGAAGATGGAAGCAGTGTTCTCCCCAGAAACGTGGTCGAAATCATAGGTGCCGTTTACGTCGACCTTGGCATTCGCTTTGGCCAGGAGGATTTGACTCTGTGCGGCGGTGATCCCCAATTCAGCGGCACGGAAGTCGGGCCGTTCCCGCAGCGCCCTCGCCTGCAAGTCTTCGAGGTTCCCTTTGAGCGGCTGATACGCCAGATCGCCCACTACGTCGAAGTTGGCCGGTACCGCGCTGTAGCCCAGGAACCCATGCAGGCCGACAAGTGCCTGCACTCTCGCGAGGCGGGCAGAAGAGACGTCGGTCTGAAACTGCAGAAGCTGGAGCTTGATCTTCAGATAATCGCCTTCACCAATGTATCCCGCCTTGAGTTGCGTCTCGCTGATATCGACCGTCTGCTGAAAATCTTTCAGATCCTCGAGCGCAAACTGGAGCGTCGATTCCGCCAGCAAAACGCTGACGAACTGCTGGCCTACATTAAACGCCAGTGTGCGCTCGGCGTCGGCAACATGGGCGCGCGTGACGGCCGTCTGATCGCGGGCAGCCTGCAGCCGCCGCTGCCGCTTGTGGCCGCGTTCGAAGAGGTACCCGACCCCAATATCGAACTGCTGCGTGTTGTTCAGATTGTCGCCAGAAAAGTCTTGTGGACTGAAAAATGGAATAAACTGCGTGTCCAACCCCAAAGTCGGATTGGGGCGCAGGTTCGCAGTGATCTCCTGGGCCTGATTCTGAAGGATCAGGGTTCGCGTGGCCTGGAGCGAATGGTTGTGCGCCAGCGCCAGATCAATGGCCTGATCAAGACTGATCCGCGTCGTATTCTGTCCGCTACCTGCCCCCACCAGCAGGAAAAACATCGCCGCCGGGGCGAACATTCGACGGAAGACCCGAGAGTACCTGGAGCGCATAAGGGTTGAGATCAAAGTGTACTGACGGTGGCCGACAGACCCCACCCGGCATGCTCGAACCTGCCGGGCACACGCCGAGCTCCGTCGTCCGTATTCTCCTCCTGTCTCTAAGATTGCAACTGACGGCTCAATGGATGCATTGTAATTCACCGCATCCACGATTCGCGCCGTACACGTAGGGACGGCCGCCCTCGGCCGTCCAGCCGAGCGAAGCGCTGCGAGTCATGCGCCGCGCGCGGGCGCGACGCGGTGGCCGACACAGCGATGGATCGGCATCTAGCCCCGGAGGGGCGAACCAGCTTAGCCCAGCGCTTCAGCGCTGGGAAAAGTGGAAGAAATGATTTCAAGTCCCGGAGGGACGACCCAGTTCTCACGCACACTCTTCAGGGGCTGGGCATCGAAAATCGACTTTTTCCGCAGCCTGTGAAGGCGTGCCGAAAGCCCTTTAGGATCACCGCAGGCTGCTAAATGGAACTTCAAATTTCGCGGAACCGCGGGGATTTGTTCGTCCCCATCTCGACCCAGCATAGAGTTGAAACGGCGCCCAGTAAAACGGATTGTGGAATCCGCTGCCCCGAAGCAATGACAGTTTGGCGGCGCGAAGAGCGGCATCCGGGCCCGCTCCCTTGTCTAGCTCGTCGTAAAACTTATCCATGAGTTGCTCGGTGGAAGCGTCCGTCGCTTCCCACAAGGCGGCGACCACGTTGTGGGCGCCGGCTCTGAGGAAAGCCCAGGACAGCCCGACCAGTCCCTCGCCCGAGTACGCGCGTTCGCCTGCGCCATAGCACGCCGAGATCGTGACCAGATCCGCCCGCAAGGGATGGCGAATGATGTCGCGGGCGTAGAGCTTGAAGGAGTCGTTTTCGGCGTTGCCTTCCGACGGCACAGTCTTCGACAGCACAATCGCCGAGTCGAGCGGGCTCAGCCGGCTGGCCGTTCCATGCGCCACAAAATGGATGTAGGAAAACTGCTCTGGACTGCTAGCCAGATACGCTGCCGGCGTCGCCCGCTCGCGCGTGAATATCCGCTGCTCGGCCGCCGGAAAATGTCGGGCAACGCTTTCCATCTGGGCTGCGGCTTTCGGAAGCTCGGGATATTTATCGTTCGGCGCGACGCTGTTACCGACGAGAAGCAGGCCGCGGTCGCGCTTCTCTTTGCCCCCGTGCGACGCGCCGAGCACCCGTAACGAGCTGGCATTCGCAATCGTCACGTCTTCAATCCAATAGTGCAACTTTGCGTCGGACAACTTTGGTCCGGAGACGAGAAGCGTTTCGAAATTCAGGTTGTTCAGGCTGCCATCCGGAACGACGAAAACCTTCGCACTAGCGTCAAAAAAAGCAGAGTCCGGGAAGGGCACGGCTTTAGAGGCTGCGGAAAAACTCGTGTTTCGTATCAGAGCATCGTTTCGTTTCGTATAAGGGCATCGCTTTAGCGATACCGTAAGTTCTTTGCAATCAGACGCCCCTTTAGGGCCTGCGCGTCGAATGCCGACTTTCCCCGCAGCCTGTTCAGCCGTGCCACAAGAGCGACAATGCAGGTGGGCTTTAGCCCATGAGGGCCGCGCTCCAAGCAATGCCTGCGCGGGCACGATCAGAGTGCGATAGAGCCAGCGGCCATCCTGGTCGGCCGATTCGAGAACGTCTTGCGGTCCGCCGAGAGCCTTGCGATACCGTTGCACGGCCGCATCGATTTCCGAGCCGGGGGGAAGCGTAAGCAAGCTGGTCTTCCGCGGCGTGATCGCCCACAAGTACGACTGCTTCTCGCCCAGCCAATAAAAAAGAACTGTGCCTTCGGCTCGCCGGGCGATTTGCCGAGGGTTCAATGGCGGAGGCCCAGTTGAAATTCCCTTTGCCAGCAATCCCAATCCTTCGGCCAGGGTGCGGGCGCGGCTGTAGTCGGCCCAGCGCAGGGCGTCGTCGGTCTTTCCACGTGCCACCAGAAAATGGACGTAGTCGTCGTAGATGCGGGAGGCGTTGGTAAGGAAAGAAAGTTGGGAGTCTTCATGCCGCACGGTATCGCGAGCCGCTTCGAACGTGGCGAGCGCAGCGCGATATTCACGGTCCGCAGAATCTGGCTGGTTTTCGTCTTCGTAGAGCCGGGCCAGCGAGTGCTCGGCCTCCCACTTCAGAAAAACGGGACAAACCTTATCCTGCTCGACATCGTGAAATTTGTGCTCAGCCGCTGCGGCGTCGCCGTGACGGGCAGCAACTTGTCCCTGAACAAGTATTGGATAGAGTTCATCGGCATGGTTCCCGCTCTCTCTTGCGATGGCCAAAGCTCGCTCGGCATACTGGCTCGCCTTCTCGACGTCGCCGGTTTGCAGGGCAAGCCGCGCCAGCACGCGCAGGGCATTGTAGATGTCTTGCTTGGCTTTGATTCCCTCCGCAAGACCCAAAGCTCGCTGAAACGACTGAGCGGCCAAGTCAAATTTGCGCGAGTCCATGTAGATGTATCCGATGTTAGTGAGTTCGTTTTCCTGGTCGAAGATATCGCCCAGTTGAGCTGCTTTCTGCTCCGCCGCCTGAAACACCTCCAACGACTTCTCGGAGTCGCCGAGCTTGTAATACGCCCAACCCACATTGCCCTGCGCGACCAAGGCAACGTCTCCTGCACCGATAGCACTAGAAACCCGATAGGAAGCCTCGGACGACTCGATCGCTTCATCGAAGTGTTCTTGCTTCAGTAATACTGCTCCCAAATTGAGAAGGGATGTGGACTCCAGAAATCTGTCACCATGTGCGCGGGCAAATGACAAGGAAAGTTCAAACACCTGCCGCGCTTGCACGAGTTGGCCCTTCTCGTTGAACATGAGGCCACGGGCCTGGATCACCTCTCCACAGCTTGGGTCCGCCCAGCTTGTGCAGATTTGCTCCGCCTCCCTCAGTTTTGCCTCTGCCTCTGGGAATCGTTGCAAGCGGGCGTTAGCGACGGCTTCAAGTGTGAAAATGGGCACGCTCAGCCCAGGTTCATTGGGAGGTCCAGGCTGGGATGCTAGGAGGTGCAGCACATCTTCATACATTCCTCGCCACAAGACAGCTTTCGCTTCTAGAATTCTGAACCTCCAAGCCCATTCTGGGTTCGCTTCCCGAAGTCGTTGGTATTCGTCGTCAGATTCGTCTTGACTTTGCCTGAGATTACCGCGCAAGAAAGCCGCTTGAATACGCTCATAAGCAGTCAGCGCGCTCTCATGACGAGTGCATGAGAGCGCGCTGATGAGAGACGAAGAGAGAAGAACCAGTACTACGGCCTTGTGTGCCCGTTGGACGTAGCGCTCCCGGCGACCACGTTCCCACCGCCGATGCAGCCCAGGTGCATGTTCAGCATGTTCAGAGTGAAGTAGTTGCTGTCGCTTGGCTCCAGCGGAGAACCACCCCGCGTCTTGTCCGAAAAGCCATCGTGGCTGGGTTCGATGCCGACCTCGACTTCGGCCAAGGACACGGTCCCAAAGTCCGGGATGAAGATGATGTTCCCGAACGTCCGGACTCCCGGAATCGGAATCGGTCCGATGCTTTTGACCAGTGAGCATTCGAGCTTAGAATAGCCGTTCCGCTCCCCTTTCGCGCGCCCATTGGCACGTTTCTTGAGATCGTCGATGTACGCGATCTTGGCATCGTACTGTTTCTCCAGACCCTCAGGAAGACCCTTGGCGCCGGCGATGCTATCGAGTTGACGTTGGACGCGATCGAGGAAGCCGCGGTCTTCCAGATACCGTTTGTCGCCTTCCGGTCTGTCGCCGCAAATTGCGAGATCGAGTTCCACTTGGACCGGGTATCCGCCAACCCGCAAGTTTTCGAAGCGCGTGCCCAAGAACGTCACCTTGGGAACATGGCCGCTCTTCTCCGCATGCTCGGTGGAAACCTGCGCCACCATGCGATCGGCCGTGATGACTTCGAATACGTTCAGGCCTTCAATCACCGACGTCGACAGCGTCACCCAGCCAGAATGATCGTTGCCCCAAAGATCCTTTTTCTCGATCTTGCTGCCGGACGCACGAGTGTGGCCCGCCTTGAAGGAAATCAGGCCTTCCAGGGTAGTCTCCTCCACCGTCTGAGTGATGTGGTCAGCGCGGCGGTTCTTCAATACAACGTGCGCATGGTGTTCGATCGGCTGATCGACAGGATGTTTCAAATTGCCACTGAGCACGTGGGCTTCGGCGTGATACACGTGGTACCGTTCCAGGCTAGGACGCGGCGCCACAGGTGATTTCGGATTTGCGGCCATGTTGTTAGCTCCTCCCGTGTGAGATTACTTCTGGATTTGCAATTCAAATGATGCCCGACCGACTTCCTTACTTTCGCCGGCGCCAGTAATGCCACGCACGGCTAAAATGTAACCGCCCGCTTCCCGATCCGCTCCCGGTACTTGGACCGGCCACTGATCTTGCGCGGATGTCGCTGGAACCGTGAGCGACCATTCCAGCTTTCCGGCCGGATTATATAAGTCTGTCGTGTAATGGGAGTAGCCGCTCTCAGGCGGGATCCTCACAAAAAGCAGAAAACCTTTCCCCGGACGCGTCGTAATCACCGGCCCACCAGATCCCCATGTGCCGACATTCACCGACGCCCACGGCAACACCTGTGGGCTGTTCAATGCCCGCTGCAGTTGCGGATACGTCACCAGATTCTGATACCCGATCACCGCCAGCAACAAGGCCATCACAGGCACGGCAAACACCGGACGCAACTTTGAACGTAACCCGGCGAGCCATCCCGGTTTGACTGCGACCGGGGCGGGTACCGGCAAGCCGGCGGAAATCGGCTCAGATTTTTCTGCCAACGCAACCTTGCTCTGCTCCACGAACAAAGCGCCGGTGTGGACGTCGAGCGCGCAATCCGGGCAGTCGAAAAAATGCTCCTCAAATTCATCCCGTGCCTCGGGATCAAGTTCGCCGAGCAGATATCTTTCCGTCATTTTTTGACGAACCACCACATCGTGGTCCATTTAATGCCCCCTCATATAAATAGTGCGCCGGCGCGACCCGGCGTTTCACAGCCATCAGGCCGGAGTAAACTCCGGCGAATCATTTCCCATATTTTTTAAATACAACGACTTAAATGATTGCTTCGCACGGTGCAGCAACACCCGCAGATACTCCCGGTCTACACCGAAGTCACGGCATACCTCGTCTTTGTCCCGCTCTTCGAGGAAAACCTCGCGCAGCAACCGCCGGTCGCGTTCTGAAAGTTGGTCCAGAATCTCCCGGACTTTCTTTTCCGTTTCTCTGGCGGCGAGGGCGCCCAGCAGATCGATCGCGCAGGCGCGGAGGTCCTTCTGTTCATCATCGAGCGAACTGTGGCGCGCGGTCGCGCGATAGTGCTCCAGCAAAACATTGTTGCAAATCGAATTCACAAACGATCCCAGGCGTTCCGGGTGCAGAATCTTCCCGTCGCGCAGCGCCACGTAAAATCGCGCAAAGGTTTCCTGACGCACATCCTCAATGGCCTCCCGCGACTGCAGTCGCGAGCGTAATTTCACTTGGATCAGCGTACTGAAATACGCGCCAAAATGCTCTTGCGTGCGGGAGTCTCCTGCCCGCAGACGCTCGACGTAGGCTTCGTCAAAGGAGTGAAATTGCAAGAGCTTGCCCCGGGGAGCCGGAAGTGGCAGACAGTGTAGCACTTGCGGTGGCGAGCCGTGGCTGTTTTCCGGGACGAGTATGAGTGAGGATGACGGACGTTTCAGAGCCGTGTGGCTGCTGCAACGGCGTCCGGTCGGCGAGATGGAGCGGGCGGCGCGCACTGGGAAGAGTGAAACTCCTGTCACTTCTTAGGGCAGACGAACCGATCTGCTCCCTTTGGAGAAGACTGCGCTGCAGAAGACTGCGCACAAAGCGCCGGAGCCGCTTCCCCGTCGGCTCCGGCACTTTACTGGATCCCAGCCTGGAGTTTCCAGGCGGGGATCCCAAACTGTGGCTCATCGCCGCACAGCGCGATGTTTTCCACTTATTGGGATAGTGCAGAAAGCGCGTGGATCGTTTCAAACAATTTTTTGGCACCCGGCGTATCTGGCGATATCGTTGATGTTCACAGGGCTGCGGAAAAGCATTCTTGATCGCAAACAAAGGACTTAGTCGAGGTTTTTCAGCGAGCAGGCTCCCGGCCCGCGAGCGTTGCCGCACGACCCACATGGTCCCGCCGGCATCGACGGATGGGTCGCCGCTCCGCCCTTTGCCGACACGGCGAACACTGACAGCTGCGGCTCCAGCTTTTTGCTCTGGCACTTCGGGCACTCGGCTTTTTGTTTACCGAAGACCAGAGCCTCGAACTCGTGCTGGCATTCCTTGCAGACGTACTCGAAGATGGGCATGAAGAAAACTCCGCGAAGAAAATTGCTCTCTTCTATTTAAAATCAAAGCGTGGGTACTTCGCAAACACACGAGGAGACGCGTCCCTTCACGCCAAGTCGCTGGTTGCGCGGCGGGCACGTGCAAACGGTTGCCAGCTTTTTAATCACGCGACGTTTCCATCTGCCCGCACCCGAGGAGCGGTTGATCGAAGTTGCACCCGGCATCCAGGTACTTTGTCACTGTCACTGGCAAGCGGATCGAGCGCACGCGCTGACCGTCATTATTGTGCACGGGCTGGAAGGGTCGAGCGACTCGCAGTACATGCTCGGCGTCACCGAGAAGGCGCTGGCCGCGGGGATGAATGTGATCCGCTACAACCAGCGCAACTGCGGTGGCACGGACGCGCTCGCCCCGGTGCTCTATCACTCGGGGCTGTCGAATGACGTCGCGGCGGTGGCGCGGGAGGTCATCGCGCGCGACGGTGTTTCGCGCCTGGCGCTGGTCGGCTTCTCGATGGGCGGCAACATCGTGCTGAAGTTGGCAGGGGAGTGGGGATCGCAGGCGCCGCCGCAGTTTCGCGCGGTCGTTGCGGTGTGTCCGGCGATTGATCTGGCGACGTCGGCGGATGCGCTGCACGAACCGGCGAACCGAATTTACGAAAAATATTTTTTGTGGGCGCTTCGCCGGCGGATGCTTCAGAAGGCGCGGCTCTTTCCCGACCACTTCGACGTGAGCCGCCTGCGTGGCATCCGAAGTCTGCGCGAGTTTGATGACAACGTGACGGCTTACTATTGCGGCTTCACGGGCGTCGACGATTACTATGATCGAGCTTCGGCGGCACACGTGGTCGAGTGGATCGCGGTGCCGGCGCTGGTGTTGCACGCGGCGAATGATCCGTTCGTGCACATCACGGCGGAGACGCGGCGGAAGATTTCGTCGAACCAGAACATTACCTTCGTCGAAACGGCCGATGGCGGGCACTGCGCGTTTATCGGATCGTCTGTCGGGTCACCTGTGGGATCGCCCGCCAGAGTGGGGAATAGCAGTGATGGTCGTTATGACGACGGTTATTGGGCGGAGCGTGAAATTGTGAATTTCCTGCGCCGCTTCTGATGTGACGTGTCAAAAAACGCGGAGCGGAAATCTACATATCCGATCTAAAACCCCATTGTCATCCTGAGCGAAGCGAAGGACCTGCTTTTCGCAGCGTCAATACAAAGCAGGTCCTTCGCTTCGCTCAGGATGACAATCTATATTTCAAATGACACGTATATTTATTGTTACTTTGCCGGACACAGACACGCAGAGATGAGGTTCTGATGGATGCTGACTTCTCGATCGAGTTGGGGCGGGAAGATCCGGTGCTGGATTTTCCGTGGAAGGATCCGGCGGGCAGGCTTGCTTATGTTGACTTGAAGCGGCGTCCGGAGTTGATGGCGTGGATCGAGGAGGCGGAAGAGTTTCCCGAGCTGGGAGAATTGTTTCGGGCGATGAACTCGGCGCGGAGCATGGTGGAGACGGCGAAGTGCGATGCGTGGGCGACGAGGGAGCTGAGCGCGGAGGAAGAAGTTTACGATGCGTCGAACAAGTTCGCGAGTTATGTGGACGTGGTGTTTTCTAATATTGATGCGTGTCTATCTTTCTCCGCTCACGAACAGTTTGCCAGGAAGCTGGTTGAGTTGCTGCGGCGGACGCCGGAGACTCCGTCGGCGGCGGAGGTGTGCGTGCGGCGGTGTTACTTCGTGGAGGATGGCGGTGTCCGGGAAGGTTTTTACTGCACCTTGTATGTGAGCGGCTACGGAAACGACGAGGCCAGCGCGCGTCAGAATTGGGGAGTGGGGCTGAAGCTGATGGGGAATGCGATCGTGCAGTTGTCGGCGGGCGGGGTGGGGTGAGGGGACGGTGAAAGAGAGTCCTAAGCGGAACGCGGCCGTGGAATCCCCACTCTTGACCCAGAACGTCGAGGGTGGCGCCCGGCAGGGAACACCGAAGTTTGAAGTTTGTTTTTGGTACTGCGTGGACTGCGGACCTCTTTCCCGCATCTCCCGGTCCCCCAGACGGCACCCCAGCACCGAACACGTCGGTAACTTGGAACGATTCGGCCTACGAGTAGACAATATAGATTGACGCAACCCCTCTTCTCTCGCGACCGCCAGGGGGGCCGTGCAGGAAGGTTATGTCCTCACATCAGGTGTAACTCATGGCGACAACTAAGATCGAAAGAGCAGGCGTTGGTTTTGGCCTTGGCCGGCAGGGTGGGCCGATCATAGTCGAAGTTCGCCCCCACCATGACACCATTTCCGCACTCAAAGGCGTTCAGGTTGGCTTCGAACTGCTGAACGGAATCACCCTCGATCAAGCGAAGAAAATCCTGGATGTGCTGAACGAGAACATAATCGGCGTGGTTGTCACTACCGCGTCGGACGATAGGTCGGACAACAAGACGGAAGCGGCGTCAGGCTGACGAGATCACAACGAAACTCTGAAACCGCAGATGACACCTATGGATGATCGCAGGAGCGAACGCTTTGGGCGATACGAGATCCTGGCCGAGCTGGGACGGGGAGCCATGGGTGTTGTCTACAAGGCGCGCGATCCCAAGATTAACCGAGTCGTCGCGGTAAAGACCGTTTCGTTGGCTGGCCAAACCCCGGAAGAGGAACGCGAGTATCGCGAGCGTTTCTTTCGGGAAGCGGAAGCTGCGGGCCGTCTGTCGCATCCGGGAATCGTAACCATCTTCGATGTGGGCGAGGAACCAGAGACGGGCGCTCCTTACATCGTAATGGAATTTGTTGGGGGGGAGTCCCTCGACAAGCTGCTGTCGCGGGACGACCACAAGTTACCGCTGGAGACAGCACTACAGCTAACGCTCGAACTGGCGGAAGCGCTGGATTGCGCGCATGGTCAAGGCGTGGTTCACCGCGATCTGAAGCCCGCGAATATCCTGTTGACCGAAGACGGCCATGCCAAAATCGCCGACTTTGGAGTGGCTAAACTGAACCTCGCCAACCACACTCTGGCGGGACGTGCGTTAGGCACACCCGCTTATATGTCGCCCGAACAATTGAATGGCGAAGCGGTGGATGGGCGGTCGGACTTGTTTTCGCTAGGTGTGATCCTGTACACGGTCCTGACAGGGTACAGGCCGTTTCAAGGCAACAGCGCCGTCACGGTCTCGTTCAAGGTAGTTAACCGCGACCCGGTACCGGCGACCCTTCTCGATACTGAGTTGCCGCCGGGACTCGATTACATCATTGCGCGAGCTATGGCGAAAGATCCCGCCGAACGTTATCAACGCGGCATGGAGATGGTGCTGGACATCCAGCACCTGCAGGAAGGACGAGAGCCGTGGAGCAAGGCAAAGCAGCCAGGTTCGCCCACGGGCGGGGACGCAGCACAAACGGCGAATGAAGGAACCAATTGGTCCCTGGGCCAACTGGTGATTGGAGCTAAACCCCGGTTAAGCGCGCGCTCTCTGCCCCTGGAGCACGGTGCAGCGGAGAACCTGCTGGAGCAGATGTGGAAGAAGTCTTTCGCCGGTGCGTTGCTTTTGGTCGGACTTCTCGTCTTTGGACTCTGGGTCATTTCGTTTGGCTCCCAAGGAGTGCCACCCAGAGCCGCCGAGCCACTTCCACTCGCCCGGGAGGTTGCCCCGGTCAAAACGGCGGCGACGCCAACGGCGCCAGCCGCGACCGCAGACGCTTCGGTTGCAACAGCGCCGACGCCAATCGCGAAAAAGCTCCCGAAGCCGGTTCCAGCGAGCCGAACCTATCGGCCCCCTTCGAAAGTGGCCCATGCAAGCTCACCAACAGTTTCTCCAGTAACTTCTCCAGCAACGTTGGAAATCGAGGTGGAGCACAAATTCGCGGAGGCCCATCTGTCGATCTGGGTGGATGATCGCCTGACTTACACGCACCTGTTGGAAGGAATAGACAAGAAACATCTGGTCGTGTTCCACCATGTCCAGGGCCATGAATTCCATGCCATGCAGGTGTCACCGGGAAAACATCGTCTCCGGGTGCAGGTGACCTCTGGTGGAGCCACCTATGACCAGTCCGCTACGGTGACGGGCGAGTTTGCTAGCGGGCAGGAAAACGTGCTACAGATCAGCTTCAATAAACACGGCGAGATGAACCTGAGCCTGCAATAGTTAGAGGTTTGCCGCACCCCGACAGTGCCAGAACCGCGAAGATTCTCGGCCCGCTGTATTGAATGCTTCTGCGACTAGCTCCTTACCTCTATCAGCCAAATCCAGAAGTCGCGCCCCATCCTTCTTTCGCGCGGAAGAGACCCGATCCAGGCCGTCGCGGGCGGGGATGCGGGGCATCTTTTTCCAGTTGATCTTCTTCCAGTCAATTCTTTTCCAGTCGATTCTCGTGCGGAGAAGGGAGAGGATCAGCATGAACAGACAAATTTCCAGCAATCCTCGCGAAGCGGTGGGGATGGTTTCGGCTCGTTTGGGGAGCAGGGAGTAGCGTCCATAGACGAATTCTATGTGGACCCAGTAGACGAGGAGGGACGTCTGGCCTAGTTGAATTAGTGGGCTAAAGACGCGAGTTGCCAGGCCCCAGCGGCACCATGCGTAACTCAGGAAAGCGATCACTAACAAGATGCCAACCCGCGTGAAGAGGAAGTTGGGACTGGTGTGCCAGTAATCGTAGACGGAGTAAAGATGGAAGGAAGAGTAGTCGAGTTGGCGAGCTGCCAGGATTGCGACGGCTCCGGCGGCGGCGAAGAGCGCGAGAGTTTCGGCGGTGTGGTTGCGGGCTCGGTCGCTGAAGAGGATGAGTCCGGCGGCCAGGCCGGCGAAGGCGAAGGCGGCCCAGGGGAAGATGGAGAAGAGCCAGGGCTGGGGAGCGCCGAGGTTGTGGCATCCGTCGATGTAGGACTCCAGCGGCCAGGGGAGCCAGGTTGGTCGCCAGGTGGTGTAGAGGGGCGGAGTTAGCAGGGCGATTAGAGACGCGGCGGCGATGGCGGCAGCGACTAATGTAGAACGGCAGCGGCTAAAGCCGGACCCATTTTTAGCGACTTGCGGTATGCCTGAAGGCATACCCTGATACGAATCGCGCGTTTTTCCGCAGGCTGTCAGGGTGATGCCACAGGTTAGCGCCATCAGAATCATGGATAGGCCGATGATGTTTAGGACATCCACGCGGAGTAAGTCGGACCAGGGGGCCCATCCCCAGGCGATGAGAAATTCTTGCAGGCGGAAGAGGAGTCCGAAGGCGAAGATTTCGGCGCCGCGGCGGACCATGGCGCGGGTGATTTCGGAGGGGCTCAGGTTCTTGCGGATGAGTTTGTCGGTGACTAAGGCGAAAGAAACTCCGGCCAGAAAAAGAAAGAGGGGCGCGGGCAACGTGCCCAGAAGTTGCGATCCTTTGAGGAAGCGAGTGTTGCGGGCGTCGCCGCCTAGCCAGGAGTCGTAACAGTGCGTCTGGAACATCAGGACGCAGGCCAGGCCGCGCATCCAGTCGATCCAGGCGAAACGGGAAGAAGGGGCCGAGGTCACGGGCGAGAGTGTAACCTGAGAGCCGGGGTGGGGCCAAGGTGAAAGGCGACGGGCGAGGACGCCCGTCTCTCCATCGGCTATTCATTTCTTGTTCAGGGCTTTGATTTGCTGGGCTTTGATCTGCTGGACCAGCGTGTCGATTTCTTCCGATGTTAGTTTGCTGGCGTACTTGGGCATGCGGCCTTTGCCGTTGGCGATGATGTTGCGCAGGTTGTCGGCGGAGGTGGCGGCGGTTTTTTCGGAGATGAGCGATGGTCTGCCGAAGTGGCGGCCCTCGGCGGTTTTGCCGTGACACTTCGCGCAGCTTTTCTGGAAGACGGGGTTCGCGGTCAGGGTCGCGTCAGACGGCGGGGTCTGGGCGGAGACTGCAGTGAGTGCGAATAACAAGGCACAAACGGCGATGATGAGTTGGGATATTTTCAAGTTGGACCTCGTCGATGTTGATTGGGGTAAAGACTTTGGATGCGTTAAGAGGGCTCCGGGGGTGTCTGCGAACGGGAAGGTTGTGTCAAGAGACGTGGGAACGGAAACAATTGGTGCGGGCATACCACTCTGACGCTGGCCGTCCGGCGGCCCACTTCCCGAAAAGCGCGAGAAGTGGGGCACCCTCGTTGTGCACCCGTCGAAGAGAGGCGTGCTAGCATTTTGGGGGGAAGGAATTCACCGTGAAGCGCTGGTTCGGTATCGGCACCGTTGTTTTGAGTCTGCTGATCGCGGGTTGTTTCTCGCGGCTTGCATTCGCCAAGGATGAGCCCAAGTGGATCGAAGTGCATACCGCGCATTTCTCGGTGCTCACGGATGCGGGCGACAAACGCGGGCGGGAAGTTGCGCTGCGGATGGAGCAGATGCGGGCGGTTTTTGGACAACTACTTCTGAAAGACAAGTTGAAAATGCCGGTGCCTATCACCGTCATCGCTCTCAAGAACGACAAGCAGTACGGCATGGTTGCTCCGGCGAAACAGAGCATGGCGGGCGGGTTTTATGTGCCGGGGTCGGATCGGGTTTATATCGTCCTGAATCTTTTTGAAACCGATCCGTGGCGAGCGGTGGCGCATCCGCTGGCGCATTATCTTTTGAATTCCAACTATCCTCCGGCGCAGGGTTGGTTCGACGAAGGGCTGGCGGAATACTTTGGGTCGATCCAGATCGGGAAGCAAGTGGAGATCGGAGGCGATCCGGAGCTGGCGCCGGAATGGCACGAGGACATCTTCGATGAACTGCGGCGGGATCCGAATGTGCCACAGTCGCTGACGCAGTTGGTGAGTTCGCCGGTATGGCTGTCGATGGTGGACCTGTTCACGATGAAGCATGACGGTTCGGGGACGCGCGAGGGGACGCACAACACTCTGTACTACGCCCAGTCGTGGATGGTGGCCCACTATCTGGTGAACAAGAACAAGATGCCGGAGGCGGGGACGTATTTCGATCTGGTGCTGAACCAGAAAGTGCCGGTGGAGAAGGCGATGGTGCAGGCGTTTGATATGTCGCCGGAGCAGATGGAAGACGCGGTGAAGGCCTATTTCAAATCGCTGAGCGGGTTGGGCATTGCGCTCGATCAGGCGAAGAAGCCGATTGCAGATCCGGCGGACATTCAGCAGCCGGTTCATTTCGCTCTTCCGTTTGACGCGGTTGACATCGGGATGGCGGTCACTTCGGTTAAGGATGAGGAAGCGAGAGCGGTGATTGGCGACGTGATGGCGCGCATTCCGGCGCATCGCGATCAGGCGCTGCATGATTTGCAGCAGCTGACGGCGGATCCAAAAGATAATGAGGCGGCGCATCGCGGGTTCGCCTGGGACGATATTCACCAGAAGCGGTTCGACGCGGCCGCCGACGAACTGGACAAGGCGACGGAGTTGAATCCGCGGGACCCGTGGATTTGGTATTACCGCTCGGTGCTGAAGTATCAGAAGGCGCAGGCGACGCGGCAAGAGATGCAGGGGCTGGCGAACATGATGCAGGATCTGCGGGCGGTCGCGGATTGGTATCCGGAGTTAGCCGACGCTTATAACATGCTGGGAATGGCGCGAGTGGAGGGGGGCGGATTCAACTCGGCGCTGGAGGCGCAACGGCAGGCGATCGCGCTGGCGCCGCGGAATGTGGAGTACCAGTTCAACCTGGGGCAGATTTATGTTGCGGGAAAGAAGTGGGATCTGGCGCGGGAAGTGTTTACGCGGTTGAAGGCGGGACCGGATCGGGCGGCGGCAGCGGCGGCGAAGCAGCAATTGGACGACTTAGAGACGCTGCAGAAGTATGGAGTGCGTCCGCAGCGAGCGGGGGAAAGCGCGGTGCCAGCGGGCGCGGCGAGCACTCCTGCGGCGGGGACGACGGCGCCTGCGGTGGCCGCGAGTTCAGCGCAAGATCAAGATGAGGAGGCTGATGCGGCGCCGAAACCAGCGCCCGTCAAGCCGGGGACGACCGGGCCGGTGCAATTTCTGAAAGGCAAGATCGTGAGTAGTGACTGCTCGAAGCCTCCCGAGGCGACGGTTACGATCTTGAGCGGGATGGCGACTTACAAGCTGCATGCTTCGGATTACAAGTCGTTGCTGGTGATTGGAGAGGATCAGTTTTCCTGCGATTGGAAGAACCGAGTCGTGTCGGTGAACTACCGTGCGGTGGGGAAGCACGAAGGAGAATTGGTGTCGATTGAAATGCACTAAGGATTGCGGAAAAAGTTGAGTCTCGACGCTCAGCCCCTAAAGGGGCGTCTGATTTCGAGGAACTTCGGCATCGCTGAAGCGATGCCCTGATACGAACCCTTTCCCTAAGCACGACTTGCTGCACCCAGCTTCATGGCAAATGTGGGTGGAAGCGCGCGATGGTGCCTTTCGGGCCGACGGCCCAGCCGTGGGTGGCGGCAAAGCTGGCGGCGTTCAGGTTCAGCGCGTCCGTGTGGGTCCAGTGAACGCCCGCATCGTGGCTGATGTCGGTACCGTTTGGGCCGATGGCTGCTAAATCGTCATCGGAAAGAAATACAACTCCTGAGCGGTAGCCTCCGGGTTGCTGCTCGGCGAGGCGCCAGGTCGCGCCGGAATCGTTCGACCAGACGGCCACTTTGCTCGCGCCAACTGGTTCTTTGTAATCGCCGCCGACCGCTACGATGGAGCGGCGACGGCAGGCGATGCTGAAAATTCCGCTCGAAGCGTTGCCGCTGGCCATGGGAGTTTCAACCGCGGTCCAGGAGCGTCCGTGATCGGCCGAGTGAAAGACGCGGGCTGCGGGGCCACCGGTGCCGAAGTAGATATCCTTGTCGTTGCAGAGTGCGATGGAGGTTCCGCTGGCGGCGAATGCGCCCTCGGTGGGAAGGGCGGCGGGCATCTTATCGCGCGGCCGTTCCTTCCAATGTTGGCCGTCGTCGGTGGTCAAGACCAGGAACTTGCCATCGACCGGATCGCTCAGCGCAAGGCAATGCGTTTTCGAATCGCAGGCGAGCGAATCAAGAAAGAAGCCGGGGCGCTTGTCGGTGTACTGAAGCGCCCACGACGTGCCGCCGTCTGTAGTTTTGTAGATGCGGGACTTCTCGCCATTGCCGCTCGACATGACATAGGCGGTATCCGCGTCGAACGCTTTGATATCGCGGAAGTCGAGATCAGCTCCGCCGCCGACCTTGAGATGCTTCCATGATTTGCCTTCGTCGAGTGAGCGCAGAACTGTTCCTTTTGTGCCGGAAGCCCACACGGCGTATTTTCCGGTGCGCGTCTGACTGACGCTGATGCCGCGCAGGTTGGTGTCGAGGCCGCTGGTCTCGACTTGCCACCAGGGAGCGGGGTCAGAGAGAGCAAGAGCAAGAAGAATGAAGATCAGCACCCGCACGGGTGGATTGTAGTGGATGAGAACAAGGAAAAGAGCAGGGAATTGTGACCTGATGGAGACGAGGCTCACCGAGAGCAGAATATGCGAAGATGACGTTGCTTTCCCGTAGAGACGGGGCAAGCCCCGTCTCTACACGCGGAAGAACCTACGGCATCGCTCAGGCGAAAACCGAATTCGTTTATAGTAATCGCCGCGGCAAAAAGGAGAAAACTTGAGCGCCCCAGCGGATTCGACCGTGCCGGAAGACTGCGTGGCCCCGCCGGCCACTCCGCCGGCCAAAGGTGGCCACGGTGCAGCCGTACTCGCCGGCTTCCTCGGGTGGACGCTTGATGCCTTCGACTTCTTTTTGGTCGTCTTCTCGCTGACGGCCATCGCTCAGGAATTTCACCGGTCCGACGCAGAGATTGCTCTCTCCATCACGCTTACCCTGATGTTCCGTCCGGTGGGCGCGTTCATCTTTGGACTGATGGCTGATCGCTACGGGCGCCGCCTCCCCTTGATGATCGACCTCGTCTTCTACTCCGTGGTCGAGGTGTTGACTGGTTTCGCTCATAGTTTCACTGCTTTCCTGGTTCTGCGGGCGCTGTTTGGCATCGGCATGGGCGGAGAGTGGGGCGTAGGCGCCTCTCTCGCCATGGAAAAAGTTCCACCCAGACTGCGCGGGTTTCTTTCCGGGATGCTCCAGCAAGGATACGCTCTGGGCTACCTGCTGGCGGCGATCTGTTTCTACTTCGTGTTCCCTCGCTGGGGATGGCGGCCGATGTTTTTTATCGGAGGACTACCCGCCCTGCTGGGGCTTTTCGTCCGCTTCAGGGTGAAGGAATCAGAGGTGTGGAAGAAGACTCGTCACACGAGCTGGAGCAGTCTGGGCCGCGAGATATGCTCCCACTGGAAGTTGTTTCTCTATTTGACCCTCTTAATGATGATGATGAACTTTACCTCGCACGGCACGCAGGATATGTTCCCAACCTTCCTCCAGCGCCAGTGGCGCATGGGTCCGACCCAGCGCGCGGCGATCACTGCGATCTCCATGGTGGGAGCGATCCTCGGAGGCCTGCTGTTCGGCTTTTTGTCCGACCGCTTCGGACGGCGCCGGGCGATGGTCACCGCACTCGTCAGTGCGGTCGCGTTGGTTCCGCTGTGGGCCTACGCCCCGTCTCTGACATTGCTGGTCGTCGGAGCTTTCCTGATCCAGTTCATGGTGCAGGGAGCGTGGGGCATCATTCCGGCGCACCTCTCGGAATTGTCGCCCGACTCGGTACGAGGATTTCTTCCCGGATTCGCTTACCAGTGTGGAGTGCTTCTGGCCGGCTCGGTCGCTTATGTGGAGGCAATTCTGGCCCAGCGTACCAGCTACGCAAACGCCATGGCTCTGACTGCGTTTGTGGTGTTCACACTGGCGGCGGTGGTGGTAGCTCTGGGGCGCGAGCAGAAAGGCATTCAATTCGGCTCGTAGGATCTCGGTTGCACATTGCCATGCCTCATGGGCAGTGCGCAGCGTTCTGGCGTATTCGGATTCCCAGCCGGCTGCGGAAAAAGTCGATATTCGATGCCCCAGCCCCTAAAGGGGGCGTCTGATTTCGAAGAACTTTCGGCATCGCTAAAGCGATGCCCTGATACGAACCTGAATTTTTCAACAACCTGCTAATACATCCCACGATCTCAACTATCCGGCCTTTCGTATCTTGCTTTCTGCTTGGGCATTCGCTTCCGCCGCCCACTCATAGCCCACGGCAGCAGCGTAAATTGCCCAATCAAAGAACTGGTCGAGCAACTGCAACAATTCCTGTTTTCCGAAGATCTCTACTGGGCGGTCCGGATACGACTCATTAAGGATGAACTCCCAAAGATTGTCTTTGGTCAAAGTGATGGCCCAGATCACTTGGCTCAGCGGCACGCCCTGTTCGGCGCGGCGAGTGCCAATTTTCGTATAGCGCTGCTCGATATCGCTCTCACTCTTGTCCAGCAGCCACTCACCCATGTGGCGATAGATTTCGTATACCCGCTGCATAAGTTCGTCTGGCGGAACTTTACGGTAGGCCTCGGTACGGGCGGACCGCTGAACCTTGTGCAGGAGGCCGCTGGCCAGGGCGTCAGAGCGGTCCTCAATGAGACGGACGAACCTGTGGCTGAGCATCATTACCGCGTCCCTTCCCAACGTTGCTGTTTTCATACCTCTCCTTCCCCCGGGTCGGGGGCGAGTCCCCGCTTTCCGATCAGATTATGACCTTACGTTCCAATGAGTTATGTGACGCTGGTCACGTCATATCACTGTGCTTGTTGGTGGAGAACAGGGCGTCCCCGCCCGTCCCTCCACTAAACATCGGTGCGCGGAATCACACGGGGCGGTGATAAGCAGCACTGCCGCGCTTCCCTGCCACGCGAGAACATACAAAGTTAAGTGTGGGTCTGGCAGGGAGAAGGCCATGAAAAGAATCCTCATTTTAGGTGCGGCTGGCAGGGACTTTCATAATTTCAACGTAGTTTTTCGCAACAATCCCGACTACCAGGTAGTTGCCTTCACCGCCACGCAAATCCCCGACATTGCAAACCGCCGATACCCGCCGGAGCTGGCAGGCAGTTTGCAGTATCCTGAGGGGATACCGATTTTTGAAGAGAAGGACCTGGAAAAACTGATTATCGACGAACGGGTGGATGCGGTGGTGTTCGCCTACAGCGATATCTCCCACCAGAACTTGATGCATCTCGCGTCGCGCGTTGTGGCTGCCGACGCGGACTTTTGGTTATTGGGGACCGAGCGTACTCAACTCAAGTCGTCAGCCCCAGTGGTTTCTATTTGCGCGGTACGAACCGGCTGCGGCAAGAGTCCGCTGTCGAGACTGGTGGCCTCCGAGTTGCGGCGCCAGGGCTGGAAGCCAGTAGTGATCCGCCATCCCATGCCCTACGGTGACCTTGCGGCACAGGCGGTGCAGCGCTTTGCCACCGTGGACGATCTGGATTTGCAGCAATGCACCATCGAAGAGCGCGAGGAGTACGAACCGCACATCCGCCAGGGAACAGTCGTGTATGCGGGCGTGGATTACGAGAAGATCCTGCGCCAGGCGGAGAAGGAAGCGGACATCATTCTATGGGATGGAGGGAATAACGATACGCCGTTCTACAAGTCCGATCTGGAAATTGTGGTGGTCGACCCGCTCCGCCCCGGACACGAATTGTCGTACTTTCCCGGAGAGGTAAACCTGCGGCGCGCCGACGTGGTGGTCATCAACAAAGTAGATACTGCCGCGCAGCAGGACATCGAGACCGTCCGGCACAATATCCACATAAGCAATCCCAAAGCCAGAATTGTCGAAACCGCCTGCCGGGTGTCCGCGCCCACGCCTGAACTAGTGAAGGGAAGGCGTGTGCTGGTGGTGGAAGATGGCCCGACCCTGACCCACGGCGAAATGCCCTATGGCGCCGGAGTCGTGGCCGCGCGGAATTGGGGAGTGGCAGAGTTGGTGTGCCCGAAGCCTTATGCGGTCGGCTCCATTCGCAGCACTTTTGACCGCTACCCACACCTAACCAATCTTCTGCCTGCGATGGGCTACAGCGTTATGCAACGGCATGAACTGGAAGAGACCATCAACCGCGTGCCGTGCGACTTGGTTTTGATCGCTACGCCGATTGACCTGGCGCGAGTCATCAAGATCGACAAACCCAGTTTGCGGGTTACTTACGAGGTGGAAGAGCTCACTCATCCAGGACTGGCTGAGATCCTCGCGCAATTAGAAGTGCCGGCGGGGGCGGGACGATGAACAGCAAAGACTTTGTTTCGATCAGAGACTTCTCACCGTCGGAGATTCAAGACCTCTTGCTGCTGGGCCGGCAGATCAAAGCCTACCCTGATGTTTACAGCGAAGCACTCAGAGGAAAAACTCTGGCCATGGTTTTCGAAAAGCCTTCGTTGCGGACGCGGGTGACTTTTGATGTCGGCATCCAGCAACTGGGCGGCTTTTCACTCTACCTCTCTCCTGCGGAGATCAACCTCGGCAAGCGCGAATCAGTGTATGACGTGGCCAAGAACCTGGAACGTATGGTGCAGGGCATCATGATCCGGACCTTCGCTCACACAATCGTTGAACAGATGGCAGAGTATGCCGGGATTCCGGTGATCAACGGGCTGACCGACTACAGCCATCCCTGCCAGGCGATGGCGGACTTCCTGACAATGTTGGAGGTCAAAGGCAGGCTCGATGAGCTGAAGGTCGCATTCGTCGGCGATGGAAACAACGTCGCGCACTCGCTCATGTTCGCAGGCGCCCAACTTGGGGCGGAAGTTTTCGTGGCAACGCCTCCGGGCCATGAGCCGCAAGCGGATGCGATCGCCTGGGCCTCGGAGCGGGCCAGAGAGACAGGAGGCAGTTGCCGGATCACGAACAATGCGAAAGAAGCGGTTTCGGCGGCGGATGTGGTTTACACCGATGTGTGGACGAGCATGGGGCAGGAGGCCGAAGCAGACAAGCGGCTCAACGCTTTCCGGAACTATCGGGTAAATTCGGAGCTTTTCGCTTACGCGAAACGTGATGCCATCTTTATGCACTGCCTGCCGGCACATCGCGGTGAGGAAGTGACCAATGACGTGATTGATTCGCCGCGCTCGGTTGTCTTCCAGCAGGCGGAAAACCGGCTGCATGTCCAAAAGGCGATCATGCTGGAACTGATGAAGGACGTGCCCGTGGGGCCTGTGCGTCCGGCAACAGTGCCGGAACTGGCGCACGCGTAACAGGAGCAGCCATGAAAACCATGCTGCTGGCAGTAGGCGGGAACTCGCTGATTCGCGCAGGCCAAAAAGGCACGATCGCCGAGCAGCTGGTGAACGCCCGGCGTACGGCGGCAGAAATCGCCAAGCTGGTGTGTGACGGCTACCGCATCGTTCTCACCCACGGCAATGGGCCGCAGGTAGGAGCGGCACTCTTGCGCTCCGAACGGGGAGCGAGCCAGGTCCCGGGACAACCGCTCGATGTCTGTGACGCCTCCACGCAGGGCGAAATCGGCTACCTCTTGCAGCAATCCCTCGATACCGAACTTAGGCTGGCGGGTTTGCACGTGTCGGTGGTGACGGTGCTGACCCAGGTCGTGGTCTCGCTGGACGATCCGGCCATGAGGCGGCCGAGCAAGCCGATTGGTCCGTTCTACTCCCGCGCCGATGCTGAGGAACGCAAGCGTCTGTTGGGCTGGGAGATAATAGAAGATGCGGGGCGCGGCTATCGGCGGGTTGTGCCCTCGCCCGATCCGCTGGACATCATAGAACTCGAAGTCATCCGCGATCTGATTGAACGGAACGTGCTGGTAATCGCCTGCGGGGGGGGTGGCATCCCCGTGGCGTGGCATGAGGGGAGATTGCAGGGTGTCGAAGCGGTGATTGACAAGGACCGCGCTTCCGCGCTGCTGGCATCGCGTCTGGGGGTGAGCCTGTTCGTCATTTCTACCGACACGGACTATGTGTATCTGGATTACAAGAAGCCAACGCAAAGGGCGTTGCACCTCGTTGGCTGCAGCGAGTTGCAGGAGTATGCCGATGCCGGACACTTTCCGCCCGGCAACATGGGACCTAAAGTCGAATCGGTATTGCGGTTCCTGATGCCGGGAGGGCGCGAGGCAATCATTACATCGTGCGAAAACCTGTGTTCAGCCGTGTCTGGACCGGTGGGCACTCATATTGTGTTGGATCGGGGACTCGCCGCGCTTGACGCCCGGGTGCAGAGTGAGTTGCCGGTGGGAGGCAGGTAATCCATGGAAGACCAGGTTTTCACTCCGGACGCGCAAAGAAGCGGAAGCGCAGAGACCAAGGACAAGCGCAACGGGAAGCTGAAGCACGTCATCGAGTCGCAGCAGTTCACGGTGCCGTTGCTGATGGAGCTCTTCGAACGTTCACGCGGCATGGAGCGGGTGGTGGCCCGCGGAGGATCGCTCGACTATCAGAACCGCATCATGGCGACGTTGTTTTACACGCCTTCGACCCGTACCCGGCTTTCGTTCGAAGCCGCCATGCAGAGGCTGGGAGGCAGGGTCTTGTCTACCGAGCATGCGCGAGAGTTTTCCTCCGAGATTGAGGGAGAGAACGTCGAGGACACGATCCACATCATCGGCAGCTACTCGGATGTGATCGTAATCCGGCACCACGAGGAAGGCGGCGCCAAACGGGCTGCACAGGTTTCTCAGGTACCGGTCATCAATGCCGGAGATGGCGATGGCGGGCAGCATCCCACGCAGGCGTTGCTTGATTTGTACACCATCTACCGCGAGCGTCCGCTCGATGGCTTGAGCGTCGCCATGATCGGAGAACTTGACAAAGGACGCACAGCGCGTTCGCTCGCATATCTGTTGGCAAAGTTCGAACGGGTAAAGATTTGTTTTGTCAGCCCGCCCGAGATGCAGATGAAGCCCGACATCCTCGACTATCTCGACGCGCACGGAGTGCGTTACGAACTTGAGCCGGACATTGACCGGATCATCGGAGAAGTGGATGTGGTGTATCAAACCCGCATACGGCCTGAGCGCATGACCGGTCTGAGAAGCCCGCAACAGTACGCGATCAACTCGGCGGTCTTGCGGAAAATGAAGCCGGACGCGCTCATCCTGCACCCTTTGCCGCGAACCGTGGAACTCGACAAGTCAGTGGATGAAGATCCGCGGGCGCTGTATTTCCGCCAGGCGATGAATGGACTGTACGTGCGCATGGCGCTGCTAACCATGCTGCTGGAGAAGGAGTGAGGTAAGGAGACATGTATGCTTAGTGGACTCATGACGGAAGAACATCTGCGCACGCGCGATCTTATTGAACTGGAAAACCAGTATGGCGCCCACAACTACCATCCTCTGGATGTCGTGATCGAACGGGCGGAGGGCGTCTGGGTCTACGACGTCGAAGGCAAGCGCTATCTCGACTGCCTGGCGGCGTATTCCGCGGTCAATCAGGGGCACTGCCATCCCAAAATTCTCCAGGCGCTGATCGAGCAGGCGCATAAGGTGACGTTGACCTCGCGGGCTTTCCGCAATGACCAACTCCCGCTTTTTTACAAAGAACTTCACGAACTGACCGGGTATGACATGGCGCTGCCCATGAACACCGGAGCGGAAGCGGTGGAAACCGCCATCAAAACCGCCCGCAAGTGGGGATACAAGATCAAAGGTATTCCCGAGGACAAAGCGGAAGTCATCGTCTGCGCCAATAATTTCCACGGGCGGACCATCACGCAAGTGAGTTTCTCGACGGACGCTCAGTATCGCGACGGCTTCGGGCCGTTTACGCCCGGCTTCAAAGTCATTCCCTTTGGAGATGTGCAGGCTCTGGAGGACGCCATCACTCCGAACACTTGCGCCTTCCTCGTCGAACCCATTCAGGGAGAGGCGGGTATCGTCATTCCCCCACCCGGATTCCTGAAGCAGGCCGCCGATATCTGCCGCCAGAACCGCGTTCTTCTGATGACCGACGAGATTCAGTCCGGCCTTGGCCGCACGGGCAAACTTTTCGCTCACATGCACGAGGGAATCAGGCCGGATGTAGTGATCGTGGGCAAGGCGCTCTCGGGCGGCTTCTACCCGGTTTCCGCCGTGCTCTCCTCATCGGAAATCATGGGCATCTTTAAGCCCGGAGACCACGGCAGCACCTTCGGCGGCAATCCCCTGGGCTGCGCCGTGGCGCGCGCCGCGCTGCGGGTGCTGACGCAGGAGAAGCTGGTCGAACGCTCCGCCGAACTTGGCGCTTACTTTCTCGGATTGCTGCAGACACTCCGTAGCCCCGATCTGAAGGAAGTCCGTGGCAAGGGGCTATGGATCGGAATCGAGTTGCACAGTCCGGCGCGGGCCTACTGCGAAGCGTTGAAGGAAGAAGGAATCCTGTGCAAAGAAACCCACGACCGGGTGATTCGGATCGCGCCGCCGCTGGTCATCCAGCGGGAGGAGATTGACTGGGCCTTTGAGCGCATCCGGAAGGTGATTGAGAAACCCGTCGTCAAATCCGTTGTTGAAACCAATTGCTGAGGTGCTCTTGTTCAATATTGTCCACGCCGAATTTCTTGCCCCGGGTATCAAGCGGTTCCTCATTCAGGCGCCGCGCATTGCGCGCAAACAGAAACCCGGCCAGTTCGTCATAGTGCGCATCTACGAGGAAGGCGAGCGCGTCCCGCTCACCATCGAGAATTCCGATCCTCAGAAGGGAACCATCAGTATCGTGGTGCAGTCGTTGGGCAAGACCACCAGCCTGCTCAATTCGCTCGGTACCGGAGACCACATTCTGGACGTGGTTGGACCTCTGGGGAAGCCGTCGGAAATAAAAAAGTTCGGCACGGTGGTAGTGATGGGTGGAGGCGTGGGGACTGCGATGACGTATCCCACCGCGGCGGCTTTGAAGCAGGCCGGGAACCGGATCATTTCGATTGTGGGAGCGCGCAACAAGGAACTGGTCATCCTCGAGAACGAGATGCGCGCGGTCAGCGATGTGCTGATGATCACGACTGACGACGGAAGCTATGCGGACAAAGGGTTCGTTACCGACAAGCTTCGCCAATTGATTCAGAACGGCGTACCTATTGACCTGGTGCTGGCAGTCGGTCCCATTCCCATGATGAGGGCCGTAGCGGACATGACGCGCGGCGAGCGCATTCGTACTCTCGTGAGCCTCAATCCCATCATGATTGACGGCACCGGCATGTGCGGTGGCTGCCGCGTGCTGGTGGACGGCAAGAGCCAGTTTGCCTGTGTGGATGGACCCGAGTTCGATGCGCACCAGGTGAACTTCGACGTGCTGGTTCAGCGCAATGGGGCGTATCGCAGTCAAGAGCGGCAATCCATGGCCGAATATCGGCGTGAACTGGAGTCGCAACTCAAAAGCACGGAAGCCGAGGGAAACGGCGTCTGTGTCGTGAAAGGATCGACACTATGACCGCGCCTCCCAAGCCCTCGCTGAATCCGGTGCCCGTCAAGGAACGCATGAAGATGCCTCGGCAGCAGATGCCGGAGCAGGCAGCCGAACTCCGCGCCGCAAATTTCACCGAAGTGAATCTCGGCTATAGCGAGGAACTTGCCCGGCAGGAAGCCCTTCGCTGTATAGAGTGCGCCAAGCCGGCGTGTACGAAGGACTGTCCAGTCGGCGTCAAGGTCTATGAATTCGTGCAGTTGATCGTGGCGGGCGATTTCGCGGGCGCTGCCGCCAAGATCCGCGAAGACAACGTTCTGCCGGCGATCACCGGCCGCGTCTGTCCGCAGGAGGACCATTGCGAGGGCGGTTGCTTGATGGGGAAGAAAGTTAAGCCGCTCGGGATCGGCTACCTGGAACGCTTCGTTGCGGATTACGAGCAGCGCATGGGTGTTCGCAACCTGCCGAATGTTCCTCCGAGTGGGAAAAAAGTTGCTGTCGTCGGCAGTGGTCCGTCCGGGCTAACGGTTGCTGGCGATCTGGTGCAGAAGGGACACAAGGTCCGCGTGTTCGAGGCGCTGCACGAACTCGGCGGCGTGCTGGTGTATGGCATTCCTGAGTTTCGCCTGCCCAAGCAGATCATCCGGGAACAACTCGACTATATGCGCGACATGGGAGTCGAGTTCGAGACCGATGTAGTCGTGGGAAGAACCGTCGCCATTGATGAACTTCTGGAAGAAGAAGGCTACGACGCAGTGTTTATCGGGACGGGTGCCGGGCTGCCGGTCTTCATGAACATTCCGGGCGAGCACCTGAACGGCGTCTATTCCGCGAATGAATTTCTGACCCGCATCAACTTAATGAAAGCTTACAAGTTCCCGGCTTACGACGAGCCGATGCTCGACCTGCACGGAAAAGACGTAGCCGTAATCGGCGGCGGGAACACTGCGCTTGACGCCATTCGCTCCGCGTTACGCCTGGGAGCGCGCAAAGCCTATGTGCTCTACCGCCGCAGCGAAACGGAGATGCCAGCGCGGGCGGAAGAAGTGAAGCATGCGCGTGAAGAAGGGATTGAGTTTCACATGCTGACCAGTCCGGTCGAATTTCTGCCTGATGGTGTTGGCTGGCTGGGCGCAGTCCGCTGCGTGCGCATGGAACTGGGAGAACCCGACGCATCAGGACGGAGGCGGCCTGTGCCTGTGGCCGGGTCGGAGTTTGAAATTCCCCTGTCGGTTGCTGTAATCGCGATCGGCACCAGCGCTAACCCCATTGTCCAGAGCACAACTCCTGGTTTGGGCACGGACAAACGGGGGTACATCCAGGCCGATCCGGAGACTCAGCGTACCTCGAGGAAAGGTGTGTTTGCCGGAGGCGATATCGTTACTGGAAGCGCCACCGTAATCCTGGCCATGGGGGCGGGACGGCGGGCGGCCAAGTCCATTCAGGAGTACCTGACCACCGGCGAATGGTGAGCCGAGATCAGGACCCGTCGCGGCCAAATCGTGTTAGCCGCGGGATCAGGATCAAGATCAAACCGTAGAACAAAAGCGATGCCACCAGCGACGCGGCGTTGCCGAAACGAAGGTCTTCGAACAGCAGCTTGAACGTGCCAAATGCTATGGCTACATACGCAACCCACAGTAGTTCCGCGCGTTTCAATCGCGAGCCGCTGAAGCTGAGGATGAGAGCGACCGAGCAAGTCACCACTGTCCGGACCACCGAGAGACGCGAAGCATTCAGCATCCCGCTCGCCGAACCGAGCCTCACACTCACCATCACTGCCAGCGCCGCTCCCACGCCAGCCACCAGCACGCAGGGGACGATCCAGAGCAGTCGCTGTTTCCATTGATCGGTCGAATGCGCGGTCGCAGCACGCGATCCGATTAGGTAGCAGAGACCGGCCGAGACTGCGACCACCCATGCGCCTGCGTCCAGGGCCGGCGGCACGATTCCAGCCAGAGCGTTCCCCGCGAGATTCAGAAGGCCGGAGAGGATCGCGGCCGCTGCCAGATAGAAGGACACGTGCATGCCAAGGCTGAGCTTGCCGGTACGCATGTACAAGAAAGCCGCCGTCACGGCAGCCATGCACAAGAACGGCGACTGGAAGCCGGCGGGAAAAAGCAGCAAGCTCCCCGCCAGCAGAAGTGCGACCGCGTAGGTCGCGCACACCCGGCGATTTCGAGTTTGTTCGTCGGCGGTGAACCGCGACAGCGCGCCCCAGTAGCACACCGCCGCAACCAGTAGGAAAAAGACGCCGAGCGCCCCGGCAGAGCCAGGACTTGCGCGCAGCGTCCCAAAAGTCGCAAGCACAAACACCACAACTCCCTGCGCGATTTCAAAGATCGTCAGGCGGTGGCGCAACCCAAAGCTGCGCATGCCAATGCTTCCGCCGTAGATCGCAAGCAGCGCCAGGCACAGCACCGTGATCGTAGTTGCACCTATGGGCCGATATTCCGGCGGAACGCCCTCGGGAGAAGTCATCACATAGACGAGCAACCACACGGCAAAATCCGCTGCAATCGCCGGGACCGCTCTCACACTGAGCCGGTGTCCGAGGCAAACAACCACCTCGGCAGCCAGGGCCACAGCCAGCAATCCAGCCGTAAACGGCACCAGCTCGCGCGTCGCGACGATGAGCGCCAGAGCCGTGGCCACCGCCGCCAGAGTCGCCACCCACGGAATCGCCTGCAGGTTTTGCCGCCATGCCAGTGCCAAGGCAAGCACCACGAACGCAACCAGCACCGCCGCCGTGAAAGCCGGCCACAAGACCTGAAAGCGCACTGTAGATTCCCACAGCAGAGGCGAGAGGATCAGTGCCGCCGTGATTGCGTAGGTGACGCTGGCAAAGCGATTGGCGGCGTGAGTCCTGACTGCCCAGACCAGCCACATGCCCGCGTACACGATGGCTACCATCAGCACGGGCAACTGCGGGACGGTTCCCGACTCAGCGACCGCGCGCAGCAGGTACGCCCCCGCGATTCCCAGAACTGCCTTGCCGAACACCGGCACCGCCCCGGCGGGCACGTTCGACGCCGGGAAGCCCCGCCACGTCTCGGGAGGCTGCGATTTCGGCAGCGCAACGCTCCCAGATGCAGGCGGGGCGGGAGTCTCAATCTCTGGCTGGCCCTCCAATGCGGAAACGCGCCGTTCCAGCTCCCGCAGCCGTTCGCTGAGTTGCTCCACATCCGATGCGATTCCGTCGAAAGCTTGTGCCATTCGCTTCTCCGCATCTGCCTCGATGAGGCGGGACCTAGCTGGCTCCGTGTGCCGGAGCGGCGCCGGAGCCGGGCAAGGAGGCTGACTCCGGCCAAGGTGGCAGGAGTTTCACCAGAACCCACAGAATGACGAAAGGAAGAATCATGAGCGCGATCGCGGTTAACAACCCTTCCCGCGTGGCGAAACTCATCTTGTACGTGGTGTAGCCGAGGAAGCTCTTGGAGAAGAGCTGGCCGCCGATCACCACATTCCAGCGCATCGCAAAAATGCCGATCATCGTCAGACATCCGGCGAGTACGTAGATTCCTTTCCGTGCCAGGTCACTGAACCTCAGAAACTGGGTCAGGCCCAGCAGCGCGATAGGCGCCACCGTGCCCAGCAGGATCTGGACGATGACCTGGGACATCCACAGGCGCGTGTGCACCATGAAATCCAGGCTGCGGAACGATTCATCGGCTTCGTAGATTCGATGTATCAGATCCAGCATCTCCAGGCTGAAGTCGATGATGAAGGTGTAGAGCAGATACCGCGCGATCGTATCCACGCAGCGCATGTCGATTTCTCTTCGGCGCAGCCGCGTCGAGAACATATAAAGCAACATCACCGCGGAGATGCCCGACACCATTGCCGAGAATATGAACACGATCGGCATCAGCGGCGATGACCACCAGGGGTTTGCCTTGACCGAGCCAAAAATGAAGCCGACATATCCGTGCAGAAGAAACGCCGAGGGAATTCCAATCAGCGTGATGAAATACCCGAGTCTCTCATCGATACGCAGCGCGCGTTCACTGACGTTGCTGGATCCTAGAGTCAGGACACGATAGACCAGACGCTTCCAGCCCCTCTCGGTCTGGGACAGCACAACAATGTCATGCCGGTAGTCGAGCCAGATCTCCAAGAGCAGCACCGCCATCAGGTACCAGAGATAGACAAAGCCGAACATCGCCATAGCGGAGGAACGGTGCGGCGTCAGATACATCTCGAGCGAGCGCTCCGGATGTCCCAGGTGCAATTGCAGCGGCAGCGGAGCCACCAGCATGAAGGCGAGTGCTGTGAGCAGGGCCAGCCGGTAGGTTGGCTTCACCGCCTCCACCCGGAACACACGTTCGAGCGAAGCCAGAATGAACGCACCCGCCACCAGTCCCGTGATGAAGGGGTAAAGAACGATCAGGACGCTCCACTGGAGCTCCACTTCGTTCGGGTACATGAATCCTTCCACGGGTATCTGCACGAGCCTCCTTACCGCACCGAACCGTCCATGCCGTTGTAAAAAACCTTTGCCCCAGTCGCCATGTGCGGTTTCAGAACCTGAACCGCGTGCGTCCTCAAAAACTCATGAATCGGATCTTTGGGATTCTTCAAGTCGGCCAACTGCCGCGCGCCCGTGGGGCAGACCTCGCAGCACGCGGTCGTCAGTCCCTTGGTGATCCGGTGATAGCACAGCGAGCATTTCTCCGCAGTGTTGGTCCTGGGATTGAGGAAGCGGCACCCGTAGGGGCACGCCTGGATGCAATAGCGGCAGCCCAGGCAGTAGGTCTTGTCCACCAGCACGACTCCATCCGGCGTGATGAACGTCGCACCCACCGGACAAACCTGCGTGCAGGGAGAATCCGCACAGTGATTGCAGAGCTTGGGAACGAAGAAGTTCTTGCCGCCGTCGTCGGCATGTGGTGGGAAGCCGTTCTTGCCGCCATCCGGCGATTCCACCTCCGGCCGTTCAATCCGCCAGTCGGACACGTGGTAGCGCTCAATCCAGGTACGATAATAGCCTTGCGGAACGTCGTTTTCCTCTGCGCAGGCGCGCACACAGCTGCCACAACCGATGCACTTGGGGATGTCGATCAGCATGCTCCACCAGTGCTCGGTCAGCTGGTAGTTAGGCGAAGCCTCCGGGGTTCCCGCGAGAACGTACTTCCACGCCACGGCAGCTGCGGGCAACAGCACCAGCAATCGACGGCGGGTGATTTCCATTATTTCTTCCCTTCCGTCTCAATTTTCGGGCGGTGTGGCTGATGACAGGTGTCGCAGGCGAGCCCTCCGGCGTGATCCGCCGTGGCAACTTGCGGAAAGCCCTTCGGTTTGGCACTGTTGGCTTCGTGACAGCGGGCACACACGACGGCTGTGTCCAGCTTCCCGGGTTGCACCGAACCGGGATCGTCCGCGTGCTTGGCCAGGGCCCCGTGGCAAGCCTCGCAAGCGACAACCACATGCTTGCCAAGCTTTTTCTGATCCACGACGTCGGTATGGCAGGCCTCGCAGGTGTCGTGCCCGGCAAACGCAACCGGTCGGGACGCGATCTCGCCGATCGCCGCGCCTCGATAGTGGCCATACTGCCCAAAACTGTGCGGTACGACAGCGGCCCGCAGGATCACGAATGCCACCAGCGCTATTGCGATGACGACGGCCAGCCGAATCAGGTGTTCGATGTCCTTAAACAAGTTCGCGTTCCCTGCGCCACACTGCCCGGCGCGATCTGTACCCAAAATTGCGCAATGTACTTAAATACCCGAGATTCTTCTCGGGAGCGATGATCGGAGTCACAGGAAGTTGTGATGATGGTCACCCGGGTTCCATGCTTCTGAGTCGCTTTCGTGATTCGCTCATCGGGGCACTGCGCTCGCAAGATTGTCTCGCGGGAGCATCGGAGAAATGATTTGTCGAAGCTTCGGCACAGGCTGCGGGAGTGTCCAGAATTGTTTGCGGAGAATCCGCATCTTGGAAATGATTCTTGCCCCAAGGGCCGGGAAGACTCCGGCGACAGGTACTACTGCCGCGACCGCGTGAGTGTTACTGCCGTCGATCCAAGCTTGCTGGTGGAGNNGCCCGTCCCTCCACCGTATGACCCATCACGCGGTCACGGTACTAGCCCGAGACCGAAGCCCCAGCTTGGGCAAGCTGTTTTTTGGAATCAGCCGCCTGTTTTGCCTCGTTGCTAGCGTCCAGCGCCATGTCGTGCATTCCAAACGCCACGCCGACTTTCTTGAGGAAATCGTTCGGAGGCGAGCCGCCGGCAAAAATCCAAACAAAGTCATTCGGAATCTCCTGCCGCGTGCCGCTCACATCGATCAGGACAGAAGTTTCCGTGAACTCCACCGGGCTCGAGTTGAACAAGACGTTCACTTTCCCCTTGCGGATGGAGTCTGCGATGCGTTGAGAATTGCGTTCCTTGATGCGGCCGAAAGCCGCTTGCCGGTAGGAGAGCGTAACCTTGTTGCCCACCTGGTGGGCCAGCCCCATCGCCGCCTCTACCGCGCTGTCGCCGCCTCCCACCACCAGAATGTGCTTGTTGATGTAATGATCCGCTTCGAGCAGACGGTACATCACTTTGCCCAGTTCCTCGCCCTTCACTCCCAGTTTTCGCGGAGTGCCCGTCCGTCCCAGCGCCAGCACCACGGCGCGCGCACGGTACTGGTTGTTCGCGGTCATGACGGTAAACACGCCGTCCGCACTTTTCTGGACGTTCTCCACCTTTTCGTCGGTGCGCACATTAAAATCCGCGCGGTTCAGCACTGCATCCCAGAAGGCAAGGAGGGCCTCCTTGGAAAGCTCCGTTTTCTTAAACTTTCCGTACATCGGAAATTCCACCGGGCTTGTCATCACCAGCTTCTGCCGCGGATATTTTGCGACCGTACCACCGATCTCATCGCGCTCCAACGTGATGTAGTTGAGTTTGTTCTCGATGGCGCGGAGCGAGGCGCTGATCCCCGCCGGTCCCGCCCCGACAATCAACACATCGAACACATCCGGAGCCGCTTGGGCAGTTCCATTGACGGAAAGCCGGCTGACGATGGTATCTATGCAATCGCGTCCCTGGTTCACGGCGTTCTTGATCAGAGCCAGCCCGCCCAGTTCGCCAACAATAAACAGATTTTCCACGCTCGTCTCATACTCCGGCGTCAGGCGGGGCATATCTGCGGCCATGCTCGGGCTGGCCATCACCATCGTGATCGCGCCTACGGGACAAGCATCGGCGCAGAGCCCGTGGCCGATACATTTGTGACCATTTACGATGGCCGCCTTGCCTGCAATCATGGCCAGTACGTCGCCCTCCGGGCACACCGAGGCGCACCCGCCGCAACCAAGGCACCATGCGGTATCAATGTGAGGATGCTGGGATTTGGGCCCCTCGGAAAACAAGGCCCCCTTGGCCGCGGATGCGCGCGACTTCTCCTCTTGCTCCTTTAACGTCTTCAAGTAGCCGCGTACAAAAAACGCCCCTACGATAGCGGCAATCAACAATGCGACGAGCGTATCCATTAAAAGCGCTCCATCTGAAAGAAAAGCATCAGAAATATCCCATCATCACAACCAGCACGATGTGAACGATAGCCAGCAGCGCAAATGTATAGCTGAAGGGCTTGTGCACTACGTGCCACAGATGGAACACTTTTTGGGAGCAGGAGAGAAACAGCACGCGCTTCGCGATGGCCGCCTCTTCGCGCGCAACCTTAACGGCCCGCTCCAGGTCGGGATGCCTCGTCCTCAGCAACCCGCCCAGCGTGAAAAGTTGTTCGCCAAAACTGAGATGGTGCCTTCTCAACGTGGCGATCTTGAAGACACGGCTTAGATCCAGCAGCATCATGTAGACCAGCGCCACCACCGTCGGCAGTTTCTGCACGCGCTCCGCGGAAGGCAGACTCAACGCCGCTCTCAGGTCGGACTGAGGAAGAACCCTCTGTTCCGCCAACTGCTCTCCCAGCTTGGCCTGGACGTCTTGCACTTCTTTCAGTGAAAGCTCCGCCGCCGTCAAACTTCTCGGAATCTGCGCGTAGAGGTACCGTCCGATGACGCCGCTCAGGGAAACCGCGACCATGATCCAAAAACCTATGCCGGCAAAGCCGCGAAACTTGAACGCCGCGTGGAGCGCAATCACGAACGGTGCGGCGAGCCCCAACAAGACGTGGTTGTCCAGCCAGTGCCGCGAACTCCCCTGCCGCCCCAGCCAAGCCCAGCGCTTGCGCAAAGGATAGAGAAAAATGCACAGGAACATTCCCAATCCCAGCATGCCGAGCTTCACACCAATCGCTCCGCTTGGCTTCAGCAAGGCATGTTTAGGAGAAAACGGCCGCTCGGTTGAATCGAGCGTGTAGTAGTTGAACCCATAAGCGGAGATTCCCGCGACCAGAGCGATGGCCATCAGGTATCCCATGAACAAGCGGACGCGATGTCCTTTTTCGGTGTCGGGTACGCGCTTCGCCGTGGCGGTGGCGAGACGTACAGTGGCTGTGGCGTTGGTGCTCATTTGGTGGCGACTTTCTCCTCGGTGCTGACTGAAAACATCTTGTAATTCGTAAATTCATGCGTGTTCCGCCAATGCTGACGGGGCGTCTCCACTTCCACGACCGCCCGCAACGGGAACCAATACGTTTTCTGCAAGTCATGGAAGGGAAAAGGTGCAAACTCCACATCCGTATGGAGTGTGTTCAGGCCCACGTCCACCATGGTGTTTTCGACACCGGCGGAAATTCTGGTGATCACGGCCGTTTCCGCGTCAATCCAGGCGGTGCCGGAAAGCTCCAGCGGATATTCCCGCCCTCGCAGCGCCAGCGCAGCCGGCGTGCGCGTACCCCGAATATGCCGGAAGGCAACTTTGGTCAACCGGTGGCCATCCACCACTTCGTCCCCGACATCGCTGAACTCGAAACTGTTGGCATAAACCGGGTGGAACACAAGAAACAGCGTGGCAAAGCCGTTGCTCACCAGCATCGACCGGTTCTTCTTATCCGCCTTGGCGGCGTGCACCGGCAGCCGCGACTCGGACAGGCTCAACTCCCCACCCGTGTTGGCCAGGATCACCAGATAGTCGTAGGTGGATTCTTCTTTAAAATCGATTTTGTCTTTGCCGTTATTCTTGAATTTTTCCTGCATTACTTTTTCCGTGCACCGCACATCGGAAAATTTCTCGAGATACGCTGACATTTGCTCGCCCGTGCGCTGCAGCAGGCCCTGCAGCTTGTCCGCGCCGGGAGAACCTGGACTATCGTTTCCCAGGCAGAACCCCGCGCACGCGAAAACAACGAGCGCCGCACGCACTATCTGCCTCGCGACCTGGTCTCGTCCTCTCATTGGTGAGCCTTTGTCTTCGAATCAAACCGGTAGCCGATCGAGAACATCCACTGCTCATAATTCATTTGGCCACGGTTGATTGTGAAATTTCCTTGCATGTAATAGTGCGGCCCCAGCGTCGTTTCTATCGTGCTGGTGAGAAAGCGGGAGCGGTTGATCGCAGTTACCGCGGAACTGAAGTTTTGCTGTCCCGCCAGGAACTCCAGGCGTAGGGCTTCGCTCATCTGCCGGGAGACCGTGAGCGATTCATAGGATCCGCTGCCGAACGAACTGTTAAAGCGCGCGTAGTTCGCACCCGCGCGCAGATGCAACAGGGGCAGCCGGTTGAACATGATGCCGTACATCTGGTTGAGAGACGCACTCTTGTCCCCGCTGCCGTTGCTTCTTCCGAGAGTCGTGGACAAGAACACCTGTCTCGCGACCTCAACTCGCGCGCCCGCGCTGAATCCCTGGAACAAGAACTTGTCCAGCATACCGGTTCCAACCAGCGCTGGATCATAGGTCGGAACGTCGCGGAAATAGTTGTGGTTGAAATCCAGTTCCAGACGTCTGAAAGGCTGCACGCGCACCGTGAAAAAACTGCGGCCCAGGCCCGGACCCGGCGCCGGCGTTGCCGGGGTCCCGGCAGGACTATCGAGTTGCGCCGCCTCATACACCGCGAAGCGCCGGCTGTAGGAGACCGAGTCTTCAAAAAACACAAAGGGCCGGTTGACCGTCCAGTTCACCATGCTGACGCCCGCGCCCGACGTGCTGTTGTAGTGCCAGGCTTCATAGGAACCGCCCTGGAAATTTATGAAGCCGCCGCCGATCACGCGATTCGGGCTGTAGTTCCACGAAGTCGGATCGGGCGTCGACCCGCCAAAAATTCCCACGGTCGTGCCCTTCGAGAGCCGGGTTCCAAAATACCCGCCGTCAATCGTATCCAGGCTCGAAGCCCATGGCAGATAGAGGCGTCCAAACCCCGCTACCAGACTGGAGTTCGGATTGTCATAGGTCATGCTGAGGTGATACGTGTGGTTGATCAGGTCCTGAATCGTTTGCGGGGTTGCTGAGGATTGCTTGGTCAGCCTGCCGCGATAATATCCGCTCAGATTCCAGTACGTGCCGCCGATGCGGGTAATGTCGCCACGAAAGGCGAAGCCCAGATTCGTACTGGTCATGCTCGAAGTTCCCTGGCTCATAGTGGTGACGTAATCCAGCCCAATGCGGCCTCGCGCACGATTGACGGAAGGCAGTGGAGGACGCGGCACTTCTTCGCGCGCTTCTTCATCCAGCGTGTCGCCTTCACTGAAAGAAATCACCGCCGGGTATTGCCTTGTCGAACTCAACGCGCGCTGCGCCACCAGGGCCTCGGCGTCGCCGCTGGAGAGGTATGCCAGATCTCCGGCTTTCACTGGGCGCGTGGGAGCGTGAATTTCTGTTACCGCCGAAGTTTCCGCGACTCCACTCACCTCAAGCTCGGCGACAACATGTGGATCGGCAGCGCTGGCGCTGTCCCCCTGCCGCGCGGGCAGAGTCGTCTCTTTCACTTCCAGTTTCATGCCTTCCGCCAGACCCTGTGCCCGCCCACCTTCCAGGTAGGCAACGCCTTCGGCGACATACTTCACCCTGAACACAGTGTGCAGACTCGGGTCGTCGCTGCGGGCCAGCAGCATCGCTGTATTCGCAGCCACTGCGGCCGGGTTGGCGACGGCAGAATCAGCGGAACCTACCGCTAAGGAGTCACGAGTCTTGAGTCCAGGTGTTTTCGTGTCAGGCGGCTGTTTGCCGGCTGACGTGGCGTCAAACGTCGTGCCAAACTCTGTGCCACCTACGGGCGCCTTGGCAGTCGCGCTCGGCGTATCGGCGGTGGCCCCGGGAAAGCCTCCCGTTGCAACCGAGCCGTCGCGCGGTTTGGAATCACCGGCGACTTGCGTCGCGGAGAACGGTGGTGGCGGCGCTACCGGCGAATCCTTGGCAGCATCCACCGGAACGGAAGTCGCAACGGAAGCCGTGGCAGGAGCCGATGCGGGCGGAGGAATCGAAGCAGACTGGTCCGCAGTCGTGGACTGGGGCGCGTCCGGCTTCCGCCGGAAGATGCCACTCAGTCCTAACGACACTGGCGGTGCAGGCGCTGCGGACCGGCTGCGGCTCGCGTTCAGCGCCGGACCGACCGTCACAATGATCCGGTTTCCTTCGGCCTTCATTGTGTAAGAATGTGCTTGATCTAGATCGAGAACGACGCGCGTAACTGGGGGAACGGTGCTGTGCTGCCCCGTGCGCACCCTGCGCACGCCATCCGTGTTGACCCCTTTTTGCGTATTGCCCTTCGTGATTGTGCCGGGAAGGTCGAGCAGAATCCGGTCCGGATTCACAGCCGTCTCAATCGAAGGCTGCACCGGAGAACTGAGGGTCACTTCCACGCGCAAACCGCTGCCATCCCGCGCCACCGTCACGTTCCGCACGGTCGCAGTCCCGGCTGTGCTCTGCGCTGCAGCGCAAGACACCAAGAGCATCCAGATTGCGAGTTGTTTCTGAACGGTGGTCATTTTTTTTCAACACTCTCTAGCGCTCCGCTTGACTCTCGCGTTGCTGCCTGCCTGACTTACTTCGTAGCACCTGAGTGGCCAATTCACGGCGATCCGCCGCCCTAGCCGCCCGCTCCACGGTTTATCCCCCGCCATGACCGTCTTTATGGCACCCGTAGCAATTCACACTGTTGTACACATATCCGTTGACGTTCTCGTGGTGGAAATTGTTCGGGTTTCCACCTCCATGGCAACCGGTGCACTGGAAAATCGAGTAGTCATTCGAATTCGTGTGGCACGTCGAACACACTCCATTCGCGTTGCCATGGCTGATCGGGAACGCCGTGTACTGCGTGTGATTGAACGTCGCATTCAACCAGTTCGTGGTGCTATGACAGGTCTGGCACGTCGTCGGGAAGAACTGCGGCTGCGCCGCATGTCCCGGATTCGTCGTGTTGTTGTAGTCGGTCTGGTGGCAGCCGATGCACGTTGTGGGCAGATTGGTGTAGTTGTTGTTGACGTGGCAATCGACGCACGCGCGCGGCGGAACCGTGTGTGCGCCCGTCAGCGGGAACGGTGTGTTGTTGTGATTGAATGTCGCATCCGTCCAGAGCACCGTGTCATGGCAGAGCTCGCAGGTGGTCGGGAAGCCCGTGTGCGGCACTGGACTGTTGGCATTGTTGAAATCGGTCTGGTGGCAGGTAATGCACAGCGTGTTGTTCAGTTTGTAGTTATTGTTGATGTGGCAGTCGGTGCACACCCGCGGCGGGACCGTGTGCGCGCCCGTCAGTGGGAAGCCTGTGCCCGAGTGATCGAACTTGCCATCCGTCCAGAGCACGGTGTCATGGCAGTTCTCGCAGGTCGTCGGGAAACCCGTGTGCGGCACGGGACTGTTCGCGTTGTTGTAATCGGTCTGGTGGCACGAAATGCAAGTGGTATTCGTGATGGTGTAGTTGTTGTTGATGTGGCAGTCGGTGCACACGCGCGGCGGGNNCGAGTGATCGAACTTGCCATCCGTCCAGAGCACGGTGTCATGGCACTGCTCGCAGGTCGTGGGGAAGCCCGTGTGCGGCACGGGACTTTTCGCATTGTTGTAATCGGTCTGGTGGCACGAAATGCAAGTGGTGTTCGTGATGTTGTAGTTGTTGTTGATGTGGCAGTCTATGCACGCTCGCGGCGGGTCCATGTGCGCGCCCGTCAAGGGGAAGCCGGTTTGCGAGTGATCGAACTTGCCATCGGTCCAGAGCACGGTGTCATGGCACTGCTCGCAGATGGTCGGGAAACCGGCGTGCGGCACCGGACTTTTCGCATTGTTGTAGTCGGTCTGGTGGCACGAAATGCACGTGGTATTCGTGATGTTGTAATTGTTGTTGATGTGGCAGTCCGCGCATGCCCGTGGGGGCACGGTGTGCGCCCCGGTCAGGGGGAACGCGGATTTGGAGTGGTCGAACGTTGCCGGCTGCCACGCCGCAGTCGAGTGGCAGAGCTCGCAACTCTGCGAAAAGCCCCCAGCCACGTGATTCGGATTCGTTGCTCCCTGGAAGTCCTTTAAATGGCAGGAGACACACGTTGTACTCGTCAGGTTGTAGTTATTGTTGACGTGGCAGTCGGTGCACACCCGCGGCGGGTCCATGTGCGCGCCCGTCAGAGTAAATCCGGTTTGCGAGTGATCGAACTTGCCATCGGTCCAGAGCACGGTGTCATGACACTGCTCACAGGTAGTCGGGAAACCCGCGTGCGGCACCGGAGTGGTGGCATTGGTGAAATCTTTCTGGTGGCACGAAATGCAGGTGGTATTGGAGATGTTGTAGTTATTGTTGATGTGGCAGTCGATGCACACCCGCGGCGGGTCCGTATGCGCGCCCGTCAGGGGAAAGCCGGTTTGCGAGTGATTGAACTTGCCATCCGTCCAGAGCACGGTGTCATGGCACTGCGCGCAGGTTGTCGGGAAACCCGTGTGCGGCACGGGACTTTTCGCATTGTTGTAATCGGTCTGGTGGCACGAGATGCAAGTGGTATTCGTGATGTTGTAGTTGTTGTTGATGTGGCAGTCCGCGCACGTCCGGGGCGGCACGGTATGTGCACCCGTCAGTGGAAAGTTCGTTATCGAGTGATCGAAGGTGGCAGGTTGCCAGGCGATCGTGGTGTGGCATTGCTGGCAAGTCGTGGAAAAGCCGCCCGCCACGTGATTCGGATTCGTCGTCCTCTGAAAGTCTTTCTGATGGCACGAAATGCAAGCCGTGCTCGTCAGGTTGTAGTTGTTGTTGATGTGGCAGTCCACGCAGGTCCGGGGCGGAACCGCGTGCCCGCCAGTCAATGGGAATCCCGCCGAATTGTGATCAAACTTCGCACCCAGCCAGTTGTCCGTCCCGTGGCACTGTTCGCAAGTGGTCGAGTATCCGAGGGTGACGTGGTTCGGGGCCGTGGTTTGCTTGAAGTCCGCCTGATGGCACGAAAAGCACGCCGTGGACATGGTCTGGAATTGGCTGTTGGCCGCGTTCTTGTGGCAGGAATCGCAATCTACCGCAGCGTGAGCGCCGGTCAGGGGGAAACGATTATTGTGCTGCTGAATTTCGTGAATCGATACTCCCCATCCGCGCACGGAGTGGCACTGCTCACAATTTGCGCCCAGTTGGCGCCTATGAATGTCGGCGTGGCAGTCCTGGCAGCGTGTGGCCACGTTGCTGAACACCGGCTTCACGTGGCATTGCGTACACGCCACATTCTGGTGCAGGCCGCGCAACGGATAACGGGTCCGGTCGTGATTGAATTCCGGAACGGCGCGGATCGGCTTCCAGCCCTCTGCGGTGTGACAGTTCTGACAGGGGAGGTTCAGATTGCCATGGGGGCTATGGGAACCGGTGGCGCCCTGGATCGACCCGCTCGCAAGCGAGCCTAGTAAAAGCAATAGGGATACCGCTGGGCCCGTAAACTTTCCTGAAGTCAACATTCGCACCTGTAGCCGAGTCGGCTATCCAACGCAACACGAAACGGCAAAAGTACTGAACTGAGACTGCAATTCTGCGTCCACTAGAGCGTAGCGGGATGGCGGCGGCAAGAAAAGTTACGCCAGTCTATGTTCGGAGGGCTACGGCTGACGAGGTCCAAATTCCCGTGGTCGACAGGATGCACTTCTGAGTGGGGTAACTTCTTCGAAGCAATGGAATTTATTACGTCATGGAAACCGCGTAACTTACTGGTCTCCACCCAAGGTTGCCAGCGTCTGAACACCCCGGATGCCGCGCTGGACGGCCGGACCCAGTTGGGTGCACAGGTGGGTCCGTTTGACCCAGACTAGCCTTTGTTCGCGGGCAGAGTCCCTGGCGCGTGGCACCCCTCGCATTGCTTGGGCGTCGGCTTGTAGAAGAGCACCTTCTTGCCTTCGAGCGTTCGAATCTCTTTGTGGCATCCATCACAACGGACGTTCTTGTGCAGACCTTGCAGGGCAAAGGAAGTCCGCTTGTCGTGGTCGAACAGTGACGGCTTCCACTTTGCGCTGTTGTGACAGTCGATGCAAGAAGTGACGCCGTTCTTGGCGAACTGCTTGCCGTGAATATCCTCGTGGCAGTCCTCACACTTAGTTGGCGCGGCAGTGAAGTCTGCCGCGATGAGCTTGGTCTCCAGGTTGGGCGGCTTGTGGCAATCGATGCAGGCGGTGGCCTTGTGCGCTCCCACCAATGGGAACGACGTCTTCGAGTGGTCGAAGCGCGAGAGCTCGCTCCACTTCTTGGTGGAGTGGCAAGCTTCGCAGCCCATGGGCGTTCCGTCGGCGCGAGCCTGCTGCATGCGTTTGGCAAACTGCCCTTTGTGCGGATCTTCGTGGCAGGTCGCGCAGGAGAGATTCTTCCAGTGATAGAAGACAACCGGTTTGGGCGTCCCTTGCGCGTACGCCTGCTCCTTGTGGCAGTCGCCACAGGGAACGGCAACGTGTCCGCCGGTCAGAACGAAGTGCGTCTCCTTGTGCCGGGCTAGCGTAAATGTGGAGGGCTTGTATCCCTGCAGCGTGTGGCAGCGCTCACAGTTGTTGAGGTACGGAGCCGCCGCGAATTGCCCATCGTGATCGTCTTTGTGGCAATCGGTGCAGTGCTGAAACTTAACTTTGAAGAGCGTGTCTTTGCCTTTGGGGATATGACACTTGGCACATTCGACGGCGAAGTGTTTCCCTTCCAGCGGATAGGCCGAGGTGGAGTGATCTTTCGCTGTAAACTTCGACGGCTTGAAGCCCTCCACGGTGTGGCAGGACGCGCACTCCCCGCCCCCGGGCCGCTTGGCGAACTGGCCGTTATGCGGATCGGGCTTGTGACAATCCATGCACTTGGCGAACGCGACCGGCTTCTTGAAATCTCCTCCCGCGTGGCATAGTGCACAATTCACGGTCGCGTGTTTTCCCAGCAGCGGATACTTGGTCTTCTGGTGATCGAAGTTCCTATCCACCGCAGCCAAAGAAACTCTCTTCCAGTTTTCGGTGCTGTGGCAGGACTGGCAGCCTTGCGGAAAACTGCCGTGGTGCGGATCCGTGTGGCAATCCGAGCACTTGGCAAACGGTATCCCCGTGTAGCGCGGCTTGCCGTCGGCGCCCGGCGTGTGGCATTTTTCACACTTCACCGGGGCGTGTAACCCGCTCAACGGAAATCGCGTTTTGGAGTGATCAAACTGGCCCACGCTGAGCGTCTTCCAATCGGTGTAGTTGTGGCACTGAAGACAATTCGCGCCCAGTCGTCCCTTGTGCGGATCCTCGTGGCAGGCAGCGCAGGTCTGCGGAATGCCCAAAAAACTGCGCGACAAGTTCTTCATCTTGATCGCCGCGCGCGCTGCGGGAGCGATGTGGTCGGCGGTGTGGCAGCGACCGCAGGCCACTCCGGCATGTTTGCCTTCGAGGACATAACCGGTGAGCTTGTGATCGAAAGTCTTGGTATCCCACTTGATGAGTGGAAAATCCTCACCGTTGTGTTCGGAGTGGCAGCGGGAGCACTCCTTGCTCGAGCCTTGCGGAATGTTGTAGGTGGCGTGCAGTCCCTTGCGCGCGGCCATACGGGTTGCAATTTCAGCGTGGCAGTCGAGACACTTCAGCGTGGCCGCGGCGCCCAGCTTGTGACAAGTGGTGCAGTTGGTTGCGCCGGTAAGAGACTGGTGCGCCCGCGAGAGCGGACCGGGAGAAATCTGCGCCCATAACGGCGTCAGGAGCCACAGCAAGAAAAGTGTGGGCAGGGCTTTGAGCAGAAATTGTGTCAATCTCTGCGCTGCGATATGCCCGTAAGACTTTTCATGAACTTCTCTGGCCGCCTTACGTGGACTGGCTAACTCCTGCCGCAACATGTCGCCCCCATCGTGGAAAGGAATCCTTTGCACTTTCTTGCCCGTTGGCACGACATGATTCGTCGAAGTTTAGCACGGGAGTTGTGATGCAAGAGTTCCCCGGAAGTGCATGTTGGGCATGGCCGCTTGGTCCAGCAGTCTGGAGAAGGGCAGCGTGTCGCGGTACGGCAAGTGGAAGAAAAGAATGGCTCCTCAGGTAGGACTCGAACCTACAACCCTCCGGTTAACAGCCGGATGCTCTGCCATTGAGCTACTGAGGAGTGGGAGCACGCTTCGATGCGTGCTTGAATTGCCAACAAAATCATATCAGAGGCCGCAGCGGATTGGAAACTCGCGGGCTTATTGAGCCATTGAGTCATTTGAGCATTGAGTCAGTTCAATGCTTCAATGTCTCAATGATTCAATGCCTCAATCATTCAATTCGCCGGTTCTGCTAACCTAATCTTCGGCGTTTCGTCCACAACAGGAGTGAGGTGTTTATGCTCGGAGGTTCGCGTTTGCTGACTGCTTTCCTGATTCTTCTCATCGGAGTGGTTGCCCTGGTCTATGCGGAGGATTCCCGTGCCGGGGATTCCACCGCTCCTTCTAGTGCGGCCGGTCCTCCGAAAGCCAAAGTTGCCCCGGTCGAGGACACTGTTCAGGGTCACAAAATCGTCGATCGCTACCGCTACCTGGAGAATCCGAACGATCCCGACACCAAGCTCTACGTCGAGCAGGAACTCAGCTACACCCGCACCATCCTTGACCCCCTCCCAGGACGCGACAAGATCAATGCGCGTCTCTCGCAATTGCTTGAGATTGGCACCGTCGGAGCTCCGCAGATAGGTGGCAAGTATTACTTCCATACCCGCCGCGAAGGCAACCAGAACCAGCCCATCCTTTATATGCGCGAGGGCCTGAACGGCGGACTAAACGACGAAGATCGGGTGCTTGTTGACGTGAACAAAATGTCCGCCGATGGCACTGTCGCCCTCGACTGGTGGTTCGCGGCCGAGGACGGTAAGTACATAGCCTATGGGACGTCCGCCAGCGGATCGGAAGAGAGCACGCTTCATATCGTCGAGACCGCGACCGGCAAAGTATTGCCGGATACCATCGAGCGCACCCGCTTCGCCAGTGTGGCCTGGATGAAGGACAGCTCCGCTTTCTACTACACCCGCCATCCCAAGAAAGGCGAGGTCCCGGACGGAGAAGAGGTCTACCACGTCAAGGTTTTCTACCACCACATCGGAAGCGATCCTGCCAAGGATCCACTCATCTTCGGCGAAGGCCGCAATCCGCAGGACACTCCGAACGTCACTCTCTCCGAGGATGACCGCTGGCTGCTGATTGATGTTGGCGAAGGCTGGACGAAGACGGAGATGTATTTGCAGGATCTCCAGTCGAAAAATCCTCCGCTCGAAATTACTACCGGCAAAGATTTCCTTTACGGCGCCGAATTCTTTGCGGGCAAGCTCTACATCACCACCAATGAAGACGCGCCCCACTATCGCGTCTTTGTCGCCGACGCGACCAACGCCAAGCGCGACAGCTGGAAGGAACTCATTCCGCAGTCGGACGCCGTGTTGCAGGACGCGAGCGTGACCGGCGGCAAGCTCCTGGCGCAGTACGAACACAACGCGACTTCCGAACTGAAGCTGTTCGGGCTCGACGGCAAGAAGCTCGCCGATATTCCGCTGCCGGCCATCGGAGATGTTTTCAGCGCCTCCGGCCGGTTTGACCGCAACGAAATCTTTTTCGGATTCCAGTCCTTCACCGTGCCACCCTCGATCTACCGCGTTGATTTAACCGGCGTGAAAAGCGCGCTCTGGGCCAAGGTTGACGCGCCCTCCATCGATCCTTCCGCCTATGACGTACAGCAGGTTTGGTACACCTCGAAAGACGGCACGCAAGTCCCGATGTTTGTCGTCAACAAAAAGGGAATCGAAAAGAACGGCAAGAACCCCACCCTGCTGACCGGCTATGGCGGTTTTAACGTCTCGCTGAAGCCAACTTTCAATCGCAGCATGTATCTTTGGATGGAGCACGGTGGTATTTACGCGGTCGCCAACCTGCGCGGCGGTTCCGAGTTCGGCGAAGACTGGCATCGCGCCGGCATGTTGGAGAAGAAACAGAACGTCTTCGATGACTTCATCGCCGCCGGCGAATACCTGATCTCCCAGAAATACACCGACAAAGATCACCTCGCCATTCAAGGCGGTTCCAACGGCGGCCTGCTCATGGGCGCCATGATCACGCAGCGGCCGGACCTGTTCCGCGCCGTAGTATGCGCCGTCCCGTTGCTGGACATGCTGCGTTATCAGAACTTCCAGATCGCCAAGCTCTGGATCCCGGAGTACGGCTCCGCCGAAGACGCCAAGCAGTTCGACTGGCTCTACGCTTACTCGCCCTATCACCACGTGAAGCCCGGGCAGGAGTATCCCGCCATCCTCTTTATGACGGGCGATACGGATACCCGGGTGGACCCCATGCACGCCAAGAAGATGGCCGCGCTCATGCAATCTGAGGCCAAGAACGGCGCTAGCAGAGAAAGACCAATCCTGCTCCGCATCGAGACCAAGGCCGGGCACGGGCAGGGCAAGCCGGTCACCAAGCAAATCGAAGAGAGCACCGATATGTACTCGTTCCTGTTCTGGCAGTTGGGAGTGAAGCCGTAATCGTGGAGGGACGGGCGACCACGCCCGTCCGGTTTCCCCTGTGCTCCTCTGTGTCCTCTGTGGTTAAATGTTCTCGATGCCTGCCGACTTAAAAATCCGCGTGCTCGTCGCGAAGCCCGGCCTCGACGGCCACGACCGCGGCGCCAAGGTCATTGCTCGCGCGCTCCGCGATGCCGGCATGGAGGTCATCTACACCGGCCTGCGCCAGACGCCGGAGATGATCGTCAGCGCCTCGCTCCAGGAAGACGTACAGGTCATCGGACTCTCGATTCTCTCGGGCGCGCACAACGCGATCGTTCCGCGCGTGATGGACCTGCTGAAGCAAAATAAAATGGACGATGTGCTGGTGGTGGTCGGCGGCATCATTCCCGATCAGGATATCGAGGGTCTCAAGAAGATCGGCGTCGCCGGCATCTTCCAACCCGGCACCCCCATGGACGACATCGTTAAATTCATCCGCGATCACGTGAAGCCGCACGGCGTGCCGGTCGTTTAGTCGGCGACCCAATAGTCTGCGATCCAAGCCGCCCAGCCCAACCAACTTTGTCATCCTGAGCGAAGCGAAGGACCTGCTTTTTTTAGCGTGCGCCAGCGAAGAACCGCGCCTTCCACTCGCAGAATGGTGCATCATGTTCCCGTGTCTTCTCTCTTCTTCCAAATCGAGCTCGACGGCCCGGCATGCATCCTCCGCCTCACTTCGCCCGACGGCACCAACCGCCTCACCCGCGCCTGCGTGCTCGCACTGGCCGTCGCCATCGACGAACTGAAAAATGAACTGAAAAAGCAACCTCGTTCACTGATCGTCGCGGGCAATCGCCAATTTTTCTCGGTCGGCGCCGACCTGAACGAAATCGCCGCACTGACCGGCCCCGAAGCCTACCAGTTCTCCGCCATGGGACAAACACTCATGAACGCAATCGCCAGCTATCCCGCGCCCGTCATCGCCGCGATCGAAGGCCACTGCATGGGCGGAGGTCTTGATCTCGCGCTCGCCTGTCACCGAAGGATCGCCGCGCCCCACGTCGTTTTCGGACATCGCGGCGCCGCTCTCGGCCTCATGACCGGATGGGGAGGTACGCAACGCTTGCCGCGCTTGATCGGGAAGAGCAGAGCGCTGGAGCTTTTCATCGCCGCAGAAAAAGTCTCCGCCGCCCGAGCCCTCGAAATCGGAATGGTGGATGCAATCGCCGACGATCCCGTCGCCGAGGCTCTGCTTCAGGTGCAACCGCCTCGCTGACTTGTGTGGCGCGGACACTCCCGTCCGCGAACGTCGACAGCGCCTAGCAGTCCGTGGTGCAAGTACGGTTCGTATCAGGGCATGCCTTCAGGCGTGCCGTAAGTCCTGCGTTATGAAAGCGCCTTCAGGCGCTGGGGTCGGAGATTCGAGTTTCACCGAAGGCTGCTAACGTGACGCGAGGGCTACAGCACCAACGACCAGCTCAGAAATGCCCACATCCAAACCAGATTGAACGCAAACAGCGCCCCGCACAGAAATGCGAAGCGCGTCCGCTCCATCTTCTCTGCCCATTTTCCCATCGTCAGGTAAGCCGGATACACCGGCAGCAGATACCGCGGAGCACCCAGCAGCGGCGGCCAACACAGCCGTAAGAGAAGATGCACGATCACCGCTGCCGAAAAACATCTGTCTTCAATCCGCATCTGCCGCCGCGCCAGCACTCCCGCAATGAAGAAAAAAATCAGCGCAACCAGACCGATCGCCACCAGTGAGTCGAAGCGCTCCGCCAGCGAACGAATCGCCCGCCACAGCGTCGTCCACGGACTTGCCACGTCCGTGTTCCAGTACGTTCGATAAGCCGCCGCCACACTCAGGCGTCCCGTCTGCTGCAACCAGAACCAATATCCCAGCGTTCCGAAGGGAGCGATCGCGACCAGCCATCGTGCTCGGCGCCGCGCCCGCCACGCCATGATTACCAACGGTACGATCAGCAACGTTCCCGCCGACCGCGTCAACCCGGCAGCAAAAGCGCACGCCGCCGCCAACACCCAACGCTCGTCCCGCGCCCAACCGACGCACCAGACGATCAACGCCACCGCCAAAGCCTCGGTGTATCCCGCGAAGAAGAAAAAGCTCGCCGGCCACGCTGCCGTTAGCATTACCGTCCGCAGCGGTTGCGCATTTGGAAATTCACTCCGCACCAGACGCAGCAGTCCCCAGAAATAAAAAAACGCCGCCACTGTCGATATCAGCAATGCCGCAGCCATCGGGCCGGCCAGTCCGCTCAAGCCCCGAATGAGCCAAGGATAAAGAGGATAGAAAACCACTCCCGCCGGCACATCATATCCACGCTCGGCGATGCGCAAATACCAGAGCGTATCGAAGCGCTCCCAAATTCCAAGCAACGCATAATGCCGACCGCCCGGCGCAGGCAGGTTCCCGGTGAACGCATTGCTTTGAATCAAACGCGCGTTCGGGTGCAGAAATACCGCCGCGACGCCCGCGACGCCCGTATAAACTACGCGCAATGCCGCCGTGATCGCGAAAGCGATCTGCCAATTCGCTCGCGGCTCCAGCTTGCGCCACACTGTTGATCCACCCTCCACAACGAACTCCGCAGCTGAGTCTACCAGCCAAATCCCTCCGCTATGTCCTTCGCCCCGCTGGTATAGTAAGTAGTTTCGAACTCTGCCCTCATGCGCGAACGTATCGAATCCACCGCTCTCTTCATCAACAACGTCCTCCCCACCAAAGTTGACCCCAGCTCTCTCCGCTTCGAATCCAACATGCGCGCGCTCGCCGACCTTGTCGCCCAGGTGCGGAACGAAGAGGAGAAAATCCGCGAAGGCGGAGGCGTCAAAGCCATCGAAAGCCAGCACGGCAAATCGCGCCTCACCGCCCGCGAGCGCATCCACCTCCTCGCCGACCCCGGCTCTTTCTTCGAACTCGGCATCTATTGCGCGTACAAAATGTACGAAGAATGGGGGGGCGCCCCCGCCGCTGGCGTCATCACCGGACTCGCCCGCATCGACAGCCGCATGGTCATGCTCATCGTCAACGACGCCACCGTCAAAGCCGGCGCCTTCTTCCCCATGACCGCGAAGAAAGTCATCCGCGCGCAAAACATCGCCATCGAAAATCGCATACCGACTATCTACCTCGTCGATTCCGCCGGAGTCTTCCTCCCGCTGCAAGAAGACGTCTTCCCAGACGCTGACGATTTCGGCCGCGTCTTCCGCAACAACGCCGTCATGTCGGCCATGGGCATCCCGCAGATTGCTGCCATCATGGGCATGTGCGTCGCGGGAGGCGGATATCTTCCCGTGATGTGCGACCACGTCCTCATGACCGACGGCAGTGGCCTTTTCCTCGCCGGTCCCGCGCTCGTGCAAGCCGCCATCGGCCAGAAAGTTTCCGCCGAAGAATTAGGCGGCGCCGCCATGCACTCCGCCATCAGCGGCACCGTCGACTTCCGCGAGCCCAACGACGAAGCCTGCCTCGCCCGCATCCGTTCGCTCATCGACAAATGGGGATACCGCCGCCAGTCTCCCTTCGATCGCAAAAAGCCCGTGGACCCGGCGATGTCGGCCGAAGAAATCTACGGCGCCTACGATGCCTCGCCTGCGCGCCCGTACGATATGAAAGAAATCCTGGCGCGCATCGTGGATGAAAGCCGCTTCGACGAGTACAAGCCAGAATACGGCAGCACGCTGATCTGCGGCTACGCGCGCATCGGAGGCTTCGCCGTGGGCATCGTCGCCAACCAGAAACTCCACGCGCACCAGACCGACCATGAAGGCCACAAGCGCATTGAGTTCGGCGGCGTCATCTACACCGAGTCCGCCGAAAAAGCCGCCCGCTTCATCATGGACTGCAACCAGAGCCTGATCCCGCTCGTCTTTTTCCACGATGTAAACGGCTTCATGGTGGGACGCGATGCCGAGTGGAGCGGCATCATCAAGGCGGGAGCAAAGATGGTGAATGCGGTGTCGAATTCCGTCGTGCCCAAAATCGCCGTGATCGTCGGCGGTTCTTTCGGCGCCGGACACTACGCCATGTGCGGCAAAGCCTTCGATCCGCGCTTCGTCTTCGCCTGGCCCACCGCGAAATACGCGGTGATGAGCGGAGACGCCGCTGCCGGCACGCTGGTGGAAATCAAAGTGAAGCAACTGGAGCGCAGCGGCAAGAAGTTGAGCGAAGAGGAGAGAAAGGAACTTTTCGATTCAACGAAGAAAACATACGACGAGCAAACCGACCCGCGCTACGGCGCCGCTCGTCTGTGGATCGACAAAATCATCGACCCGATGGAAACGCGGCAGGCTATCACGCAGGCGCTGGAAGCGGCGTCGCTGAATCCGGACGTGCCAGAGTTCAAGGTGGGAGTGCTGCAAACATAGAATCGGGTGATCGGGCCATCGGGTCATCTGACAAACTCTGTTGACCCGATGACCAGATCACCCGATGGCCCGATTCCCCAGTGCTGCATGAGCGAAGCCATAAAGTTGATCGAGTGCCCCCGCGATGCCTGGCAAGGCCTCAAGGGGCAGATCCCTGCCGAGCTCAAGACGAGCTATCTCCAGGCCCTGATCTCCGCCGGTTTCAAGCACATCGATGCCGTCAGCTTTGTCTCTCCCAACGCCGTGCCCCAGATGGCCGACTCTGAAGAAGTCCTGAAAGAACTGGACCCGCCCGACGATGTGGAAATCATCGGCATCGTGGTCAACGAAAAAGGCGCGCAGCGAGCAATCGCGACTGAGGCCGTGAGCACTCTTGGCTTCCCGTACTCGATCTCGCCAACATTCCTTCAGAACAATCAACGGCAGACTCTGGAAGACGCTATCGAGGAACTGGAAAAAATCGAGAAGAAGGCCGACGAAGCCGGGCTCAAAACAGTCGTCTACATCTCGATGGCCTTCGGCAATCCCTACGGCGACCCCTGGAGCGTGGACGAGGTCGTCGAAGCCGTTGGCTTGCTCGAGTTGCAGGAAATTCGCGTGATCTCGCTAGCCGACACCGTGGGCCTGGCGCCTCCGGAAGAAATTCGCGAAGTTGTTTCCGCGGTGCTGGCGAAGTACGATTACATCGAAATCGGAGTCCACCTGCATAGCCGCCCCGACCAGGCCGCCGCCAAAATCGTCGCGGCCTATGAAGCTGGCTGTCGCCGCTTCGATTCCGCCATCGGCGGCCTCGGTGGATGCCCCTTCGCGCAGGATGCCTTAGTTGGAAATATTCCAACGGAAACCGTAATCGAAACCCTGCGCGGCCGTGGTGCGCAATTGCCCACACTGAAGCCGTTGGACGCGTTGTTGAGAGCGACGGCCGAGATCGGCACGAGGTACAAAACTTCTCTCATGGAATAACGTTCGTACAACAACAACTTTGTCATCCTGAGCGAAGCGAAGGACCTGCTTTCGACCGCGCCACCAACTGCTCACGCGCGATCCGCACAGCATGCTCCGATAACCGCACAAATCTGCTGTGACGCTCCGCACAACAAACTCCCGTCAGATTTGTCATGCTGAGCGAAGCGAAGCACCTGCTGTCCTATGCGCCAGTTTTACGTTTACATCCTCTCCAGCAAGTCGCGAGTGCTGTACACGGGCATCACTGACGATATCTATCGCCGCACCTGGGAGCACAAGAACGATGTCAATCCTGGGTTCACCCGAGATTACAGAGTTCATCGTCTCGTTTACTATGAAACATTCAAGTATGTGAACCATGCGATTGCCCGGGAAAAAGCGATCAAAGGATGGCTGCGCCGAAAGAAAATTGCGCTGATTGAAGCAGAGAACCCGACTTGGGAAGACCTCAGTGCGTCGTGGTTCGACGGAAAGCAGATCCTTCGCTTCGCTCAGGATGACAAATTCTTTGGGCAGGACGAACAGCTAAAGGCTAATGTTCATACACCCGTTCCAGGCTTAAGAATGACCTACAAGACAATCCAACTCGCCTTCGACTCCGGCATCGCCACTCTCACCCTCAACCGGCCCGAGAAGCGCAACGCCGTCAGCTACGAACTCATTGACGATCTGGTCCGCGCGCTGGAAGAAGTGAGAGACTCTTCCGCCGGCATTCTGATCTTGACCGGGGCGGGGAAGGCCTTCTGCTCCGGCATGGACCTTGACACTCTTAGAGGCCTGATCGGCCGCACGCCCGAACAAAATCGCGAAGACTCGCGCACCATGGTCGGCCTGTTCCGCTCGCTCTATGAATTTCCCAAGCCGACGATTGCCGCGGTAAACGGCGCGGCCATTGCCGGCGGCACCGGGTTGGCCCTGCTCTGCGATTTCACGCTTGCCGTGCCGGAAGCCAAGTTTGGCTACACTGAGGTTCGAATCGGATTCGTGCCCGCCATCGTCTCAACTTTCCTCCTGCGCCAGGTCGGCGAAAAGATCGCCCGCGACCTTCTGCTTACGGGACGCATCTTCGACGCCGCGGAAGCACTGAACATGGGTCTGATCAACGAAATCGTTTCTCCGGAAAAGTTGCTCGCCCGTGCCCGCGAACTCGCCGCGCAGTTGGCGGAGAACAGTCCGCTCTCGCTTTTCTATACCAAGCGCCTGCTCACAGATCACGCACGTGCGGAACTCGATTCGCAAATTGACGCCGCCATCCGCGAAAATGCCGGCATCCGCGAGAGCGCCGATTTCCGCGAAGGGATCGCGTCGTTTCTCGAAAAGCGCAAACCAAAGTGGACGGGCCGATGAGCCGGAACGATAGATCGATGCCTGTCAATGTAAATCGGATCGCAACAATGACGGTGAATGAAACTCGCATCCGCGCCCGCTATGCCGAAACCGACCAGATGGGCGTCGTCTATCACGCCAATCATTTCATCTGGTTTGAAGTCGGGCGTGTGGAACTCCTCCGCCAGCTCGGCTTCAGCTATAAAGATATGGAGTGCGAAGACGACTGCTTCATCGCCGTAGTCGATGCACAGTGCCGCTACAAGGCTCCCGTACACTATGATGACGAGGTCATAGTGCGCACCTATCTGAAACATGTCCGGGAGAAAGTGCTCCACTTCGGATACGAACTGCGAAGGGCGGAGACGGGCGAGTTGCTGGCCGAAGGCGAGACCACGCATATCGTCGCGAATTCAAAAATGAAACCCCGCGCGCTGCCGGAGAAATATTTGAACGTGTTCCGGGCCGCAGTTGGCAAAAAAAGTGTCGAGGCGAGTTCGTAGCGAGAGCCAACGCCGCACAGCGAACAGCGAATAGCGAGCGACTAACGACCAACGACTAGGGACTACCCTTGAAAGCCCTGCACATCAACGGAAACGATCTCACGCTTGAAGCCGTGCGCGAAGTAGCGCACACCGGCGTCCGCCGGCCCGTCCTCCTCGATCCCGACGCACGCGAGGCCGTCAACCGCGCCCGCGCCGTCGTCGACGCGCTCGTCGCCAATAATAAAATTTCTTATGCGATCACGACTGGCGTCGGCAAGCTGAGCGATGTGCACATCGTCGGCGATCAGGTCCGCGAGCTGCAAGTCAACCTCGTGCGCTCGCACGCTGTGGGCGTGGGCGAACCGCTTTCGATCCCCGACACGCGTGCCATGATGCTTCTGCGCGCCAACTCGCTATCGAAAGGCAACTCGGGCGTGCGCGCCATCACCATCGACACCATCTGCGAGATGCTCAACCGCGGCGTGACTCCGATGGTCCCATCGCAGGGAAGCGTAGGAGCGAGCGGCGATCTTGCACCGCTGGCGCACCTGGCGCTGGCATTGATCGGTGAAGGCGAATGCTTTGACGAAAAAGGCGCGCGCATTGCAAGTGCTGAAGCGTTGAAGCGCGCGCAAATCAAACCGTTGGTGCTTGAAGCGAAAGAAGCGGTGTCGCTCATCAATGGCACACAAGCGATGCTGGCCATCGGCGCTCTGATGCTGCTCGCCGCGGAGACGCTGGTCGACACCGCCGACGTCATCGGCGCGATGGCGTGCGATGCCCTCAAGGGAACCAACGTCGCCTTCGACGAGCGCATTCAAAAGGCTCGACCGCATGCCGGACAAATCAAGACCGCAGCGAACCTGCGCCGTTTGCTCGAACAGAGCGAGATCCGCGATTCGCATCGCGAGTGCGGCCGCGTGCAGGATGCCTATTCGCTGCGCTGCATCCCCCAGGTGCACGGCGCGGTGCGCGACACGCTCGCCCATTGCCGCGGGGTGTTTGAGACCGAGATGAATTCGGCGGTCGATAACCCGCTGGTGTTCGTGAAGAATTCGAAGGCGATGGACGGCGAGGGCGACGTGCTCTCCGGCGGAAACTTTCACGGCCAGCCGCTCGCTTTCGCACTCGACTTTCTGGCGATTGCTTTGAGCGCGCTGGCCGGGATCAGCGAGCGGCGGCTGGAGCGCATGGTGAATCCCGCGCTCAGTGAAGGGCTGCCCCCATTTCTCGCACCGGGTGCGGGCATGAACTCGGGCTTCATGATGCCGCAAGTGACCGCCGCCGCGCTGGTCAGTGAGAACAAAGTGCTGGCGCATCCCGCGTCGGTCGATTCGATTACGACCTCAGGAAACAAGGAAGACTTTGTCTCGATGGGCATGATCGCAGCGAACAAGCTGAAGAGAGTGGTTGAGAACACGCGCAACACGCTGGCCATCGAGGCCATGGCGGCGGCTCAGGCGATTGATTTCCTCGCGCCACTGAAGACTTCCAAGCCCTTGCAGCAGGCGCACGCGGCGATCCGGGCGGTGTGCGCGACGATGGAGAAGGACCGCGTGATGTACCAGGATTTCGCGCGCATCGCGGAGTTGATCGCCAGCGGGAAGGTGGCCGAGGTGGTGCGATAATCCCCAGAGAACTTGTCATCCTGAGCGAAGCGAAGGACCTGCTTTTCGCCCGCGTCACCGCTGCTTCCGAAGTCGAGTTTCAAATTTCTCCGAGGACGACAAATCTTCTTGTTTACGCGGACTTGGCAGCCGACCCATCCAAACCCAATTCGCGCGCGATCGCTTTCATGGCTTCGATGCAGAAGGCGATGTGCTCTTCGAGATCCAAACCGAGATCGGCGGCGCCTTCGACGATGTCTTCGCGGTGGACGCTGCGGGCGAAGGCTTTGTCCTTCATTTTTTTCCGGACGGACTTGGCTTCGACTTCGGCGAGCGATTTTCCCGGCTTGACGAGAGCGCAGGCGGTGAGGAATCCGGTGAGTTCATCGCAGGCGAAGAGGGTCTTTTCCATGGGTGAGAGGCGCGCGACGCCAGTGTACTGGGCGTGCGACATGATGGCGCGGCGCACTTCTTCGGAGTAGCCGCGTTCTTTCAGAATCTCGGAGCCTTTGTAGGGGTGGTCGTCGGCACTCGGATATTTCTCGTAATCGAAGTCATGGAGAAGGCCGACGATGCCCCACAATTCTTCGTCGGCTCCGGCTTTGCGGGCGTAGGCGCGCATGCAAGCCTCGACTGCGAGTGCATGTTTCCGAAGACTTTCCGATGGGGTGAACTCAGTTAGTAAACACCATGCGGTGTCGCGTTGATTCATCGTTTTATACCTGTTTTCTTCTGATTTTCCCTGCTTGATTATTGTTTTCTTACGTAAGCGCTTTGTTTTCTCCTACTTTTGTCTTGACATCCACAGGCCCAATCCAGCAGATTACGCACTAGTTGGCTTTGAGAGTAGCCCCGCTCTGGCACTCGCAAACCCTGAATGGCTACCACATTAACTCCCGTGGACTCACGGGAAGTTGTACGATGCGACCGTTGTCTCTTGGTGCAATTCCGCACATCTAATAGTCTCTGCCGCCGTTGCCATCTGTCATTGGATGAGGACGAGGCGGAGATTGCCGCTATGACTCCGGTGCCAGAAGTGCTGCCGATGAACGTCCATTCTAACGGGCGCGGGCATCTGAAGCTGGCGTACTCGATCCGATCGCTGCGTTTGCGCAACGGCTTGAGCCAGCGGCAGCTGGCGTTGCGAATGTCGGTGCCGCGGACTTATGTGTCGAAAATTGAAAACGAGAAGGCGACGCCGACCCTGTCTTCGCTGGAACGGCTGGCGAGGGCGCTCGAGGTCAGTGTTCCGGATCTGCTCTCCGGTGGAGAACGGAACCGGCAGGAGGAAGTGCGCGAGTTGATGGAAGATCAGTTCGTGGCCGAGGTTTTGCCGTACTTGTCACAGCTGAACGGGATGCAGATGTCGAGCATTCTGGCGCAGGTGCGGGACTTGACGGTGCGGCCGAGACGGACTGCGTAAGCGTCTACTAGTCCCGTGACCGCGTGATGAGTCATACGGTGGAGGGACGGGCGTCTCGCCCGTCCAGCCGGGCGGGGACGCCCGGCTCTCCACCAGCAAGCTTGGATC
>PKUV01000191.1 GCA_003131315.1 Acidobacteriaceae bacterium
GGTCGGTGGTTCAAATCCACCCCCCGCAACCAACCTTAAGTATTTGATTCTGAGAGTCTTTCCTTCCCGGCATTAGCCAAGTGTAAAAAATTTGTATAAAAGATTTGCCTCTTTAGGCGCTTCTCGCCTTTCTAGGCGGGAGCATTTGCGCGGATTTGAGGCCGATGCTAGATTGCGCAAAATTCGCCGGAAGGATTTCAGAACATGGTTGAGCGCGAAAGCACCGGTGAGTGTGAAGACACCAGCCAGGCTGGCCCTGTGGGAGCGCTTGTCAGCCGCACGGTCGAAACCGTCAAGGTCTACACCCGCCACAAGCGCACTTGCCCAAAGCGAGACAGGCCGGATTGGGCCCGGTGCAATTGCGTGAAGTGGTTGTACGTTTACCGCGACGGCAAGTGCAAGCTGACAAGCGCAAAGACGCGCAGTTGGGAAAGGGCGGAACAAAAAGCGCGTGAACTCCGGGATTCTTTCGACGCCACAAAGCGGTTGCAGCGTCAGCTTGAGGCAAAAATCAACGCACGCAACGGGCAGGTGGAGATCGCTCTCGCAGTCGATCAATTCGTCAAGGAAGTGGCACGCCTGAATCGCGAGGAGGCTACTCGCGCCAAGTACAACCTCACCCTGAGCCGCTTATTGACCTGGTGTGCTACCCAAGAGCCTGCCATTTTGCTCCTGTCTCAGCTCAACGTTCCGACGTTACGGTCCTGGATACATTCTTGGACAGGTGCTCCCACGACCCGCCACAACCAGCACCAGCGTCTACGCACGTTTTTTCGGTTCTGCGTGGAGCAAGGGTGGATCACAGAGAATCCCGCCAAGAGGATTAAGAACGTTACGCCGCAGCAGGAAGAAACCCTGCCGTTCAGCCGGCAACAGTACGACGCTCTCATTGAAGCGATGTACTACTATGACAGCCGGGGCAAGGAGAAAAGCGGCAACGCTACGAATTCCCGGCGCGTACGCGCCTACCTCAAACTTCTGCGCTGGAGCGGTCTTCGTGCGGGTGATGCAGCTTGTCTCCCTAAGAGCAACCTCCGAGATGATGACTCGTTGTTCCTTTACCAAGCGAAGGTCAAAAGCAAGGCCAGCGCTCCCGTGCAAGTGCTGCTTCCGCACAGTGTAGCGGATGAATTGCGCAAGGTCCCTCCAGGCAGCTGCACAGATCCCAACTATTTTTTCTGGAGCGGTCGCAGTAAGCGCAAGAGCGAAGTGCCAAACTGGCAGAAGATTTTTTCCAAGATCTTGTCTAAGGCAGTTGAGATGCTCCCAAATTTGTTTTTAGATGCGAACGGTCGCCGAAAATCGGCTCGTCTCCACATGATGCGGGATACGTTCGCCGTTGAATACCTGCTGGCCGGCATGCCGATTGAAGAGGTATCTCGGCTCCTTGGACATTCGAGCGTGACCATTACCCAGAAGCACTATGCTCCCTGGGTACTGGAAAGGCAGCAACGTCTGGCTGCCCGTCAGCGCGAAGCGTGGGCGAATATGGGCGTTGAAGAGAACCGCCATGGCGCTAGGGCACATAGGGGACATCGCTCACGCAAGACCCGCCGAAATACCTCTTCTCAGGGCGGTACATCTGGAAGCGCGGTGCGTCGTCGATGATCTCGGCTTGTTGCGAGCGGATGAAATCTGCAGCTCAAGAAGTGGCAGGTTCTTCGATATATGTTTCAGCGATTTAGCTGGCTTTTCTCAGTCTTCGGTGTACCCGTCGCGCAACGCTTTCCGGGATGCGGAGGGTTTTGTAGGCCCTTTTCATGTGGCGTTCGCACGCTCCCCACTCAACCACACCGGGCTCTCCGATAAACATTCGACGGATTGTTCTATCGCTCAAATTCCACAGGTTGGCGAGCTCTCTTACGGAATAATGCTTCTCGAAAACCGGTGTCAGGTCCAGCCCGTGCGGAGATCGAGTGTTGGTTGAAAGCTGCATGCTTTCTCCATACCTCATAGGAGATAGTTTGGAAACTTCGCCGGACTTCAAGGCGTCCTGGCTTAACTCCGGCCGTTCGATTATCTCTTCACGGCCCATCAACCCGTGCATCTCAAAATCCGATTCCTTCCTCGTTCGTGTTTTCACAATCAACTCCTGCCACCCTTGGCACAGTTGTAGCCGAGGATGATGTTTTGGTCAAAACAGTCTGGCCGAATGAGCCGATTTGACCGAAATTTGATTCGGCATTAGCTTCTTGATGCTCAGCGCCGAAAACACAGCTCGGGCGCGGGAGGAAATCGGTGTTTTCATCTCTTGAAGAGGTCAGCGCGGGCTTGCGGGCTACAGGCTATATCGCCGATTCGGTAGCCACAACAACGGTGTATCTGGCGGCAAGGCTCCAGAAGCCGCTGCTCCTGGAAGGTCCAGCGGGCAGCGGGAATCCGGAACGGAGATCGTTCAGGTTACGTTGACATCCAGTTCGATTCTCTGCTGATGCCGGATGGTGCAGTCGTTCCCATCGAAGCCGCCGCCACGGATTTAGACTTGCGGCCGCTCAAAGGAAAAGTTGAGGGTAAGAACACGGGAAAGAACGTCCTGGTCAGATCGCTGTCAGGAATCGGCCAAGCTGGTGCGATGTTGGTGGGACAAGGCAGTCTGAACCAACCGCTGAGCGAGTCGGACCTAATGCGGGAGCGCGTCAGCAACAACGTCGGCGAGGCGGGAGATGAGGAGGTTTCTCGATTAGCGATCACCCAGCACATTGTGGTGACGATCTCGGCGGATACTCCGATCTACGTGGTCCTCGAGCAGAGTCCCAAATCCAATCAGGTTTCCCAGCAACCAGACGCGCGGAGCGTTGCAAGATCCAACTCAGCCAATGTTGAGCAACTGCGCCAGTTGTTGCAGTTGCAGCAAGAGCTGAACCAACCGTCGGCAAGCAACCAACCGCAGTAGACGAGTCGTTCTCACCTATCAAGGTTCGGTGGGAGCGTATGTCGGTTGCTTCAGCCGAGGCGTGCTCCCCGCAAAAGGCAACTTCCGAGTCGCCCGTGATCGACCCGCAATCGCTAGCAGGGCTTCCGACAGGACGACTTCTGAGGACTAATCTCGACACGATTTGCTTGGATGTTTTTGGCGTTACCATCCCGAACTTCGGGCTCTGGCGCTCGGTGAAGGTCCGGTTTCTCTTCGACGTAATGCCTTCAATCGGAGGTGAACGCGTCGATAGGATGCGCGCGAATATGCGGCCTATTCCTGAATCGACCCCGAGCCAATATCCCCTTCGTGCACGTCGAAATCCTTGATCAGTTTCTCTGTCAGGTCTTTGAACGCATCGAAGTGTTTATGCAGCTTTCGTGCTGCACCCTTTTGAGCATATTTGCAGGCCGCATCGAAAGGCCAGGTCATGTCGGGATTGGCGTGAATGCGCTCCTCCAAGACATCGGCCAAGGACTTCTCCTTCGGTACCCACATTGAGCGCTCCAGGGATGAAATGCTGAGGCTAACCAGTGGCGTGACAATGATCCCCTTATGCGATTTCGGGCTAAGCTGATCCTTGAACCGTCGATTGAGATACCTGATTCGATTGTTGCCTCCTTCTGTTGAACAAATTCTAGGCGCTCCGCGAGTCTCGGCGATGTCTCAGGTTGGTACCCTTCGGAGAAAAAGGCCGCAAAGCCTGCGTGTAGCATCGAACAGGACACTTTCTCCGGTCCGGTTTGAGAGCAAGAGTTGCGGGATTGCGGCATTCTTCCGCGATTTTCAGGGCAATGCGACTGGATTTCTCTGCACTCCAGACTGTGTGGCGGAGAAAGTGGGATTGTGTTCCGTCCAATTTCAGAAATCACAGCAACAATGGAAAAATCGTTCTATCCCTTTGTAATCGCAGATACTTTTAGGATTGCTGCCATGAAGTTCGACGGTGGTTAACGAAGTCCACAGCAGCCAAACACGACGGATTATAACCCAAAAAAGTAACAAAATAGTAACAAGGACTTCAAAAACTCAGCCGCTCACTACGGCGGGTTCGCGCCTAGGCTCCGCATCCACCTTCTGCCGCGTTCTACGCGCTCTTTCCTGCGGAACACCACCTCTCTGATTCTCGTGTCGCCCATAATAAGGGGCTGTGATCGGGCACACAAATTACCGACGTACCTCGGTCACCGCCCAAAACTCGCTGTCAGGATGGCCCACAGCCGGGCTGTGTGCGCGACTTATGCCCTAGCCCGGCCCGTCACCCCCCTTTTCGCCCCTGCTGGGCTGGTGCCCAAAGGCACCTCCGAATGTGCCTTTAGGGCCGTTGTAACCTAACCGGCTTAGAGCAATACTGTGCCCATGAACAGAATCATCCAGCAATATCTCAAGGAAATAGGGCGTCGCGGCGGTCAGTCAACATCACCTGCCAAGCAAGCCGCTTCACGCACCAACGGCACAAAGGGCGGTCGCCCGGCACCAAACGCCGATCAAGCCCACAGTGAGGAGATGCGAATCTGGAAGGAAGAAGTTCAGCAGGCGAAGATGGCAGCGAAAGGGATTCGCCGCAGCAAAAAAGTAAGAACTCCCGCCAAGCGGGTGCTGCCGACCGCCCACATCATTGCGGGCGGCTTGTGCAACGGAGACGGAAAATGATCTTGGTTAAAACCATCCTCGAACTCGACAAAACGGAACGTGTGTGGCGCGCGGATAGGTCCGTTTATCAGCCAAAGCGGGTGGAGAGGATTTCGCCGATTGAACTGCGTGTGATTACGTCGACGGGCGATAAAATCTGCTTCGTCGTAGAGGAATAAACGCTAAAGCGCACGATGTCAAAAAAACAAATCGACCGGCTGCTGGAAATCGAGCAGAACTATCTGATGAAGATCACCGAAATTATGGAACGAACCGGCTCAGACACGCAGCGCCTACGGCTGGCTGAAAAACGGGCTAATACGATTTCGCGTATTGCCGATCTGGAAGAGACGAAAAACCTGCCGCTCGGTAAAATTCACACCTGCTACGGCTGCGGCCAAAGATACCGTGATGACGAAAACAACAGGATAAATCCGGGTGAACGTTTAGAGGCGCGTTGTTGTCCGCATTGCGGGCGCGTGCGTTTTCAATCATGGGATATGCGGATCAACTGTATTGCGAGCACGATCTGGGGATTTGGACGTCGAAAGTGGAGGCTATAACCAAGGTAACAACAGGGCACTCGTTACCGACGACGATGAAGGTCGGTCGATAAATGGTGTCCTTTCCATCGCTAGCGAAACCTTAAAGCGAGAGAGGATCGCGTTTCTAGGTGCCGTCGGTCACATCCCCTCCTTTCGTGCTGACTAGGAACCCTTGCCTTCCCCAACGGGCTGCGGGGAACGCGGGAGGCTTCCTCGTTTGCTCAGCCGCTTCTGGCTGGCGTGCCGATCTTGGCACTTCTGGCATCGCTTGTTGGTGGGAGTCGCGGGCCGCTTGTGGCAGCGCACGCAGATGCCCGCTTTGACATCTCGCTCATAGTTCCGGCGCAGGAGCGATTTCTGGTACTGCGCATGCACCCGGTTGCATCTCCCGCAGCGTGTCGTGCCGCGCTCCGTCCAGCGGTGACGGCAACTGACGCAGATGCGGTGCTTCTTGCAAAACGCCCGCACCATGCCGCCCGGATTCTTGCCATTCCCCCGACCTGCTGATGTGAAGTCTTCCATCAGATTCGCTGTATTCTCCGCTCCCATAAGCGAGAGCCAAGGCCGTATTGTGCGACCGCTTGTCGTGTTTGACGGTCTGCTATGCTCAGCGAACATGGGCGATCCATCTCAACTGACGCGAAGCCGGGAAACTCGTTGTGATAGTTGCACCCGCATCACACCGAGCTACGACATCGTCAAGTACGGCTCCATTGAAGGCGGATATAGACATCTCTGTAGCCAATGCTTCAACAAGGAAGTGGCGGAAATGGCTGGGCTGACAGGATTCGAAAACGCCAAGTTCGAGCCGGTGGGTCTCGCCGATTCCACTGGGAAAAACCATGAGTTTCACTTTCGCACCTTCTTTTTCGGGACCGGTGTCGCGCTCGACGCCTTCGAGCTTTGCGATGGACATCCATCTGGTTACCGCTTTCAGATCGTCGGCGATGCAGAAGAAGACCTGCTGGTTCTGTTCGGGCGATTGATCGAAAAGATGCGCCGCGCCCTGTCCATAGCACATATCAAGGACGGCGAACTCGGATTACAGATCGCCGATCATCGAGTCGTGCGCGGTAGGATTGAGTGGGACGATGCCAGCGATGGCCGCGTGCCGCTTCTCGTCATTGATGGTCGGGAGATCGGCTGGGACGAGTTTGGCCGCATGTTGATGAGCTTTGAGGGCTGGCAGTTCAAACTGAGTATCGCCGACAAGAGCGAAGAGTTGTGACACACCCACAAGTTCTGCTTCAAATCGGTGCGCCAATCCAAGCCATCCGCAGGCTGGGTTCTTCAAAACGGCTTGTACTAAGAGCCGATGACGCACACACCACCGTGCCAAGGTGGTCACAAAGGCTGCCAGCACCTCTGAGACACCCCAGCCGACCTGAACCCGCATAACGGGCAGCCGAGCCCCCGCAGAATGGGCTTTCTGACGGATGACGCCAGACCAGTGGGTCATGGGTTCCGCTTCACATGTTCCTTGATGCCCACGTTCCGATCTTCGGGATGCGGAACAGGCGTTGTGGAAGGGAGCCAACCTTAGCAGCTAGTGGACAGGATGGTGTCACAAATTTAATTTGCCTGCGTATGCCAATGCCAAGCCGCAGTGGAAATTTCCGATTTCCAACATTCGCTCGTGATAATGCCGAGCGTTGACGTCTTGCTTCATAAGGTGCGCATACCACATCGCATCAAAATACGCTGAGCAGCGATCCTGTTCCGCTGAGCCGATTGCACTTGGGCTTCAAATTCGTCGTCGCTTGTTGACCCGGACAACCTCTGAATAACTGCGGGCAGCGTTGGGGACTCTCCGCCCAGTCTCGCCGCAGCATCTCGCAAGATGTCCGGTTTATGTTGTCCTCGGCTCAGCCTCAACAGGAACTCCTCCACCTCTGCGTGCGCCCGGTCGCACACGTTCTTGTTGGTTTCCGCCGCTTCCAACTTATCCATCAGGCTGTAAGATTGTTTCACCCACTCCAACTCATCATCTCCGGCTCGGCGCACGCCAGTGAAATGAACGACTTTCGCGATACTCATCGCCGACGAAGCGCCCGCGCACCTGTACGTGATTCCAGTGTTGAACACCATGGTCTGCAGGTCGAGTGCTTCGTTGACATCCACTTTCTGTCCTCCATCTCCGGTAATCCGAGAATTCGCGAGGAAGTTCAGACACCCAGCGTGCCCTTGCCAAGCGCACTTTTCCCAATACTTGTAAGCGAGAGAAATGGAACTTAGCTGATTGCGAGCAACCGACCCGGCAAAATACTCCGCATTGGAAGCGTTCACCGCAGGGATGTAGGTATGCGGGTTGTCTGCGATCACGCTGTCGAAATCCGATATGGCTTCTCTCGCCGCATCCATCTCGACCGCTTCCCCTTCATGATCGTGTATCGAATTGATCAGGTTCAAGCTCAAACCCTTGTAGAAATGTGCAACGGCTGCGTCGTCTGGGGTTAGTTTTTGTTTTTGAAGCTCTGACGCGATAAGTTGCGCATCTCGTTTCGAATCTTGTAGGTCGTCCTTCGTACGGTGAGTCTTTCTTTCGACCTTACGTATTTCTTCGACCGCTGAAAGGAAGTCAGTCGCTGGACGAACTGATCCACTTTGAGAGCTAATCACACCCCTTCGACTTTGGAGTCGATTCTGAACTGCCAAGTTAGATGCTGCTTGTCCATTGGTGCCACGCGCAGCCTGAATCGCGAGCCCGACAATCATCGCCATAAACAAACCTGCCCCGATCATGCACGCTAGGCCAATTGGGAGGAATGCAGGCACACGCGAAGTTGTAATAGGAACAGGCTGTTCAGGCGCGGGACCAAGGGCTTCCTTCAATTGCCTGCGGGCAATGAAGTATGCGTCCACACCCATCATCACCTGTACGGCAACCAACACTACCGTGACAAGTCCGCCTTTGTATCCCGTCATCCGAGGGACACCGAAGCGAACAATCTGGGTTCCCACAAAGAACGCCATCCCTTTGGCTCGCTCGCCCAAATAGAAATAGCCAAAGCCTGCCGTCAGCAAGTTAAGGGTGACCGCAACTCGCGGATTCTGTGCATCGACCTGCACATCTTGTGCGGAATTGATCTCCGTGGCGGTGAAATAGGCATCGAGGAACGAGAACACCCACAGCACGACAACAAGGAGTATGCCAGTACCCTGCAAGGTTGGTTGCTAGCGCATGAAACACAGCAGAGCCCCGACCAATGAGAAACAAAGGGCCACTCCACCGCGAAAGCTCTTGCCGCAATATAATTGCCCCGCTCCCGGAAGTATCAACGAGAGCAGGAGGGCAAGCCCCGCACTTTTGTGCCGCGTGTCTGTTCCCAGGCCTAATGCGATCTCATGATCTGTTCCGATAGACACGGCACTCTCCTAAGCAACGAAGCTATTCAGTTTAAGTCAGAGGCTTAACAAACGGGGACGAATTCTTGCGTTTCCCTTGACCGAGCCCTTCGCGGCGAGTTGGTCGAGAGCCTGCCGAATGGTGCTGACGTCGGAGCGGTTGATCCGTGCGTTGAGCTTGAAATTCATCTGGGTCGCTCCTGCATCTGTGCTCAAATCATGAAACCTTGTAGATAAGCCAGTTCACCAGCCCCGCGTCCAATACCAACTCGGTAATCCTCTCGGGACCCATAACAATTACGCGCTCGTCATCTGTCTTGGCTTCGCCGGAGTGAAAAACGTAGAACATCCTCTTGAAGGGGGTGCCCTCAAGTTGGCCGACGTACTCCGCAAGCTCGGCAGAGGTAGTTTGAGATTTTACCTGTACGAACGCCCTCTCGCCCGTGCTTGGCAACATGAGGGCGAGATCAATAGTTTTCTGTGTTTTCCCGACTACACCTAGTCGCCGCCATCCGCTGGTAGTGAAGACCAGATCAACTAACAATTCGAAGTCACGAGGAAGCAGCAGCTTCATCAGGCCGAGGACGGACGCTATCATTTCCACTCGTGCGGCAACAGCGCGTTCGACCACGGGCGACTTTAGGCCGTTGATGCGGTGGACAACGTAGTCTTCCACATCCATATCACAAGAAGTTCCACGGTACGCCGCCAGTTTCGTTAGGGCACCTGATAGATGATCTTTCGCCAATGGCTCGCCATTCACGTCCTTCCATCGCCAGCCACCATTGATTGTTCGGCACACGCCGTCACCATCGGCGTGGCGCTCAGGTGGGCCTGCTGTGAGAAATCCCCAGCACAGTTTTTCACCGATGAACGTGATCCAAAGTGTCGAACCATCGTCCTCAAAAAACAGACGTGTCTCATTCGTGAAGCGGGTTGCTGTTCCTCTACTCTTGCCCTGCGTAACAAAGGACTGCGTTAGCTCATCCCATTTCCGCTGGAGGCACAATGGGAACCTTTCGGCGTTGGAGCTACTGAAACCGAATCGGATGATGCCTTTCTCCAAGCACTCTTTTTCCCACTTCCCGCGTTCCCCAAGTTTGATATATCGGACCCGAGCGGGACGGATTACGGGTGCGTTTGTTGATCTCCCAGCTTCATGCTTTGTCACCATTTTCCTTACTTCCCCCTGCTTCTTATGTCGGAAACAGATACTCCGACCTTCGAGATCGTAGTCTCCGTTCTTCATCTTTTGCCTCGCCGTGCGTGGCACAAGCCAGCGTTCGATACTCTATCCTGCCCAAGTGTTTAAGAACATACTCTCGCTTTTCTCGATTTCTTCGCCCAGCGCATCCCCGAGGTGTCGGAAGAAGCGAGTTCATGCGGTGAGCCACGTGACCACCTTGTCCATAGAGAACCAGTTGCTTGCCGTTGCGAAGCTCATAACAGCCGGGGCCAAAGGGAGCGACGAGAACTCCTCGTTGTCGAGGATCAGGGAATAAGCGCCAATCCGACCATGCTAGGTCTCTGACCGTATAGT
>PKUV01000069.1 GCA_003131315.1 Acidobacteriaceae bacterium
GTACTTATGCCACGGGCTGCTAGAGGTTTGAACCCCGCGCCGTCCGCGGCGGTGGGGAATCGGCCCGCTGCTGGCGTATAGCGGCCATAGCTGTCCATGCTGAACTGCGAGGTCTTCGAATTGCCTTCGGGGATCGGGTTGGTAACAAACCATTCCATATCTACGATGACATATTGCCAACCGTAAGGTTTGAGGTGCTCGGCAAACCACTGGGCGTTGGCTTTGAATTTGGCTTCATTGATGGTCGTGCCGTACCCATCCCAGCTGTTCCAGCCCATGGGTGGAGTCTCTGCCAGCAGTTGGGCATTCGTTGGTTGAGATGCCGCCGCAGTCGGCGAAGCGTTTGCCTGTCCCCAAGCGTTCGTCAGCAGAGCTTGAGAAATGAGAATGAAAACTACACTGCGCAATACGAGATGGGTCTCCATAATGTCTGCTCTGTATAACGTGTGCTCTGTCCATTGTTGGAGTGGGTATGCACAGCATGCTTGCGGACGGTGCGAGCGGTTCCGAAGGCCGAAGGAACTCAGTTGCATTGTGCTCCAACTTTTCCGGGCCAGCACCCCAAGGGCCCGTGCGATGTGCGGTCAGCTCTACCCTCCTGCCGGGTGTTTGTCAACTGCTTGCTGGATCGCCTCCGGCCGTGCGCCGGGCTGCAAACTTAGCCGCCAACCTATCGAGGTCGGGAAATGATTCGGGTGCAATCAGCGTGCGCTCCGGCTGGCGGACCCGCCCCTTTATAGCCGCAACCAAGGCTTCGAGGGCGTGCGAAGTGATCGGGGGCACGATAATGGAGGCCGCCAAAATGCCCTGCCGGACCCAAGCCTGCCCGGTTCCTGGGAGACCGTCGACGCCAAGAAAGGGCAGACGTGACTTGTGATCCCGCTCTGGCCGAGTCATTTGTTCCTCAATGGCTCGCCGCGCGCCCATCGCGAGGAAGTCGTTTTGAGCCTGCACCACATCGATGTGCTCTTGATGCGCCGTGAAAAGCCGCAACCAGGAGGCAACCGCATGGAAGCCGGCATCTTCTGTCCAGTTAACGCTCTTCAAAACTCTGACGTTTATGCTACCTGGTTTAGTTTCGAGCATGCCTGCGGTACGCCGCTCCGTGACCATACTGTAGGAGGGGCCCTGAATGTAGAGGACCGAGCCGCCCCCCGGGCAGAAGGGCGGCGAGTTGACGACCTTGAATCCGCCCGACCTCATGATTGTCAGCACTTACAGCAAACGCCTGGACAGTGCTGCTGAAACGGAGTTCCCTCAAGTAGTCGGCCTCGCAACTAAGTACAACCCAGGCGATGCCTGATGCCACCGCCGCCTGCGCGACCTTGGGAAAGCCCGTTCCACCGGCAGGTTCGACAAGAATGCCATCCACGCCGTCGCGAGCGTGGATCGCGTCTAGAAGTTGCTGACTCTGGTCAATGGAGTTGTTGTTGGCAAAAAGGATCCGCACGTCCACCCCCAGGCGGGTCGCAGCTTCCTGGGCAGCGGAAGCCTGCCCGCGCTGGTAGTCATTCTCGTCGGTGATCAGAGAGACGACAAAGCGGAGTCTTTTCATGTTTTCCCTCAAGACTGAGAAAGAGCCGGGCAATGTAAGAATGACCGACTCGTGCTCAGGCGGCAAGTTCTCGTTTGAGTGCATCCTCGATCTCTGCCATCTCGCTTGGCAGCAGGCGAAATGGCCCAAGCGCCATTTCCGATGGTGGTGACGTGAAGATCGCTGTTTCCAAGTTGGCGTGTTTCCATTGAAATCTTTAGCGGGTAGAGAAGTCGTAGACGGTGACCGTGTGATAACGCTCACCGCGCTTCAACTCTGTCGTTGGGAAATCGGGGTGATTCGGAGAGTCGGGGAAGTGCTGTGTCTCCAGGCACAGTGCCGCATGCAACTCGTCCGGTTTCCCGCCCTTGCCTTTGATTGAGCCGTCCAGAAAGTTCCCGCTGTAGAACTGGATTCCCGGCTGATCCGTCAAGACTTTCAGCACGCGCCCGCTGGCTGGATCGTAGAGTTCCGCGGCTTCCGCCAGTTTCCCGCCGTTGTTATCCAGCGCCCAGTTGTGGTCATAGCCGTGACCCCGATGAAGCTGTTCATCGTCAGCGTTGATCCGCGCTCCAACCGCAGTCGCTTTGCGAAAATCAAAGGGAGTCGATTCCACAGACTTCAACTCACCCGTTGGAATCAGCCCGGCATCCACCGGTGTGAAGCGGGACGCATGGAGAGTGAGTTGATGGTTAAGGATGTCGCCCTGCCCAGCGAGATTGAAATAGGAGTGATTGGTCAAATTGACCACGGTGTCTTTGTCCGTGGTGGCTGAATACTCAATCCGCAAGCTCCCTTTCACCAATGTGTACCGAACCAAGGCCGACAGGTTGCCCGGATATCCCGCCTCGCCATCTTTGCTCAGATAACTCAGTTCCACTCCGTTCGCGACTGGCTTTGCCTTCCAAACCACGTTGTTGAAGCCGTGCGGCCCACCGTGCAGAGTGTTCTCGCCGTTGTTCAGAGGCAGAGAGTATTTCTTGCCATCAAGCGTAAAACTGCCGTGCGCGATGCGATTCGCATAACGGCCAATGATAGCCCCGAAGAACGCGACTGAAGTCCCGTTAAAGTTGGCCACATAGCCGTCGAGATCATCGAACCCAAACACCACATCGGCCGTCTTGCCGTTACGGTCCGGAGCTTTCAGGGAAACCACAATCCCGCCGTACGTTGCGATTCGAGCTTCGTACGCGTCGTCGCTCAGCGTATAAATTTCTACCGGAGTTCCATTCGGTATCTTTCCAAATGACTGACTTGTCACCTTCGTCTTAGCCTCTGCAGTCATGGTAACCGCTAACCACAACCCGCCGATCGCGATCGCTCGCAGGACTTTCTGAATGCTCATTGCTGCTCCTCGCTTCCGCCTCTACCGCGTTGCCTGGCCTGCTGAAGACTCTGCCACTGCAATTAATGTCGGCAGGATGTCTCCCAGACCGTCGCTACCCCGCTGACCCAAAGTGAAATACAACTTGCTATACAAAGGATACAGATCTTCGTAAGTACGTTGCGCCGAGTCATCGGGCATGAACGTCCTGTGGGGAGGGCAAATCTTATCCTGCGCTTCCTCGATGGTCTTGAAAGTTCCAGCAGCCAGAAAAGCAAAGATTGCAGATCCAAGGCTAACCACGCTCTTGCTCGGAACCAGCACTGGACGCCCGAGCACGTTGGCATAGACCTGGTTCAGCGCATCATTTTTCTGAGGAATACCCCCGGCATTGATCACACGCCGGATGGTTACGCCATGCCCAGCCATACGATCCAGGATAACGCGTGTATGAAACGCCGTCCCTTCGATCGCCGCGAAGAGTTCATCCTGGGCTGTGCTCTGCAGGTTCCATCCCAGCGTAACGCCGCGCAGGTTGGGGTTCACCAGCACGGTGCGGTCGCCGTTGTCCCACGTCATGCGCAGTAAGCCAGTCTGCCCTGCGCGATAATTCTCCAGACCGACGCTCAATGTCTTTACATCGGTTCCGGCACGAGAAGCAATCGCACTGAAGATGTCTCCCACGGCGGAGAGTCCGGCTTCGATTCCGGTGCGCAGAGGATGCACACTGCCATGAACAACGCCGCAAACGCCGGGCACCAGGTTCACCGACGGGGTGATTCCAATGATGCAAGTCGATGTGCCGACGACGTTCACCATGTCATCGGTTCGGCACCCGGCGCCAATAGCGTCCCAATGCGCGTCGAACGCTCCTACTGGGATCGGAATCCCTGCCTTCAGCCCCAATTGTTCAGCCCAGAACGCCGAGAGCGTACCGGCGATTTGATCGGACGTAGCGTATTCGCCATCCAGTTTCTCGCGGACTCCCTTCAACAGAGGATCAACCTTTACCAGAAAGCTCTCCGGGGGAAGGCCACCCAGTTGTCGATTCCATAGCCACTTGTGTCCCATGGCGCAAACGCTGCGCTTTACTTTCTTAGGATCAGTGATGCCACAGAGCGTGGCCGCCACCATGTCGCAATGCTCGAATGCGGAGACGAACTCCGATCGCACACCCGGATTGTGGCGGAGCCAGTGCAGAAGCTTCGAAAATCCCCACTCCGACGAGTACACGCCACCGCACCATTGAATCGCTTCCAGCCCCTCGCGATGGGCCACTTCGGTGATCTCAGCGGCTTCCCCTTTAGCGCGGTGATCGCACCACAGGTAGTACTCTCCCAGCGGTTGCATGTTCTTGCCGACCGGAATCACGGATGAACCCGTGGTATCGAGCGCGATGGCCTGCACTTGATCCCCTGTGATGCCGGCCTTCTTCAGGGCTTCGCGCGTCGCGGAAGCCAGTGCCCGCATGTGATCGTCATGGGATTGGGTGGCGTATTCCGGATCTTCGCGCTTGCGGTGCAGCGGGTATTCCTGCACAGCAGACTCCAGCAGGCCGCGCTCGCTGTCCACCAGAGAGACGCGCACGCTAAGAGTCCCAAAATCCACTCCCGCCACGATGGCCATCAGCAGGCTCCGTTGTCGCACCCGTGCCAGTACATGTCCCAGCCTAGATAGCGAGTGGTGGCTTCCTGCACCGCCGATGCAACCGTCGAAAGATTAGCGGCAACGTGGTGCTCGAAGCCGTTCTTACAAATGAAATGCAGCAGCCGCTGCAGGTTCGGGATTTCGACCACTCCCGCGCCGCCGAAGGTGTTCAGCGGGTCGTCGGTGAATCGTCCTTCGCCCACGTAGCCGCGCATCTTGCCGGACGTGTCGTCGGTCGAGAAGCGGGCGAAGCTCATCTTTTCCGGCTTGATGAGCCCGACGCAGGTTCCGAATGTGTTGTCCTTGCCCACGGTACCGGCAATGATCTCCTGAAAATCCATCTTCACCGAGCGGAAGAAATGTTTGGGCAAATTGGAGCAGTGGAAGCAGACCGCCTTGTTCGGGTCCGATCCATAGTTGTTATTCCAATCGAGAAGAGCCGACGGAGTCCCCGAAGCAAGCTGCAGAGCGTGCATTCCGAGTACGCCGCAAATATCCACTTCGCAAGCGCTGGACAGGAGTTCGTTACTCATCATGCTCATGACGGTGCAGGGAACGACGCCCAGGTTTTCTTCAATCGAAGTCCAGCACTGGACCGCGCTGATCGCAACCTCGGTCGCCGCCATCCACTGGTCGACGACAGCCCCCAGTTTTGCCATCTTCAACAACGCCGCCGCGGGCACGCCGCTGGCATCCACGTACTTCTTGATGGCGGCCAACTTGGCCTGCGCATGGTCGTCATTGTCTTTCATGCGCTCGATGCGGCCCAGCACTTCGGAAAGATCGAGTGTCTCGATGGAGATGCCCTGCGATTCCAGGATCTTCTCGCTATAACGCACCGTATTGAACGCGGCCGGACGCGCGCCGATGGCGCCGACTCGCAGGTTGCGAAATCCCTTTACCACCCGGCACACCGCCGCGAACCACTCCAGGTCTTTGGCGAACTCGTCCGAGTCGGGACTTTCCGTGTGCAGCGTCGTAATGGAATAGGGAATGCCGTACTGCCGAAGGTTGTTGCAAGCCGACATCTTTCCGCAGAAGCTATCGCGCCGGAAAGCGATGGTCATCTTTTTCGGATCGTCCGGTGTCGCCTGAATCAGCACCGGCACGCGCAGATCGGCCAGACGCAACGTATCGGCAATCGCCCGCTCTTCGCCGAAGTTGGGCAGTGTCACGATGATTCCGTCGATCCGCTCGCGATTGCGCTTGAACAGTTCGGCGCAACGCCGCGATTCTTCCCGTGTCTCCACCGCTCCGTACTTGCTCTGTTCCGGAGTGAGAGCCACCACCTCGATGCCAGCCGCCTGCAACACCCGGAGCATCTCTTCCCGTCCGCTCTTGGCTAAATGGTCGGGGAAAAACCCCCGGTTGCCCACGATCAGGCCCATGGTCATTGTTTTTGCTGGCATAAAATTCCCTTTCGAAAAAGGCACGCTGCCCTAGGACTGTCGCTTCGGCGCGAATTTGAAACAATAAATAAGACCAAACACCAGCAACACCGCTCCCCACCACACATTGGCGTGCAAGTGGAAGAGGACCACGCCAGGATTCACGGGAGGATTTACCAACTGGTAAATTCCCGCAGCGAGGATCAGCGCGCCATTCACGGCAAGTGAAATGCCGATGAAAAACCAGATGGAAATCATGCTGCGTGCCTCCGTTTACCAGAAAATAATGTTCAGTACGATGAAAACGACAGTTATCACAGCAGCCCAGAAAAGAGGCTTCTGGTACAGAGGGACGTCCCCTACGGAGGGAACTTCCGTCAACCCGTATACCAGGCCCGTCAATTCGCTGTCAGGCATGGGTTTCGTCGCCAGACTTACCACCACGGTCACGACGACGCAAACTATAAAAGACCAGAGTGCCTGATACATATCCTGGGCAAGGCCTTTGGCGTGGGGCGAGAGCGCCACATAACGCAGCGCGGAAGGATCGAGTTTTACCCAAGTCCACATACTGACCGAAGAAAGCGTCCCGCACAGCAATCCCCAGAATCCGCCAGGGCCGGTCGCCCGCCTCCAGAGCATCCCGAGCACGACAGTACCGAATAGGGGAGCAATGAAGAAGCTGAATAACGCCTGTACGTAGTCCATGATGCTGGCGAACTGCATCACGAGATACGCAGTGCCTACGCTGATCAGCACGCCGATGATCGTGGTCCAACGCCCCATGTTTACGTAATGATGGTCGCTGCCCTTGCTATTGATAAACGGCCGGTAGATGTCATACGTCCAGACGGTGGTGAATGCGCTCACATTCCCCGCCATTCCAGACATGAAGCCCGCGATCAGCGCCGTCACTCCCAGTCCCAGCAGTCCCGGCCCGCAGTAACGCGCCAGCATCAGCGGCAGAACGTCGTTGTAGCTGTAGCCCCCAGTTACCTTGGCCACCGATTCCGGAACCAGCTTCATGGGTAGCACGGCCAAGCCCAGCAGTCCGGGCAGGATCACGATGAAGGGGACCATCATCTTGAATCCGGCGCCGATAATGGGCGCCATTTCCGCGCTGCGAATATCTTTCGCGGCCAGAATGCGCTGTACGACCAGGAAGTCTGTGGTCCAGTAGCCCATCGAGATAATCGAGCCCAGTCCGAACACAATGCCGGTCCAATGGATTCCCATGGGATTGGCGGTGAATGAGCCCAAACCGGACCAGAGATGGACGTACTGTTCCGATGCTCTCTGTGCAATTTGCAGTTTGAGGTTGGTCCACCCGCCGGCTTCGTATAATCCAAGGATCGGAATCAGCAGAGCGCCCGCCCAGATGAGGAAGAACTGCAGCACTTCATTGAAGATTGCCGAGCGCAGCCCGCCCAGCATGACATAAATGGCAACCGTCAGAGACGAGACCCAGATGCTGAAATTAATGTCCCATCCGAGCACAATCTGCATGACCTTCGCCATGGCAAACATGTTGACGCCGCTCATGAGCACGGTCATGAATGCAAACGAAACCGCGGACAGGGCGCGGCTGGGTTCGCCGAAACGCAGTTTCAAATATCCCGGCACCGAGTGAGTTTTGGAAATGTAGTAGAACGGCATCATGACCAGCGCCAGGAACAGCATCGCCGGGATGGCGCCGATCCAATACCAGTGCGTCGCCAGAATGCCGTATTGGTAGGCAGAACCCGCCCAGCCCATCAGTTCGAGCGCACCGAGATTGGCCGAGAGAAAACTGAGACCGGCCACCCACGCCGTCATCTCCCGTCCCGCCATGAAGAAATCTTCGCCGGTGTTGGCCCGCCCTTTTAAGTACCAACCGATGGAGAGAACCAGGGCAAAATAAAAAACCACGATGACAACATCGACGGGAGCAAGATGTACCAGCCGAGTTGGTACAAGGGTCGCTAGCAGTGGTGTCATTGCTTATCCTTGCCTTGTCCGTAATATGCGTTCTTGCCGTGTTTTCTCAGGTAATGCTTGTCGTGTAGCGCGCTTCCAACCGGTTGTGCCGCTGCATTGATGCCCAGCGTGAAGTAGGCCATCCGCGCGAGAGCCTCCAGAATGGCCGCGTTATGAGCAGCCGCTCCGGCATTCTCTCCCCAGGCGAAAGGCCCATGGTTGGCCACCAGCATGCCCGGGGTCGCCGACGGATCTGTCTGCTGCAGGCTGCGAACAATGGCGTGGCCTGTGTTCTTTTCATAGTCTTCGGCAATCTCTTGATCGGTCATTTCGGAGGTTACCGGTACTGGACCATGGAAATAGTCCGCGTGCGTGGTGCCGAAGCATGGGATGGGCCTGCGGGCCTGGGCCCAGGCGGTGGCATATTCGGAGTGGGTGTGAGCAACGCCGCCGATTTCAGTAAACTGGTTATACAACACCAGATGAGTAGGGAGGTCGGAGGAAGGCCTCAAATTGCCCTCCACGATGTTGCCGAGCAGATCCGTGACGACCAAGTGCTCCGGTTTCATCTGCTCATAAGGGACACCGCTGGGCTTGATAACCACCAGGCCCTCTTCACGCGAGATGCCGCTGGCATTGCCGAACGTGTACAGGACAAGACCTCGTCGTACCAGTTCCAGGTTGGCGTCCAGGACTTGTTCCCGCAAACGTTGCAGCATAGCTTGTCTATCGCCCCCTATTCCAACCTGTCGCTCGGTAATCGTTTACTCAGAATGAGCGCAATCTAGACTATTCCCGTGGCAGTTGTCAATTTCAATTGCAACTTTCTCATTGCAGCGGGATTCTACCAAGTACGTTACCCGATCAGGCGGCTTGCGGAACGTAAAACAACGTAAAAGGAAGAAATGCTGTTCTAACTCAATGCTGTTCTAACCCATGGGCCCGACCCCTGGGTTTTACGGGATCCGCTGCCCCACGTTCCCTTTGCCGGGGCTTCGTCGGGTGCCTTGCAGTTGGGGCCAGCGCGGTAGAACGCCTGAGCACCAGGTTGGTATTCAGCTCGTATTCGCTGCGCTCATGCGAAGGCGACTCGCGTTGCACCTCGTTCAACAGGGCTTGGAAGGCAATCTTTGCCAACTCCATTTGGGACATCTGAACTGTCGTCAGGGGAGGAATTGTGAACCCAGCCAGCCGTATGTCGTCGAACCCGATTACAGAAAGGTCATTCGGTATCTTGATATCTTGGTCGTATGCTTCCCTCATGACTCCGATAGCGGTCATGTCGTTGGAGCACAGCACCGCAGTCGGCCGGTTGCTTAAACTGTTAAATTCCACCAACGCGCGCATCCCGCCATCCATCCCGTGATTTCCCTCTACCGTCAAGTCAGGAGAAAGCCCGATTTCCATCATAGACGTTTTGAAAGCAGCTCTTCTCGCCAGGGCTGATTTCAGATGCAACGGACCGGTAATAAACGCGATACGCGTATGCCGGAGCGCAGCCAGGTGCTGCACCGCCTGGCGAATCCCGTTCAGATAGTTGATTCGGATATTGACGATCCCCGGGGCGTTGGGTCCCACATCGACGAACACCAGCGGCACTTTACGGAAACGGAGATGGTCGAGGAGAGTTTCCTCCATGCCAAATGTCAGGATTGCCACACCATCGACCCGGCGTTCAATCATGCGCCGGACCGAAGATTCCATCCTTTTCGGGTCATGCACCGTTGAGGTCAGTAGGATCTCGTAGTTGTTCTCGACCGCAAGATTCTCGAAGGTCTGCACGATCTCCGGGAAAAAGGGATTGGTGATTTCGGAAACGATCAGCCCAAAGATGCGACTCCGTCCCGAAACCAGAGCCCGAGCCTGAGTATTCGGATAATAACCCAGTTCGTCGACTACCTTCCACACTCGCTTGGCAAGTTGAGGATCGACCGTGGGAACGCGATTAATCGCTCTGGAAACAGTAGCGGTGGAAACTTTGGCTCTCCGCGCGATTTCACGAATATCCATCGGGATTTGTTGGGAAACCACGCCCCTATGAAAAGTGCATTTTACCATAGCTGCACAGGCAACTTCGGAGCATGGATGCTAGCTACAGAAAACGTTTTCCATTTCCGGCTTGAGCTCCTCGGCGGCCTCGGCGCGCGATTTCGTGGATGTCCATAACTTGAGTGCCCACACCTGTCAGCAATGCAATGCTGCTGCTTTGGGTTCAATCGTCGTGAAACAGAGAGACCACTTCCAGGCGCAAATGCCGGTCCTATGCTTCGAGCCTCACAAGTGTCGCGGCGATTTCATTGCCACACTGCTATGTCGACTGACGGTTCACTTTCCAGTAGATGGCGTAACGTTCGTGAATCACCTGATAAAGCGGAACCAGGGTCAATGCCTGCGATTGCCCGACGCCGTGAAAGGTAAGCGCCTGCTTCGGGTCACGTTGCAGCCACCCGGTAGGCTTGTTCGGATCGGCGACGATGTTGAGCATCTTGAAGTCGCCGGGCTTTGGCTCATAGTCGCCGTACAACATTTCCTTGGTGACGGCGTCGAAGCGTCCGGCCAGCAGGAGAGGTCCATACATTACGGCCTGAATCGTTTCATCATCGGGCATGCTCTCGATGCGCAGGTTCATGGGTAGGCTGATCTCAATCTTGTCGCCGGATTTCCAGAGGCGATTGAGTGTTAGATAACTGCCGGGGCTGGCGAAGGCGGGGACGACCGCGCCATTGATCTTCACGCTGCCGCCGTTAATCCAGTACGGAATTCGAAGATTGATTCCAAGTTGCAGCGGGTTGTTGGCTGAGATGGTGATGGTGGTGCCTTCTTCTTCGGGGAAGCGAGTCCGCTGGCTGATGCGGAGTCCTTTCTCCGGCCACTCCAGTTGCGAATCGATGTAAAGATTCACGTAGAGCGAATCGTCGTCGTGAAAATAGATAGTATCGGTCAATTTTCCGTATTCCTCGGAGCCGGTACCAGTGCAGCACCAAAACGCATTGAAGGGCTCTCCGAAGGTTCTCCAGGCGCCCGAGGCCGGCTCCAGGTAATACATCATGGTGCCGTCTTCGGGGTTGATCGTGCCCAGTCGATGATTGAATAGGGTGCGCTCGTAGTAATCCATTAGGCGGGCATCGGGAGACCAGCCGAACAGGTGGCGGGTCAACTTCATCATGTTGTAGGCGCAACAGCATTCTTCCGTGCTGGTGCTGAGGCCAGCGCCGAGCTTGCCGGGGTCCGTATCCCAGCCTTCATTCATGGGACCGCCACGGCCGATGCTGGGGCCACCCGTCGCAAAGCAGCGTTCACTTACCACTTCATCCCAGAAGTATTCCGCGATCTCGCGATAGCGGCGCTCGCCCGTAAGTTCGTAGTAGCGAGCGGCGGCAATTACCTGTGGGATATGAGTGTTGGCGTGCAGACCTTTGAGTTCATCACGGTGCTCGGCGAGCGGGTCGAGGAAGACCTTTTTGTCGAAACGCTGGGCGGCTTCCAGGTAGTATTCCTTGCCAGTGACTGCGTACAAGTTGGAAAGCACTTCGCTCATGCCGCCAAATTCAGTGCCCAGCACGCGCTGCATGTGGTCGACGCTGAGAGGCCGGGTGTAACCAGAAACCCAACCGGCCATTTTTTCGACCACGTCGAGCGCCTGCTCGTTGCCACAGTGGACATACATGTCAAGATTGCCCGCCATGATTTTATGAATCGTGTAAAAGGGAGCCCAGACTCTCTCGCGGTTGCGCAGCCGGTCGAAGAGCTCGATGGGGAAAGCGCTCAGATATCCACCTTTTAAGGCTTCCTGGCATTTGGCGAGTTCAGCGACGACCGTGTTCGCGTTTTTCTTGAGGTCCTCGTCTCCCGTGGTGGCATACATCAGGGCGCACGCAGAAAGGTAATGACCGCCAGCGTAGTGGCCTCGTAGTTCGCAATCGGGAGCTTCCCATCCACCCAGCGGCTGGGCCGACGAAGGGATGCCGGCGTTGATCCGGAACGTGTGCAGCAGGCGATCGGTTGGCAGTGAATGCAGATATCGCTGGTCGGCTTCCATGGCAACCTTGCACGGGCCTTCGCCGAGGCGCACCTGCTTCAAGGGGAAGGGGCGTACTCTCCACGGAACTTTCTCGCGGCTGACGGACTTGCCTTGTTTTTCGGTGGTGTCGATCACGGGGTCTTGCAGTGGACTTGCGAAGGAGAATCCAGGCGCGAGGGCAGATCCCGCCGCGACAGCGACGGTCGTCATAAAGTGCCTGCGAGAACATTGCGTAGAGTGCGTGATGAATCCTCCAATGCCGCTGCACAACCCCACGTCGTGCAGGAGCAAGGGGGCTGTTGTTGGATATTGTATACTCCTGTGGATGGTGAAATGCCAACTCCCGAGCCGAGATGCTTGCTTGTATTTTCCGATGTCCAGGTTTCTCTGGGTCTGCATTTGCGGAGTCGCGCTAGCCTTGTTCAACAGGGAGGTCGCCGGACAGGCAGCCGTCTCCGGTGAATCGTCTTCCGTTGAGCGAGGCCTCGATCTTGCGCAGAAGGGCCGCTGCAAAGAAGCGCTGCCTATTTTGCAGAAGGCCACACCCCGTCTTTCGGACAAGCAGCTCAAGTACCGCACGACGATGGCAACCGCGCGATGTGCCATGAGCCTGGAGCGGACAGAGTCCGCTGTTCAGGCACTGCTCCAGTTGAACCGCGAATTCCCGCACGATCCCGAGGTGCTCTACATCACAACGCATTTCTATTCGGAGTTAGCCTCGCGAGCGTCGCAGGAATTGGCCGCCACCGCTCCCAATGCCTATCAGACTGAAGAACTGGAAGGGGAGGCTTTCGAATCACAGGGAAAATGGGATGAGGCAACGGCAGAGTACAAGAGGATCCTCGATCAGAATCCTGGCCTACCCGGAATTCACTATCGGTTAGGGCGCATATTTTCTGCGAAGACCCCGCCGGCGGCGGAAGACGCCAAGAAGGAATTCGAGGAAGAGCTCAAGATCGACCCGACGAACGCCTCGGCAGAATTCATGCTGGGAGAAATAGCGCGTCAGGCGGGGCAATGGGACGACGCCATTCGACACTTTTCGCGAGCGTCGAAGCTCGATGAAGGATTCCAGGAGGCATATCTCGCGCTGGGGATGTCGCTCAACTCGGCAGGAAAGTTCTCGGACGCAATCGCACCGCTCCAGAGCTATGTAAAGATGCAGCCGGCCGATCCTGCCGGGCACTATCAACTGGCAACGGCCTACGCGCGCACCGGGCGCAAAGAAGATGCTTCACGGGAAATGGCGCTTCAGCAGAAAACTGCCGCGCAGAGCCCGCGAGAATCGCAAGCACAGCACTGAGCGGAGGGGCATTGAATGTCGAGAAACGGAGGCGATTGGCGGGATTTGCTATCTCGCCGCCAATTTCTTCAGATGCTCGGATGCGCCGGAGCCGCCGGTGCGCTCAGAGCGGGCCTGCTCCCTTCATTCGCTGCCGCGTCCTCCTCCGGAAATTCTGCGTCTGCTTTTGAGGAGATCCCGGCATCCGTCAGCGGTATTTCCTGGTCGCATGTGAGTGGACGCTCCCCGATGGCACACTTGCCAGAGACGGTTGGGGCCGGCTGCGCATTTCTCGATTACGACAACGACGGCTGGATGGATATTTACTTGGTGAACAGCGGACGCTGTGATTTCTATGAGCCGGCTACACCTCTGCGCAACGCGCTCTACCACAATAACCGCGACGGCACGTTTACCGATGTCACACAAAAGGCCGGTGTGCCCGGAGATGCATACGGCATGGGTGTCGCGGTGGGCGACTATGATGGTGACGGGTTTCCCGACCTTTACGTCACGCAGTATGCACACAGCATCCTGTACCACAACAACGGGGATGGCACGTTTACGGACGTCACCGCGAAGGCCGGTGTAACTGCGCCGGGATGGGCGACAAGTTCCGTTTGGTTCGACTACGACAACGACGGCCGGTTGGATCTCTTTGTCTGCCGTTTCGTGGACTACAGTAAGACTAAACTCAAGTTCTGCGGCGATCTGCTCAGCGGCGAGCGGCACTATTGCATTCCAAGCATCTACGATCCGATGCCATGCTGGCTCTTTCACAACAACGGAGATGGCACGTTCACCGATGTCAGCAAAGAGTCCGGCATTGCCCAGTTCATGGCAAAGGCTTGGGGCGTAGTTGCCGCCGACATCAATAACGACGGACGGATGGATCTCTACGTGACCAACGATACCGTGCCCAACTTTTTGTTTGCCAACCGGGGCAACGGAAAGTTCGAAGAGATTGGGGCGTTTTCCGGGGTGGGACTCAGTGCTTTCGGAAAACCTCGCTCCGGCATGGGGGTGGATGCTGCCGACTATGATCAGGACGGTTGGATTGATCTTTTCGAAGCCAACGTCGATCAGGAGATGTACTCGCTCTACCACAACGACAAAGATGAGATCTTCAGCGATGCCGCTCTCCCGACCGGTATCGCGAAAGCTACGCGGCTGATGAGTGGTTGGGGACTGAAGTTTTTCGACTACGACAACGATGGTGAGATCGACCTGCTTCTCTGCAACGGCCACCCTGACGATCTGGTCGACAAGCGTGTGGAAGGGGTAAAGTTCCTGGAACCCATGTTGCTTTTCCGTAACACGGGGAAGGGTTTTGAGAATGTGAGCCAGCAGAGCGGGTCTGTTTTCTCGAAGGCGCTGGCCGCCCGCGGCATGGCGCTCGGTGACTTCGACAATGATGGTTCCGTCGACGTGCTGGTGGCACAGAACAACTCTGCACCCATCCTGCTGCGAAACCTTGCCGGCCGGCAGAATCACTGGCTCGGTGTTCGACTGGTGGGAACGAAGTCCAATATTGATGCCATCGGGGCTAAGATCACCTATCAGTCGGGTGACTTCCAGCGGCACCAATTCAAAGTCGGTGGCGGCAGCTATCTCTCTTCCCACGATCCGCGCATGGTTCTCGGGATTGGGAAAAGAAATAAGATCGACTGGCTGGAAATACAATGGCCGCAACCGAGCGGGAGAGCGGAGCGCTTCGCCGATCTTCCGATCGATCGATACATCACGATCATCGAAGGTCAGGGCAAGTGGAAGTAGTGGGGACGGTGAGCGACGGGGAAGAACTGAGGACAGCAAAAAGGGGCGGTCCAAAAACGAGGGTAGGCCCCTTCTTATTGCTTCTCAGGCATGTACACGGAACACCCAGCCTCGCAGTAGCCAAAACATTCCGGCGACCACAGCCACCGCCAGAATCCAGTACAGCGGTGAGTAGACAGTCCAGGCGCGAAACACAGGCATGGTAGCAGCCTTCACTCCATCCATCCGAACGTAAAGGAAAATCGCCGTGTACGCCAGCCATGCGACCAGAGTCGCGGCCAAAGCCAACGCCGCTTTGAGCCAAACCATGGTAACCTCCTTCCTTAAGGATTATACGTACAGTTCCCCTTTGGCTGTGGACCCGGATAGTAAACTGCGACAGCATGACCACAAACCCATCCCGTACCAGACGCAAGTCGGAAGCAAGCTCCGCCCACGAGCCAATTCGAACTGGCAGAGATCGGATAGGTATCGCGGACTTCCTGCCCGTCCATATTAAGGTCTGGCGGTGTGGTCATCGGAGTACACCAGTTGTTGACACTGTATGCGCACGTAACAAGACCGGTGACTGGCATAGTCTGGCAATTTGAAGTGGTTCCTGTGAATATGGTCATTGTTTGCGCAGCTTCAACATACATGCTAAATAGGTAGACAGCGAAGGGCCCCCCCTGCATGCTGCAGTACACCACCTCTAAGCTGTCTAGGCCCATTTCAAAAATAGTGAAGCAATCGGAGCAGTCATAGCCGATTGACGTAGTGAAATTGACGTTGTACGAGGGCGGCACTTGCGGACCGTACGCAATTTTATTACCAGCAACAATCGCACCGGTTGCATGGTTTCTCAGTGTGAGCGTGATTTGCGGCTGGTGGTATATCCCCGCGGGGCAGTTGCAGGTCGTGTATCCTTGAACCGTACCCGAAGCGGTAAGGGAGATGGTTGGATACGCGGTGTAGTCGAAGACTGGGTTAGGCGAATAGAAGCTGTAATGTGCAATTCCCGGCATGCTTGCGAAGGCAGACGCCGAAACCAGTAAGAACGCTAGCAAGAGCTTGAGCTTCCTCATCACTTTACTTTACCTCCTCCTTTCCAATTCAGGCGATATGCGCATGAGTTTCTTTTCGTTTTGTACATACCCGTCCAGGTGGACAAAGCCCACTTTGGAGGGCTGCAGCTTCAACGACGCCAGGATGTTGTCCATCATCGCGTCGCGGTGAATGATGAACGTGGCATGATCGGTATTCGGAACGACCGATACTTCTTTTGTGTCATCCTCCAGCATCTGCTTAAAGCGGACGTTGAAGTCATCCAAGGCGTTGGTCATGACCAGGCGGTCTTGCCCCAAAAGACCGATCGCGCCGAACAGAACGTTTTGTAATTTTCTGTGTTGATCGTCAGTACCGGCGTATGTGGCCAGGAAAAGCCGATACGCGGTGGTGTCAGAAATCAGCTCGGGATGGTGAGACCCATCGATTAGCGTTTCTGTTTGGGTTGGGTGCTGGTGTTGCGCCATTGCTGGCAGATTAAGAGTGAGCAGCACGGCCACGCATGCGGCCCAGACGTGTTGTACCCTCATGTTACCTCCCGAAAAGCGAATTAAGAATCCGGGTGCCCAAGGGGTGAGAACAGAAGCCTCAAGATAGTCTGGGCGGTTACAATACGTCAAGAAGATTTTTTTGAAAAGTTCTTTGATGACTCAATTTGTTGCATGTGGAACCTAATTATGATCGCACGACGGAACAACATTTATCAGTCGGGTGACTTCCAGCGGCACCAATTCAAAGTCGGTGGCGGCAGCTATCTCTCTTCCCACGATCCTCGCATGGTTCTCGGGATCGGGAAAAGAACCAAGATCGACTGGTTGGAAGTGCGATGGCCGCAGCCAAGCGGTAAAACCGAGCGCTTCACCGATCTGCCGACCGATCGCTACATCACGATCATCGAAGGTCAGGGCAAGTGGAAATAGTGGGATGGATGGTCATTGACCGCTTGAAACGCTAGAGCAGAGACGCAGGCATTTTTCGATGGCATTGCGGGCTACAATCGTGGCGCTTTGGATCGTGCTATGGGCCAGATTTCCCATCCAGGCTCAGTTCGCGAGACAACAGGTCTCGATTAATCCGACTCACCCAGCGCAGCAGCAAGGGCGCGAGCCTACCCAAAAAGCACTGCCAGATGCTGAATCGGAACTTCAGACCGGAACTACCCTGACTCGGCATGGTTCGTTTGCGGAAGCGATTCCTCACCTTCTGGCTGCTCGAGGGCGAGTTTCCAACGAATACGCCGGCGAGTTCAACCTGGCACTTTGCTATGTGGGAACAGGCCAGTTCCTTCAGGCGGTTCGGGTTCTCAGCTCGCTGCGGGACCGCGGGCATGACAACGCAGATGTCTACAATCTTCTTGCCCAGGCTCAAATCGGCAATGCACAGCCGCGCGAGGCGTGGGCGTCTTTTCAGAAAGCTGTGCTCCTGACGCCACAAAACGAGAAGCTCTATCTTTTTTTGGCGGACGCGTGCATGGAACAGAAAGATGACGCGCTCGGTCTGAAGGTTGTGAATCTCGGGATCCAAAATCTTCCCCGTTCCGCTCGTTTGTATTACGAGCGCGCCGTATTTCTTTCGCAACTTGACCAGTTTGACCGGGGCAAAGCGGATTTCGAACTGGCCCGTAAGCTCGCACCTGACAGCGATATTGGGTACTTGGCGGCGGCGCACGAAGAATTCCTCCAGGGAAATATCAGGGAGGCGATCCAGGCAGCGCGGGAGGGGATCCGGCAGGGTTACCAGAATTCCGTGCTCTTGACGATTCTTGGAGAGGCCCTGATGCGTGCTGGCGCCGTTCCGGGCCAACCCGAGTTTGGCGAAGCTGAGATGGCGCTGCAAAGAGCAGTGGCGGAGCGTCCTGGCGATCCGAGTTCACAGGTCGCTCTCGGCAAGCTCGACCTCGTCGGAGACAAGATCGAGGATGCGATCGCGCACCTGGAGAAAGCGCGGCAGATCGAGCCGGGCAATGCGTCGGTCTGTGCAAATCTGGCGAAAGCTTATCAGAGGCGTGGTGACCCGCAGCGCGCGCAGGAAATGCTCGGCATCCTCGCGCACTTGAATGAGGCAAAGGCCGAAAGAATCCGAACTGCTCCCGGAGATCGCAAAACCGGCTACGCGGGGTCGGGAATCGAGCAGGAAGCGGAAGACGAGCCGAGTCATCAATAACCGGGCAACCGCGCTCAGCGGTCGGGACTATTTTGCGGCGATGCGAGGGAAGGGGCGATCCACAATGCCGGTGCCTTCTCTGACGGCAATAATCTGGTCGCTCTTGAGGTTTGCCAGTCTCGTCAGCACGCCGCTGGGCCAGGAAATCTCAATCGAGTCGACAAGCGAGTGTTGCCCGAGCCCGAAATGCAGTCGCGGATCTTGGGCGGACTGGTAGCTCATTCCACCTTTCCTCTGATCGTAAAGAATGAGGTCTCCAGCGCAGATCTTGACGCGAGCGCCCACGCCATCCCGATTGGACTTCGTGCCGATCAGAAACATCTCCAGCCAGTGATTCGTATTTCCGCCGTCATTGCGGAGTAGTTGCGGCGCTCCTCCACAGTGATTGACGAGGATGTCCAAATCCCCGTCATTGTCGAAGTCGCCGATGGCGGCTCCCCGGCTTACGCGAGGCAACTGAAAATCCGGTCCCAACTGATGGCGGACATCCTCGAAAATGCCACGTCCTCGATTGCGGAACATCAGTTTGGGCTCGGCGTAGTGCGCGTTGGCGTGATAGCGCTCGATATTGTCGAGGACGTGCCCGGTTGCCATGAACAGATCCACCGCGCCATCGTTGTCGTAGTCCATGAAGCGCAGGCCGAATTCACTCATATTGAAGGTGGCGTAGCCGATCCTGGAGCGCAGCGTTGCGTCGTCGAAAGACTGGGCGCCCATGTTTTGATAGAGACGCGCCAACTGCATGTCCAAGTGAGCGACGGCTAGATCGAGCCGGCCACTGCCGGTGGTGTCGGCAGCGTCGACTCCCATGCCCGCTTCAAAGTCGCCATCCGCGCTGACGGCGACGCCGGCCACATATCCGATCTCGGTGAAGGTGCCGTTGCGGTTATTGTGAAACAAGAAATTCGGCATGTGGTCGTTGGCGATGAAGATGTCCTGCCAGCCGTCGTTGTCATAGTCGAATGTCACGACACCAAGACCGTTGCCTCCCTTCAACCCCACTCCCGATGATTTGCTCACATCGGTGAAAGTGCCATCGCCATTGTTGTGATAGAGCGTCGGCGGCTGCCCGTGGAAGTCATCCGGGTGACAGTAGCTGCGCATGCCGGGACCGGGGTCCCCGCAGTAGAAGTTGCGCTCGGGCGACCAGTCGACATAGTTTGCGATCACCAGATCAAGGTGGCCATCGTTGTCGGAATCGAACCAGGCCGCGCTCGATGCCCAGCGCCCCGAATTCTCCACTCCCGCGCGCGTGGTCACGTCGGTGAACGTCCCGTCTCCGTTGTTGTGATAGAGAATGCACCGTCCATATCCGAGAACCAACAGGTCCGGGAATCCGTCATTGTCATAGTCGCCTACGGCAACGCCCATGCCGAAAAGACCTTCAGCGCCGACTCCCGCCTTGGTGGTGACGTCGGTAAAGGTGCCATCACCGTTGTTTCGGTAAAGCGCGCTGTGCAACGGTTGCTTCGGATTATAGACACGGGTTGCGGCGCCGTTGACGAGATAGAGATCGAACAAACCGTTCTGGTCATAGTCGATCCATCCGCAGCCAGAGCCCATTGTTTCAATCAGATATTTTTCCGCAGAGGCGGCATTGTCGTGCTGAAAGGCAATCCCTGCCGCTTGAGCCACATCCACAAATGTCACCGGGGTGACAGCGGAAAGGACTGGCCAAGCGCGCGGGCTCCTCGCCAGCGCGAGGCCGGCCAATCCCAAGTACCGCAGGAGATCACGCCTGGAGATATTAGTGGAGGTCTTCACCGGCGTTCGTTTTCCGATTAATTTTTCTGCAAGCGACACCGCTAGCCTGTATACCCTTCCCGTTCCTAGTGGAGAAGAAAATAGTATTGACAATGGACAGAATAAAGTATACAAAATCCACTCGACAGGTAAACGTTTGCTGAGAGGCGAGTCTGGAGCCGTAAGACTCCGGATTTTTCCAAAGCTGTGCGCTTCGAACTCCAGTGACCTGGATTAGCAGGTTGCCGACCCAAAGGAGGGTGTATGTCATACGGATCTTCAGCGTATTCTTGCAGGGCTCTCGCCACCGGGTTTCTAGTGCTGCTGGCAATCGGGGTCCCATCCGCTTGGGCGCAGCACGGCTCTGAAGGGAAGGTCGTGGTGACCGTCCTGGATCAGGCCGCTAATGTCGTACAAGGTGCGCAACTGGAACTCCGCGACTTGGCAACGAACGATCTCCGAAAGGCAGAGACTCAAGGCGCGGGCACGTACAGCTTCATCAACCTGTCACTTGGAATCTACAAACTAACGGTTTCCAAAACTGGGTTCAAAACCCAAGTTTATGATGCGGTAGTCGTGGAGGCGTCCAAGACAACCGACATTAGCGCTACTCTCGCGGTCGGTGCATTGAGTGAGACTGTGGTTGTGACCGCAAGTGAAGCTCCGCTGGTGGAAACCACCTCCTCAGCGATCGGGACGGTTATCGATCTGAAGCAGATTGAAAACCTGCCCATTGAAGGCCGCGACTTGACGCAGATGACGCAATTGGTTCCCGGCTACACGGGTACGCTCGCCGACGGCGGTGGAACCTGGAATGGTCTACCGTCCATAGCGCAGGGAAGCAATATTGATGGGGTTGTGGGCAACGCGGGACGCATGAAATTCAGTGGAAACGCAGAGCCCGCCGTCGAACCGCGCCTGGAAAACATTCAGGAGATGACGGTTCAGACCGATCAGCTCGATCTGAACCAGGGCTTCGGCAACTCGAGCATGCAGATCAACTTCATCACTCGGCGGGGCTCAAACGCATTTCACGGTCGCGTTTATGAAGATTTCAGGAATTCGGCCCTGAATGCTAACAGCTGGTTCAACAATGCGGTGGGATTGCCAAAGAACCACGTGATTCTGAACGAATTTGGCGGCAGTTTGGGTGGCCCGATCATCAAAGACAAGCTGTTCTTCTTTGGCACCTTTGCCATGTCCAAACAGCCCGGTTCGAGCAACACAGACGTGTGGGCTCTCACTTCTGCCACGCAAGCCGGTAACTTCAGCTATACCGACACGAACGGTAATCCCCAAACTGTGAATGTGCTGAACATCGCGGCAAATTGCCCGGCTGCTACCTGCGGGTCCATCCCCTCCACAGTAAATTCTCAGATTGCCTCAATTCTGCAGGCCACGAATGGTGCCCAGAAGTCTGGGGTGCTCACTCCGCTCAGTGACCCCAATTTCCAGCAACTCAGTTGGCTAAATCCCAATCCGACGACCACCTATTATCCGACCGTGCGCGTCGACTACAACTTGAGCCAGAAGATGAGGTTCAACGTTGCGTGGAATATGACTAAGTCTGTGTCCCCTACGGCGACTGCGCCAAATCTTCCCGGTCCCGACTTTGCGAAAACCGGATCCGGTAATCGATTCAAATCCTATACTGCTGCTGCCGGGATCGATTACACATTCTCGCCATCGCTGATCAACGAATTCCGCGGCGGCTTCCTTTATAATGCGAATTTCTTTGCTTACAATGGAGTTACGCCGACCACCACCACCCAGCAACTCGCCTGGAATTTCGCCAATCTCCCGTATCCTTTTAACACGCAAATGAATGGTACGAACTTTCAGATCCCAACCGGCTCGTACTATCCCGTGTTTAATATGTCCGATACGCTGACCTGGCAGAAGCGCGCGCACACCCTAAACTTTGGTTTCTCCTGGTGGCGTGAGCAGAACCACTACTACAACGGCGGCCTGGGATTCCCCGGAATTAACTTTGGCTTGGCCAATGGCGACCCGGCGCTGAACGCCTTTACCAACAGTTCAGGCGGAACGGTGCCGAATGCCTCGGGGAACGATTTTGCGGAGGCGCAGGAACTCTATGCAGTCCTGGTGGGGCGCATCAGCAGCGCGGGTGGAAGCTATGCCTATAGCCAGAAAACGAATTCCTACCTCCAGAAGATTGGGGCCTATAACCTCGACGAATTGCAGAAGGCGTTTGGGTTCTTTGTACAGGACTCGTATCGCATCCGGCCGACCCTGACCCTGAACTATGGGCTGCGCTGGGATCTCACATGGCCTGATTACGACCTGACCAATGCCTACCACTCGGCTGCCCCAGACGCGATCTGGGGACCTTCTGGAATCGGGAATATTTTCAGCCCCGGAACTCTGACAGGCACTAATGACCCGCTACTCACTCAGAACAGTTCGCCGGCCAAACCGTGGTATGTGACTCCGCAGCCTGCTATCGGAATCGCCTGGAACCCGCATGGAACACTCCTGGGTGGGGATAAGACGGTGATCCGCGCGGGCTTCTCTCTCCGCAGATTCACCGAGCCTCAGCAATACTTCTGGAACCAAGCCGCCGATTACGGCGCGGTCTACTACCAGAGCTTCTTCGCCAATGCGAACAGCACTGGACAAACCGGAACCTTTCAACCGGGGAGTGTGACCTGGCAGGGGACGGGTACCGATTTGCAGAGCTATCTGCCGAATGGTTACGGATATGCCCCGACGCAATTTCTCAAGAGCTATCACTTTTCGGACTTCACCTTCCAGGGGGGACCGGGAATCAACGGCGTCGGAGCGAATATCAAGCAACCCTACACCGAATCCTGGAACCTTGGGATCCAGCGGCAGATCACGGATCACAGCGCACTGGAGTTACGCTACGTGGGTAATCGGAGCCTCCGCCAGTGGATCGTAATCAATCAGAATGAGGTCAATATTTTCGAGAACGGCTTCCTGACGCAGTTCAAGGCAGCAAAGCAAAATCTGGATATCAACAATGCCAGCGGTAATCCAAACTTCCAGGGGTCGTTCGCAAACAATGGTCTTTCGGGTCAACAGGCGCTGCCAATTTTTCAAGCTGCTTTTGCTGGGGAATCGGCGGGCGTTGACGGGAACTTTTCCGACTTCACCAACAGTGGCTTTGTGAACGATCTGTCCAGGGGTCAGGCGGGAGCGCTCGCCAGCACGCTTGCTGGCATTGGAGGCCCCGTCGACTACCTGTGCAACCTCGTGGGCTCCTCGTTTGTTCCCTGCGCCAACGTGGGCTATACCGGCGCCGGCGCCGGGTATCCGGTCAACTTCTTCCAGGTTAATCCGTATGCGCAGGGGATTGGCCTGAGCCAATTGGTGGCCAAAGGATACTCAAACTACAACTCCCTGCAGGTCGACTTCCGCCAGCGCCAGTGGCACGGCATGCAGTTCGATGCGAACTACACTTGGTCGCACACGCTCGGAATCTCAACGCAGAACAACTGGCAAGGCGCAGTCAACACTTTTACGCTTCGCGACATGCGAATGAGTTACGGTCCGACTCTTTTCGATATCCGCCACTCCGTGCACATCAGCGGGACGTACGACCTTCCTTTTGGCAAAGGCAAGCAGTTTGCGAATCACGGCGGTCTGGTAGACAGGATCGCCGGTGGCTGGATCGTCGGTTCCATCTTCACCTTGCAAAGCGGAAATCCGTGGTTACTGCAGGGGGGATACTCCACGTATAACGACTACGCCGACGGGGGTGTTGTCCTGCATGGCGTCACGAAGTCTCAATTGCAAGATTCGGTTGGTGTATACCGGATCGCAGGAACGCCAACCGTGTCGTTCTTGAACCCCAAATACCTGGCAAGCGCAACCGGTGGGGGCGCTAATCCGTCTTACATCACACCGAACATAACTCCCGGTACCATTGGCCAACTTGTCTATCTCCACGGTCCGCGCTACGTGAATGATGATTTATCAATTACCAAGCATGTCCCGATCGCTGAAGGCATCAGTTTCAGCCTGCAGGCGGAGATGGTGAATGCCTTTAATCACCCAACCTTCCAGCCTGGGTCCGGCGCAGGGTGCTCGTACTATTGCTATGCCGCAGGCGGAGGTTTTCCGAACGTCCAGGCCTCCGGTTTCGGAATCGGCGGGACCTCCCCCAGTTATAACCCCCGTCGGATCGAATTCCGAGCGAACATCGAGTTCTAAAGCGAGCCTCGGTTCCTGTTACCACAGCAGGGAACACTCTCCGGGTCCGATCAAACAGTCACACCCGGGAGAGTGTATGTTCCAGCATAAGTACCTTTCCGTAGACTCTGGAGTGCAATGCGCCTGACTCGTATCCCGCATCTCTTTCCCATTCTATTGCTCTTGTTTCTACATGAGGCCGCGGCGCAAGGGCGGCTGGAAGACTACCAAAGGGCTGGGCGTTTTCTTTCCGGCAACCTGCGGCGTCTTGTTTCCCTGGCAGACGTGACGCCGCACTGGATCGAGAAGACGAATCGATTCTGGTACCGGCATGTCAGTCGCGACGGAACTCGGTTTGTTCTGGTGGATGCCTCGCAGAACACAAGCGTACCGGCCTTCGATCACCAGAGGCTGGCCGCGTCCCTCTCGACCGCGGCGCAGCAGGAATACTCCGGGTCGGAGTTGCCTTTTTCCGACTTTGACTTTGTCGACGGTGGGAAAGCCATTCGCTTTCTCGTGGAAAAGTCGCAATGGACTTGTTCCCTGGCTACTTACAAGTGCGACCGCGGGCACACGCCAACGGATGCGTCCAACGAGCCGAAGTCGCCTGACCAGCGCTGGGCTGCGTTCGTGAAGGAACACAATCTGTACCTGCGTGACACTTCGACAGGCACCTTGCTGCAGTTGACACACGATGGCGCCCACGGAGTTGACTATGCGACGCCGGTCCCGTCGCTCGGCATGATGGTTGAGCAGGGCAGCGAAGACGTGAAGCAACCCGCCGCGGTGTTCTGGTCTCCTGATTCTTCGAAGCTGGTTACCTATCGTATCGACTCAAGAAATGCGGGTCACTTCACGAGCCTGCAGTTTGTTCCGAAAGACCAGCTTCGCCCAAAGGCGTTTACCTACGTGTATCCATTGCCGGGAGAGGTTTTGGCCAAAGCCGAGCCGATCATTTTCGATATTCAGACGGGAGCGCGGATTGATGTAAAAACTCCAGGACTGGACCTTCCCGCCGAGGAGGGCGGGCCCGGCTTCGAGTGGTTCGCCGATGGGAAGAGCTTCTTCTACGACTACGATGAACGAGGGAACAAAGCAAAAGAACTTCGAATCGTCGATACGGCCACCGGCGAGCAGAAAGTTCTGTTGCGCGAGCAGTCGGAGAAGTATGTGGACCCAGGGGAAACCTTCTATCGTTTTGTGGACACAACCAAAGAGTTTTTCTGGTCCTCGGAACGCGACGGCTGGAATCACCTGTATTTCTACGGGAAGGCCGGCGGGTTGCAGAATCGGGTCACTCAGGGACCATGGGTGGTGCGGCAGATCGAACATATCGATGAAAAGAACCGGCGCGTGTACTTTCTGGCCAACGGGCGCGAGAAGAATGAGGATCCATACCAGACGCATCTGTACAGCGCCGGCTTTGATGGAAAGGGATTGCAGTTGCTTTCTCCGGAGAATGCCAGTCATTCCGTCAGCATCTCGCCGGACGGAACATTCTTCGTCGACAATTACTCGCGGCCAGATTTGCCCGGAGTAGCGGTTCTGCGTCGCACGAAGGATGGATCGGAAGTACGCATCCTCGAGAAAGCAGACACTGACGAGTTGCTGAAGACGGGGTGGAAGTTTTCCGAGCCATTTCAGGGCAAAGCGGCGGACGGCACGACAGATCTCTACGGGTTAATCTGGCGGCCTTCGAACTTCGACCCCGCGAAGAAGTATCCAATCGTCGAATTCGTCTACACGGGCCCCCAGGACTTCTTTGTCCCGAAGACGCTCGGCCACTCTCTTTGGTTGCAAGCGATGGCGGAACTGGGCTTCATCGTCGTCATGGTGGATGGCCGTGGAACCACAGGCCGTTCGCGCGCGTTCCACGAATTCTCTTACCGGAATCTAGGTGGAGCGTTCGAAGATCATGTCTCCATGATCAAGCAAATGGCCGCTCGCTATCCGTATATGGATGCGACACGAGTTGGAATCTATGGGACCTCGGCTGGTGGCTACGGAGCGGCTCACGCCATGCTTGCTTTTCCCGAATTCTACAAAGTCGGAGTCTCGACGTCTGGCGATCACGACCCACGCCTGGATAAAGCCTGGTGGAACGAACTGTACCAGGGCTATCCGGTTCAGGACGACTATGTTGCGCAGTCCAACGTAACGATGGCTGGCCGTCTTGCGGGACATCTCCTCATCGAGCATGGCGACATCGACGCTAATGTTCATCCAGTGGAGACTATGCGGTTCGTGGATGCGCTCATGAAGGCGAACAAGAGCTTCGACATGCTCTTCGTGCCTAACATGTCCCATGGTGAGAGTGGAGAGCATGCACTCTACCTGGTTCGGCGGCGTTGGGATTACTTCGTACAATACTTGCTCGGAGTTGCGCCGCCGGAAAACTTTGAGATCAAAGAGGATCGAGAGTCCGCGGGGAACGGCAGGCGGCGCTAGGCAGCGGGGACTTCACAATGATACCGTTGTGATCCCGACAAAAAGCGAGAGTACTTTTGAAGTGGTCGGCCAGTTCAGCTGACCAACCTTAGCGCCAGCAGAATTGCACAATTCCCGATTGAGGCCTAGTGACATGAACCGCCCGTTATCGCGACGCAATTCCATTTCGAACGCAGCCGCACTGTCGGCAACGGCGCTTCTTCCAAAGCGATTGTACTCGGCGGCATCCACAGCCACGCCATCATTCGACATTCCATCATCCGGTACCCCATCTGAAGATGGGAGTTTGTGGAATGATCAAGCGCGGCCCGCGAGGGCTGATTGCCGGGGTCGCTCTCGCAGGGCTACTGACTGCGGCGGTTCTTCCGCGCCGATCTTGCCCTGCGGTCCAGAGAAACTCACAATGAACGTCACGCTAGTGCCATCGGGAGCGACGGCCAGTGTCGCAAAGACCGGGCCGGGAGGCTTGAGCACGCTCTTCCCCAGTTGCCTTTGCGCTATGGTTTTCTGTTTTCTCGCTGCTTCCGTCTGTCATGCGGGCTCGGCGAATCAGCCCCCAGGCGTGTTGAGCGACTTGGTCGATGTCAGCGGCGATTTCCATGACTACAAGAACACCTACTTCTTGGCGGATCGTCTCGAGAGCTTCGATCCGGCGAGTGGGCGTGGCGCAATTACCTGGCAGCGTCACCACCTGTACCCTCGGATCGCCTTCGACAATATGGTGCCGACGCTGCTGCCGTTCGAGGGGATAACCTTCCCCGCGGGTGAGTACGCTGTCGATCCATCTCTAGCGTTCTCGATAGAGTTTGTTTCTGCGCGCACCGTGCGCATCCGGATCAGAACCAGCGCCCAAGCTAAACCAGATCAGCCCTCGCTCATGCTGGTCGGCGATCCGCCCCACGACAAGTCATGGAAAATGGAGCGCCTCCCCGGCGGGTACCGGTACACCAGCATGGCAGGTTCGGTGACGGTCCTGGAGAATCCATGGCATCTTGAGTTTCGCGATTCGAATGGCCGCCTGTTGACCAGGACCAATCATTCGAGCGACAACACAAGGACGCTGGATCCCGTGCTCCCGTTCTCTTTCATCCGGCGGTCGTCCGATTACTCGCGGAGTATCGCGGCGGTCTTTTCGCTCTCGCCCGGAGAAAAACTGTTCGGCACCGGCGAATCGTTCACGCGCCTGGACAAGCGAGGACAGAAGATCGTGCTTTGGACCAATGACGCCAATGGCGTCGAGACCGATCGCATGTACAAGCCGATTCCGTTTTTCATGAGCAGCCGTGGATACGGCATGTTCGTGCACACCTCCGCGCCAGCCACGTTTGACTTTGGAGCGTCCTTCGGTGGCGCCACCCACCTCTTCCTGGGCGATGACGATTTGGATCTTTTTGTTTTTCTCGGTACACCGAAAGAAATTCTAAACGAATACACGAATCTAACCGGCAAGGCAGCCATGCCGCCGCTGTGGTCGTTCGGGCTGTGGATGAGCCGCATTACTTACTTCTCCGAGGACCAGGTGCGCGCGGTGGCGGAGAAACTTCGTCGATACCGTATTCCTTCCGACGTAATCCATATCGATACCGGCTGGTTTGAAACTGACTGGCGTTGCGACTATAAGTTCTCCTCAACGCGCTTCAAAGATCCGGAAAAGATGATCGCTGACCTCAAGAAAGACGGCTTCCATATATCGCTTTGGCAGCTTCCATACTTCGACCCAAAAAATTCGCTCTTTCCCGAGATTGTGGAAAAGGGACTGGCTGTGAAAGATGGCAAGGGCAATTTGCCGTACGAAGACGCCGTACTCGACTTCACCAACCCCACCACCGTTCAGTGGTATCAGGACAAGATTGCCGGCTTACTTCGCATGGGTGTGGGTGCCATTAAGGTCGATTTCGGAGAGGCCGCGCCGCTCACGGGAATCTACTCCAACGGCCGCAGCGGATTTTATGAGCACAACCTGTACCCGCTTCGCTATAACAAGACAGTAGCTGACATAACGAAGCAGATTACGGGTGAAAACATCATTTGGGCGCGGAGCGCTTGGGCAGGCAGCCAGCGTTACCCTCTACATTGGGGCGGCGATTCCGACAACGAGGATGTAGGCATGGCCGCAACTCTGCGCGGTGGCCTCTCGTTCGGATTGAGCGGCTTTACCTTCTGGAGCCACGATATTGGGGGTTTTATCTCGAGAAGTCCCGAAGAGTTGTACCGCCGCTGGCTGCCATTTGGCATGCTTACCTCCCACAGCCGCGCCCACGGCGCGCCCCCCAAAGAACCCTGGGAGTACAGCCCGGCGTTTGTGGATGATTTCCGCCGGGCGGTCGAGCTCAAGTACCGTCTCATGCCGTACGTCTACGCCCAGGCAAAGGATGCGAGTGAGCGTGGGCTGCCCATGGTGCGGGCGCTGTTCATCGAATATCCGAACGACCCCGGAGCCTGGCAGGTGGAAGACGAGTACATGTTTGGCGCGGACATCCTCGTGGCCCCATTGCTGGAAGCGGGCGGGATCTCCCGCAATGTCTACCTGCCGCAGGGCCAGTGGATCGATTACCAGACCAACCGGGTCTACTCCGGCGGCTGGCACAACATTGCAGCAGGCCAAATCCCGGTTGTGATGCTGGTCCGCGATGGCGCTGTGATTCCGCACATGAAAGTCGCGCAATCCACCATGCAGATGGATTGGTCAAGTCTGGACATGGTGGTCTTCGCCGCCAGTTCGCCAAAGGCCGAAGGCCTGGTATGCCTGCCCTCGGAGAATGTTCTGCGCCGCATCGAAGCCATCCGGCGGAAAGGCTCTTTTGCGCTTGCGGGCGATCCCCTCGGTGGGAAAGCAACATCGACCGTGCGACTCTACGCGACCGCTGTCCGAACCACCGAAGAGTCCAGATGAATTCCCTGGCGACAAAACTGGGGAATGCCGTCTCTTACCACTTTTGAAGTGGACGGTCAGCTAAGCTGATCGACACAAGCGAGCAAAAGGTCACAATTCCTAATCGAGGCATATTGATATGAACCACCCGTTATCGCGACGCAATTTCATTTCGACCGCAGCCGCAGTGTCGGCAACGGCGCTTCTTCCAAAGCGCTTGTTCGCGGCATCAACCGCCACTCCATCATCCGCTCCCCCATCATCGGCCACGCGGCGTGTCACGGTTCGTACCGATTCGGAGGTTGGAGTTGTGCGGCCGGAGTTTCATGGTCATTTTGTGGAGCACCTGGGCTCCTGCGTGTACGGCGGATTGTGGGTCGGCAAGAACTCGCGCATTCCCAACATCGATGGCTACCGCAAACAGGCAGTTGAGTATCTTAAGGATCTCGGAGTGCCGGTTCTGCGCTGGCCCGGCGGCTGTTTCGCCGACGACTATCACTGGCGAGATGGGATCGGACCCGCAGCCAAGCGGCCCCGGCGCGTCAACATTCATTGGGGCGACTATGTGGAGGACGGCAGCTTTGGCACTCATGAATTCATCGGTCTTTGCCGCCTTCTGGGTGCGGAACCCTACCTTGCTGGAAATGTTGGCAGCAGCACTCCGCACGAACTGCGAGACTGGATTGAATACTGCAACTATCCTTCGGGGAGCACGCTCTCGGATGAGCGCGCGGCGAACGGTTCGCCTGATCCCTTCCGCGTTCGCTATTGGGGCGTGGGAAACGAGAGCTGGGGGTGCGGCGGAAATATGCGACCCGAAGAATACGCTCGCCTCTATCGAGACTTCGCTGTTTATTGTCGCGAGTTCGGCGGAACCGAGCTGTTTCTCGTAGCGAGTGGACCTTCGGGAGACGATACTCGCTGGTCTCGCGGGCTCATGGATGGTCTGGGCTGGGATCGCCCGCAAGGGGTCTCCATGCACTATTACACGGGCGGAGCCGATCTCCCAACCAGCTTTACCTCCGATCACGTGAACGAGCAGCTTGCCATCTACGCAAAGGTGGAGGAGTCGATTGTTCATCAGCGCGCTGTGCTTGACAGTTATGAGCACGGCCGCGACGTCGGCCTGATTCTGGATGAGTGGGGAGTGTGGGACCGGATTCCTGAAGAGGACGAAAAACGGTACGGGAAGCTTTGGCAGCAGAGCACGATGCGCAGCGCGGTAGCTGCCGGGCTGGGTCTGAACATCTTCAACCGCCAAGCCGACAAACTCTACATGTGCAACATCGCCCAGATGGTGAACGTGCTCCAGTCTTTGCTCGTCACCGACGGCCCGGAAGGAGAGCACTGCGTGCGAACCACCACCTACCATGCGTTCTCATTGTTCAAGCCGCATCGCGCTAAGACTGCGGTGCGAGTCGAGGCCGATCCTCCCTCGCCTTTGGGACTATCCGTTTCCGCTTCCAGGAGCGACAGGGAACTGGTGGTTACGTTTGTCAACCCACACCTCGATTCCGACCTGCAAGTGGAGTGCACCATCAAGGGGGGCAGCGTCTCTGGCGGTACGGCGCAGATCCTCCACGATCCAGACTGGAATGCTTTCAACAGTTTCGACAATCCCGACCGGGTCGTTCCCAAGCAACATCCTATTTCAATAAAAGACTCCAGAATCGAGTTGGAGTTGTCACGGCTATCTGTAGCTACAGTGGTTATGCCGATTCGTTAGTAATCGTGCGAAACTCGAGCCGATCTGCAGGGGAGAGAGACGTGGGCTCTCTACAAAGATGTATGTCGCGAGGACCTTATTCTGCCTTCCCACGATCCAGGCGGAAAATCTGAAGCGTTGCCTTTAAGACTTTGCCCGCCGGGCGTGGTCTCCGGCGGCCAGCTGGGCTGACGCACGCCTCTCTTGCAGGACTTCTTTTAGAGATTGGCCGGCGTATTGGATGTGCTGGCGCAGTAGTTTGCACGCCGTACTGGCATCTCGTTCCCGGCACAATTCCAGAATCTGGTGATGTTCTTCGTTGGCGCGGTTGATGCCATGGGTTAAATACAATTGCAGACGTGTATACCGCTCGCCGCTGTTGTTTACATTGCGGATGATGGCCATAAAACGCGCCTGATTTGCGCGAGAATACAGGGTGGAGTGAAAGTCCCAGTTGAGCCGTCCCCAGGCGGAGACGTGATCCTCTCGACTCAATTCACTGACGTACCGGCGCAGAATCGCTTCCGCCTGCGAGAAGTCTTCTTCGGTCAGATGAGGAATCGAGCGCTTGAGCACCTCCGGTTCCAGAAGGGCTCGGATCGCGAACAGCTCCTCAACGTCGTCGGGCGAGAGGGCCGGCACGACCGCTCCACGATTGGGAATGATCGCAATCAAACCCTCGGCATCGAGCTGTCGCAGGGCCTCGCGAACTGGAATACGACTGACCTGATACTGAGCCGCAATTGCATCTTGCCGGAGTTGGGAGCCTTCGGGAATTTCCCCCTGGATGATCTGGTCACGCAACTTGTCAGCTACGGCGGAGGTAAGCGATTGGCGTGTAATCGCTGAGTCCGAGGTTGGTGTTGGGCTTAAGCTCATCCTATGTGCCTTCGATTCTGTAGCTTGCGGCTCTTCCAAATTGCGTATTTAGTATAGCGCATCTAGTATCCCAGAGGATCCTTGACGGTCCCGTCAGCGCCGGGAGTAGAGCTAGCGTCGACGTCTCGACCCCGATGATTCTGGATTCGCGGCAGCACCAGGTAGACCGGTACTCCCAGCACAACAATAAGCAGTCCCGGCCAAGTGGTTGCCGGACGGAAGGCGAAGAGGACCACGAGTATCGAAGTGGCCGCCACCAGGTAGAGAGCGGGGACGAGTGGATATCCGAATGTGCGGTAGGGGCGAGGCGCGTCGGGCCGCTTGCTACGAAGGCGGAACACGCCCGCCACAGTGAGCACGTAGAAGATCAAAGCCGCGGAAATGACGTACTCGAGCAGGCTGCTATATAGGTTTCCCCACAGTTTCGTGGCGGGATCGTAGGTGCGGGGCAAAACCAGGAACGCTGCCCATAGCCCCTGAAGCCAAAGGGCCGAGGCCGGTACACCGGCTGAGTTCAGTTCACCGGTGAAGCGAAAAAAAAGTCGTTGACGAGCCATCGCATAGTACACGCGTGCTCCGGTCAGGGTCAGGGCGTTGATTGTGCCAAACGTCGAGACCATGATTGCGGCCGCCATCAGCGTGGCCCCGAATCCGGGAAAAATCGCCGTCAAGGTCGCCGTTCCGACGCGATCTGCGGGGGCGTGCTGGATGTCCTGCAACGAAAGTGTAAGAAGGTACGCGACGTTGGCCACCAGGTAGAGAGTGATCACGACCGTTGTACCAATTACCATTGCGAGCGTGACGTTACGTTCAGGTCTCTTCACTTCGCCGGCGGTGAAGGCAATATTGTGCCAGGAATCGGCGGAGAATAACGATCCGGTTTGGCTCAGGCAGAGGGCCACGAACAATCCGGAGATTGTCGTGACGTTAAGTCCGCTTGCGAAAAAATTGAGTCCGTGAGGCTGCCACGGATTGCTCCAGTTGAAATGAATGGCAGCTGGGTTGCGTCCGAGGAAGATCCCTAGAACGATCAGGCCAAACAGGGCGCCCGTCTTCGCGACCGTGAACACGTTCTGAATCAACCTGCCATAGCGGAGTCCCAGAGTATTGGTGAGCGTGAGCAACGCGATCACGCCAACTGCCAGCAGTTGCGCCGTTGAAAGGGACAGCGCATAACGGGTTGAGATGTGGATCGGAGCGATCAGATAGTGGTCTTCTGAAATTCGAGGCCAGAGTACACCGGAAAATCGTGCGAAGGCGACTGCGACTGCGGCGATGGTTCCTGTTTGAATGACTGAGAACAACGTCCAACCGTAAAGGAATCCCCAGAGTGGGGAATAGGCTTCCCGCAGGTAGACGTACATGCCGCCCGCCCGTGGCATCATTGCCGACAATTCGCCATAGCACAAAGCTCCAGCTATTGTTAAGGCTCCTGCTATGCCCCACGCTACGAGCAACCAGCCCGCGCTTCCGATGTTGCGGGCCATCTCGGCCGGAACGATGAAGATTCCCGACCCGATCATGGCCCCGACTACCAACATCGTGGAATCGAACAAACTCAACCCCCGGGTAAACTTACGGTTCCCGCCGTCCTGCGGTTCGGGATCTGTCAGCTTAAGTTTTTGAGTCAATTTCGCGTCCGCCTTATCGAACGAAATTTGAGTTTGACGATTGCATATTGTATACATAAAATACGGTTGGTGATCGTAGATATTAAGGATCAGGGCGCAGTCACTCCGTTTATGGCGGGAATTCTTGGACAGGGGCAAAAGAGGCGATGATTAAAGGAGAAGGCCGCCGCGTGCGCATCATCGATTCTCACACGGGTGGAGAGCCCACGCGGGTAGTCGTGACTGGCGGGCCAGACCTCGGATCCGGTTCTTTGTCTGACCGTCTGGAGCGTTTTCGCCACGAACATGACGACTTTCGTTCTGCCGTGGTTAACGAGCCCCGCGGATCGGACGTGATGGTGGGTGCTCTGTTGTGCGAACCGACGGATCCAAAATGCGCGGCGGGAGTCATCTTTTTTAATAACGTTGGCTATCTTGGAATGTGTGGTCACGGCACCATCGGTATCGTGGCCACGCTGGCGCACATCGGGCGCATTGGTCTGGGAATGCACCATATCGAGACCCCAGTGGGTACTGTCCAGGCCCAGCTCCACGAAAACGGCGAGGTCACGGTCAACAACGTTGCGAGTTATCGTAGCGTCGCCAACCTGGCGCTGAACGTGCCTGGCCACGGCACAGTACATGGCGATGTGGCATGGGGTGGAAACTGGTTCTTCCTTGTTCATGAACACCATGCGGAACTGACTCTCGGCAATGTAGAAGGACTCACCGCGTTTACATGGGCTATCCGTCAGGCGCTCGGTGACAGCGGGATCACCGGCGATGACGGGAAAGAGATCGATCACGTCGAACTTTTTGGTCCCTCCCAGGTGCCGGGTGTTGACAGCAAGAATTTTGTCCTCTGCCCCGGCAAAGCCTACGATCGTTCTCCCTGCGGTACGGGAACCAGCGCAAAGCTGGCTTGTCTTTATGCCGACGGCAAGATCCGCGAAGGCCAAATCTGGAGGCAGGAAAGCATCGTCGGAAGCGTGTTTGAAGGCAGTGTCACAGTACGAAATGGCAAAGTGTATCCGAGCATCAAAGGGTCTGCGTTTGTGAATGCTGAAGCCGACCTTGTGCTCGATCCGCGCGATCCGTTGTGCATGGGGATCCGAGCGTGACCGCAGCTTCGTATGACGTAGTCGTTGTTGGGGCGGGGATCGTAGGAGTGGCCTGCGCCGACCAGTTTGCGCGGCGCGGCATGCGCGTGGCGATTGTCGACCGGGATATGGTTGGAGCTGGCGCCACCGCGGCGGGCATGGGCCACATCGTGGTGATGGACGACTCCGAGCCGCAATTTTCGCTCACTCGTTACTCGCAGACCCTGTGGCAGGGATTGAGGTTGGAACTGCCCGACGACGTCGAATACGAACAGTGCGGAACGATCTGGATTGCCGCTGACGACGAAGAGATGGCCGAGGTATGGCGCAAACGGGAATATTACAACAAGCGCGGAGTGCCGACCGAAGTGCTCGATGCCCAAACCCTGCAGCGCCTCGAACCCAATCTGCGTCCGATGGCTGGCGGCCTTCTGGTCCCCGAGGATGCCGTGTTGTATCCGCCCTGCGCAGCCCGCTTTCTTTCGGAACGCGCGCAGGCGCATGGGGCAAAGTTTCTTCTCGGAGATTCGGTCGCACAAATTGGACAAGGTCGAGTGCATCTGAGCCATGGCTTGCAACTCGCGGCCGAGGTCATTGTGAATGCGGCTGGCGCTTACGCGCCCGACCTCACGCCGGGACTCGAAATCAGGAAACGAAAAGGTCACTTAGTCATTACCGATCGATATCCCGGTTTCATTCGACATCAATTGGTCGAACTGGGTTACCTGAAGAGTGCTCATTCGGTGACTAGCGATTCGGTAGCATTCAACGTCCAGCCGCGTCGCACGGGTCAAGTTCTCATCGGGTCATCCCGGCAACAAGGGGCAGAGCACAGGGAAGTTGATAACGAGATCCTGGTGCGCATGTTGAAGCGTGCCCAGGAATACATTCCAGACCTGATGCAAATGTCCGCCCTGCGCACATGGACCGGGTTCCGTGCCGCCACGCCTGACAAACTTCCATTGATCGGGCCCTGGCCGGCCGACAAGTCTTTGTTCCTGGCGGCTGGGCATGAGGGTCTAGGCATCACTACCTCTCTTGGAACCGCCAGGCTTCTCGCCGATCACATCACGGGCGCGAAACCGGAGATTCCGATTGAGCCGTATTTGCCTTCTCGTGCGGCCAAGGTGGAGGTCCATGCTTAGCGAGATCATCGTGACGGTGAATGGAGTTCCAGTGACGGTCCCTTCGGGTGCGACCGTGACGACTGCGGTTCTGCTCGCCGGGAAGGCATGTCGGACTTCGGTAAGTGGCGAACCGCGCGGGCCGTTGTGTGGGATGGGTATTTGTTTTGAATGTCGCGTAGCCATCAATGGAAAACCCCATTGCCAAAGCTGCCAGACTTTGTGTGAGCAGGGGATGGAAGTAAGGACAGATGAGTAGGGAAGTGCGACAACGATTCGACGTTCTCGTCGTAGGCGGTGGGCCTGCAGGCGTGGCGGCAGCGGTCCGCGCGGCGGAAGCCGGTGTCCGTGTCGGAGTCGTCGATGACAATGTGAACCTGGGTGGACAAATTTGGCGCGGCGGGCCCGAGCATGAAAAAGAAACCTCAGCCGCGGGATGGATATCGCGGTTGCGAGCCTCCGGAGCAACGATCCTTTGCGGGTTGAGGATTTTTCACCAACCCGAAGCCGGGGTGTTGCTGGCGGAGGGACACGACGACCTCCATGTGCTGAGCTATACGAAGCTGGTACTAGCAACTGGAGCGCGGGAGAGATTCCTGCCATTTCCAGGATGGACCCTGCCGAATGTCACCGGTGTCGGCGGCTTGCAGGCAATGGTGAAGTCCGGCCTTCCCATTCGCGGGAAACGCGTCGTTATTGCCGGAACCGGTCCTCTGTTGCTCGCGGTCGCTGCGTATCTGCGTGAACACGGTGCAGAGATTCCAATCATTTGTGAGCAAGCCTCCTGGAGTAGCTTGGCCAGGTTCGGAGTGGCGCTGTTTGGTCAACCCGGCAAGATCGCACAGGGACTTCAGTTGAAGCGACAACTTGCCGGAATAAAGTTTTCTGCGAATAGCTGGCCGCTGGCCGTCCACGGCAAAGCGGCTGTCGAAGCCGTTGTGATCTTCCGTAGAGGGCAGACGGAGGCGATCGCTTGCGATTACCTCGCGTGTGGCTTTCATCTCGTCCCTAATATCGAATTGCCCCTGTTGCTAGGGTGCCAGATTCAACGTGGGTACGTGCGAGTTGACGACTACCAAAGAACGACCGTCCAGGAAATTCTATGCGCGGGCGAACCGACCGGCATTGGAGGCGTTGAGTTGTCGCTCGCCGAAGGCCAGATCGCAGGTCTCGTCGCCAGTGGGCAGATGACCGAGGCGAAGAAATTGTTCGGTGCGCGGAACAGGGCACGCTATTTTGCACGGAGTCTTGACCGAGCATTCCGTCTGCGTTCGGAGCTCAGAAGGCTCCCCTCTCCGGACACGATCGTCTGCCGTTGCGAAGACATTCGTTATTCCCGTCTCTCCAGGCACACATCCTGGCGCTCGGCCAAACTGCACACGCGATGCGGCATGGGACCTTGTCAGGGACGGGTTTGTGGAACTTCAACTGAATTTCTTTTTAAGTGGAATCCGGATTCTGTCCGGCCGCCGATCTTGCCCGTTCGGGTGGAGAGCCTGGCGGCGATGTCCAGCGAACTCGATTTGGAATGCAGTGGAGTGTCAGGAGGGCACAAATGAACTGGAAAGGTGTGATGCCGGCAATCACAACCAGTTTTACCGAGGATCTCAAAGTCGATCATCGCTTCATGGCGAGCCATTGTCGCTGGTTGCTGGACAATGGTTGTACAGGCATCGTGGCCCTCGGATCTTTAGGAGAAGGCGCGACGTTGTCCTTCGACGAGAAGATCGAGATTCTGGGAACGTGTGCGGAATCTGTTCGTGGGCGTGGAATGGTGGCCGCCGCCATCTCTGCACTGTCCACCGCAGAGGCTGTTGCCCTTGCCAAAAAGGCTGCGGAACTTGGCTGCGATGGCCTCATGGTGCTGCCCCCTTATGTGTACGAGGGGAACTGGCGCGAGATGAAGGCCCACGTTGCCGCAGTGTTTGGAGCAACTCCTCTTTCTTGCATGCTCTACAACAACCCAGTCGCTTACGGGACGGATTTTCTGCCCGAACAGATTCGAGAATTAGCGGAAGAATATGACAACCTCGAGGCCGTGAAGGAGTCGAGCACCGACGCGAGGCGCGTTTCCGCGATTCGGGTCCTGCTCGATCGCCGCTTGGAGATATCCGTGGGAGTGGATGATGCGGTGTTGGAAACCATCGGGGTGGGTGCTACAGGGTGGGTCGCCGGCCTCGCCAACGCCCTTCCGAGGGAGTCTGTCGACCTGTTCGATCTTGGCATGAACGGGCAGAGTGAGAAAGCGTTTGAGCTGTATCGGTGGTTCCTGCCGCTGCTTCGGATGGACACCGTGCCAAACTTCGTCCAGCTCATCAAACTTGTTCAAACGGAATTTGGCATGGGCAACACTCGTGTCCGTCCGCCTCGGCTGGAACTGATCGGGGACGAACTCGAACACAACCGACAGATCATTCGTCATGCGTTGCAAAACCGGCCGCAGATCGTGAGCAGCTATGCCCTGCCGGATGGAAAGTAACCAGGTTTACATGGGAAAACTTACAGGTCGATCGATGATCGGGTTTCGGGATGGTGCAACTGAAGTTGAGCCATTCCACGCAACCAATCCAGCCACGGGGGAACATCTTCCGCCGGGCTTTTTTCCTGCAACACCGGAGGAAACGGATCTTGCCGCGCGACTGGCCGCTGACGCTTTTGCGGTCTACAGTCGCACCTCGGGGAAGGAGAAAGCCGCATTCCTGCGCAAAATCGCCAACAAGATTGAGTCTGTTGCGAGCGAGGTGATCGATCGCGCCGGGCAGGAAACGGCACTCCCTCAGGCTCGTCTGCAAGGGGAAACGGCGCGCACGTGCGGCCAGCTTCGTCTGTTCGCCACAGTTGTGGAAGAAGGCTCTTGGGTCGCGGCACGGATTGACCGCGCCGTTCCCGACCGCAAACCCCTTCCCAAGCCAGACCTACGTTCCATGTTGCGGCCGCTGGGCCCGGTGGTTGTTTTCGGAGCAAGCAACTTTCCTTTGGCTTTCTCGGTTGCTGGGGGAGATACTGCGTCTGCCTTGGCGGCAGGAAATCCTGTGGTCGTGAAGGCGCATGCAGCCCACCCCGGCACCGCCGAACTGGTCGGGTGCGCGGTGCGAGAGAGTGTTCGCGAATGCGGTCTGCCCGAAGGTGTCTTCTCGCTGCTTTTTGGCGCTGGAGCGCGCGTCGGAGCGGCACTTGTGAAGCATCCCCTGGTGAAGGCGGGGGGCTTCACCGGCTCCCGCTCTGCCGGAAGAACGCTAATGGATCTTGCAGCGTCACGCTCAGAGCCGATTCCGTTTTACGCCGAGATGAGCAGCACCAATCCGGTTTTCATCCTTCCGGGCGCGTTGCGAGAGCGAGGCGAGAGAATTGCGGCGGGACTGCACTCTTCCTTCACTATGGGAGCCGGCCAATTCTGTACAAAACCGGGAATGGTTTTCCTCGCTGATGACACCGATGAGGCTCCATTCAGAAATAAGCTGCGAGAACTCGTCGAGGCGTCCGCGGAATTCAGACTGCTGACTGCAAATATCCATTCGTCCTACCAGTCGGCGGTGGCGAACCGGAAGTCAAGGGGCACAGCGACCATTGCCGCCCAAGCTGCCGAGCCGTCTGATAGCCGCGGTTTTGCCGTGGGTTCGATATTGTTTGAGACTGATTCCACGTCGTTCTTGAAGAACCCGGGTCTCGACGCCGAAATCTTTGGACCCACGACGCTGCTCGTGCGCAACACGAAGCGCGACGAAATGCTGGAGATTGCTCGAAATCTTGAGGGGCACCTTACCGCGACGATTCATGGAACCGATCGGGATCTGCGAGAGTTTGCGGAGCTGATCTCAATTTTGGAAGGGAAGGTCGGCAGGCTGGTGTTCAATGACTTTCCAACTGGCGTCGAGGTCAGTCACGCTATGGTGCATGGCGGGCCTTATCCTTCCACCTCGGACGGACGCTCAACATCGGTGGGAAGCCAGGCAATTTTCCGGTTTACGCGGGCAGTTTGTTATCAGGGATTCCCGGATCGCGCTTTGCCAGATGAGTTGAAAGACGCCAATCCGCTGGGGATCTGGCGAATGGTCGACGGACAGATGACACAGGAAGTGAACGTACCCGCCTCGTCTAGCCGGGCGTGAACGAAATCCATTTTCAGAGTAAACATCCTTAACCAGGAACAAGGGGGTCCTCGCGACGTGCGCAAGATCCGTTCGTTTTCGCCGACGTTCGTTTGCCGGGTTTTGCTGGTGTTGAGTCTGGCAGCTTTGTTCCAGCTAGCCCTTTGCGGCCAAGAGAGAGGCAAGAAAAAGCCTCCGGTTCCGGGGCCGATGCTGAGTCAGGGGAAAGTGCAGTTCGACACCCCCGAGTTTTCCTTGAGTCTGGTCCGTTCATCGCAAACGGTTGCCGCGTTGCAGCCGAAGGGGGCGGGCGATTTCGATTTCACTCCCGGCGATCTGCTCGTTGCACGCTCGAACAATGGTTATTTTCACTTGGGCGACGTGACGTTGCGCTTGCGCGCTGGAAGCTCTGGTGAATGGAAAAACTATTCCACCGCCGAAGCTCGCAAGCCGGTGATCGTTCTGTCTGCTACTCAAGATGTTTTGGCCGCCGCCGACCTTGCACCTTCCCTTCCCGCCGACATCCCGTTGCAGGTTACTCGAACATGGATGTTGGATCGTGGAAAACTCGTCCTGCGTTTCACCTTGAAGAATAAGACTGCTGAGACAGTTCAATTGGGAGCGCTCGGCATTCCGATGATCTTCAATAACGTACTCAATGACCGCTCGCTGGAAGAGGCTCACGCCAAGTGTTCTTTTTACGATCCTTACATCGGAGAAGATGCTGGATACCTTCAAGTAACGCGGCTCAGCGGTCACGGTCCCGCTCTGTTGGTTGTGCCGGATGGCAAGACTCCCTTCGAGGCCTACAACCCTATTCTGGATCGTGCGCGGGGCCGAGGTGGGGCAATCTCAATCTTCACCGACCCCACACCACGGGGTATCACCTTCGAAGGGTTTTATCAATGGATGGTTCACAGTCAGGCTTATGCCGACAGCGAGTGGAAAAAGGCGCAACCGTGGAATTCTTCAACCTTGCTGACCCTCGCTCCCGGCGAGTCGAGGACCTACGGGCTAAAGTTTCTCCGTTCGGACTCGATTCGCAACATCGAAAAGACGCTTGCTGACAATGATCGTCCAGTTGCCATCGGTGTGCCCGGCTACATTCTGCCCACCGACATCAACGGTCGTCTTCTCCTGAAGTACTCGAAGGCCGTGAAGTCGGTTGTCGTCGAACCAGAAGGCTCTATTTCTGTCAGTCGCGATCCATCATCTCCAGTCGGCTGGCAATCCTTCTCGCTGCAGGGCAAGACCTGGGGACGTGCTCGTCTCTCTGTGATCTATGCCGACGGCTCCGAGCAGGCGATCCACTATTTCGTGATCAAGCCCGAGGCCGATGCGGTTGCCGACATGGGGCATTTTCTGACCACGCGGCAATGGTTCACTGATTCAACGGACCCTTTCCATCGCGCTCCCTCAGTCATGTCCTACGACCGCGAACTTAACCAGATCGTCCAACAGGAGAGCCGCGTCTGGATAGCTGGTTTGAGCGACGAAGGCGGCGCAGGATCTTGGCTTGCCGCCATCATGAAAGAACTGGGCCAGCCCGACAAGGTAGAGGTCGAGAAGCTCGATCGATTTGTAGATGAAGTTGTGTGGGGTGGTCTGCAGTTTAGGGACGGCCCACATCAGTACGGAGTCCGCAAGAGTCTCTTCTACTTCCAGCCGGATCAGCTTCCGCCGAATTACTATCGCAGCGATCTCGACTGGAAGAGTTGGACGAGCTGGAGCAAACAGGCATCCGAAGCGGTCGACCGGTCGTATAACTACCCGCATGTTGCGGCTGCGTACTGGGTGCTTTACCACCTTGCGCGCAACGATCAGGGACTCGTCACGCGACATCCGTGGAACTGGTATCTCCCGCACGCTTACGAAACCGCGGTCGCCATGACAACCTTCGCGCCTGACTTGGCGCAGTTCGGTCAGATGGAAGGCGACATCTTCGTGCAGATACTGGTGGATCTGAAACGAGAGGGTATGAAAACCGAGGCGGATACACTCGAAGCGAAGATGCACGAGCGCGCTGACCGCTGGAAAGCTCAAGCGTATCCCTTTGGCAGCGAAATGCCATGGGACTCGACCGGACAGGAAGAAGTGTATGCGTGGACAAAATACTTCGGCTATCCGGACAAGGCTGACGTAACGCTCAATGCGATTCTGGGCTATGACCCGGCGATTCCGCACTGGGGGTACAACGGCAGCGCGCGCCGCTATTGGGATTTTCTGTATGGCGCGAAGTATAGCCGGATTGAGCGACAACTCCACCACTACGGCTCGGGCATCAACGCGATTCCTCTGCTGAGCGAGTATCGACAGCACCCAGATGATTTTTACCTGCTGCGAATCGGCTATGCCGGCACAATGGGCGCTTTGACTGACATTGACCAGGAAGGCTTCTTGTCTCCAGCATTTCATTCCTTTCCAGACATGCTCAGCTTCGATCCACTCTCCGGCGACAATGGCCCGAATTTCTTTGGCCACGCGTGGAACACCGCGACCTACGTGGTGGATCAGCCCGATTTCGGCTGGCTGGCGTTCGGAGGCAATGTCAAAGTCGAAGGCGTCCAGGTTGAAGTCACGCCGCTCGACTCTTTCCGAACGCGAATCTATCTCGCCCCCATGGGATTGTGGCTAACGCTGGATGCCGGCCAGTTCGAGCGTGTAGAGATCAATCCTCAAACCGGCAACGTGCGCGTCGGGTTGAGAGCAGCAACCGAGATATCCCTCGCGGCACGTCTTCGTATTGAGCAGCCAGCAGTCAGCAGCAAAGGTAGCTACCGCCTCGTACCTCACTTCGATTTCGAGAGAGATGCGTATGTGGTCCCACTCAGTAAGGACGTCACTTGGGTTGAATTGAGCATACATCCCTAGCACCGCGACCGCGTGATGGGTCATGCGGTGGAGGGACGGGC
>PKUV01000130.1 GCA_003131315.1 Acidobacteriaceae bacterium
GCGCTCGGCTTGGACAGCCGGGAGCGGCTGTCCCTACGCAACCCGGGACGGGCGAGAGCGCCCGTCCCTACACGAGCTAGCCGTTACCGACGATGATCGGCGCCCTGCAAGCACCCACATTAGCTCCGAAGAAGTAGATAGCCGCCAGTAAATGTCGCTTAAGACTTCCTGCGGAGCCACGGACGAAGGAGTTCAGAAAGCTTGGGGCGATCGAGGACGAGGCCACGCTCGCATCCTGCACGTCGGCCAGGTTGCCTTCGAGCAGCGCAGCCGCTCGTTCCAAGGGGGATCGGCGGTCGATCTCCGTTTTGACCGGACGAGGATTTTGCGGATCTTTGCCGTGGCATTCGCTTGGATCGTTCGGAAAATCCACAAACAGGGTTAAGTTCAGGAGCTTGGTCAGAGTGCGGAATGTTTCTCGCGCGTGGGTGTTGCACTTATCGGCAGGATCGGGGTCATGGGCCGGAACGATCACAAAATTTATGGTTGGGGTTTCCACCTGGAGCGAGAGCGGATTGAAGGCACCGGTATCGGGCGAACCGGCGAGGGAAAATCCGTTGAGCGTCGTAACGCTGTAGCGTAGGGAGACAGAGGTGACGTAATCCTTTTCTGTCGAGGCGTCGGGGGGATACGCGGAACCGGCGCGGCTCCGATAGTGGGTAGCCGCCACGTACGCCTCCGGCTTGGGAAGGCGTATGGCGTACCGCTCCAACTTGTTGTCGAGCACATGCTGAACGCTCTGGGCGTCAATTTTCGCCTGCAAGATGTTGGGATCGATAGTGCCAGTCGCCGGTCCACTGCGAGCCGGGAGTGAGAGATCGTAAATTCCCGAGGGCAGCGTTTTGTCGGAAGACTGGACGAACAGATCGCGATGGCTCTTGGTTTTCGGCGCGAGAGCAATCACGCTGTTGGCGTCCTTTGGATCGGGAGCGAAAGCCCAGGGACCTTGAAAGATCACGAAGACGTTCTGCGTGGTTTGCGCGGTTTGTTGTGCCGCAGGCGGGATCTGCTTGGTCTGGTTACACGCGACCATGATCAGAGCTGCCAGGAAAACGCTGGCAAGCACAACCACCGAACTGCGGGAGTGGCGTGGGTTCCTCATCGGTTCTCCTCTTATAAGTTTCATGGACGTCCGTACGCCGCAAACGCCGCCCAATAGTACGGGTGAGCGGTGCGCGGGTTCAATAGCATTTTCTGTGAGGTCAGGCGGGTTGCGTTGGAGACCGGTTGGCCGGAAAGCAAGGCGCGATAAAAATAGTCCGCAAATGCCCTGGCCTCGACAGAGTCCACCGTCCAGCGGCTGGCGACCACGTGCGGCACGCCGGAAGTCTGGAGAGCCTCGGCAACGCTGTCGAATCCGCGCGACCCTCCTTCCCCGGAGTCGGTGCTGCACGCCGCCAGAACGGCCAATTGCATATTCCGCAAATTAAGATGGCGCACGATGCTCGCGTCCAAAAGAACAGGGGCGCCGGTTCGCGCGTCTACGCCCTCCAGCAGCAATCCCGTATCGTTGGAGGTGGTGATGGCATGTCCCGAAAAATGAAAAATTGCGGCCGCCGGCAGCGCTTTCGTAACCGCACTCAGCGTTGCTTCCGGGCCCTTGAGTACGCGCGGAGAATGAAAACCGCTGGCCACCGTGTCTGTACCGGCTAGAACGTTCGGGATAACAAACAGACCTGTATCCGGCGAAGAAGCCGCGCTGCCTATGACCAGGGCGGGCAAGTCGGGCGAAATTGCAGTGTCGGGATGCATAAGCGCTTCCGCGTAAGGCCCCGGCGAGTGGACGATGGGCCCGCGCTCGATCAGGTAGCGACCGCTTGAGTCCATGAGGACTTCGAAGGGCAGTCGGGCCAGAGACCCTTCCGTCTCGACCACCAGCGTGCGCTTCGGGTCCAGGCGCTGCTCGACTGGAGCGATGAGCAGCGAATATAAAGTCTGACTGTCGCGGCGCAGCGCGCTCAGCTCGGAGCTGGGCTCTGAACATTGGACATAAAAATTGGCCGCCAGATCCTGCAGCTCTTGAGGCGATTTCGGAATCCACTTCGCGCTGACCCCGCGGTCGTCATAGACCCAAATGGCGAGGCCGTCGGGCAGCAATCCATAAGCGAGTACCGTCTGGTTGGAAAGAAGAGGAAGTCGAGCGGGGAGCCGTGACGGATCGGGCAGCGATTGCAATGGCTCAGGAGTGTGCTGCGAGGTGGCGCGGCCACTCATGCCGACACGCTGCGGCGCACCCAGGTACCACTCAAACACATCGAGCGATTCCTGTTCACGCCCCTGAACCAGTTCGGCTTCGGCGAGTCCCAGGTATACCGGAGCCGCGTCTTTGCTCCAACTTGTTCGGTCCGCCTCGGAAGTCAGGGAGGCCAAGTTTTGCTCGGCCAAGCGCAGCGCCGGCCGGAAAGCCTGCTCGGCTTCCGCTGCATGATGACTGCGGAGCTGCACTTCGCCGAACGTAGAATAAAAAATCTGCGCGAGATAATTATTGGAGAGTTGACGGACTTCATCCTGGACGCGAGTCAAACGGGCCAGAGCCGTGTCGAACGCACTTTGACGCGCCTCCAACTGAGCGTTCCTGATCTCGATCTCGATGCGGCCGGCCCGAATGGCCTCGCTCTGCGGGGCAAGGGCGTAGAGCCGGGCGGCTTCCCCGTACTGGTGTTCGGCCACCTCGGGTTGGTGGGCCGCGTTGGCCGCCTTAGCCATGTTGTTATGGGCCTCGGCGCGTAGCAGCAATTCTTCGTTGGTATCGATCATGGCCACAGCTTCGCGCCAGAGCGCCACCTGCAGATTTGACTGACCTGCAGCCTCGGCGGCCCAAGCCACATAGCTGTACAGGTTGTAGCCTGGCATGGCGGGAAATTGCCCCGACCAGTACCGTTCCAGGCCGGTGCAGACGAGCTTCCAGCCGCCCGCCCGGTCACCGGTGTCGAATTTACTTTCCGCAACAAATCCCAAGGCCCGCAGATAGAGAGCGCCGTAGCCGGCCTGTTGCGCGCGGTCCTGAGCGCGACGTGCGGCTTTTTCGTAGGTGCCGAGATCGCCCATCAGTGTCGAACAGACGCTCTCCTCTAATCCAAGCTGGATCTGCACCCAAGGATACGAATAACCCTTGGACTCCGCTCCCGCAGCTATCGCCTGGCGCCGGCATTCTTCGCTGCGGCGCGAGATCTGGGCCGCGAACGACTGTTCGAATTCGGCGCGCAACGCCCCCGCCGTGTTGCCGGAAGCGCGAAATAATTGTTCGGCCAGAGCAGCCTGTTGGCGGGAGGCGCCATACTCGCCGGCGTCATTGGCTTTGACGGCGCGGGCGAGCGCGGTTACCGCTTGCGGAAAATGTGGCGCCGAAGAACCGCGCAGAAGATCAGCCAGCCACTGGTCGCCGTGTTGCTGGCTCGTCAGGTCCGCCAAAAAAAAAAGCGCCCGCGAGGCGAGCGGATCCGCATTAGCTCTGGCTTCGGGAAAAGCCTGGGGCAACCAGGAGCGGACTGCTTCGTGCAGATATTTTTCGATACGCTGGTCGACTTCGGAACCGAGGCTGGCGTTGGTGGCCATGGCAGCCATCTGGGTGGGAGACAGCAACGGCGTCGCCTTGCTCTCATGCGCTTTCAATTTTTCCCGCACGGCGTTGGCACGGTTGCGGGCTTCTTCCACCCACTGCGAGCCCGTATCCACACGCAGGTAATGTTCCCAGTCATCGAGTGCCTGTTGATAAAGAAACTGATGTTCCGCGACAATGGCGCGATTAAAGAGCGCAACCGAATCGTCGGGGTGCAGCTTCAAGGCCTGGCTTAGGTACTCGAAAGCAGCGCCGAAATCTTCTTTCCGGTCTTCCTGCTGGGCGCGCTGGAAGTAAGCGGTGGCGAGATCGGTCAGGAGCGCCGGCGAATGCGGCTCCAACTCCAAGCCGCGGCGCAAAGCTTGGACGGCCGCGTCGTACTTGCCTTCCAGCACGTCCGCCTGCGCCTTCGCCTGAAGCCAGGAAGGATCGGAGGGATGGGATTCCAGTTGGCTGGCAATCAACGCTTCCGCTTTTAACAGCGCCGCCGGACGGCTGGTAAAGGAGGCTGCCGGTCCGAGCGACACGCGTAGAGGCGCATAGTCGGCGCCCGCGATCCTGAGTTCCAGGGTGCGCTTCTCGGTGTAAGCGCGGGCGAGGAGCTGGCCGGCGGCGGTTGGCTGGTTGCGATGGACTACCACCCACGATCCGACGCCAACCACGGCTATAAGAGATGCTCCCACCATCGCCAGACGCGGAACGCCCAGCCACCCCCGCCACCAGGGTACAGATTCCCAATCCGGCCCCGAATGCGATGTCCCGGTGATTCGTTGGGCCAGTTTCTGCTGCCACTCCGCGCGCGCGCTCTCGAGGAGAGCGATATGCTTCCGCTCCGCCTCGGTGATCTCCCCGTTCAGATCGGACAATTCGGCGACCGCTCCGCGCAGCAACGGACCACAATAATCGCAGCGGCTGGCATGTTCGATGTAGGCAAGAGTCTCGTCGGGTGGGGTCAGGCCACCGGCAATCTCACGCCACACCGCGGCACCCGGACAATCGCCTTGGCGCAGTGTAGACTTGGCCGGTCTCATGCGCTTCAGTTGGCGATCTAGTTGGCGATCCAGCAACGCCAGCCCCTCAAATTGCTCCCGGCAACTCGGACAGGCGGCAAGATGAGGGTGAACATCCGCCGCGTCCAGCACGGATTCCGCACACAGGCGAGATTCCTCGAGCAGTTTCGCCAGTTCCGCATTTCCGATATGCTCGTTGGGATCTATTTCCAAAACTAACTCCCTAATCTCTTAGAACGATTTTGCCTATTCAAAACCTTCACTTCGCGGTGAGGGCTTGAACTTATAACATGACCGCGAATCATAGCGGTCAGGCGCATGAGCACGCTTTCCACCCCTTCTGTGGTCAGTCCGATCGATGGGATGGCTGCGATCTCGCTGGCGGTAAGTCCTTGCCGGTGGCGAAGCCAAAAAATCGTACGCTTTCTTTCCTGGTCCTTCCCAGCCGTAACCTGGGTCAGGATCTTGTCGACCTGCTCGAGCTGAAGACGGTGGCTCACAACATCAAAGCTGTCGGCGCCGGCCGTTTTCGGGTCCATTTGGACTGGTTCCATGATCGCTTCCGTTTGGCCTGCGCCCCGCTTTGCGGCCAGCGCAGACTTGAAACGATCATGGACGACGTTGGCCGCAACCACCTTCAAAAATCCATAAATGGAATCTTCGTGCCGCGGCTGGAACGACCGCAGTAAACGGCTATCGTTCTCGCAAAGCTTCAGGTAGGTATCCTGGATCAGGTCGTCCAGTTGCGGACGTGACGGTTCGCCCCAGTGGCGGGCGGTTCGCAGCACCGCAGCGGCGATCACCAGCTGAAATCGCCGGATGAACTCTGCCCACGCCCCGTCGTCTTTCGAGCCAGCGCACGCTCTTACCAACTCTGTCGACGAGAACTCCGCATAGCGCGCCAAGTATCCACTCCCAGGTTGGGCGGATTTTACAACAGTCTTGCCACTAAGTGTCGTGAAAGATCGGCGGGCTTGCCGGGACGGACCAGGAGGCTGGAGAAAACTCGGTTTTCGATGCCCAGCCCCTAAAGGGGCGTCTGATTTCGAAGAACTTGCGGCATCGCTAAAGCGATGCCCTGATACGAAACCGGAGTTTTTCCGCAGCGTGTGAAGTCGCGCCCTTCCCAAAAACCCGCTTCAATCAGAATTTTTCCGCAAGCTCTTAGGCCAGCAGTTTCGCCGCTTCCTTGGCGTAGTAAGTCAGAATTATGCTCGCCCCCGCGCGGCGGATGCAGAGCAGAGACTCCATCATCACGCGCTCCCGGTCGATCCACTGGTTCCGGGCCGCGGCCTCGATCATCGCGTACTCGCCCGATACCTGATACGCGGCCAACGGCAGGTCGAAACGGTCGCGGGCCGCGGCAATCACGTCCAGGTACGGCATCGCCGGCTTCACCATGATCATGTCCGCGCCTTCTTCAATGTCCAACTCGATCTCCCGCATCGCCTCGCGAATGTTCGCCGGGTCCATCTGGTAGGAACGGCGATCCCCGAACTGCGGCGCTGAATCCGCCGCCTCGCGGAACGGCCCATAGAAACCGGAAGAAAACTTCGCCGCATAGGAAAGAATTGGCGTATTTTCGAAGCCAGCCTCGTCGAGCGCTCCGCGAATCGCCCCGACCCGTCCATCCATCATGTCCGACGGCGCGATGATGTCCACGCCCGACCGCGCCAGCGAAACCGACGTGCGCGCCAGCAACTCCAGGCTCGCGTCATTCACGATCTCGTACTCCGCAGTAGCCGGTGGCGCCGCCGCCGCGCCCAGCGATTGCGGTCCCGCTTTGTCGTTTACTTTTACGATGCCGCAATGCCCATGCGACATGTACTCGCACAAGCAAACGTCGCCCATCACCACCACGTCTCGCACCTCACTCTTGATAGCGCGCGCCGCCCTCTGCACGATGCCATCTTCCGCCCAGGCGCCCGTGGCCACTTCGTCCTTTTTCTCCGGCAGCCCGAACAGAATGATCGACAACACTCCCAGCGCGCGTGTCTCACGCACTTCCTTCACTGCCTCGTCTACCGAAAGGTTGAAGACGCCGGGCATCGAGCGTACTTCTTTCCGGATCCCCGTTCCGGGGCAAATGAATAGTGGATACACCAGAGATTCGGGCGTAAGCCGGGTCTCACGGACCAGGGCACGCAGCGTTTCAGTGCGCCGCAGACGGCGCAGGCGGTTAGCGGGGAATGCCATGACAGGAATTCTAGCAGCCGCCGCAGGAACCGCGACCGCCGACTCAATCACTGATCACCGTGACCTCCATCACACCGCGAGCGCCACCTCTGCTGAGCGCACCCCAAACCCCTCGAACGTTACCGTAGTCACCCCCGGTAACCAGTCCGTGATCTAAACATCTCGTGGCGCACGTCATATGATGAAAAGCGGTGTCTCTGAGGCACATCTCGTCGCTCCTCTGCGGAGTTGGTCTACTGCTGGCCTTTGCTCTGGCTCCCGCAGTGTTTCCCAGCCCCTTCTTTCGCGTGGCCATGGGGGACCTGATCCCACTGCTGGTGATCGCGGCTGCCTTCATCCTCTCCGTCAAAAACGCATTCGACAGCCGTGGGCATACACGCCTGTTCTGGAGTCTTATGACGGCGGGCATGGCCATGTGGTGTTTCAACCAGGCATGCTGGGTGTGGTTTGAAGTGGTGGTTCGCAAGCCGCTGCCCGACCCCTTCCAGGGAGATATAGTGTTGTTCCTGCACGTTGTCCCCATCATGGCGGCCGTGGCCATCCGCCCCCATCAGGCCGATGAGCGCGAGGGGATGTTGCCCAGCGCGCTGAACGTCCTCATCCTTCTGGTGTGGTGGGTCGGGGTCTACGCCTTCTTCGTTTTTCCCGAGGAATACATCGTCATCAATGTCGCGGCCTACAGCCCGCGTTGGGATCTCCTGTATTTCGTCGAAGGAGTGATACTGATTGCCGTGTCAGCCTCGGCATTCTTCACCAGCTCCGGAGCTTGGCGCGAGCTCTATCGCAATATCTTTTTCGCCAGCGCTCTCTACACTTTCTCTTCGGAAGCCATGAATGCCGCCATCGCGCGCGGCGCCTACAAGACGGGGGGAATCTACGATCTCCCGTTCCTCGCCGCTGCGCTCGGGTTCCTCTGGGTGGCCATCGCCGGACGGCGCTGCCTTCGCGATACCCAGAGGATGCCTTCAATCACGCGTGCCAATCGCCCGGTCGCTCCTCAACTTGCGAAACTCGCTCTGTTCTCTCTGCCCCTCATGGGATATTGGGCACTGTTCCTGAGCCACGGGCAGCCTTATCTGCGCCACGTCCGTTTTGCGGTGGCCATGGGCGGCGTCGCCCTCCTGGCCTTTGTCGTTTTCCTCAAACAACACCTGATGGACCAGAGGCTTCTGCAGCTGCTCAAGCATTCGCGCAAGAGCTTCGACAACCTCCAGCGGCTGCAGGGAAGAGTCATCCAACAAGCCAAGCTGGCTTCGCTCGGAGAACTGGTCGCGCTCGCCGCCGGCGAATTGGAATATCCGCTTTCCGCCATCCTGAGCAGTTCCGAACGGATGGCCGCCAGCAGCAACCTCAGCCGCGAGCAACTCGCCAACGCGCAGAAAATCGGCCAGCAGGCCCGGCGCACTCGCGAACTCGTCAGCGATCTGCTCAGCTTCGCCCAGCAGACTCCGGGAGAAAAAAGTCCTCTCGAACTGAAGCCTCTTTTGCAGCGCGCGGTTCAAATGGAAGGATTCAAGCTCGATAACAAGAGGATCAGCCTGACCGTGGAAAGCAAGGACAATGCCCCCCTGCCTCGCGTTCTCGGCAACCCCAACCAGCTCTTGCAGGCCTTTCTTCAGATCATCGAGAACGCCGTGGACGCATTACAGGAGATCGGCGGCGGGAGTCTCCAGGTCTCCCTCTGGCGCGAAGGCAACGAAGTGGCCGTCCAGTTCGCCGACTCTGGACCCGGCCTGCGCGATCCCGAGCGCGTCTTCGATCCTTTCTACACCACCAAGCCAGTGGGCAAAGGCACCGGTCTCGGACTCAGCGCCACCTACGGCGTAATCCAGGACCACCAGGGACAAATCACCTGCTACAACCGCCCCGAAGGCGGAGCCGCATTTGAAATCCGCCTCCCCGCGCTCAAAGGCACCGCCCCCCTCGCCGAAGCCGCCCGTGCCTGAGACGGAAAAAGCATTGCCTTTCTTTCTTCTAGCCTCCACTCGCCACAATCGCATCCGCCACTCGCGCCGCCTCCACCGCAAGTCGCACATCGTGCGTCCGAATGATGTGCGCCCCTTTCAAGATCAAACCCGTTTCTGCAGCCAGCGTCCCGTAAAGCCGCTCGGCAACCTCCGCATCCTTGCCATCGCGCGCCAGCGTTCGCCCAATAAATGACTTTCGCGACACTCCGGCCAGCAGCGGAAATCCCATCTTCTGCAGTTCGGCGAAGTGCGCCAGCAGAGGATAATTCTCCTCGAAACGCTTCCCGAACCCAAACCCGGGATCCAGCACCAACCGATCGCGCTTGATCCCCGCCAAGGTCGCCGCCTCGGCCCACTGTAGCAACTCCCGCTTCACCATCAGCACCGGATCGCCAATCGGCGGCAGCGACCGCCACTCCTCCGGCCGCCCGCGCGTGTGCATCAACACCGCTCCCACTTTGAGTTCGGCGAGCGTTTTCGCCATCTTAGGATCCCACCGGAATCCACTCACATCGTTCACAACCTCCGCCCCGAGTTCCACTGCCGCCCGCGCCACGCTGGCCTTGTACGTATCGACGCTTACCACCGCATCCGGCCGTCGCCGCTTCAAGTCCCGGATCACCGGCAGCACCCGCCTCCGCTCTTCTTCTTCCGACACCGGTTCCGATACAGGCGGTCCTGTCCGCGCCGCCGTGTTCTCCCGCGCAGGGTCGTCTTTGATATCGCCGGCCACCAACGCCACTGACGATCCTGGCCGCGTCGACTCCCCACCCACGTCTATGAGGGTCGCGCCGTCGTCCAGTAACTGCTCGGCGCGGACCACGGCCTTCTCGGCATCGATGTAGAGTCCCCCGTCGGAAAACGAGTCGGGAGTTACATTCACGACGCCCATGATCAGAGTGCGCCGCCCCAACTCAAGGACTCGAGCCCCCACGTTCCACTGAAAAATCGCCCGCATGTTGTCGCTATTCTAGAACGAACCCATTTTTTCTGGGTGTTACAATCCAGTTAATGCTTCGCCGGCGGTCAGTTGCGCGTCTGCTTCCCATCGTCCTTCTGCTTGTCGCGCCACTGCTGGCTGCACCCGTCAAACCGTTACAGGATCGCATTGCCGGTGTGCTCAGCGCCCCCGATCTTGCCCGCGGCTTCTGGGGAATCGAAGTCGTTTCACTCGCGACGGGCAAGACGTTGTACTCGCAAAACGCCGACAAGCTCTTCACGCCCGCTTCGAACACCAAGCTCTTCACCACCGCCGCCGCGCTTGCCCTGATCGGTCCCGACTACAAGTTCCGCACCACCGTCGAAACCAGCGGCACTCTCGACCGCTACGGCCGACTGAACGGAGATCTCGTCCTTGTCGGCCACGGCGATCCCAATCTCTCCGGACGCGAACTCCCCTACGATCTCCGCACCCAGCGCAACGACGATCCCATCCAAGCCCTCGAATCGCTCGCCGACGCGCTCGTGCAAAAAGGCGTGAAATTCATCGACGGCGATATCGTGGCGGACGACTCCTACTTCGCCTTCGAGCGCTACGGCGAAGGTTGGAGCCAGGACGACCTCGTCTGGGCCGACGGCGCTCCCGTCTCCGCCCTTACCATCAACGACAACGTAGTCTTCGTCAACATCCTGCCCGCCGACCGCCCCGGCGAAAAAGCCTTCGTAAGCGTCAAGCCTTTCGCCGATTACTACCACCTCGACAATCGCATCATCACCACCCCCGCTGGCACCGGACGCAAGTTCTTCGTCAACCGCGAGCCCGGTTCCACCGTTCTAACGCTCTGGGGCAACATGCCGCTCGATGACGCCGGCGCCAACGAAGCCCTCGCCATCGAAGATCCCGCCGAATTCGCCGCCGGGCTCTTCCGTCAGTTACTCGAGAAACGCGGCATCGTAATCTACGGACACCAGCGCACCCGCCACACCGAACTTGCCACCCTCTCCACTTTTAGCGTGACCGCCATCGCGCCATCGCGCGGAGGCAGAGACAACGACGGCCAGTCTGGCCCGCTGAAAACCCAGCAGCCCATCACGCTCGCCAGTTACGAATCGAAGCCGCTGCTGCAAGATGTCCGCGTAATCAACAAAGTCAGCCAGAACCTGCACGCCGAAATTCTGCTGCGCCTTCTGGGACGCGAGCGCGGCAACGCCGGAACAGTTGAAGGCGGCCTCGAGGTTCTCCGCGGATTTCTGACTCAGGCCGGAATCGCCAACGACCAGTATGTTTTCTACGATGGCTCCGGGCTCTCGCGCCAGAACTTAGTAACTCCCCACGCCATCGTCCAGTTATTGCGTTACTGTGCGACGCAGCCCTGGGGCGCCGACTATAAGGCGACCTTCCCGATCTCTGGCGTGGACGGCTCGCTCTCCGACCGCTTCAACTCTCCCCGCCTGCAAAGCCGCATTGTGGCCAAAACCGGCGCGCTAGGCGGCGTGAAGGCGCTCTCCGGATACGCCACCAGCGATGCCGGACAAGTGGTCGTCTTCTCCATCCTCTCCAATAACTTCAATCTTCCCGCCAAGCGAGTTACGGACGCGATCGATCAGTTAGTCCGGGTCATCGTCGACGACGCGCCAGCGGGACGCTAGCTGTTTGAGGAACTGTCGACTCGTGCGTCCCATGACGCACGCCGAGTTTTGGGGGAGTTTGTTCTTGTCGATGAGTCCGCCGTGCCGCGCGCCCGAACTTCAGACGGGACACAACTACGCTCCCGCGAGGGAGGCCGAACCCAAGCCGCATCGCGGGTTCCGACTAAATGTTCTGACAGTAGTCCTACGCCGCCTTTTTTAAACCGCTGGACATCTCCAGGCCAGCGAAGTCGCGGGCCCGGAGCTCCGAGGCTATACAGATCACGAAGCACGCTACACTGACCTCAAACAGATTCCGCTTCGTCAGGTGCATCGCCAGGAACAGCTTCCCTGCAATGTTAAGATGCATCAATCCACCACATAGCAGCGTGATCCAGCCGACATAGTAGGTGACCCTTCCAATCAACTGCAGACGAGCGAAGTGACCCATGGTAAAACCTCCCGGTTACAGAGAGTAAGAGAATGCCCTGAAATCAGGGCAGTCGGCGAGCGAGTGACATTATACACCGGCCTGGGAGGGAGGCTCGGCGACAAAGTTGCCTGATTCAAAGACCCCGACGGAAATGTGCTTTCCCTCAGCCAACATAAGTAGCGCCGCCGGCTTGCGCAGTGCGGCGCTCGGATTCATCCGAGAATTCCCATCTTCTTGCCCACTCGCTGCAGCACTTCGAGCGCCTGCTGAAGTTCTTCTTTCGTGTGCGTGGCGGTCATGATGGTTCGCACGCGCGCTTTGCCTTCGGGGACGGTGGGAAATGCGATGCCGGTTCCGAGCACGCCTTCTTTGAACAGTTCGCGGGAAAAATCCATGGTCAAGCGTCCGTCGCCAATGATGATCGGCGTGATCGGCGTTTCGCTCGCGGGAGTTGTCTGGCCGCCGATGTTGAAGCCGAGCAGGCCGAGTTCTTTCTTCCAAAACCGCGTGTTCGCCCAGAGCTGTTCCATCCACTGCGGCTCGTTTTCCAGAACATCGAAAGCCGCAATGCAGGTCGCCGCGACGGACGGTGGATGCGACGTCGAAAACAGGAACGGGCGCGCGCGGTGATAAAGATAATCGATCAAATCGCGCGTGCCGCAGACGTATCCACCGAGAGCGCCGATCGCCTTCGACAAGGTTCCGACCTGAATGTCGACGCGCCCGTGCATTCCGAAATGATCGATCGTGCCTCGTCCGTTGCGCCCGAGCACGCCGGAAGCGTGAGCGTCGTCCACCATCATGATCGCGCCGTATTTCTCGGCGGCCTCGCACAGCCCGGGCAGCGGGCTGATGTCGCCGTCCATCGAGAACACGCCGTCGGAGATCAGCAGCTTCTTCCCCGGCTGGTTCTTCACGCTGGCGAGTTGCTCTTCGGCGTGGGCGACGTCTTTGTGACGGAAGACGAGAATCTTCGCCCGTGAAAGACGGCAGCCATCGATGATCGAAGCGTGATTGAGTTCGTCGGAGATAATGAAGTCGTCTTTGCCCAGAAACGAAGAAACCGTACCCGCGTTCGCCGTGAATCCCGACTGGAAAACGACGCAAGCCTCGACGTTCTTGAAGCGCGCGATCTTCTCTTCCAGTTCCATGTGGATTTTCATCGTGCCCGCGATGGTGCGCACGGCGCCCGATCCGACGCCATACTTGCGCGTGGCTGCAAGCGCCGCTTCGCGCAGTTTGGGATGCGTCGTGAACCCTAGATAATTGTTTGAGGCGAGGTTGATAACCCGCTTGCCGTCGAAAGTACAGACCGGCGCCTGCTCGTCTTCAAGCACGCGCAGCTTGAAGTGCGTGCCCTTGGCCTTGAGTTCGTCGAGTTGGTCGGTCAGAAACGAAAGCGGATTGGTGCGCGTGGCAGTGGGCATGGCTTACCTCGGATCGGTATCGAAAACCTAATAGTTTACTCTCACTTCTGTTGCTGTCCGGCCCTGGGTTGTCCGACCTTCGGCTGTCCGAGCGCCGCGAGCTTGGCTTTGGTCGCGCGCAGATAGTCGGCAGGCGCGATCAGGATCTGCAATCCGCGAACGCCCGCCGAGATGGAAACTACGTCGAACAGTTCGATGGTTTCGTCCACGCACACGGGAAAATCGCGCTTGGCCGCGAGCGCGGTCACTCCGCCGCGAATGTAGCCGGTGAGCGCTTGCAGTTCTTTCACCGGTACGAGCTGAATTTTTCTTTCTCCCGCCGCGGCCGCCAGCGCCTTCAGATTGAGTTCCTGATTCCCGGGGATCACCGCCATGGAAGTTCCGTTGCGGTCGCCGCGCGCGACCAGCGTCTTGAAAACCTGCTCTGGCGGCAAGCCAATCTTGGCCGCAACCGTTTCCGCGGCGAGGTCGTCGGGATCCACCTCGTACTCCCTCAGCTCGTAGTGGATTCCCATCTGATCGAGCAGCCGCGCGGCGTTAGTTTTCTGAACCACTGTTTTCTTAACTCCGGTTTTCTGAGCTGGCTTCACGTTGTATAGTGTCCCATCATTCTTTCTTTGAACTTTGAAGGAGGCTTATCGTGCGTCTTCTGCTCCATTGGGTTCTAAGCGCTGTGGCGGTGTGGATCGTTGCCCACGTAGTGCCGGGCATTAGCGTAAGCGGCCCGGTGGCGGCGCTGATCGCGGCCCTGGTCATCGGCCTTATCAACGCAACACTCGGATTGCTGCTCAAGATCCTCACCTTCCCGCTGACGCTGCTGACGCTCGGCCTGTTCTGGTTCGTGATCAACGCGCTCATGCTGGAACTGGCGGCAGCGTTCGTGCGCGGATTCGAGGTGCGAGGCTTCGTGCCAGCTCTGATCGGCGCCGTCATGCTGAGCTTAGTGAGTTCGGTGTTGCAGTGGCTGGTCATGCCGAGCCGCAAAGCGAGCTAAGAAAATCGCGCGTTTGCTATTCGGTTATATGGGGGTACCCCCTTTTTTGCTGGCGCAGCGCCTCGACAACACGCTGCACTTGCTGCTCGGTTGAATCGAGCGATCCGGAGTTATCGATTACGAAATCGGCGGCTTTGATTTTTTTTTCGTCGGGGATTTGCGCCGCCATGCGGCGAGTTACTTCGGCGCGGGCAGCGTCTTCCGAAATTCCCAGGCGGCGGGCGTAGCGCAGAACGCGCTGTTCGGGATGGCACGTCACGACGATTAAACGGTCGAAACGGCTGGCGGTGCCCGCTTCGAGGATCAGGGCAGCTTCGACGATGGCGATGGCGTTCGGATCGCGCTGGCCGATTTCTTCCATCCACTCGTTTTCGTGGTCGATCACGGCGGGATGGACAATTTCATTGAGTTCCTTGACGCGCGGGGGCGCACCGCCGGGGGCGCCGAACGCGGCTTCGGCCAGCCTGGGACGGTTGATGCTTCCGTTGGGATTCAGGATTTCGCGGCCGAAGCGGCGGACGACTTCCTCATAGACCGCGCGGCCGGGCTGCATGAGCCAGTGCGCGACGGCATCCGCCTGGATCAGGTGCGCGCCGAGTTTGACAAACATCTCGCCGACGACCGATTTTCCGCTCGCGATGCCGCCGGTGAGGCCGAGTTTTAGCAATGGGTGCTCACGGTTCGACGCCCAGCCCCTGAAGGGGCGTCTGATTTCGAGAACTTTCGGCATCGCTAAAGCGATGCCCTGATACGAACCCGGAGTTTTCCAGCATCCTGCTAACTTCTTGCCTCTGACCTCTAAACCCGGCTCGACTCGGGATGTCTAAGTCCGCGCCGCAGCATGGCGGCTTTTACGGTGTTGGCCATCAGCATGGCGATGGTTAGCGGGCCGATGCCTCCGGGGACAGGCGTGATGGCGCCGGCGATTTCGGCTACCTCGGGGTGGACGTCGCCAACCAGGGTTGAGCCTTTGGTCAGAAACGTTTCTTCGCGTTTTTTGTTTCCGGCGAAAAAACGGTCGAATTCTTTTCGGTCGGTGATCTTGTTGATGCCGACGTCGATCACGGTGGCTCCGGGCTTCACGTAGTCGCGGGTGACCATGCCGGCGCGGCCAATCGCCGCCACCAGGATGTCGGCGCGGCGGCAAACTTCGGGCAGATCGCGCGTCTTCGAGTGGCAGACGGTGACGGTGGCGTTCTGATTCAGCAGCAGCATGGCGACGGGCTTGCCAACAATATCGCTGCGTCCGACAACCACGGCTTCCTGCCCTGCGACTGGAATCGCGCTGCGCCTCAGAATTTCCATGACGCCGGCCGGCGTGCAAGGCACGAGGCCGGGACGCTGCGTGGAAAGGTAGCCCACGTTCATGGGATGGAAGCCGTCCACGTCTTTGGCGGGATCGACCGCTAGCAGAACTTTCTTGGCATCGACGTGCACAGGCAGCGGTAACTGCACCAGGATGCCGTCGATTTCGTCGCGGCGGTTCAGATCGGCGATCAGCGCCAGCAGTTCTTCGGTGGTCGCGCTTTCCGCGGGCGTGTGTTGTTCGCTGTAGAGGCCGACTTCTTCCGAGCTCTTCACCTTGCCGCGAACGTAGACCTCAGATGCGGGGTTGTGCCCGACCAGCACCACGGCGAGCCCGGGACGCAGGCCCGATAAAGCCAGGGCTTTCACCTGGGCGGTGATTTCCGCGCGGATTTCACCGGCTATTTTGGTACCGTCGAGAATCTTGGCTGCCATCCTACCTCGCTGCGGCGTGCGGTGAATTGAAAGGCGATTCTATCGCATCGCTATCCCGGCGGATGGGTAGTGTCCTAAATTCACCTTCGCGCTGCGATCTCCGGGCCGTTCACAAACCAGAACCTCACCACGGAGACACGGAATCACGGAGAAAAGCGAGTTCATGATTTCGTCCCTTATAAAGCAACTACGACTCGACAGTGATCCTATGAAAAAGCTTTCCTCCGTGTCTCTGTGCCTCCGTGGTGGGTGTTGCTCGGGATCGGGGATCGCAATCTCGGGAACTGCAACACCGCTCTGCGCTACAATGAAGCCGCTATGATTTCTCAGGATCTGCTTGACATGCTGGTCTGCCCGGTTTGCAAGAAGCCGGTGGTCCTGAATGCGAACGGGCAAAGTCTGAAATGCGGCGAATGCCGCCGTGTGTACCCCATTCAGGACGACATCCCGATCATGCTGGTGGACGCCGCTACGATTGACGCGGCCTGAACCGATGCCGACAGAGCATCCGACAAAGTTCGGTTTCCTCCCGTCACGAAACGACATTTAGTGTCATTCTGGCAACGGGTGGCGTTGTTATGTCTTCCGCTCGCCTGCCGATGATATCCTCGCAACCTTTTGCAAAATCTTGGGTTCTAAGAGCTTGAGGCTCCTAGAAGCCGTGTCTGGCGGGGTACCAAAGTTACGGTATTACGATTGCATGTAACGAAACAGGTTGCCGATGAATCTAAATATGGCAACGGTAGGGAGGTCGAGGGTGAGAATGGCCATGAAAGAGAGATTTACGGTGACCGAGCTATGCGCCTTGCGAAACGACCTAATCCAGGGCGGCATGGTGGATTCCCGCGAAGCAGCGGAACTGCTGCAGGTTTTTTTAGCGGGGCGCGGCTATGGTGTTTCGCAGACAGCCGCGATCGACGCCGCGGGGCGGGTGGAAATGGCGGGCTGTTCTCTGCCGGTGCTGGAGCGTGAACTGGAAGGGCTCGCGCTGGTAATGTGAGGTTTTGCGCAATGATTAAGAGGTTTCGCGCAACGATTAAAACGACGTTAACGGGAAACTGATCTAGCTCAACTCAGCGATTGACAGTTTCTCAGTACGAAGCGCCGGGCCCAATCGCCCGGCCTTTTGTTTTTCTGGGCCGTTTCCTCTGGCCCGAGGGCAACTTTTGATTGCGGTTGTAAAACACGGCCGGCGCGCAAAGGTTTCCGTCAATTCGGTAGTGGGTCATTTTCATTTTGAGACGCGGATGGCGAAAAGAGCACGAGTGGACATTTTCGTAAGACGCGCGCCGGGGCGGCGGCCAGGCATTATGTCGCAGAAAGGCACGATGTCCGTGCCCAATGGAGAGAACGCCACATCTGGGTTGTGACAACCAGGTTCGATTCTATCCGTCGCGCGCGGACGATTCACTTCCCGAGCCGCCGGGGCATATAGTTTATTCCCGTGTCTTAGAAAATTTGGTGCAATCATGAATGAGAACGAGATGTATATCGAAGGCTTGGGGCCTTGGCTTCGTCATACCCAGAACACAAGAATACTCTGCTAAGGTGAAGGAGCTATTCCATGCGGGACTGATAAAGGCAGAGCAGATTAAAGACTGTGACAGCGGCGAGCTCATCTGGGTTTGCAATGGTCTTTCCAACGAAGCGAAGAATACCATCTATCGGCGTAAAGCTAAGGAGGCCAACGATCAGGTGCAAGCGCAGCTCCGGGCAGTCATGGCTCCATTCCTTAGTATGCCTGCTCCGCCAGAATTGGCTTCGAAGTTGGAGGACATAAGGCGCGCGCTTGAGAAGGCGATAAGTGAGATCAGGCTATTCTCAGTTCGCTTCCGCGTCCCTTTGCCAGTGGGTTCACTTCCCGGCGCGCCGCCAGAACGGCAAACTGGGCGGACGCCCGAAGGGGACGGGCAACTCGGGACAAGTTACTTCGGAGAAGCAGGACAAAATGAAGCATAGAAGTTTAGTTGCAATGACCGCGCGGGGGATGGCCTTAAGTATTGGCTGCGGTCCTCCCACCAGTATCTCTTCCAAAGACACTTTCGACGAGCAGATGGGTGCTCTCGGCAAGGAATCTATTCGGGTGGACAGTGAATTGGATACTGCAACGGCTGCGCAGGGACCGGTCAAGACTCCACAGGAAGCGGGAGCGATGCTGAAGATATTTGAGAATTTCTGCGCCGCATCGGAAGACTTAGACTCACGGCAGAACGCCCTTTACGCGCATGAGCACAAGAGCCTTGAACCTGTGCGTATCGAACAGCATCAAGCCTTGAGCGCAGTCTGCGAAATCAGCCAAGATATGGTCGGTTATCTGGCTGACCCCGCGCACAAATTCAATACGGTTGGTGGTCAGACATCAATCATCGGTGCCAGTATCTATCGCCAAAAGCAACTCGCCTTTGACGCAGCCAATGTAAGGCTGGACAAAGCGAATGCGGCATTGGAGGTTTTCAACAGCAATAACACCTGAATTATGCGCAGACTCCGACCTCGGCTGAAAGTACTACCTGGAATTCAGTTCATGCATTATTATGAGCGGATCGAGACGCTAGAGGCACTGAAAGGGTAACTATGACGGACTCCCGATTATCAGAACGCAATCAAGCCGAGATCGAACGCAGTGCGACCGAGGCCATGAAGTCCGTTCTGAAGCCCCCTGAACGAGCTCAGATTGACCGCTACTTGAATCCTCCTGCGGACACGCCTTACGGACTTGAGTACTCCTTTCACTTATTGGGGGACGTTCGAGGCAAGACCGTACTCGACCTTGGCTGTGGTGAAGGGGAAAACATTATCCCATTGCTCGAGCGTGGCGCTCACGTCATTGGCATAGATATCTCTCTGGACCTAATTGCCATCACTCAGAAGCGCTTGAGTGACGCCAATCTGGAAGCATCCCTCATGGTCGGTTCTGCGTACGAGACCGGTTTGCCTGATGAGTTTGTCGACGCAATTTTCTGCATGGCACTCATTCACCATCTCGACATAAAACTTGTTCGCGACGAAATGTGGAGGATTCTCCGCAAAGGCGGTATAATTACCCTCAAGGAACCTGTCCGATTTTCTAAGGGGTATGCTTGGGTGCGCAGTTTGCTGCCCGCACGCGAAGATGTTTCGGAGTTTGAGCACCCCCTGACCCGAGAAGAACTGGCCATCATGACCCAGCCTTTCAGTGTTCAGGGGACTCGCTATTTCCGGCTGCCGTTCGTACCGCTGGTTTCCCGCGTACTGCCTTCGAAGAGCGATGCCGCCTGGAGAGCCAGCAACATGATACTCCAGCATTGGGCGGCAGCTGAGCGTTATGCCACAGGGGTAGCCACGAAGCTCCAAAAAGTAGCATAGAACAGTGAACGCGCGTTTCTGCGGCGCTGAAACCCCGTTCTTATTAACCTCTAAACGGAAATTCCGGTTCACACCTCATCGTTGTTGCCGCTTGGCGTCTTGATAGCCGGCTGATTCGTCTCTTCTCGCTAAGTTGCTCCGTCCTTCTTTGTACCTTGTTGGCTGCCTTCGGTTATACGTGGCGGGTGGCCTGGGTAACCTCGGGTGCCGCATTCATTCGCGTTCTTTGCGAATGAGTGGGCGGGCGCCGGCCCAGCTTATGCACCTTTACTCGTCCAAGCCCCTATTCTGAGGTCAAGGAAAAAACGCAAATTAACCCAATCGCTTAGGAATTGTGATAGAATTTTAACCGGTGCCGACAGTTCTCAGATTTGATGGACTGCGCGTCGTGATTTATCCAAACGACCACAGGCCGGCTCACGTCCATGTGATTGGACGGGGCTGTGAAGCTGTATTCAATCTGAACTGTCGGGCAGGGCCGGCGGAGCTTCGGGAGAATTACGGGTTTTCGAGACGGGAACTCACGCACATCCAAAGTGCGTTGACGGAGCACTTGGACGAGCTTTGCCAAGCATGGGAGGGAGTTCATGTCATTGCGTGACAATTTCGAACTGGCGAAGCAGCGGGCGAAGGAACTGCAAGAGGCCATTCCCAAGGCCGTTTCCGCGCATTACGACCGCAAAAGCGGTCATATCGTGATCGGCCTCAGCTCAAGACTGATTCTGAGTTTCTCACCTCGCGATGCGCAGGGTTTGGAAAACGCCAAGCCATCGCAACTTGACGAAATTGAGATCACTCCATCCGGTTTTGGAATTCACTTTCCAAAGCTCGATGCCGACCTCTACGTGCCAGGCCTCCTGGAGGGTTTTCTTGGGTCAAGGAAGTGGATGGCGTCCAGACTCGGCCGAGTTGGCGGACAATCCAAAAGCAGAGCCAAGAGAGCGGCTTCCAAAGCAAATGGCAGGCTCGGCGGAAGACCCAGGGAAGCAGTGAGGGGCTAGCGCCGGGACATCGACTACGGAGGGCTATCGCGATCATCGGGCAACAAACCACCGTTGCCGATTTCATTTTAGTGCATTGCCCTCATTCCACTTGAGGTTTCGGCGGCCTCTGCGTGCGCACTTATTGCCATCCCTTGCACCTTTACTCGTACAAGCTCCGGTTGGCCGGGTTTTCACTTCCGACTCCTGATTTTTCATCACTTCCATCGGTGCGCCTCGTCACAGACATGCCCACCGGTCCAGTGCGATAATGGCCATCTGATTGGGGCAGTTTATGAGTGTGTCCGTCTCCCAAGACGGCCNNTTCCGGAATATTTTACGTATAAGTCCTTTAAACCCAAAGATTTGGCGGGATTTTCCTCCTAACCCTATGATTCCAATAGACCGGGGGGGGAGGGGGGTACCCACCTCCTAGTTGGTTAGTAACTTCGGAGTAAATAGGCAAGAATAGTGACAGCTCACATTGAAACCCTGTTGGAAAGGGGAGAATTCTGACGCGTCCTTCCTACTCCGCAGGAACTTCACTTCGTGAGGTTCTCAACCGCCTTTTGCAGGGCTCGCGCGATTTCCTCGGGGTCGGTTTCTGGGGCGAACTGCACCGGCTTGCCGATGCGCACCTGAATCTTTCCGGGGGCCGCAAACTTCTTCCCGGCGTTCTTGATTTCAAACAAACCATCAATGCGCATCGGAAGGATGGGGATGCTTAGATTGTTGGCAAGCAGGCCGACTCCGGTGCGGAACGGACAGAGCTTGCCGTCTTCGGTGTGCTTTCCCTCCGGAAACACCAGCACGCTATAGCCGCGATCCACGGCCTCTCCGGCGTAGGCGAAGCTCTTGCGGAAGCCGGACTGGCGCGGCAGCGGGAACAGGTTCAGCAGGGCAACGCCGAACGTCCACTGCAAGCGGCCGTAGATTCGAGCGAACCACATGCGATCCGGACCCGGCGAGCGCAACATTTCGAGCGCTTCGCCGCCGGTTGCGGTCGCCAGTTTGTGGCGGATGCGCGCGGGAAGCGCGAACTGGATGAAGCCGATATCGACATCGGCAACATGGTTTGAGATGACCAGCAGCGGCCCGCGAACGCCGCGCAAGTTCTCACGCCCGGTCACGCGGGGCCATCCCAGAAGAAATACCGCCGGGCGCGCCAGAAGATAATGCGAGGCCAGGCGCACCCAGGTTGTTGGCCAGCGAAGGGTCCATCGTGGATAGTGAAAAGCCGGATAGTGAAACTTGCGACGTTGAGACCCGGAATCACGAGGGGTGGGGCGAGCAGTTCGTTCGCCCTGCAGCAGTTTTTCGAGATCGCCGACTGTGGCTGCATTCGCGAATTTCGTTTCGTTCAGGTCGACCTGGTAGCGGTCTTCGAGGGCGCCCAGCAGTTCCACGCGTTCGAGGGAGCTCAGCCCCAGGCCGCTTTCCAGGTTTGCGTCCGGCGTCAGGTTCTGCGCGGCGCGGCCGGTGATTCGCGTCAGCAGCTCGGACAGCGGGCTGGCTGCGCTCGCGAGCGATTGTCCGTGGAGGCCGGCCTCGACCGCATCGCGAATCACGTTGCGGCGCGGTTTCTGCGTGGCACTGCGGGGGAAATCTTCCTCGGGCCAGACGAACCAAGTGCGCATACGCTGATATTCGGCCAGCGTTTCGTTGGCCCGCTGGACGATGGCGGGTACGGCGATAGCTGGCGCGCCCGGGGTGCGGTCGCGCAGAATCAGCACCGCGCACGGTTCGGCATTTCCGCCGCGCTCCAGCCCGACGACCACGCAATCCCGAACTTCTCTTTGCTGCCGCAGAGCCGCTTCGAGGTCCTCGGGATAAATGTTCATGCCCGCGGGGGTGACGATCACTTCTTTTTTACGGCCCTTGAAGAAGAGATTGCCCTGCTCATCGAGAGCGCCCAGGTCGCCGGTGCAATACCAGCCTTCATCGCTTGCGACCGGTTGCAGTTCGCGTCCGTTCCAATAGCCGCTCGCGACGCCGCTGCCGCGAACGACAATTTCCCCATCTTCCGCCAGCCTAATTTCGCGACCGGGCAGAACTTTGCCGATGGAGCCGCGACTGGTGTGAAAGGGATGGTTCAAGCTGATCAGCGAAGTCGTTTCGGTCAATCCGTATCCCTGGACCACGGCGTATCCCAGGCGATGCCAGAATTCTTCGGTCTCGCGATCGAGGGCGGCGCCGCCGCTGATCATAGCCCAGAACTTCCATCCGAACTGGCGGCGCAGGTCACGGAAGGTCCACCAGCGCCGCAGAAAGTGCTGACTCTCAGCTGCGGCGTAGCGCGCGGCAAAATTCTCGCGGCCGGCACGGTCCTTGGCACTTTCCTCGGCACTCGCCTTGAGATCGCGTTCGATCTTCTGCTTCAGCGACTCGATCATGCGCGGAACGGCCACCAGCACGGAGACGCGTTCGCGGCGGATCGTCGTTATGACTTCGGTTGGGTTGAAGGTGTTTTCGAACACGACGGTTGAGCCCAGCAGCGGTGGAAGAAAAATTCCCAGGAATTGGCCGAAGACGTGGCTCAGCGGCAGCAGGTTGAGGAAGCGAATCGGATGCACCAGTCGCTCGTACTTCAGGTATTTTCCGATCTCGGTTTCGATCGGGGCGAGGTTGCCGACCACGTTGGCGTGGGTGAGCACGACTCCCTTGGGCTCGGCCGTGGTGCCGGACGTGAAAACGATTTCGAGTGGATCGGAAGGCTGAATCTGAGTTGGACGGAAGCGTTCGGCCCGACGTTCAGAGACTGCGGCCGCGAGATCGACGGGATCGATCGTTACGATCTTCTCCGTCACTTGCCCGTCAAAAAGCGGGGCACGCGCGCGCGGACACAACACCAGCCGGGTTCGCACCTGTGTGCTGATCCGGCGCGCAAAATCGGGGTTGGCGCGATCATCGACGGGAACGGCAATGACCCCGCAAAGCGCGCATCCCAGGAACGCCGCCACCCACTCGGCACAGTTTGGACTCCACAACAGCACCGCATCGCCCTTGGCGATGTTGCGCGCTTCGAGCTCGCGGGCAAACTGATACGCCACTCCGGCGACGCGCTGGTAAGTCCAACGCTCGCGCCGGTATCCTCGCGGAAACACGTAGGCGCAGTCGCCACCCCGGCGCTCGAAATCGTCCAGCGAATCCAGCACACTTGCTCGCACACCCTGTTTAGTAGCACAATTCCCAGAACTTTACCGGGATGATTGCGCTCTATGGCGTAGTCCGGGGCTGGATGACAAGATTTCTTACATTTCGTGCCGTTCTAATTCGCACCGTTTTCGCGCTGGGGATGTGTGGCCTGATCTCGTGTCAGCCGCCCGCTTCCACGAATGGGGCGAGTTCTGCGCCATCTTCTTCTATCACCGCACGGACTGAAATCCACCCGACGAATGGTCCCGTGCGCGACCTCAGCCACGACGAGGCTGCCGGCGGCCACATTCTGCGCAAGCATGTAGGACAGACCGATGAGCAGCTGCGCGAGCGCCTGGAGCGGGAACGCCGCATCACCGGCGCATCGACCTATACCGACCGCCCGGCCGCTGAACATGCCGTAGGCGCAGCGATCGCAGAATCGCAGGACCGAATCCAGCGCTGGCTCAACCGCTCGGGTGGACATCCCAACCTGGTGCTGGACTATGACAGCGAGGCTACGATTGGCCGCACCATCAATCGTGGCGAGAACCAGTCGCGTCCATGCTCGCACGCGCTGGTCGTACTGAGATACGCTGGGCCCAACGAGTACTACGTTTTGACTTCTTATCCGGAGTGCCGCTAATGAACTCGAAACCAGAAATCACCGCCGCCAACTTTCCCGCGCTGCATTTGTTCCTGCGGGGCTACTTCCATGAGGATGTCGCCGATGAGTACGGAACGCCACCGGAAGCGGCCGATCAGTTTTGCGAAGACGCCGAAACCGACGAGCGCATTCCAGTTGCCCGGGAGTGGCAGCTGCTCTCGGAACTGACACACGCACAACCAGCCGCCCTGAATGCGGCATTGAAGAAACTGGGCAGCGCTATTCAGTTGACTGAAGAGGAGATTCCGCAGGTGGCGGCGATCTTCGCCCGTTGCCTGGCAGTGAAGTCGCACCGCCGGGTGGCCAACGAGTAAGGGCTCTGGCCAAACGCGGCAAGCCGCGCCTCTACCTTTCCGGAATTACGGTTCCCGGCCCACGCCCAGCGCGTCGGCCACGCGGTTGATGTAGTTGAACCAGGATGCAATCAGCGTGATCTGCAGGATGGCCTGATCCTCGAAGCCCGCGGCCCGTAATTTCTCGTGATCGTCTTTCCAGACCTTGGTCGCATCTTTGGTGAGTTTCACGACGTAATCGACCATCACGCGCTCCTGCGGCGTGATCGGCGCGTTGGTGTAATCGCGTTCCAGCGCTTCGACCAGTTCCTTATCCAATGTGACGCGACGCAGAAACTCTGCGTGGGACTCGATTCAATACACACACCGGTTGGTCACCGAGACCATGGTGGCGATCATCTCGTGATGACGCCTCTGGAGCGGCAGGTCGGGGGACATCAGCGCGCCGAAGGTCGAGAACGCATGGTGAAGCGCCTGCGGAATCAACGAGTGCGAGGCTACGATCTGGGAGCCGCCGCCTTCGGCGGGATGTAAGGGAACGGCGTACTCCTGCGGATAGAGCGACTTCTGCCCTTCCATTGCCTTGCGAAGTTCTTCGTCAGCTTCCGAGAACGGAATGGTACGAATCCAGGTCATGGTTTCGACGTGCCCTCCACCCAGGGTTGCCTGCAATTCCGGCGTTTCCACACCCTACACGCTGCCCTGGCAGTTACCAATAGTTGGAAAGTGCTAGCGAATACGCAATCAGTGCCCGGTGCTGGTAGCATCAGTTGAGTCGCTACGGAATGCGTAAGTAAACATTCCTTTGTGACGCAGGCTACTGCGTCCCAGTGCCGACGGTCGATACTATCGGCGCGGGCGTGTTTCGTCCCGCGTTATATTCTTTCGCTTGCAGTTGTTCTCAGGAGAGCTCGGATGCCGCAAGATACCTTGACCATCACCGACAACCGTACCGGGCAGAGCTACACGCTTCCCGTCGAAAACGGAACCATCCGCGCGATGGATCTGCGCAAGATCAGGACCGGCCCCGAAGATTTCGGCTTGATGACCTATGACCCCGCCTTCATGAATACCGCTTCCTGCCGGAGCGCGATCACCTACATTGACGGCGATCGGGGAATCCTGCGCTACCGCGGTTATCCCATCGAGGTTCTCGCCGAACACTGTACGTATCTCGAAGTTGCCTACCTGCTTCTGTTCGGCGAACTGCCCAACGCGAGTGAATTGAAGAATTGGGTGCATGAGATCACGCACCACACCATGCTCCACGAAACCACCAAGAAGTTCATGGAAGGCTTCCGAGATAACGCGCACCCCATGGCTATGCTGGTGAGCACGGTGGCGGCGCTGTCGACGGTGTATCCGGATTCGAAGAACATTCACGACCCCGCGACCCGGCTGCTGCAGATCAAGCGCCTGATCGGCAAGATGCCCTCCATCGCGGCCATGTCGTATCGCCACATTGTCGGATTCCCGTACATCTACCCTGACAACGACCTCACCTATACCGAAAACTTCATGAATATGCTGTGGAAGATGGTCGAGCCGAAGTATGTCGCCAATCCGGTGATCGCGCGGGCCCTCGACATCCTCTTTATTCTGCACGCCGACCACGAGCAGAATTGCAGCACGAACGCCATGCGCGCCGTGGGCAGCTCCCAGGCCGACCCCTACCTGGCCACCGCTTCGGCCGCCGCCGCTCTTTCCGGTCCCCTGCACGGCGGGGCTAACGAAGAAGTGCTGCACATGCTGGACGAAATCGGTTCCAAGGACAACGTCCCCGCCTACATCAAGAAGATCAAGGAAGGCAAAGGCAGGCTGATGGGCTTCGGCCACCGCGTTTACAAGAACTACGATCCGCGGGCCAAGATGATCAAGTGGGCCGCCGACAGCGTGTTCGAAGTTACCGGACCGAATGCCAAACTTGAGATTGCTCTCGAACTGGAGCGCATCGCGCTCGAAGACGATTATTTCGTGCAGCGCAAACTTTATCCGAACGTGGACTTCTACTCCGGCATCATGTACCAGGCGATGGGCTTCAAGCCAGAGATGTTTACCGTGCTGTTCGCGATTCCGCGCGCCATCGGCTGGCTGGCGCAATGGCAGGAAATGCTGACCGATCCCGAACAGAAGATCGCGCGCCCGCGCCAGGTCTGGATCGGACACGACACGCGGGAGTTTGTGGCGATTGAGAAGCGTGGGGCGGGAGTGGTGAAGCGATAGATAGTTGAGGGATAGATAGTTGAGGGAACGTTCATCGCAGCCGCGCTGGCATTGGCACCGGCAGAAATGCCAGCCTCACCAGTTCTCGTGCGACCTGCGTTTCCGGCCAGTCCGGATGCTCGCGCCGAATCCGCTCCTTGGCCAATTCTCGGGCAAACTGGCTCATCTCAAGTGCCATGAGTAGGCGCTGTTCCCCTGGCATTGCCCGCTGAATTTGGAGCTGGACATCCTGCGCCGAAGGACTTGAATCGGTGATGGGCACGACCGAAATGTTACCCCGCAGTCTCCCGCCCCTCCCATGCTGTTGGAGTGGGTAGCGGAACCTAGCGCACCAATGATCCCCATCACCCACCCTTTTCGCAAAGTACGCGAAAAGGATGGGGCACCCGCTGTTTCCCTCCTCCCATTCTGGAAGCAGAAGCCGGAGTTTTTCCGGAACCGGACGTACACGCCCTTTCGGTAACCCCCGGTAATCGTCGGTAACCATCGGACTGAGGGTACCCGGCCTTACAATTACCTTACTCCGCGATCCCGGTTGCGCGGTTTGCGGGGTTTCGCCTGGGAATCTCCCGGCGAGGTTCGGACCCGTTCGGCAACGCTGGCGAAAATCGCGGGCGTTCGGCGGGGAAAAGGCTGGAGTCCGCACACCCTATGGCGTTTGGTTTTGGCTTTAATAAACAGAAGGCTCTCAGCGCCGCGGAAAAGTTTGTCCAGCAGGGCAAGCTGCAGAACGCCATTGCTGAGTATGACAAGGTCCTGCAGCACGATGCCAAGGATCTTACCGTCAACAACACCATCGGCGATCTCTACGCGCGTCTCGGCGACATCCCCAAAGCCATCGAGTGCTTCAAGACGGTTGGCGATGCGTACGCTGCGCAGGGCTTCACCGTCAAGGGCATCGCCATGTACAAGAAGATCACCAAGCTCCAGCCGAGCGTGGATTCATCTCTGAAACTGGCGGAACTCTACACCCAGCAGGGGCTGTTCAACGACGCCCGCGCCCAGTACCTGCAAGTCGCCGAAGACTTCATGAAGAATGGCGACCTCGAACAAGCGGTGCGCCTTTTCCAGAAAGTCCTCGAAATGGACCCGGAAAATGTGCCCATGCGGGTTAAGCTCGCCGAGGTTTATGTCCGGCTGGGAAAAAAGAAAGAGGCGTGGGAAATTTTCAGCGCGGCGGCGGAATCGTTGCGCTCGCGCGGTTCACTCGCCGCCGCCGAAGACATTCTGAAGCGGATGCTGGCGCTCGATCCCGGCAACGGCTACGTTCTGCTGCTGCGCGGGAAGGCCGCGCTCGAGAGCGACGATCCGAAGAGCGCCATCGAGTACCTGGAGAAGGCCCCCGACCTCGATTCTCATCCCGAAGGTTTGCGCGACCTGCTGAAGGCGTACCTGCAAATCGGGACCTTGCCCAAGGCTGCCCCGATCGCCGAGAAGCTGCTCACGGTGCACAACGATCCCGAGGGGCTATTTCTGCTGGCGGAGGGTTGCGCCCGCCTCGGTCAGTATCACGAGGCGCTCGACGTTTACACCCGGCACGCCGATCGCCTGCTGGCGACCGACTCGACCAAACTGCTGGCCAGCCTGCATTCCATGATCACCCATGTGCGCGACGATTCGGGCGCACTGGACGCGCTGATGCAGTTGCTGAACAAAGCCGGCGAGAGCACCCACGTCAACGAAGTCACCGAGCTTCTGGCTCACTCCTCCGTCAAGGACGGGAACCTGGCCCGCGCTCGCGACCTGTACCAGATGCTGGCCACCACCGAGCCCCAGAACCAGCTGCACATGCAGAACTATCAGCAGGTGGTGGGGCGCATGGAGGGAGCATCGCCCGCCATCGGGATCACCGCCGAAGAAGGGGCGGTCATCGTGGAGGAGTTGGAAGCGACCGCGCCGGTCATCGATCAGTCTTATCCCGACCACGTCGCGATCGCACTGCGCTCCGCGGTCACCGATGCGGACCTGTTCCTTTCTTACAATCTTCCGGACAAGGCTGTCGTACCTCTGCTGGGCGCTCTGCCTCAGGCGCCGCGCGACGCGCGCCTGAACCAGCGCCTGGCCGCGCTTCATACCCGCTTCCAGCGTTTTACCGAAGCCGCCGTCTGCTGCCGCACACTGGAAAGCGTGTACCACGATGCGGGCTACCCGGATGAAGCCGTGCGCTACGGAGAATTGGCCGCGCGCTACGAGCAGAACGCGGAAGCCGCTCCATCGACTGCCACTTCAGCGACTGCCACTCCGGCGACTGCCGCTTCATCGGCGATCGCTTCTCCTGCCATCGCTTCATCGGTCGCCGCTCCGCTCGCGGCCCGCGCCGCTGCGGCAGCTTCGCCCGCGCCCTGGCCGATGGCGGCGCCCGCGGCTTCCGATCACGAAATTGCCGCTGCCGCGCATTCGGAACTCGCCATCCAGGAATTGGCGGTGCGCGCGCCCTCCGACGCGCACGATCTTTCCTCCGACCTCTCCTCCGAGTGGGAGCACTCTCTTTCCGTCGACGAGCACGCTCCGGCCGCAGAACCGTCGTCCACCGTCGAGGCCGATGCTTCCAGCAATCCCGAGATCGCCGAGACGGTCGAAGAAATCCGTTTCTATCTCGAGCACTTCATGACGGACCAGGCCCGCGCCGGGATCGAGAAGCTCGAATCCCTGACCAGCGATGCCCGCATTCTCGAACCGTTGCGCGCTGCCATCGAATCCGGCAGTCAGCCGCCGGCCGAGCCGGAACCGGAAATCACGGAGATCGACGCCGACGAGCCCGCGGATTTCGAAGTTGAAATGGAGACGCAGGACGGGTCCGAGATCGCCGCCTCGGCCGATCTGATGGCCGGTTACGACCACGAGATCCACAACGTAGTCCACAACGCGGCTCCGGCAGAACTCGCGCCTGAACCGGCACACGCCGAACCCGCTCACGCAGAAGCCGAGCACGCCGAGGCAAGCGAGCTGACCGAGTTTGTCGCAGATCTGGAAGCTTCGCTCGGCGATACCTTCCCGGAAGCGACGGCGCCCGCTGATCATTTGCCGGTAATTCTGCCACCCGACACCCAGCCGTTGCCGGGCTGGCCGGTCGCGCCAGCGCGGCAGCGCGCCGCGGCGGCAGCAGCCAGAACGCCCGAGCCGGAACCCGAGCCCGTGGCACACCTCGGAATTGAAATTCCGGCGGCCCCAGCGGCCATGCCCGCGATAGCAGCATCGGCGGGAGGCGCCGCAACCGCCGCCGCTCCTGCCATGAGCTACAGCCCTACCCCCGTGCGCCCCTTGGGAGCCGGAGCCCAGGCCATGCATCCCTCCGACAGCGTCGATCTTTCGGAAATGTTCGGCGAGTTGAAACAGGAACTCGAAGAAGAGGTTGTTGCCGGCGATGACGATCCGGAAACGCATTACAACCTGGGCGTTGCCTTCCGCGAAATGGGTCTGCTCGACGAAGCCATCGCCGAATTGCAGAAAGTCTGTAACGCGATCGATCACGGCAAAGCATTTTCGCAGCCCGTCCAGACCTACACCTGGCTGGCCCAGTGCTTCCTCGATAAAGGAGTTCCTGAAGCCGCCATCCGCTGGTATGAAAAGGCGCTTCACATCCCCGGACTCGATAACGAAGCGCGCCTTGCCATCAACTATGAGCTGGGGTTGGCCTGCGAAACTGCCCTGGACAAGCCCGCGGCACTGCGTCATTTCACCGACGTGTACGGCGCGAATATCGATTACCGCGACGTGGCCGAGCGCATTCAGGCTCTGAAGTCGTAGAATGCACCAGGTGGGTTCGAAATTTGCGCTGGGGATGCGACCCGATCCCGCGCCCACCCCACAACGACGCGTGCAATGATTTCCGATCCCAAGCTACCCTTTGCCAGCGACTCCACCAGTGTCGGGGAACTCAAATCCCCGGCGGAAACATCAGTCCCGCTCGTTCCAGTGCCAGTTTCCGTTTCCAGGCCCTCGCCTTCGGTCGCGCGTCTGTGGCTCCGCCGCATCGGAGTGCTTCTGTTCGTGTTTTTGTGCGCGACGCTTGGGGTGATGCTCATGATTCTGCCCTGGCGTCCCGAGTGGTCCGACAACCCTCTGCTCCTCCCGTATCCCACGCTTCGCGCTGTGGTAGCCAGCGGCTTCGCGCGCGGCCTCTCGACCGGCTTGGGCGTGCTCAATGTGTGGATCGGATTTTGGGAGGCTATTCAATATCGAGAAGAATGAGGATATTGAATCATTAAATCGATGCCCAATGATTCAATGTCTCAATGATTCAATGCCTCAATAACTATGACTGATCAAAAACTCAAGCCCGCTCCCCTCGCGTATCAGAACGAACCGTTTCTCAACAGTCCTGACGGCAGAATTCTGCGCCTGCTGTCCGAGTACAGCGAGCCGCTCGCGCGCTTCCGCCGCGAGCAGATCCAGGACACGGTCGTCTTCTTTGGCTCCGCCCGTATCCACAGCCACGACAACGCTAGCAACCGTCTGACCGAAGTCCGCGGCAACGGCACTCAAGTCTCGGCGACGCAGCAAGCCAGGGATATGAAGCGCGCCGAGGCCGCCGTTGACATGGCTCGCTACTACGAGGACGCGCGCCGGCTTGCCCAGCTGCTGACCGAATGGTCCACCCAGATCCCCGCCAAGCGCCACCGCTTTGTGGTCACCACCGGCGGCGGCCCGGGCATCATGGAAGCGGCAAATCTCGGCGCCCACGAAGCCGGAGGAAAAACTATCGGCCTCAACATCAACCTGCCCTTTGAGCAGAATCCGAACCCCTACATCACGCCTTCGCTCAACTTTGAGTTCCATTACTTTTTCATGCGTAAGTTCTGGTTCGCATATCTGGCCAAAGCGCTGGTGATCTTTCCCGGTGGCTTTGGCACGCTCGACGAATTTTTTGAAATCGTCACTCTCGCCCAGACGGAGAAACTGGCCAAGAAAATTGTCATCGTCATCTATGGCAGCGAGTACTGGAAGAAGATCGTCAATTTCGAAGCCATGGTCGACGCCGGCGTCATCTCACCAGAAGACCTCGAACTGTTCAAGATGGCCGATTCGCCAGAAGAAAGTTTCGAGTTCCTGAAGGAAGGATTGACCAAGTACCATCTCGGCCCGCAACAACCCAAGCGCACCGGCGAGGCGGCCGTCCCCGAAATCGCCAAGACGCGACCGTAGCCCGATCTCGACGCCCGACCCCTAAGCGGCGTCTGATGTCCCGTAGAGACGCGGCAAGCCCCGTCTCTACAGGCGGACGTCCTTGCGCCTGCTCAAGATTGAACTTCCGACAGCCTGACTCCGTATACACTTCTACGGGTCAGCGTTTCCGGAGAAAAACAAGATGCCCTCAAGAACAGGCTTGGCGACAGCACTCTGTTGCCTGATCTTTTTCTGCGCAACTTTCCTCGCAACTTCCGCGCTCGCTCAACCACCAGCCGCGAACCAGATGCCATCCGTGGTTCATGTTCCCGCGGAGGCACAGGCCACGCCGCACTTTGATGCCACTGCAGCCACCAACGCTTATCTCGCGCAGATTCCTGCCGACAAGACGGCCCGTTCCGACGCCTATTTCGAGGGCGGCTACTGGATGATTCTTTGGGACTTTCTCTATGGAGCCATAGTCGCGCTGCTGCTACTGAATCTGCGATGGTCCGCCCGCATGCGGGATCTGGCGGAGCGGGTCACTCGCTTCAAGCCGGTGCACACGTTGGTGTACTGGTTGCAATACCTCGTTCTCACCACCATCCTTGTTTTCCCGCTCACGGTTTACGAGGAGTATTTCCGCGAACACAAATACGGACTCGCCACGCAGAGCTTTGGCCCCTGGATGGGAGATCAGATGAAGGGTCTCGGGGTGGCAGCAGTGCTGGGCGGCCTGCTTGCGATGCTGCTGTTCGGCGTTGTCCGCCGCCTCCCGCGAACCTGGTGGATCTGGGGCGCGGTCGTGACCACGATGTTCTTGATCTTCGCCGCGCTGATCGCGCCGGTCTACATAGTTCCCATCTTCAATAAGGTCACGCGCCTCGACGATCCGAAGATTGTCGACCCCATCCTGAGCATGGCGCGGGCCAACGGAATCCCCGCCAAAGATGTGTACCAGATCGATGCTTCGCGGCAGACGACGCGGATAAGCGCCAATGTCAGCGGCTTCGCGAATACGATGCGCATCACCCTCAATGACAACCTCTTGCGCCGCGGCTCACCGGAAGAAATTCAGGCGGTCATGGGACACGAGATGGGGCACTACGTTATGCACCATATCTACAATGGCATCCTGTTTTTCTTCATCGTTACGGTGGTGGCCTTCGCCTACTTGCGCTGGGCACTCGACTGGACGCTCCAGCGCTGGGGCGAGAAGTGGCAGATTCGGGGCGTGGGTGACACGGCCGTTCTTCCGCTCGTGGTGCTGCTGGTCTCCATCTTTGGGTTCGTCATCACTCCCGTCATGAACACCTACAGCCGCACTCAGGAATACGAAGCCGACATGTACGGATTGAACACGAGCCGGCGGCCCGACGGCGAGGTCCAGGCGGATATCCATCTGGGCGAATACCGCAAGATGAATCCCGGCCCCATCGAGGAGTGGATTTTTTTCGATCACCCCAGCGGACGCAATCGCATTTACGCCGCGATGCGCTGGAAAGCTGAGAATTTGAAGTTGTTCACCAGTCAACAGTAAGGCCCGTGTAGCGCGGACACTCTTGTCCGCGGCCTTTTCAGGTGTCTGGTGCCACCGTCTCGCGGACAGGAGTGTCCGCGCCACACTCGTAGTACGCTGAGAGCTGATGGCTGACGGCTGTCTGCTCTATTACATCACCGACCGAAGCCAGTTTCGCGGCGACGAACACGCCCGCCGCCGCGCCCTGCTCGCCAAAGTCGCCGAAGCCGTGTGTGCCCGCGTCGACTACATCCAGCTCCGCGAAAAAGATCTAAGCACGAGAGAACTGGAAATGCTGGCACGGGACGTCCTAAGTGCCGTGCGCAACAGCACTCCACTGAGAACTGAGAACCGAGAACTGAGAACTCGTGTCCTCATCAACTCCCGCACGGACGTCGCGCTTGCCGCGGGAGCCGACGGCGTTCATCTGCGGGCAGACGATGTCGCACCTCATGAAGTGCGACGTGTGTTGGAACTTTCTGCCCACCGGCCACTGACCACTGACCACTTCCTGGTGGCCGCTTCCTGCCACACTGCCGCCGATATCTTCCGCGCCGAGTCCGAGGCCGCCGACTTCGCCGTCTTCGCTCCAGTATTTGAAAAAAAAGACGCTCCCGGAATACAACCCGCGGGCCTCGCCGCCTTGCGGGAAGCCTGCCGGGCGAAGATCCGCGTCCGCGTCCTCGCTCTCGGCGGCGTCACGATAGAGAACGCTGCATCGTGCCTGAATGCCGGAGCGGCCGGCGTCGCCGCCATCCGCTTGTTTCAGGAGAATAAGATCGAAGACGTCGTCCGCGCGCTGCGGGCGCTCTGACACCATGGACCCGACGGAACCGGCGCTGCTGCTCTCACGATCCCGAGCCCAAGAATACGTTCCCGCGTTCATTCGCATCCCCGCGGGATGGTTCCTCATGGGCTGCTACACCGGGCAGGACAACGAGAAGCCGATGCATCGCGTCTGGGTTGACGAATTTCTGCTCGCCGCCCGCCAGGTCACCAATACCGACTACGGGCGCTTCCTGCGCGATACCGCATTTCTTGCGCCGCCGTTCTGGAGCGACCCTGCGTTCAACCATCCCGAGCAGCCCGTTGTCGGAGTGTCGTGGCACGAGACGACGCGTTACTGCGAGTGGCTCAGCGCAAGCACCGGCAGAAAGTTCCGCCTGCCTACTGAGGCCGAGTGGGAGCGCGCGGCTCGCGGAGGCCGCGACGGCGCACTGTTCCCCTGGGGCGATACGCCTCCGCAGTCGCTGCCCGGCTACGCCGATCGTTGCAAGACCCATTGGAAGTCGGGCCCCGAGCTGGTCGGCCGCGCCGAATCCAACGCGTACGGCCTCTACAACATGTGCGACAACGTGCACGAGTGGTGCAGCGACTGGTACGCGCCCGCCTACTATGCGGTGTCGCCCGAGCGCAATCCACGCGGCCCTGAAACCGGCGAGCGGCGCGCTTCCCGAGGCGGCTCATGGCGTCACCACGTCAAGATGTCGCGCTGCGCGGCTCGCTCCAGCATTCCACCGGAGTTCCAGTACGCGGACTATGGATTCCGCGTCGCCTGCGAGGCTGCAATCGTGTAGATTAGTGGGCGTCATTGCGAAAGGAACACCATGTATTCGCTGCGCTCAGTCGATGTCTGGTCTTGCGCCAAGATAATGGGCGCCATTTACGGCTGTCTCGGACTGATTTTCCTGCCGTTCTTGCTGTGGGGTGGGATCGGCAGTCTGCTATTCGGACGAGATTCTGCGTCTTTCCCGGGAGTTGCGATGTTGTTTCTCGCGATTCTCGCCCCAATCTTTTACGGAGTCATGGGGTTTGTTATGGGAGCGTTCACCGCCTGGGTCTATAACTTGGTTGCCAAGCGGATTGGCGGCATCCGGTTGGAGTTGAAAGTTGAGTTTTCCAGTTCACCATCCGCCATGAGTCCTCTCTGATATCAAGACGTAGATCGACGCAGTTGGTTCAAAGTGCCTTCAGTTTCGACGGTGTAGAATGAGTGGTTTGCTCTTCTAATTCTGTACTTATAAGGGGGCTTCCATGCCCAGCACCATGTTCGCAGTGGTCAAGCCGGAAGCCGCGCCGGGCGCGGAAATCCGCGAAGTCAAAATTCCCGGCTACGGACGCACCGACGTCCTCGTCAAAGTCAAAGTCGCATCCATCTGCGGCACCGACCTGCACATCTATGAATGGGACCGCTGGGCCCAGGGACGCATTCACCCGCCGCTGATCCCCGGACACGAATTCTGCGGCGAGGTGGTCGCCTTCGGCGATGAAGTCACCAGCGTCAAGGAAGGCGATTTCGTATCCGCCGAAATGCACGTGGCCTGCGGCAAGTGCCTGCAGTGCCGCACCGGCGAAGCCCACATCTGCCAGAACGTGAAAATTATCGGCGTCGACTCCGACGGGGCTTTCGCCGAGTACGTCGTCATCCCCGAGTCGAATATCTGGAAACTCGATCCGGCGATCCCGCAGGAGTACGCTTCCATTCTCGATCCGCTGGGCAACGCCGTGCACACTGTGCTGGCCGGAGAAATCGCCGCGAAAACTGTAGCCATCACCGGCTGCGGCCCGATCGGACTGTTCGCGATCGCAGTGGCGCGAGCCGTAGGCGCAACCACCATCTTCGCGATCGAAGTCAATGAACACCGGCGCAGGCTCGCGACTAGGATGAACGCCGACTACGCGCTCGATCCGTCCAAAGAAGACGTCCGTGCTGTCGTCGCCGACAAAACTGGAGGCCTCGGCGTGGACGTGGTCCTCGAAATGGCAGGCCATCCCGACGCCATCCGAACCGCCTTCGACATCGTCCGGCGCGGCGGACGCATCTCGCTCCTCGGCCTCACGTCGAAACCCATCCCGCTCAATTTCTCCGAAGACATCATCTTCAAAGGCCTCACCATTCAAGGCATCAACGGCCGCCGCATGTACCAGACCTGGTACCAGATGACCGCCCTGCTCAAGAGCGGACGCCTCGATCTTCACCCCGTAATCACCGACCGCATCCCGATGAAAGATTTTTCCAAAGCCATGGCCCGCCTAAAAACGGGCGAAGCCAGCAAGATACTGGTGTATCCAAACGGAACGAAGTAGCGCGTGGCGATCCATCCTCAAATCCATGTAGCCGCGCTACTCTTTTGATTTACGGCTTCCAGTGTGGCGCGAACACTCCCTTCGATTTCGCTCAGGCAGGCTTTGTCCGCGTTTTTTGCAGTTCAGCGGAACAACGCCAGATCTACAGCATTCCCCATCGCCTCATGCCCCGCCGGCCCGGGATGCAAATGATCCCCACTGTCATACTGAGGAGCCAAGCGGGCAGGAGTCGACGGGTCGCGCAGGGCGGCGTCAAAATCGATGGCCCCGTCGAAAGTCCCCGTAGTTCGAATCCACTGGTTCACCGCCACGCGCTTCGCCTCACCCATTGCGGTCCAGTTACCACAGCCCTGATAGGGAAGAATGGTCGCGCCGAAAATCTTGAGGCCCCTGGCGTGCGTCCGAGCGATGATCTGTTTGTATCCCACGATGATTTCATCCGCCGTTACTTGCGTGCGGCTGAGACAAGGATTCGTTTCCAATGCCAGTGTGTCTGGCTGACCAATGTCGTTGGTGCCTTCGAACAGAATCACCGCCTCAATCCCAGCCTGCGCCAAAACGTCGCGTCCCAGCCTGGCCAGCGCGTTCTGTCCCCAGCAGGGCGAAGTAGTCAGCACCCGGTTGCCGCCGATGCCCGCATTCAGCACGGCAATCTCAGTGTGACTGGCGAGCAGGCGCCGGGCCAGCACGTCCGTCCAGCGCTCGTTCTTATCGGGCCGGGAAGATGCGCCATCGGTAATGGAGTCCCCGAGCGCAACCACCGCGCCTTTCACACGGGCGGGCGCCAGCACTTCCACCGCGCTCAGGAAGTACCACGATTCCGTCGTCTTCGCGAAGGCCTTCGCGCCTTCCTCAGCCGCGAAGTTGCCCGCGCCGGAAACGTAGTTGGTTTGAAACGCAGACCCGTGAACCGTGGCTGGCCCAGTCTCGGCCGCCGTAAACAGACTGATCGCCAGATTCTGCCCCGGCCCCACGGAAAAAGAAACTGGATCGCTCAAAACCTCCGCGCCTTCAGGAATCGCGATCAATCGGCTGCCGCCAAAGGTCACCTCATGATTCGACCGGGGAAGCAAAGTCGCTCCGTCTTTTTGCAGCCCGATGAAGACCGCGTCCAACCGAATCGGACGCGAGCCGAAAGTATTCGACAGCCGGATCCGAACCGCGCCGCCACCGATCGTGGTATGCACAACCTCGCGGATCGTTCGATTGGAGAAAGCTGTGGGCGAGTCGCTGGCCGCGTTCGCCGTGGTCCACGTCGTAACCCAACGTTGTGCACCGTCATCGCCTTGCGCCAGGACGGACAACCATCCCATCGCCAGAGCCAAGCCGAAAAGCGCGCGCAGCGGAAACACCACACTTGTTCTCATAGGATCAATCATCCTTTCGGTTCAGTTTCCCCGATTGAATTTCCAGTCGCAGTGGTCATCGTTTCGGCGCCCGGCCAGTCGACTCACGCACCGCCAACGCCGGTTCAATCGCGATCTCCGAAGAGTGCTCTCCATCGTACACAACTTGAGGTTGCGCGGCTCTTGCCGTCGCTTGCTATCGCGCCTGCATTTTTCCCGCATATCAAGAACCGAGAAATCCGCAGGCTGTAGTAAAACTGTAGGAGCCGGAGAGGTGGCCGAGTGGTTGATGGCTCCGGTCTTGAAAACCGGCATACCCGAAAGGGTATCGGGGGTTCGAATCCCTCCCTCTCCGCCAGTTTTTCTAAGCCCTAAAGACTAAAGGGCTTATCGAGAGACGGAAAAAACTACAACAATAATCACTGATTTCCACGACTTTCTGGGTACTAGACAGAAGTGGAAATCAGAAATGGCCAAAAAGCTACAGAAAGTCTCCGTATACATCCGCATCCGTCTCACCGACGGCTCCCAACCCTACTGTCCTGCAATCTGGGGAGTCCAAGAAGCGTCTCCGTCCCCACTGGTGCCTCGTCAAAGGCACGCCTGAGCCTCATCCTGAGGGCAGCTACTATTTGCGTTACAGGATCGGCGGCAAACAGGTGTGGGAGAGCGTTGGCATCAGCGATGACCCCCACGCAGCAGCCTCTCTCGCCGCCCGCCGCCAGTCGCAACTTGCGGACCCAAATGACGCTGCCTCGCAGTGGATCGCCGCCGAGGTATCCGACTTCCGCGAAAGTTTCGACAAAGATGTTTCCAGCCACGCGCGCATCGCATCCAGCAGTGGCCGCGCGCGCTTGTTGCGAACTTCGCGTCGCTCATCGGGAGGCCGCCCGCGGATTTCCTTCTCGATCTCATACAACGCCCCGATGCGCTCCACCGCTTCGGTGGCGATCGGCGAGCGGTGCGCTTCCATCAGGTCGTAGAACTTGCGGCGGATATGTGCGAGACAGGGTGCTTCCTGGATCGAGCCGTCCTCGTAGAGCTTGTTGAAGCCGGAGTAAGCGTCGGCCTGCAGAATGCCGCGGAANNGGAGCCAGCACCGGAACCGGCGTGTCGTCGCCGTGCAGCTTGTCGGCCGACATCACGTAGCGGCGCAGCGCCTCGACCAACGGTTCGAGTAAGTGGCTGGCCTCGTCGACCCACTTAGCCAACGTCGAGCGATCTAACTCGACTCCTTCGCGGGCGTAGATCTCCGACTGGCGATACAACGGCAAGTGATCCACAAATTTCGAGGTGAGCACATGGGCCAGCAGCCCGAAACCGGCCAGGCCACGATCGATGGGGCGGCTGGGCGCCGGAGCTTGCACGATCTTGTCGCATCCCGTGCAGCACAGCTTCGGACGCACGTGGCGGATGACCTTGAAGCTGGCCGGAACATACTCAAGAATCTCGGAGACATCTTCGCCGAGCTTGCGCAACTTACCGCCGCATTCCGGGCAGGCTTGTTCCGCCGGCTCGTGTGTCCTGGTCTCGCGCGGCAGATGATCGGGGAGTGGACGGCGCTTCTTCGGGGCCGGGGCAGGTTCTGACGCGCAAGGTTCACTCGCAGGCTGCGGTGGGGGCTCGACGCGATTGGCTTCGAAGTCTTCAAGCTTGAGTTCGAGTTGCTCGATCTGCCGCTCGACCCTCTCCGACTTGCGGCCGAACTGCATGCGCCGCAGCTTGGCGATCGGCAGCTTCAGGTGTTCGATCTCGTGGGCACGCGACAGTAACTGCTCTTCCTTGATGAGCACCTGCTCATTCTTGACGAGTAACTGCTCATGGGTCGCGATAAGTTCTTCGTGGGTCGTCAGCAGTATCGCCTGCAACACGTCCCGATCCAGCGTGTTCAGATCGGGCAGCGTTGTGCGCGCGGCAACCATAGACGGAGTATGCCATGAACTCTGCTGCAATGCGTCCACAGCCGCATAAATAACTGTGAATATCGCGCTCGCGAACTCAGATCGCCATCAAGGAATCGGCGGTTCGAACTG
>PKUV01000010.1 GCA_003131315.1 Acidobacteriaceae bacterium
CGGAGTTCCGGGCAATCTCCAGGTCTACAGTAGGAATAGCCAAAGAAGCCGAGAATATTGGCTGAAAACATTCGGAAGGAACTCTCTGATGAAACACAAAGCACCGTTCGTACTTGCGCTTGCGCTGGTGACAATCTGTTTCTCCACTATCTCAGCAGCGCAGGCGCTCAAGCCTGTCCAGCTTCCGCCGCCGCAGACGACAGGGGGACGCCCTCTGATGGAGGTTCTTAAGGATCGTAAATCGACTCGCGAGTTCGGTTCAGGTACGCTCTCAGAGCAGACGCTTTCGAACTTGCTCTGGGCGGCTTTCGGAATCAACCGACCCGATGGGCGTCGTACTGCGCCTTCCGCCATGAACTGGCAGGAAGTCAGCATCTACGTGGCAACTCCCGCAGGCGTGTATGTCTACGATGCCAAGGCGACCGTATTAGAGCCCGTGGTGGCGGGCGACTTCCGGGCGGCTACTGGCACGCAGTCCTTCGTCAAGGATGCGGCTGTAAACCTAGTTTATGTTTCCGATCTTTCGAAGACTGACACTGCGGCTTCTTCGGAAGCTGAGATGTATACCGCCGCCGATGTGGGATTCATCGCACAGAATGTTTACCTGTATTGCGCCTCCGAGGGTCTAGCCACGGTGGTGCGGGCGAGCGTCGATAAGCCCGCGCTTGCCAAGACCCTGAAGTTGCAGCCGCAGCAGAAGATCATCTTGGCGCAGTCGGTCGGCTACCCGAAGAAGTAGCAGGATCACCCCGCAACGACATGCCCCGACTCCCGACCGCCGTCGAGGGCTTTCGTTGTGGAAGCGAGACTTAGAATAGCTGCATGAAACGTATCTGCGTTTTCTGCGGTTCCAGTCCGGGGAGCCGCCCCGAGTACCGCGCTGCCGCCGAGGAGATGGGCACGGAATTGGTGCGAAGCAACATTGGATTGGTGTACGGCGGCACCCATGTGGGTCTGATGGGTGTGCTGGCGGACACCGTTCTCAAGGCGGGCGGCGAAGTCGTGGGAGTGATTCCAGAAAACCTGATGGCAAAGGAGGTCGGGCACAACGGGCTCACCAAACTCCACGTTGTGCGCTCCATGCACGAGCGCAAGGCGCTCATGGCAGACCTGTCCGATGCGTTCATCGCCTTGCCGGGCGGATTCGGAACGCTTGAAGAATTTTGCGAAATAGTCACGTGGGCACAACTCGGGCTGCATGCAAATCCCTGCGGCATCCTGAACGTGCTGGGATACTACTCGCCGCTGCTGGCGATGTTCGACCATGCGGTGGAGGAGCGATTTCTGAAGGCAGAAAACCGGAGTCTGGTGCTAGCGAGGGAGTCGGCGGCGGAGTTGTTGCGGGCACTGGAAGAGTGGCGTCCGGCGCGGGTGGAGAAATGGCTGGATCGGGAGACGCGGTGAATTGGCGCAGCACTCCCAAGGTTGGGCGGAACGCCCCGTGTCCTTGCGGCTCCGGGAAGAAATACAAGAAGTGCTGCGGTGGGGCGACTGTGAACTGAACCGCGCAGCCCAATACCTGATGAAAATCGTTTCACAACGTCGCGAGCAGGCGAGACGGGTGTACTATGGTGCCGTTTTCGAGATCAAGAAGGAAATCCGTGCTGAAAGGGGTTGCCATGGAAAGGCGTGAGTTCTTAAAGATGGGAACGGCGGCGGGTTTGGTAAGCTCGGCCAAGATGCTCGAACCCGTCGCGCAGGCGGAGCAAGCTGGCAGCAGCGCAAAGCCGATTCCGAAAAGGAAGTTAGGCAAGACCGGCGAGGAACTTTCCATCATCGGCTTCGCGGGCATCGTGGTCATGGAAAACAGCCCGTCATTTGCCAGCAATATCGTAGCGGAAGCAGTGGACCGGGGGATCAACTACTTTGACGTGGCGCCCACCTATGGCAATGCGCAGGAACGCCTGGGGCTGGCGCTCGAACCCTACCGCAACAAGGTCTTCCTGGCTTGCAAGCAAGAAGACTGGACCAGGGACGGTGCTGCCAAGTTGCTGGACGAGTCTCTGCGGCTGCTCCGCACCGACCACGTGGATCTCTACCAATTTCACGCGCTGTCGAAGATGTCAGACCTTGAACAGATCTTCGGTCGCAACGGCGCCATGGAAACCTTCGAGGCAGCCAAAAAGGCGGGCAAGCTGCGTTTCATTGGTTTCTCGGCTCACTCGGTGGAAGTGGCTCTTTCCGCAATGGATCGCTATCACTTCGACACGATTCTGTTCCCGCTTAACTTTGTCCTTTACTCCCAGGCCAATTTTGGACCGCAAGTGCTCCAGAAGGCCCGGCAGAAGGAAATGGGCGTCCTGGCCTTGAAAGGGATGGCCAAAACAACCTGGCCTGCCTCCGAAAAGAGTGGCCACCCCCATCCTAAGTGCTGGTACGAACCGGCGGCCTTCCCGGAAGAAGCCGCTTTGGGTCTGCGCTGGACGCTATCACAGCCGGTCACGGCCGCAATTCCTCCCGGCGATGAGAGATACTTCCGGCTGGGGATGGACATCGGTCAGGATTTCCAACCCATCACGGAGGCCGAGCAGCAGCGGCTCCTCGCGGGAGCTGTAGGGGTCAATCCTATTTTCCATCTCGAGACCGCTTAGTCTGTGTAGGGGGCTGCCCCAGGCTCGCCAGTGGGTAATTGGTATGGGCGTGGGTTAGTTATCTGCTACCTAATACTTACAAAGTCGTTGAAAATTTTGGGTTTGACCCTACGCAGGTCGGGAAGGAATTACTAGCGGAAAATCACACCTGTAAAATCACCTGTAAGAATCCCGTCTTGGCCGTACTTACACGTACCGAGTCGGTCCCCGGCGGTCTCTAAGTTGTTGGAACACTACTGTCCGGTTAAAAGTCGAACAGAATCAATTGGTTGCCGGGATCGGGTAAGTCGGGACAGGAGTCGGATGCGCG
>PKUV01000053.1 GCA_003131315.1 Acidobacteriaceae bacterium
CAGCGATCACGGTGTCCGCCTAGCGCGGCGGTGCGGCAACGAGCAATGGCCAGCAAGACCTTCTGATGTTGCCAATTCATCCACCTTCGACTGCGCTCAACAAACGACTGACCCGCACAACGAACGATGTCGGCCACCTCCATAGGAGGCCGGTTCATACGCTCTGTGTCTGCTCTCCTTGTTCGTGAATCGTGAGTGCATCCAGCGGACTACCCGTGGCGCTGAGATGTCGCCGGGAGAGATGCAGATGAATCGTCGTTTCCTCAAGGTCGCGATGTCCCAGAAGCATCTGGATGGTCCGCAGGTCGGCGCCGGCTTCGAGTAGATGGGTGGCAAAACAGTGGCGTAGCGTATGAGGATGAATCTGTTTGTGCGCGAGGCCGGCGCGTTCGGCGGCGTTCTGACAGGCAGTCCAAAGGACTTTGGTGGTGACGGGATAACTTGCCGTATGCCATCGGTTGCCGGGAAACAGCCAGTCGGTGGGCTTGCGTCTGAGTCCGCGCCAGTAGACGCGCAGCGCATCGAGCAGCTTCGGACTCAGCATGACATCGCGATCCTTGCGCCCCTTGCCTCCCCGGATATGAATGACCATCCGTTGGCTATCGATATCGCTGATCTTCAGGTGCGCCACTTCTGCGCGACGTGCGCCCGTGGCATAGAGCGTCATCAGCAGGATGCGATGAAAGGGAAACTCTGCCGCGTCGATCAGACGTGCGACCTGCTCCTGGCTGAGTATCTCCGGAAGGTGAAAAACCTTCTTCGGATAGGGCGTCTCTGCGATGCTCCAGCCTCTTTTCAACACCTGAATATAGAAGAAGCGTAAAGCAGCAAGCCGCAGGGTTACGGTGTTCGGGCTGAACTTCAACTTAGTGAAGAGCGCCGCCTGATACTGGCGAATGTGCTCGGGGCCAAGCTGGTCGGGACGGCGCCGGAAGTATCGGCTGAAGTGCTCGACACTGTGTAGGTACGAGCGAATGGTGGACTCAGCGTAGTTGCGGCGCTGCAACTCCTCAATCATGAGCTGACGTAGATGGGTCACAGAGAGTTCCTCCTCTGCGACACAAACTAGCTCAAGGCACCTCCACCATGTCGGATCAGGAACACGCGAATGCGTCCGCCGCCGCCGCGGCTTCGTTCAAGTCGGCATGACGGCGGCAATCCGGAGCCGGTGCCAGGCGATGATCCCTTGATGCTAGCTTCTCGGTACTAATCGGCATTTTCGGCGAAGAGCCGAACTTGATCGTCATCAACCGTAATTCGGACAGCTGCTATTCTGGTTGCGCTCCGCTACGCGCCTCGGCCATTTCCCGGCGCTCAGGCTTATCGGCGCGCTCCGCAACCTTAAGCAACCTTCGGAAATATGTCTGCGCCGTTGAACGATCGCCGGCCAGCTTGGCCGCTTTAGCTGCCCCGTACAGCGAGCGAAAGCGGTTTGGCTCCTTAGTCAGCGTCGCTTCAAATTCCTTAAATGCTTCCGAGGGACGGTTCAAATCAAGCAGCAACTCCGCCAGCAGTTCGCGCGCCGGAGGAAGTGGCCCCGGTGTGACAACGCTCTTTTCGGTCTTGTCTTCCTGTTCCGCCGCCGCGTGCATTCCGGTAAACGCTTCGCCGAAATAGAATTCCGGGTATCCGAGTTGCCAGCCAAGGTGCACGGAAGGACACGTGTCAGCAAGGTGTTTCCTGCTTGGCCTTGGGTGACCGTGCTACCACCACATTGTCCCGACGAAGCGAGCGAGGAACGCGATCCAGACGCGTAATCGTCTCCAGTTCGGGTTTGTTGAGCACGACGGTCCCTTCAATAACCAAATCCGTTAACGCAGGGCTCTTCACACTGTCCCCCACTGGCTCAGTACTGTCACGCAGCCATGCGAGCAGAATGGATGGATCTTGCACTGCCACGACTAGATCCGGATCCTTCACGCCTTCCTTCCGCACCTGCAATTTCCCCTTGTTTACCACTAAACCGAACGTCCCGCCGCCCGTGCGGACAGTAACCGTGCGGCGCCAGTTGGCAAGATTGGCCGTTGCTCGTGGGCTGTGGGGGATCATTGCAGCAAGTTTCTGGAAATGTACTCTCACTTCCTGCAAGGTTTTCTGCAGTTGAGCAGTGGGTTTGTCAAGTTCCATCTCCGAGAGCCGCCCCCACTCTATCTCGCTCTCGAAAAGCGGACTCTTGGCGAGTTGTTGCGGCGTCAGTTCATTCTGGGGCACGGCAAAGATGTCCAGCATCTCGCCTTGTCGTGAATCGCAGAAGGCGATTTTGACCGGTGTGCCTTTCTTATAGATCCCCGGCCGTATGGTTCCCCGCGTGGTGCGGACGCGAACCAACATCGCAGTATCACTGAGTTTGCCGTCCGCTGTTTCAAGAAACACCCGGCCGGTACCGAACGGTTCCTGGCCCTTAAAACGGCTGGGCGCAAAAACGGTGATAACCGGCGTCGCGACCATGACGCCAGTGTCGTTTACGTACTCCTTTTTCATCTCCACGAAATTACATGCCGGGCAGCGCCGCATGAACGGCGGGATAATCAGGTGCCGGCACTCGGGACAACGATGGCCAAACACTTTGCCCTCGTCGCGCAGCGCCCGGAAGAAATCCGAGAATTCGCCCTGCGTGTGCTTCATGGCCGTGAACATCACGTCGTTCCGCTGGAGGTACGTGCCGTCCACTCCCTGGACATCGGTGATCCCTTCCATGGGGAGCATCGCAGGGGAGATCACCGGCTTGGTTTTGCTTTTCGCGGAAGCCACTACTTTTCCTGTGTGTGCCATGATCAAGCTCTCCTCTCCAGCACTATGGCCACGCCATACATCGAAAGCGACGCGCCCGTGCCATGAATCAGGCCATGTTCAAGATTCCTGGCTCTCATTTCGCGCATGGCGCTCCAGGTTGACATCATGTTGGATCCGCCGACGAAATGTCCGCCGAACACGAGCCCGCCCGAGGGATTCACCAACAGCTTTCCGCCGGGCAGGATGATGCCTTCCTCCACCAGATCGTTGGCCCGCCCCAGCGGCACCACGCCCATCTCGGCCAGTGTGATCATCAACTGCGGAATGAAAGCGTCGTGCAATTCGATCACTTGCACGTCTTCTATGGTGATGCCCGCCATCTGCAATGCCTTCTTCGTCGCCACGTGGTCGGAATAGATACGATGGAGGACCTTGTAACGGGTGATGTCGTTGCCCACGAAGTAGGGCTCGTTGGCAGCGCCGACCCCGGTCAGCCAAATAGGTTCGCGGCCGGTACGCTCTTTGATCTTCAGCGCCATTTCCGAGGAGGCAAAAATCAACGCGCACGCCCCCTCCGTGTATACGCAGGTTTCCAGCACGCGCACCGGATAAACCACGTAGCGTGAATGGAGGACCTGCTCCGCGGTCACTTTCTCGCCGAGGCGCTGCGCGTAGGGATTGTTTTGCGCCTGTTCGCAGAGGAGTTCCACGATCTTGGCGCGCGCCATGGGCGCGAGGTCCCCCGGATGTTCGTCCATGTAGGCCTGGATGACCTCGGCATAACTCTCCGAGGCATGCGCCCCAAGCGGCCGTTCAAACCACGGATCCCATGAATAACCAATAGTCTGAACCACAGCCGGCGTGTTGCTCTCGGCTTCAAAATCGTAACAATCGAGCGCCTTTTCCACGCCCAAGACAAGCACGAGATCGTGCTGTCCACTCGCGACCATGTTGCGGGCCGCCAGCATGGCATAGGCGCCGGTCGCGCCGCCATTGGTAACCCTCATCAACGGCTTGTTTTGAAGCCCAATAATCCCCTGGAATCCACTCTCGGGAATTGCCTGGAACTCAAAGATGTCGTTGTAGATTCCCGCCACGCCGGCGTCGACTTCCTGGATGTGGATGCCCGCGTCGTGAACCGCCTCACTGACCGCCATTTGAGCCAATTCCCAAAAAGTCTTTTCAACCCATCGGGAACGACATGGGGTCATGCCCGCGCCTACTATGGCTACGTCCTTCACTGGATTGCTCCTGATTTATTTTCTATTCGCCTGAACGCCTGGATGGTTGCGAATCCGCCCAGTGCTTGCCGACAATATTGCAGAGGCCTGTCTGGTAAAGACACATGTCACAAAGACCTGACACACACGCCTCGGTCAGCGGCATTTGCGCCAATTCTCTCAGCGCTTTGTCAACCGATGGGGAACGACATGGGGCCGTGCCCGCATTTACGATGGCTACGTCATTCACTGTAGCGATCCTCGTCTGGTTGTGCACTGTCCCGAGACACACCTGCTGTCCGTGCGACCGGTCTAAAAGTTAGCACCTTCGAGCTTGCCGATGCAGTGACGAAGATCACCTAGGTGGGGCTGCTAGCCGGGCGGCGATTGCGCGATGACCCAGCCGCGTTCACTCTTCGATCAGGCAGTACTCACCCGTACGTTCGGATCGCTCAAGATTGCCGTTCCCCGTCGGCTCCATCTGGCCGCAGGCAGTCGCTACCGTCACCGTGCTTGCCACTGCGACCCGTTTGCCGATCGGAACCGGTTAGAGGCATTTCGCCAGCTCATAGAAATGCGAAAGATCATGCCGTCGACAGGCTACTCATCCACCGTCCCAGATATGGTCCCTCGCGTTTGTCGCGCAACACCGCAGCCCGGGCTCCCAATTCGGACGCCGACACATGTGTACAGCACCCTTTCGCTCGCCGTTTGCTAATAGTTCAGGTTGAAGCTGATCAGCTTCGTGATGACCGCGATCCAAACTATGCCGACCAAAGCACCGGCGCTCAGAACATGCCAAACCGCAGCAGTCCACTTTTGGCTTTTCTGACATGCAGCCCAGATGCCCGCCACGGCGGCCGCAATCACCAGAAGACCTCCGATTTGCAACAGCCGAATGTACAGGTCGAGGCTGTCACTGTAGGCCTCGAGGTGGTTGCTCAAAATCGGGGATAGAGGAACAATCCAGGCCAAAAGGTAGACGACATCAATCAGTGCTGCGACGCGAAGAACTCTGGTGACCAACAGCTCTTTTCCTGCGAGCGTCGAAGGCTGGCGATACTTCCAGCGCAGCAACGCCGAGACCGGCCACATAACCACCACGATCAGCAGCAGCGCGATTGATCCACAGAGTAACGAGAGATTCCAGACGGACGATTTCCAAGCGGGTACCGGCTGCAAAATCGAGCTGGGGTCGTCGCTGCTGTAAACAGCTCTGCTGCTACCTTCTCCGACCAAGGCGACTTTGCGTTGACCGCCCTCTTCGGTCCAGACGAAAGGAGAGACTTCACGGTAGCGTTTCGGCTTGTTCGCGGGGAATGTAGGCACATTGATGGTGCCATCGTCGTTCGCACTAATTACCGTTTGACTGAGAAGATAAAGAACGCTGATGAACGCAGACTCGACTCGCCGCGAGCTTTGATATCTCCCGGCGATGAGCTGGGCATGTTCTCTTGCGTTAGGCACGACCGAGCTAGCTGGAACCGCGGATGGTTGCCCGCTGCTGGGAAAGTAGCGATCCGCGAAAGCATCGAACAGCGCTTGCCGGATTTTATAGACGGAGTCGCTTTCGCCGCGGCTATTGAGTGAAAAGAAGATGCCAACGCCGTCGTCAACGAACAAATCCAAGTCGGTGTGGAAGACGATGGTGTCGCCGCCATGCCCGCGAACGCGATGGCCATTGCGGTTTTCCTCAAAAAATCCCAAAGCCATGACATTTATGTCATCGATCTGGTGGACGGCCGGCTCGAACATCCGGCGCACGGTTTCAGGTTTCAGGATGCGATTTTCCTGATAACGACCTTCTTGTAGGTAGGCGATCATGAACTTCGCCATGTCATCGGCGGTGGTGCTCATGCCGCCTGCGGGCCCGGTGATGATCAGCTCGAAGGGTCGGGGTGGCTCGGAAGCGGTTATGTAGCCTTGCGACAGGTCTGCCCTGAGCTGCTCCGGCACCGGCTGCTGGAAGGTCGAGCGGGCCATGCCCAGAGGCGCGTAGATGTGGCGTTCGACGTAACTTTCAAAGGGCTCACCGGACACGCGCTGGACAATGTAGCCGGCGAGAGCAGCGCCGTAGTTGGAGTAAGCGGAAACTTCTCCGGGTGGAAACAACGTCGGGCGCTGATGATGCTTGAGATAGTCTTCAGTGGTGATGAACTGCTTAGGGTCGTACGCCAGGATCGACTTAAGGCCCTCTTCGAAACCCGCACGGTGCGTCATCAGATTGCGCAGGGTGATCGGCTTCGAAAAACTGCTGTCTACCTTGAAGTCGAGGTAGTCATTGATATCGCGGTCGAGATCAAGTTTGCCCTGTTCGACCAGTTGCATGACCGCGGTCCAGGTGAAAAGCTTTGAAGTCGAACCCGGGCGAATCAGCGTGAGACCCGGATCCATGGCCCGCTTCGTCCTCACATCGGCGTATGCATAGCCTTTCTCGAACAGGATCTGGCCATCTTTCACGACTACCAATGTGAGGCCGGCGATGTCGGCATTCTTTAGTGCATAAGGTACGAAGCCGTCGAGAAAGGCTTCGAGGTCGGCACGCGAGAGCTCGTGAGTTCCGGTGTCGCTAGCAGAAGGTGCTTTGGCAGAAGCAGAGGGTCGAGGAGCTAGAGGTTTGGGCTGCACCTTCTCCGCAGCGGCGGGAACGGCCACAGCGAATATTGGAACGTACCCCAAGATGTGCGCGAAGGTGATGAGCGCCAGGAGGACTACCAGAGCAGTTCGATACATTGACATGTGAGTATCGCTTTAGTTTCCTTTGACCTCGTCGAACAATCCCGTGCGCGCCCACAACCTATCTGTCTTTGAACGAGGCGTGGATTGCAGAGTACGCACGGACTCCCAATTCGGGCTCAGTAATGCATGTTGAAGTTCATAAGATTCCAGGTGATCGCGAACCAGACCAGGCCCAGACAGGCAAGCGCCAGTGCCGTATCGTGCAGTTTGGTCCAGAGCCAACGGTTGGGCGCGCTCCAGCTTCGAAATGCGTTCACGCAGACGAGGACGGCGCCAAACGCGCACAACACACCGAGGACTCCAAAACAGATGATCCAGGGAGCAAGGGCATTAATCGCGCTGGGATCCGCCATGGCCTTTGCCAGAACCGCCAGCCACCCTCCGAAGAAACAGATGAAGAGGATGCAGACCAACCGCACACTAAGCCGCAGCTTGCGCTCCAGAGGACTTAGATCCAGCGGACGGCCATAGTGTTTGCGAATCAGCGCTCCGACTGGCCAGAGCAGGACCGTCAGCACAACCATAACCAAGCCGAAAATCGCGAGGGTGTAGTTGAAGTACTTGTTTTCCCAAAAGCCAACCTTCTGGAAAATGAAGAACGGCCAGTCCAACTGAAACTGCAACTGTCCATTCCCATCCCGCTTGAAGCCGATGTGAGCGCGTCCATGGACTTCGCGATAGAGCAGCGGGCTAATCTCTTCGAACTTCAGAAGTTGGCCATTGGGCCCTTTGAGAGGATCTATACTGATGGTCCCGTCGGGATTCGCAAAGACTTTCGATTCGCCGAGCAAGGAAGTCAACTTCAGTAATGAGCTTTCAAAACGCCGACTGTTTAGATAAAGCCCAGCGACGCTGGCCGCGTCCGCTTTGGCGTTTTCGATTTTACCCGGGGGAGGCTGCGTGTAGGGAAAATACCGGTCCAGAAACTTTTCAAAGAGGACAGTCCGCGGGCTAAGCTCGCCTTTCCCCGCACTGTTGTAAGAAACAAATAATCCAACATTGGAATCGAGAATCAGGTGCAGGTCGCTGTGAAAAAGCTCGGTATCGCCGGCGTGGCCAATAATGCGGTGTCCATCCGCCGACTCCTCATAAAAACCATGCGCCATCCCGTTCATGCGGTCGTCCGCACCAAAGGCCCGGGAGTGCATCAGCGTGGCGGTTTCCGGGCGCAGAATCTGCGCACTCCCAAATTGTCCATTCTGTAGATGGGCGATCATGAAGTTACCCATGTCCCGGGCAGTGGTGGAGACGCTCCCCGCTGGAAACGCTTCGACGAATTCGAAGGGTTTGGGGTCTGACGAGGCCCGATCATAGCCATTGGACATCATGGGCTTCAGGTCTTCGGGCAGAGGCTGGACGAAGGTGGTTCGCTTCATTTCCAACGGAGTGAAAATGTTCTCGGCAACGTATTGTTCGAATGGCTTACCGGAAACGCGCTGCACGATATAGCCCGCGAGTGTGGTCGCGTAATTCGAATAGGCGGGGACCGCACCGGGAGGGAAGATGCGCTCTGGAATGTGATTCTTGACGTAATACTCCAGGCTGTCCATGTGTTGTGCGTCCGCAACGAACAGGTCCTTGCCAATTTCTTCAAAGCCCGAGGTGTGCGTCATGATGTTCCGCAGGGTGATGGGTTTTCCGAAAGCCGGTGGAATCTTGAAATCCAGGTAATCGTTGACGTCCCGGCTCAGATCGAGCTTTCCCTGCTCGACCAGTTGCATCACCGAGGTCCAGGTAAAGAGCTTCGAAATTGAGCCGATCCGGAACAGCGTACTGTCCGGGGTTACGGGCGTGCGCTTGGACAGGTCGGAGTATCCGTAGCCTTTGGCGAAAATGACCTGCCCGTCTTTGACCACCGCAATCACGGCGCCTGCGACATCTTCCCGTTCGAGTTGGGCGGGCATCAGGCCATCGAGAAAAGCTTCGAGGTCGGCCGCGTTCATCTCGTGGGTGGGAGCCGACTGGGCTGGCACAACCGCCGCTGGAGCTGACGGCTTCACGGATGGAGACGAAGGACGCGATGGCTGCGCCCACATTCCGATGCAGACCAATGCCACCAGAAGCAGCAGGCCTGTGAGGATCGTCAGGTATCCGCGTGCATGGCGGTCAGAAAGGATCTGGTTAGAAATCATCATTCCTCCTAATCGAAGAGGATTGTAGTCCGTCTTCGAATGAAATAAGTGCATCTTTCGAATACCTTAGCGACGCAACCGGCTAACTCTTCAAAGTCTTTCTTCGGCAAACACGGCACATTTTCCTGTCTCCTTCCGCTCCTCTGTATCAATCTCACCAAACCGGTATGCAGCGCCAGCGGCACGAGCCTCATCTTCCAGCCGAAAGACTTGGTTTGGGCCTCGATTGGTGCATAATGTCAACATAGGGCATCATATGGTGTATTTCTGTAGACCCGCCAGATACGCATCCCGTGTCGATGTTGACTGATGGCAAACCACAGGACAATCCCCTACTTTGCTCTTTCCGGAACGATAGGAAGGGTTACGTGCGAAGGGTGTTGCGCGTCATGGTAGATCGTCTGATGAGCGGCCACCATGTTAGTGCTGCGACCCAACGGTTCGCCGGTGTTCAGATTTCGCGAGTACTTAGGAAATGCGGAGGATGATATCTCCAGTCGAATACTGTGGCCGGTCTTGAACATCTGGCACGTGTTCCAGGCGTCGATCTTGTATTCGTAGACCGTCCCTGGGTGAATCAGGTTTTCCCTCTCCATTCCGTCCCGAAATCGTGCCCGCACGATGCCATCCGAGAGTCGCTCGGCGAACCCGGTCGGCCACACGTCGATGAGTTTCGCAGTGAAGTCAGTATCGGTGGCTGTAGTTGAGGCGTAAAGCGTGACGTTGATCGGACCGCAGACCTCAGTGGCGCTGGTGACGGGATCGCCAGTGTATACGAGCACATCGTCGCGTCGTTCGATTGGACGATAGTCATCCGGCCCGCCGATCTGTTGGAACGAAGGCTCCGTGATGAACGGCACTGGGTCCTGCGGATCGTACGTGAACAGATCCGACTTCTCGCTCTGCGGTTTATCCGTCGAGAGCTTCCCATCTCCATACAACGTGTTTGCGCGTCCCGAGCTGTGCAGATAGAACTCTGTATATCGTGTACGGGCGATCGGCCACTCGTGCTCGTCCACCCATTGGTTAGAACCCATCACGAAGATCCGTACAGGAGGCTCTAATTCAACGCCGTTGTCGATTCCTTTTAGCCATGCGTCGAACCAGCGCAGCATCGTCGCGTTGAGGTCGATTTTCGCGCTGGGACCAAAGTCCACGTCCCCCAGTTTCGATGTCGAGTTCACCGCGTGCGGCCACGGCCCCATCAGCAGTTTCTGGTGGTTGCGAACCGACGGCACAGCCTTCGTAGTCATCCCAATAAAATTGAGTGGTGTGCCAACCTGCTCATCGTCGTACCACCCGGAGATGTGCAACACCGGTGTTCGGACCCGCTCGAACTTGTTCTGGTAGCGCTCCGGTTCCCAGAAATTATCCAGCCGGGTATGTTCGAATTGCTCGCGCCACCCCGGCATAGCACGACCAATGGCCTCGTCCATGGTCAACAGCGGCAGATGTCTGATGACTGCGTCCCAAGCGACAGCATCCATGTTTTGCAGTACGTGGCCGGAAGTGAGGTAGTACCAACTCACGTCGAGCGGGAGTGGGTCGCCGGTTGGGAACTCGACAAAAGGATCCGACGGGCTCACCAGCGCAATCATTGTGGTGAGGTGTGGGGGTTGCTCGATCGCTGTTAGCCATTGCGTCTTGCCGTTGTAGGAGCCGCCAATGGTCCCCACCTTGCCGGTAGACCACGGTTGCTCGGCACACCACTCCACCGAGTCGTAGCCGTCCTGTCCTTCTTGGCGATAGGGAACAAAGCTGCCGGGCGAGTCTCCACGACCGCGCACATCGACCGCCACAAAGGCATAGCCGTGCTCTGCGAAGTAGCGTCCAAAGGTGAGTGCGCCTACGCTGCTCTTCAGATAAGGAGTACGGTTCAGAATGCAATTAAACTTGCCGGGCAAGTCGGGGCGGTAGACATCTGCCGCGAGTTCGACCCCGTCTCGCATCCGAATCCGCTGATCGAAATAGGTCTTGAACGGAACGGTCTTGTCCGACGCCTGCTCCGCCAGTTGTGCGGGCGCTGCAGCGCTCGCCAGAAATCCAAGGGCAAAGACAAATAGCAACACTCGTCGCGTCATTCTGCGTCTCCCGAATCGCCGGCAACAGCACCGTGTTGATTATGCAGCCCGTAGCTTCGCGATGAAGGCGGGATCGACATCCAGTCCAAGGCCCGGCCCTGGCGGCATGTAAACGGTGCCATCCCGGACTTCCATGCCGCCGATTACAGGATCGGTGGCGAGGAACAGAAAGGCGTCGAGATCCGCGAACTCGACGTTTTTCTGCGAGGCCACCACATGCGCCGCTGCCGTGAGCCCTACCCGTGTCTCATCCATGCATCCCAACATGCACTTGATATTCGCCGCGTCGGCGACCTGCGCGATGCGCACCGCCTGGAGAATGCCACCGCACTTCATCAGCTTGATGTTGATCATGTCCATCGCGTTTTCGCGGATCCCGACGATCGCGTCGTGTGCGACATGAACCGATTCATCGACCATGATGGGCGTGCCGACACTCTCGCGGATGAATCTCAGACCGGCCCAATCCCAATAGAGGACAGGCTGCTCGCAAAGCTGCAGTTGCTGTTCCGCAACCGCACGCAATACGTGCACACAGTCCGAAGGTGACCAGCCCTGGTTCGCATCGATACGTAATTTGATCTTGGGTCCGATCGCGTCACGTACTGCTCTGATCCGCTCAATATCCGGGGCCGGCGCTTCGCCAACCTTGATCTTCACCGCCTTGAAGCCCTGCTGCACCACGCCTCGCGCCTTCTCGGCCATCACCTGGGGAGTGTCCATCCCCACCGTCAGATCGGTTTCGAACGAGTCCCGATAGGCGCCCAGCAGGTGGTAGACCGGCTGTCCCGTCACCTTTCCGCAGACATCCCACAAGGCCGTTTCGAGCCCGGCCTTAATGCTTCCATTGCCGGGAGTAAAGCTCTCCATTTCGGCAACGATCCGTGCCAGTGAAAATGCGTCTTTCCCCTTGAGGAACGGCGCAAGACTCTTGCCCATCGCGATGTCCGACTGCTGCGTCTCGCCGGTAACAGCAGAATAAGGAGACGCCTCGCCATAGCCGATAACGCCATCTTCGGTGCGAAGACGAACGAGGATGTTATCGGCACCGATCTCGGTCCCGAGCGCGATCTTGAAGGCCTCTCTCATGGGCAGTGAGTAGGGAAACATGTCGATGTCCCGAATGCGCGTCGACTTGCTCGGCACGCGGGACTTCTCCTGGGCCTGCGCCAAAGAAGGGAGCGAGAAATCGCAGAGCGCGGCAGCGCCGATTGCGCCTGCGAAGGACTTTAAGAATGATTTGCGGTTCATGGTCATGGGAGACTCCTGCCCAGAAAGGCTGAGAATTCGGTTCGTAAAAACTTAAGGAGCCGGCGGGCGCCTAAAACCCGACGCTTTACGTGTACAACACATGATGCATACTGTCAACTTGATTCATCATATGATGCATACCGCCCTGGTCGGTAACGGGGACGACGAGCCGCGGAGGAGACGCCATTTGCCGGACGAGGAACGATGCGAAACATGAAACAGGAGGGTATGCAACGAGTGATGCATAGCTAATGACATGCGCATCATGTAGTGACATTTCTCTTGACACACCTTGTGTCGGGGGCTTTAATCTAGCGCAAAAGTATTTGGCATGCGAAAGTCGCGAGTTCGCCACGGCTTCATCTTGAACGCGCGGGTTGAAGTCGTGGACTTGAGAGGAGCAGGACTCATGAAATCTTCCATCGTTCAACTCGTTGCATCTCTTTTAATTCTGCTTGCATCGTTGGCCCCTACCAGCCTCGCTCAGAGTTCGAGTACGGGCGCGATCACTGGCAGCACTATCGATCCCTCAGGCGCGGTTGTTGTTGGGGCGGAGATTACGGCAACCAACGATGCAACTGAAGAAGTGCGTACCGCCGTTTCTACGTCCAGTGGTGTTTTTCTGTTGCCGCTTTTGTCCCCTGGGTCCTACACGCTCAAAACGTCCAAGGCCGGGTTTAAGGAAATGGTCCGGACGGGGGTAGTGGTCACGGTTACCGAGACGGTGCGTGCCAATTTGCAGCTCCAAATTGGCAAGGTGTCGGAATCCGTTACGGTGACCGCCGAAGGGGAATTGTTGAAGACGGAGGATTCCGCTCTAGGAGATGTGACGAACGCGCGCGCCGTCTTGTCGCTGCCATTGGCCTCGCGCAACTATACCCAGATTATCGGTCTGTCTCCGGGTGTCTCCTCGGAAGTCACCAATGCAGGGGCACTGGGGCGCGGGACCGGGAGTGATGCCGCGGGGCCTAATGGGTTCTCCTCTCACGGCGCTGGCACCAACGACAATAACTATCAGGTCAATGGCGTCGAAGTGAACGATCTTATGGGATCCGGCTCTCTCAGCGGCGGCGTCGCAGTCCCCAATCCGGATTCCATTGAGGAATTCAAAGTTCAGACGGGGCAGTATGACGCCTCCTATGGGCGCAATGCGGGCGCCAACGTAGATCTGGTGACCAAGTCCGGCGGCAATCAAGTCCACGGCTCGCTGTTCGAGTTTTTCCGCAACGACGATCTCAACGCGAATGAATATTTCCAGAATAAAAACCGACAACCAAGGGGGGTTTTCAAACAGAACCAGTTCGGTGGCAGTTTGGGCGGACACATTGTCAAGGACAAGTTGTTCTATTTTGGTTCCTATCAGGGCACACGCCAACGGAATGGCATTGCGGCCGGCCTCTGTGCCAGCACCGTGGACTCACCTCCACTGACCAACGATCGAACCCGCGCAGGATTGGGCGCGCTCTTTTCTGGCCCGACCGAGGGTGGCATCGCGGCCGACGGCTCTAATATTAGCGACCAGGCGTTGGCTCTTCTCAATCTGAAGTTGCCGAATGGAAACTTCGTGATTCCGACGCCTCAAACCGTCAATCTCGCTAAGGATTTCTTCGTGCGGGGCCAGTCTGCGTTCAGCCAATCCTGTCCCTTCACGGAAAATCAATTCCTGGTCGATGTCGATTATTTGCAAACGGCAAAGAGCAGCCTCTCCGGCAGTTTCTTGTTCTCCAACACGAGTACGACCCAGACCTTGGCCTTCAATGGGAATATCGCGGGCTCCGCCGTTCCTGGTGCTCCAGGGACAACCCTTAACCAATATCGAGTCTTTTCGCTTATCCATCGCTACAGCTTTTCTTCCAATTTGATCAACCAGGCGAGCCTTGGCTTTCACCGGTTGGTCGGAGATCTATCACAGACCGTGCCCTTTAAGTTCTCCGATATCGGTGTGACTGTGCCCGCGTTTGAAGACTCTTTCCCTAACATTGGCGTGTCTTCATCTTTCCAAATCGGTGGCAACGGACAAGGACTCAAACTGGCCCAAAACGCCTACAACTTTAGCGATGCTATTTCCTGGACCCGCGGGCGGCAATCGCTGCACTTCGGTGGCGGTATTGAACGCTCGCAGGTCAACCAAACGGGTTTTCATTTTATAGCGGGAGTACAGTTTCCCTCTTATGAGGACTTCCTGCTCGGAACTGCGAGTTTTGCGCTCGATCTTCCCGGCCTGTTCGATCGATATTATCGCACCTGGGACGGCAATCTATATGCGCAGGACAATATCAAGATAACGTCGAAGTTTACCGTGAATCTCGGACTTAGGTATGAGCGCCTCGGCGACCTGGGCGATACGCTGGGAAGAAATTCGAGTTTCGATCCGCTTCTGGCGGACCACACCGGCGCGGGCAGCCAGGCAGGGTACGTGGTGGCCTCGAATTTCTCCGGTGGAGACCTCCCGCCTGGAGTCATACGAGCGTCAAATCAGGCAGCCACGAACGGCTTGGGCCAAAATACCTGGGGACCGCGGGTCGGTTTCTCGTGGCAGATGCCCGGCTCGGACCGGGTCGTACTTCGCGGAGGCTATGGAATCTTCTATTCACGAACCACGGCGCAGCCCATTTTCCAGGAATTAACCTCGCCGCCATTCGGGCAGATCCGCCAACTGCAGATTGGGATTCCATTCGCCAATCCCTTCCCCCCGGCGCCGGTGCTACCTTCATTCCCAACCTATTCCCTGGCGGACTGTCCTTTCGCTTTCTCTGGTGGTTGTGTTTTTTTCGCCAACGTTGCGGTCAATGTCAAGCCCCCAGCCATCCAGCAGTACAGTCTGGAGGCTCAAGTTGCTCTGGCGCATAATTTTGCGCTGGAAATCGGCTATCAAGGCGCCCGCGGCACCAAGCTGCTGGAAGCGCGTTCGTTCAATCAGGCCCTCCCGGCAAGCGTTTCCAATCCGGTCAACGGGGCGACGGACAACACCATCTTTAATGTCACACAGCGCAGCCCGGTGCCGGGTATTTCTACCTCAGTGTTACAAGAGGGTTCCACCGGTGCTTCCTGGTACAACGGACTCGCAGTGAGTCTGAACAAGCGTATCAGCAAAGGCCTCCAATTCCTTGCTTCTTACACTTGGTCGAGTTCGTTATCAACCAGCCAGGGTTTCGCCACCGGGACCCAGTTGGGAGGCGTGGACACCGGCGATCAGAATCATCCCCGGGAAAGATACGGGTGGGATAATTTTGATCGACCGCAGCGTTTTATTCTCAGTTGGGTATACCAGTTCCCAGCGTTCGATCATCGTTCATTTGCGATGCGGAAGGTTTTGGGAGGTTGGTCGGTGGCCGGTGTGACCACGATTCAGTCTGGGCAACGCCTCACTGTGACCGCTACTAACGCGCAAAACGTGTTTGGAACGCTTGGTGACCGCGCGCCTCTCTCCGCATCGGGATGCGGTACCCACTTCGTCAATTCCGGCACCGTGCAAAACAAGCTCAACAACTACATTAACGCATCATGTTTTGATCTCAACAATTACGCCGTAATTGGAGACGATGGAATAGGAACCGACTTCGGCAATAGCGGAATTGGCGAGGTCACAGGTCCGGATCAGAACAACTGGGACCTGAGCTTGCAGAAGGCCACTGCGCTGAGTGAAAGAGTGCAGCTGCAGTTCCGGTCGGACTTCTTCAATGCGTTCAATCATGCGCAGTTCTCGAATCCAGATCTCAATCTCGGTCTAAGCTTTCCGGCATTCGGAGCAAGCGCGCCCAACGCAGGCTTTGGCACCATAGGGACTACCAGTACAAACCCGAGGGTTTTGCAGTTCAGCCTGCGACTGGCTTTCTAGTGACGGAATTCCAGGTGCCGGCGGGACTTGTCTCCAGGTTGCGGATCGGACCTCACGGCCCGATCCGCACCGAGTCTGAGGGATGAAGAACCTAACGCGGTAACCCCCGGCCTCACCTGAGGGTCTGTGGCGTATTCGCGTCTACCGTCGCGTTCATGATATTTGCAGCACGGAATGCCGAGCAGTCACATCACATTCAACTGCGACTCCGGGATGAGTTTGAAAAGTGTTTGAAGAATGTTTTCGCGGCGAGCGGTTCGAATTGCACCGCGAATTCGCTGCGCATGCATTGGAGAGCTATGAAAATTGAGATGATCACGCTACGCGAGCTCCGCATGCGTCTTAAGTCGCCGTTTGAGACCAGCTTTGGGGTCACGCAAGAGCGCAGAATTCTGCTGGTTGAGCTGGTTGCCGGCGGGATCAGTGGCTGGGGCGAGGTCACCGCGATGGAAAACCCGTTTTTCAATTCCGAAACCACGGATACGGCATGGCACGTCATCAGCGATTTTCTGGCGCCACAGTTGATCGGCAGGGAGCTGGCCAGCGCCGTGGAAGTGCCCGCACGGTGGGCTGGGGTCCGTGGACACGAAATGGCCAAGGCCGGCGTCGAGAACGCCCTTTGGGATGTCGAAGCCCAACACAGGGGATTGCCTTTGTCCACGTTGTTGGGCGGCAGGCGCGAGGAAATCACTTGCGGCGTCTCGATCGGCATCTGCGAGACTCCGCAATCGTTGACCAGGAAGGTGGAGAAAGAAGTTCGCTCCGGATACCAGCGTATTAAGCTGAAAATCAAGCCGGGAAAGGATTTTGCGTTCGTCGCCGAAGTTCGAAAGGAGTTTCCTGACATTCTCCTCTCGGTCGATGCCAACTCCGCCTACGACCTCGGAGATAGCGCTTACCTGAAAACTTTCGATCAGTTCAATCTGCTGATGATTGAGCAGCCGCTGCAATGGGATGAGATCCACGCACATGCAAAATTGCAACGCATGATTAGCACAGCGATTTGTCTCGATGAGTGTATTACTAATTCCAGACATGCTAACGCTGCCATTGAGCTGGGGGCGTGTCGCATTATCAATATCAAGCTGGGACGGGTCGGAGGGCACTACAGCGCCCAGCAGGTACATGACGTGTGCCAGGAACACGCGATTCCGGTGTGGTGTGGAGGAATGCTGGAATCCGGAATTGGCCGCGCCCATAACATCGCGATGTCGACACTGCCAAACTTTACTCTGCCAGGAGACGTGTCGGCCAGCCAGCGATACTGGCACGAAGATATAGTGGAGCCGGAGGTTGAGGTAACACCGAATGGGACCATCCGCGTACCGCGCGATCCCGGCCTGGGGTTCACGGTAAAACGAGCCTTTGTCGATCGACTGACAGCCCGCTCCAAGAATTGGAAGGAAAATCAGGCGGTGTCAATAAGCGCGCCTAACAATACAGTCGCTTTCGACAGATAAGACATTTCGCCTTCGGAGCAGTTCCGATCACGTCCTATCGCGATCCAACCGCCCTCAGTGGCAAGCGCCAACGGATTCAGCTTTCCGCGTGTAGTAGACTACGATGGTCTGAAGGGTACTCAAAAGGAAACCGGCGAAGACAAAGCTTTGACAGATGCCGAAGACTAAGGAGTAGCCATGCTGGGCAATCGGTTCCGGGCATTCGGCACCACAGTATCAATCCTGCTATTTGTCGGCATAGCCATGCCACCGATGAAGGCGAATTTGTCGAGTTTGTCTTTCCCTACGCAAGTTAAACCACTGGAAGCGGAGCCTCAGAGCCTGACCAGCAGCACTTATGATGTGATCATCAAGAATGGAAGGATCATCGACGGGGCCGGGAATCCATGGGTCTCAGGCGATTTGGCCATCCAAGGGGATCGGATCGCAGCGATAGGGAGATTCGACGACGCCAAAGCCAAGCGAGTTATAGATGCCTCAGGTTTGGTGGTTTCCCCGGGTTTCATTGATATGCTCGGGCAATCGGAAATGGCGCTGCTGATCGACAATCGCGCGTTGAGTAAGCTGTCGCAAGGAATCACGACCGAGATTACCGGAGAGGGGGCCTCGATTGCTCCTCAAGATGAGTTTACTCTCTCCGCTCTCGTACCCGAACTCGATCACTACCACCTGAAAGTTGACTGGACGACGCTCGATGGCTACTTCGCAAGACTTGAGAAGACAGGAACACCGCTGAATATTGGCACCTATGTAGGCGCGGCGCAGATTCGAGAGGCAGTTCTGGGCCATGCGGATCGGGCGCCGACCTCTGAGGAGCTTGAGACGATGAAAGGCCTGGTAGCTCAGGCAATGCAGCAAGGAGCCTTCGGACTCTCCACCGCTCTCATTTATCCGCCAGGCCACTACGCCAAGACTGACGAACTAATTGAACTGGCAAAGGTAGCCGCACACTATGGCGGTATCTATGGCACACATATGCGCAGTGAGGGGCAAGCTGAAGTCGCCGCCATTGAGGAAGCGCTGCGCATTGGCCGAGAAGCGCATTTGCCAGTTGAAATCTTTCACCTGAAAGTAATTGGAAAGCGCCGATGGGGGTCGATGCCAAAGTTAGTAGCCATCATCCAAGCAGCACGAGACTCGGGGCAGGACGTATCCGCGGACATGTACCCCTACGTTGCCGGCGGCACCTCGCTGGCGGCCAGTTTGCCACCGTGGGTGGCAGAAGGAGGGCGAAACAAACTTCTCGAAAGACTGCACGATCCTGCCACGCGCTCAAAGATCAGGCGTGAAATGAGTGTCGAGCAGCCTTCCTGGGAAAATCTCTTCCTGGACAGCGGGGGCGCGACCGGAGTTCTCGTAGCGGGTATCGAAAATGCGCAACTCAAGAAGTTAGACGGTCAGACAATCGCGCAGATTGCCAGTGAGCAGAAGAAGCAACCTCTGGATGCGCTAATGGATCTTGTCGAAGAGGATCGAGCTCAAACTGGAGCCATTTACTTTATTGCCGGTGAAGACGATCTACAGTACGGCCTCAAACAGCCTTGGACCAGCCTTTGCCTTGATGCCAGCGAGGAATCGCTGGATGGACCCTTGTTTGAGCCACATAACCATCCGCGCGCCTATGGATCGATGCCGCGTTTCCTGGGCCATTATGTCCGCGATCTTCACCTGCTTTCTCTGGAACAAGCGATTCGAAAAATGACTTCACTTTCTGCGCAACGAGAACGCTTGCGAGAGCGAGGCCTCTTGAAAGAAGGATACTTCGCCGATATTACGATTTTCGATCCGGGTAGTATCCGGGATCGGGCAACTTATCAAAATGCTGCACAGATATCGGAGGGGGTGAAGTATGTATTCGTGAACGGCCAGCTCGAATTCGAAAATGGACGGCTAACCGGAGCCGCAGGCGGCAGAGCTTTGCGAGGTCATGGGTGGAAACAACCAGATTGAGGTAGATGGTCGGTCGAAGTGATATGAGCCTCCGAGTTCCTCTCTCGAGCGTGACCTCACGACTGTTTCCTGTGCTTGTTTCCGACTTGCTCTTCTTCCGTCGACTTCGGAGAGTACCATCGCGTCCTGAATCCCTGCTCTTTCCGGCGCAAGACAGCGAGAGATCTCTGCGGCTTGATTTGCGCACAAGCTAGGAGGAGCGTATTGATGAAAGCCAATGGTGCTACATAGGAACCGTGAAACGAAGGATTGGCAATCGACGCAATCCAAAAGGAATCACAGAAGCGGGCAATCGGAGTCTTCTCACTGTCGGTAATTCCAAACGTCGGCACACCGTTTTTGTGCGCGATGAGCACCGCGTCTACAGTGTCTTGCAGGCACCGGCCAAAGCTTATGGCGACGAGCAGGTCCTTGGGTCCGAGTAGAAGGACCTTCTGATGCAGGTTCCCTGCGGAACCGATTGGGGCCTCCGCATCCAACCCGATCGAAACCAAGGCGTAGGCCAAGATATTGGAGAGGAAAGCAGCAAAGTCAATTCCCACCACCATAACTCGCCGCGCTCGTTGAAGCCGTCGGGCCAAATCCGCTACACGGGAAACATCCATATTCGAACGCAAGGCGTGCAGATTGCGCTCGTCCATTTCGAGACTGTGGTGAATGCGGTCAGAGATGCTCCGTTTCTCGCGGGTCATGGACTTCATCACTGTATAAGGAGTGATCCGGCTGATGAAGTGTGACCTCAGGTCGGCAGCGAAATCGGCGAAGCGGTCGTAGCCGAGTGCCTGAACGGTCCGCACAATCGTTGCAGTATCTACCTCGTAGTGCCTCGCAAGGGCACGGGACGACAAGAAATAGGTGTCTTCGGGATGGTCTAATACCGCGCGAATCAGTCTCATGCGACTGGCACTGAGATCGGATCCCCTTGCTGCCACACGATTTTCTAGCATTGTTGTCCAAGGTTTTCCAATCCCGCTGGTTTCGAGCCCATTGCTTTCGGCCTTTCCTGCTTCAGACACCCGAGGAGCGGTCATTGCGGCTCACCCATGTTCGAAAAATCCTCTTTAAGCTGTTCCATTCGTCCACAAAACGGCAGGTCTATACCAAAGTGTTGCAGAAGGCCATCAATTCGCATTAGCGGATGCAGTGGATTGCGGCAATCAGCCGTATCTAGCGATTGACCTGCCAGACATTTATACCAGATTCGAGTCTGAGTTCGAGGTGAAGGCCAAATGGGAGGCCGTGAAGAATCTTCCGTCCCAGTTAAAGGTTAGCGCAGCTAATGAACGACTGATTAGAGCATTTTCATATTTAGC
>PKUV01000135.1 GCA_003131315.1 Acidobacteriaceae bacterium
AATCGGCCGCAACACATAATTCCGGTTATGTTCTTCAGCACATAATCGGAATAAATAGTCCATCAGTGACTTGGCGTAGCCAATCTTTGGATTGCCCGACCAACCGCTTGGCTCAAACCGTGTGTGGCTGAATTTGTCGCACAGCACCCGCAACGGGACGCCATACTGCAGCGCCAAAGACACGGCTGTTGCGAAAGAATCCATGAGCCCGGAAACCGTCGAGCCTTCCTTCGCCATCCTGATGAACAGTTCGCCTGGCAGACCATCCTCGTATAAACCAACTGTGACGTAGCCTTCCTGCCCGCCCACCGAGAAGTGATGGTCAAGCTGTGGCGCTCGTCCGGCAGACGTCGCCTCACTGCTGGAGGGCCATCGGTGCCCGCGGCACGCGTACCGCTTGCGTCTCCTGACCCGTTGCTCCCCGCTTCCTTGCTCGCCTTCAGGGAATGCTCTTCGCTATGCTCGACGATCACGATTTCCTTTGCTGCTGACATCACAAACCTCTTCGACGGGCCGCGAGTTTCATGGCCCGCATACATGCACAAGTCTCATCTCACGTCCTCGCGCTTTTCAAACAACACGGCAACCCGGTCGCCGGCCCGGGGCCAAACTGGGGAAGGATCCCCGGCGCAAGTCCGAGCTGCCCCGGAATGCCCCCAATAAGTCAGCGGCACCGGCTGATGCTCTCCAACCCTAACCTTCCTGCCCGCCGTCTTCTTCGGAACCGCGGGCCGATTGAGACTCCGTGTTCGGGTCTGTCTCATCGCCTGCATCGTGCCTTTTGTATGTCCCTCTCACCGACAGTAGTTCTGCGTGGCTTGGCGGAAACACATAGTTCTGGACGAACCAAAGTGCCTCATATGTAAGCCGGCGGCTCGCGACGGCACGCCCATGCTCCTTGACGAACTGGCAGAAATCATCGGCATGGATGATGTTAGCTTTCGTTCCGGCAGTGGTGAGAGAGCGTGACTTGAGCCAACCCAGGTCGATCCATTTCTGTATTTCGTCGGGGCGGGTGTGCAATGCCCGAGAGAGTGAAAACTTGGTGAACCATTCTCGTCCTGTTTTGCCGCCGATGCCGAGCCGGTGCAACATCGAGCGCACGGACCCCGCGGGACGCCGCAGGATTTTCGCGGCCTCTTCTACCGGCATCGCGGTGATCAGATCCAGAAGGCGTTGCTGCTCAGGCTTTGTCCATTCGCGATACGCTCGTTTTTGATTTACGCCAAGCTCGCGTAGGAAACGTAAACAGGCGTCTCGTGGGTTTCCAGAAATCGCAGCAAGCTTTGTGACGAGCCTTCGCCGGCCAGTCTCAGTGTGCTCCTGGCTTCTGCTGGTTCGTTCTTTGTATTCTCTGGCCAGTTCTCTTGCTTCTTTAGGCCAGCGGAACATACGGCGCTTATGGACACCGTCGGCTTCGCCCATACTGCTGCCTTCCGGGGGCTGGGTCCTTGTGGCAGTTAACGTCCCAGATTCGTGTACACGCACTTGTCTCTACGCCTCCGGAATACCTCCTCTCCTGCTGCAAAAGTGCATGCGCCGATTGGCTTCGGAACATGCTGGGCGACGAAGGTGGCGGGTGGGGCTAGTCCACACCTGAGCCAAGTGGTTTCGGCCAGCGTACATCCATAGTCCCGCCGCTTTCCAAAAAACTTTTTTCTGCAGGAATTCGTGCAGGTGGCCATCTCAGGTGCAGAGAACCGGCCCGTGTGCCCGAGCTTTCGCCTAAGGACGAAACGTGCTGAGCGCCAAACACTTGACACAGGCGTCCGCCCAATTCCTGGGCGATATGGGCCGAAATCCAGCTATGGACGCGGAGACTCGGGCTGCGTAGAAGAGAGGCCTTTTGCAAAAAGTGACATTTTCTCCGCAACTAATGTGGTCGCAACCGGGTTTAACCCGTAAAAGCAAGTACCAGACCTAGGCGCTGCAGCCCCGTGGACTGAGGACTGCTAGCCGCCGGGCGGTTGTCATGCCAGCCATCCCCGAACCGCGCCCCCAACGAGAGAAAGATATATCCCTGTGTGGCGACTATTGCTCTCGTCTGAGTAGCCCACCTTCGTCTGACCTGTTTGGTCGTCCCGCAGATTCGACGCTATGCGACCAAACTTCGTTCTTCGTAGTTCGCCTAGTGGAGTTTGGAGAAACCTGGTCGCAAGCTTTCTCATGAGAGTCGAACCATGTTTGGCACGCATCGCAGAGGATTTGATTGGAAGGAAATTGCCGAGGTGTTCCACATCACCCGGGCTGTGGCCCGGGCGACCTTCTGGCGGGAAATCAAACGCTCGAGGTCGAAAAGTGTCGAAGCCCAGCCTCCTGCGATTGTCATCCAGGGCGAGAGTGATTCGGATACCCTGAAGCTTGGCAAGCCAAGAGCATCTCGCTAAACGCAGTGGGGACCGCCGTTCAAGGGGATTCGTAATTCGGCGGTGCAACAAGCGACAAAGAAAATAGTGCTGCTAGTATTTGGGCTGTGCCGGTTGTTAACGCTGCCCATTCCTCGCCTACCGCCTTGGCTGGATAGAAGCAACATCCGGCACTCCATTTCTAAAGCAGTGCACACGCGGACTCTACTTTCGAAGAATGCGTCCCGGAACTTGCCCCTCCAGGTGCCGTAAGAATCTGTCTAACATATTGATTATAAAAGCACTGGCTAGCCGAGCCAGCGGTAGCGTTGCCCGTCAGCGTAAAGACATCTTGACTCGACCTCTTTTAACGTCTAACCTTTAGATTGTATATCGAGGAGAACAGCGGTGCAGGCAGTCGAGCTCAAACTGAAACAGGCGAGTGCGGTGTTGGGCATGCCCACAAAGGAACTGCAGAATCTGGTGCAGTTCGGTGTGGTGAAGCCGCGGCGCCGGCGCGGACTCTACTTTTTCGATACGCTATGCCTCTACCAGGCCCAGGTCGCCGGCCATCTCAAACTCGCTCTCGGAACACCTGCAGATAGGCTGGCGGAATTTGTAGAGGCTTTTTCCGAGTTCTTGAAGAGAGGCGAGAATGAGGTTCCAGACGTGCTGGTGTTCAGATCGTCCTCCAAATACTGGACGCAATCGGTGGAAGTCAGACTTCCTTTCAAGGAGCTACGTGAGAACCTTGAGGCGAGACTGCAGCGAGTTGACCTGTATCGTGACTTGCCGAGGGGACGAAAGCGGCCAAACTGGAAAGAGGAGTTTCTGGCGACCTTGAAGGAGGCCTCGCAGGATATCGGCGATGTCCCTCCGCAGGATGTCCAGCGTGCCGTTCGGGAATACCGCACCTCCAAAAAGGAAAAGCCGGAGATAACCGTTGTCGCAGAAGCGGCGCAAATCTAGGGGGGTGGTAGACACTTCCGTGTTAGTTGCCGGCGTCGCTGGAATGAAGGGCTCGGTCCACGAGAGCAACGTTGCCAGTGCGAAATTTGTACAGCGCTGGGTAGAAGACCGGACGTTCGTCTGGCTGATCACCGGAGAAGTTCTGGACGAGTACAGAGAGGTGCTCGCCAGGCTTGGTGTCCGCCGCCCTCTCATCGGAAAAATCGTCAACACGCTGCGCGCTAAGGGCGAACATGTCAAGCTCGGCCCGACCCACAGTCTGTCTCCTGACCCTGACGACAATCACATCTGTGATTGTGCTGAGTACGGAGATGCCGACTTCATCGTCACGCTGAATCCGAAGGACTTTCCACAAGCATCGCTGCGCGCAAAAGTAATTGGCCCCGGCGATCCACTGCCCGGTCGGCGCACAACAACTCGGCGCAGGAATTCATGAAATGTGCGATGTGTAATAGGCCAGACTTGACCTCACACGCCTTGCTGTTGGATGAGGTCATGTGTGTCAGCTGTGCTACGCCATGTTCATCACTTCCCGATTGCCCGTGATCCATGCTCGGCTGAGGTCCGTGCCATTCCAAAAACAATTTATGATTAAATGTGAGCTGTCGAGACACATCCTATGCGCACGCAAATCATCCAGGTGCCGTACGACTCTGGCTACAAAGACTACCGCATGGGGCGGGGCCCCGGACACATTCTGCGTCATCTCAAGGCCGAAAAGAACTTTCCGGTGGACGAGGTAGAAGTGCAAGACCGCTTCGCGCTTGAGGTTGGCACCTCTTTTGCGGTCGCGCGTCAACTCGCGGAGAAAGTTTGCAACGTGGCCGACCGCGGGGATTTCCCCTTGGTGCTAGCCGGCGGCTGCATCAGCTGCGTAGGCACGCTCGCTGGGCTGGGCGCCCCGCCGCCCGCGATCATCTGGCTGGACGCACACGGCGATTTCAACACTCCCGAGACTACGATCAGCGGTTTTCTCGACGGCATGGCGCTGGCCACCGCCGTGGGCAGGTGCTGGGGCAAACTCGCAGCCACTGTCCCCGGCTTCCGCCCTGTGCCCGAGAGCCAGACGGTCCTGGTGGGCGCGCGCGAGTTCGATGTCAGTGAACGTGCTCTGCTCGACAGTTCCGCCGTTCATTTAATAGACCCGCAACGCATCCGGAACCATGGCTTGCGTACGGAACTGGAGCCGCTGTGGGCGAAAATCCAGACGCACACAGGGCGTGCGTACCTTCACATAGATCTCGATGTGCTCGATCCCGCCGAAGCGCGCGTCAACCAGTTCGCCGCCGCGGGCGGCCTAACATTGACGGAGTTGCTTGGGATCGTCAGCTTGGTGCGCGAACGCTTTGCGCTGGCCGCTACCGCTATCACGGCCTACGACCCCGAGTATGACGAAGGTGAGAAAGCGGTAAAAGCGGCGGTGGATGTCATCCGGGAATTGTCTAAGTAAGTTTGATGTTTTCCCGGTGACCCTTTTGCCGAGCCTGTCTAACTTTCCGACTGCTCACTTGGCGAGTAGTCGGCAATCCGCAAATTGGGAAACTCCGGCCCGGAATGCTGCACGGCGTCCGACAACTGACGACTCGTCGGCGCTGTCCGTAAAGTCGAGTTCAAACTATTACACGTGATGAGATTCCCGATGCGCTGAGTGCGCTTGGTACCCAGACACGCCTATCAGTGGAATGTCATGTCCGCTAGGTTCAACAAGCATCGATGTAGAACACCAGTTCCCCGTGTTCTCCGATGGAACCCCGCCACTGTTTTACCAGGCTCCGCATATTGTCGATCAGAGCGGTCAGGTCATTCTGGTTGATGACCACCCCTTGCTCTTCCATGCTGTCTTTGAAGCTGTCGGCACTGAAGCGCTCGTCTGCCTCTATGTAGTCCAGAACCCTGTTGCCGTCTTCGAGCCAGACTGCCTTGTTGTCTCCGTATTCGTGTTCCTCGCTGGCCGTGCCCACTCTGGCGGCAAGGTCGTGGAGCAGCGCAATCAATTCTTCAGATTCAACGAAGCAGGAGGAGTGCATATTCCATAGTTCTTTCACTGGCCGAAAACTTTGGCTCATTGCCTAACCACCTTTCTTCCCTTTGATTTCTGGGTATTCGGAATCTGATGACTGTGCCCTCATTCGTTGCCATAGGACCGGATCGACGGGCAGCGAGGTTGTGCGACCCGTTCGCAGATTCACGAATCCGCCGTGGTACGAGAGCCGCCCATATCGGAATAGCCGCGCAAGCATCGCCAACGCTTGGTACGCGAGCGTCTGGTTCACAAACGGCTCCTGCCGTTCCAACGCTTCTAACGCGCTGCACGGTGGAAGTCTGTCCTTTTTGTCGAGCTTCGGGTTGACGAGTTCGGGGAAGAGCTCGGGAGCCGTCGGCAAGCGCAAATCCCGCTTTTTGTTTTTCTGGTTTTCAGGCTGCCCGAGTACGAACTGGCCACTATCGGCATTGTTGCCCAGGTCCAGCCAATAGTGGCAGTTCCAGTAGGTTTGAGTGCGGGTAATTGCGTTCCGGGCGGCACGAGAATCCACGCAGCCAATCAGAAGGTCCGTCTCCTGCCCCCAGCTTTCATCGACGAAGTGCGGCACTCCTTTCCACCCAAGGCCCCAAAACAGATTGATCCGGGTGGCGAGTACTGTTGCCTTGTGCAATCCGATCTCACTCTCACTGAAAGGTTGACGGACGCAGTTGGTGCGGGAAATCCGGTCGCCGTCGATCAACGTTACATCCAGCCCATGCGGATGCCCTAAAGCAACCATGGCCTGGTGCAGATACGGCAATCCGGCGGCAATGGCGCTTCCCGTCCCACCGCAACCGACTACGGTGACCTGAACCTTCTTCTGCAGCAGCACACCAGGAATCTGATGGTCAGTCTTCGTGGCGATTGTCGTTTCGATAGCTGTGGTCATCGTTCCTCACGAATTCCGCAAGCGTCTGCGGCAACTTCACCAAGTAATTTTCTGGAAATGCTCTTTGTCCCGCTAGGGATTGCCACATCGCCAGGAAGCCGCCGCGAAAACGAACGTGTTTGCGAACGCCGGAGGCGTGCGTGAATTCGCTTTGGAAGAAAGACTCCTGCCACAAGTCAATGGCAGCGACCGACTTTTCCTGCGGAATCTTCATGCTCCCGGTGCAACACACGCCGTTGTCGTAGCAGTTCCAGTACGGAGCCATGTACATCCTGGTCTCCGCCGTGGGCCGCTCGTCTTTAGCAAGAGCGCGAACCCACAAATGACTCCCGCACGCTTTGAACAGCAAGGGCGGGTGTGGATAGAGCTTGCCATTCATGTTTTTCAAGGCAGGATCGGCGCCACGGTCACTGAAAAACACGATCCGCTCGCAGGCTGGGGCCCACCAGACGATCATCTCTGCCGTGCGAACCAGCACACGCGTCGGCAGAATCTCGGCTGGAACCGACTTTCCAAGACCGGACATCAGGTCGATCAGCATCTGCGGCGTCATCAACTGGCCTTCCGCCAGTCGTGCCGCGTTGCCGTCATGGATCACTTCATGGAGAGTTGCAAAGGGGTGGCGATACGGGTAGCCGTCATAGCTGCTCTTCCCGTACACCAGCAGCGCCCGGCTCAACCGGAAGTCCTGACTCGATCCGATGTTCACGGAGATATTCATCGTAGAGGTCCCTGACGAGTTCGACGATCTTGGCAGCGGAGGCCAACGAACGAAGCATCGCGCTGGCGTGATCGAAGACGCGTCGCACTTCTTCGTCTAGCTCTTTAACCGGCTTGCCCAGGTGAATAGGAAGCGCCACATTCGGCTGGCAAGGGCCGTTTTCGCCCATGTGCTGCGCGTCTTCATCAAAGCAGGCATTGATCGCATCATTCTCGTACCAAGTGATCAGACATCCAGGACGGGAATACTCAGCATCCATGAGCCAGGTGTCAATGCCTGGTACGTCGTTCTCACTGATCTGGCCGGGCCACGCATGCTCGTGCCCTTGGCCGTGGGTATCCATCTCAAGCAGTTGCCGGATGAGCTCGCGAGCCACGCTCGTTTGGGGCTGGATTTCCCGCAGCAAGTTCCGGGCTCTCCTGTATTTGAGCGTCTTAGAGTGCCTCTTGATACAGGCGGGGATCTCGATATCCACTTTGCGATAGACCGATGCTTCCGATTCCTCGTCGCTCAGATCCTCCATCCACATCTCGGCGTGCTCCTGGGCATCGAGGTAGTCATACACGCGCATCCATTTGTACAGGTTGGTGGTGAGGACCGCATAAAAAGCGGCTGGCAAGAGAGCATGCTCGGCTTCGAGGCGTGCGAGCGTCGCACCTATTGGAATGGAAGCGGCGGCCTCGTAGTCGCCGAGCAGATACAAATGATCGGTCGCACCTTCTCTTCCGGCTTCAACCTGATTTCGCTCTTGCTCGGTCAGCTCGAAAAGACTATCCGTAATTCGCAGGTCGCCAACCCAGACTCTCTTCGCGTCAACTGCGCGGTTCTGGGAACAAAACCTTCTGAAACCGCGTTCGAGAAAGTCCACCGCGCTACCCGACCAGTCATTGGGCCGGCAAATTCCCAACCGCAACATACTCATTCCCAAAACCGCGGCCGGCCCTTCATCCCAGTTCGTGCAGTAGCGCCATCGAATTCCTTTGAGCCTGGGGAACGTAACGTTCAGCGGCAGCCCGATCAGACGAGCGGTGGAATGACCGCGCCGCCGGGCGGTAAGTATCGTTCTCCCAGTTCGCCTCCCTCTTGAACGTACTTGAGCGAGTCGAACGCCTTGCCGAGAATTTCCCCGACTTTGAATGCTTCTGGACATTGTTTCAATTGCTCCATAATCGGATCGTTCGTATTGACGCGGCCATGCGTAGCTTCTTCCAACGCTCGCAGGACCCGCTTCGTGTCTTCATCGATGGTTCGACAGGTTGCGGCGGCTAGCTTCCTGCGCTTCATGGAAGTCCCCCTTTGTCATGTCCTGCTGACCGTGAGACGGAGAGGGCGGCTTGTTCTATGTTCAAGTGCTGTCGTCTCCGTCGGCGAGCATGCTTTCTGTGTGGGGTGTCACCCTTTTGCTCCGATGGCGCGAACAAACTTGTAAACCAGTTTGCCAGCGACCGTTTCAGGCCCCTCAATAGCAGCCGTAGCCATTTCTGGATACAGATGCGTGTACGTGTCTCTGACCTGTTCAGGGGTCATCGTTGGGGTAGTGTCAGGCAGATTGACCCCGTTGTAGAGGAATTCCCGTTCGAGGCGATGTACTTCCATGACTTCTCCTTTCACGGGGCTTCGGCTTGCGATTAGGACACCCCGAGTATCCATCCCTCGACCTCAGCCATTTTGCGCTCGGATAGTTCGAGTTCCGGAGAGAAGAATTGTGTCAGAGTTCCCTTTGCATCCGCCCGCCGGAGCCATTCGGCTGTCGCGAACGCATCGTGTTGATCGGGGGATCGTCCGGCAGGGGGGAAGGACCTACTCCACAGTGAGGGGTAGACCTCAGCGATTACCGAAGAATCGGGTGGCACACTCCACCCGTCGAACGGCCAAAAATGAACGCGACCGCCGAGGCGCTGCCGGAGATATCGCAGCCACGGAAGGCCAGCGTGCGTGGATTTGGCGACCGATCCCTGGACATCGAACTGAAAGACTGACTTGGCTGTGCGCGCTCGCAGTTCCGTGATTCTGCGCCAGCGCGGATCCCCAGACCGGGCGGCAGCGTCTCCGCAACTTCCATCCCGAACAAATTCGACGTATGTGTGGTCTTCGTCGGTCGGCCAATGTCGCTGGAAGTCGTCGAGAAACAGTGGCCAGTCGAGCGGCAGGCCATGACGCTCAAAGTAGCGCAAAGGAAATGAGAACCCGTGGTCGATTCCGACCACAGTTGGCGGTCCGCTAGCCAGATGCGCGACCAACCACTCGGCGATGCCCCGGCGCGTCCAGTATTTGCGCGGGCTCGGCGGAGGCTGCACTTCTTGGGCAATGATTTCTGCGTCCGCCTCGTATACGCGCAGGCCCTTTAGACTCGACGTTGGAGTTTCAGCACCGGAGTAGTCAATGCCGATATAGCGCTTGAATGCACGTGACATGTCAATGGTCAAGCCAGTATTGAGACATGCGATGGCCGGTCTTCTTTACCAGCATAACGGATTTCAACCCGGCGAAATAATGTACGTGATTTGTGAGCATCTCGGCCAACAGCAGGACAATCGGAGGGTGCTGCTCGTCCTACTGACCAGTCTTCGTTGCAAGATCGAACAGGTTCCCACTGCCCGTAGCATCTCGATCTGCAGTTGCGGCAACGCCGCTCGGCGCTGTCTCCGCTAGCTCAGGATTCGATTGCGAGCCGCCTACCGTGTCGTTGGTCTCGGCTTCTGTTTGCGCTTGCGTGAAGCCGGGAGTAGCGCTCTTGCCGGATGAGCCATGGGACTTGGTGGCTGTTGATTTCCTGGCTGTTTCCCTAGCTGCTTTGGCGGCAGCGTCCATCTGTTCTTTCGCACTCTTCAAGGTTGAGGACAGCCCGAGGTGAGTCTCCACAAACTCCACCAACTGTCCCGGCAGTTGTTCGTCAAGCTCTTTGGGAGTACCAGTGACGGCCAACGGAGTGGTAAGCGCGGCATCATCATCCCGCTGATCGGACTTCAGTGATTTTGGGATGACGTTGACACAAATCTGTTCGTCGCTCACACGCGACAAGGTGAGAAGCAATATTCGTTGCGCGAGCAACGGCATCAATTCTTGAAACATGGCTCTTACTCCTTAAGTCAGAAGGCGGCAGCTCCCGGCTGCGACCGCTAAAGCACAAACGGGGAGACGGTTGGGTTGCCAAGGCGGGAGATTCGGTGGAATGGGAATTTCTGGGATTACATGCGCGCATCTTTCGAGGTCGTCTCAGAATCATTGAAGGCAGCCGGAGGACTCCCTCGCAAGCACATGGGAAAACTGATCCGCGCAGCGTCGTTCACTTCGACATTGAAGGACCTTCGGGAAGACCTGCCTTCTTCACGGGCATCCCATTGATGTCGCAGTCTTCTTTGCGGCCAGAGTGCCAGTCAGGTGATTGAGGTTGCGAATTGAACGCACAATCTGCTGAACATCTTCAGGCTTCGTCACGAGCGGTCGCACCGGATGCATGACGCTGTTTCTTAGCATTGGAAGTGAGCCACAAACTTCTTCAGCGGCTTTCCTATTCTTGAACCCAAATTCTTGGCGCAGCTTCTCGATTGACGCGATGGTTTTGAGTAGCTGTGTCAATGTGCAGCCAGCCAGTGGTCCAATGTCAACTCCCTTCCGCTTCGTGACCTCCCAGTATCCAATGACGTGCACTTGCTGATCCTCCGGCAGTTGAGGAATCCATTCCCACGGATCTGGACACAATCTCGAAATAGTCTCAGCCAAATCGACCTCCAGATTTGCGAAAAACGCGTAAAGCACAGACCGAAGCGCGTGCTTGTTCAAGTCGGACAACGTCAGCAGTCCTGCCAAACTGCCGTTGTGAACAACAAGCACGGCATTCTCAACGGCGACAGTTTCAAGTGCCTGCTCAAGTTCAGTACCGGCATCCAACAGTATTCTCGTGATTGCGGGATCGTCCGGTGAGAGCGGTGCGCCTGCAGCTAGTAGCTGTTCGAGATACGAGGTACGGACGGTTCCGGGAACATCAAGAACCGGTGTATGTTCGAAGTCGTGCTGCTTCAGAATCACGACGATCTCTACGTCCACAGGCCCCGGATGCACCGACACGCACATCCTCAGAGGTGTCATCAGGCGCAGAAGCAGGCTCCGGGAGCTAATCTCGTCCGACATGTGGTATATCCTATCTCGGAACGGAGCGCACACATACTGCAACCAGTGCGTAACATCCGGAACGCCCGAGATGCGGCTCGCTTACGGGCCGCACACCCTGAACTCGAGCACGCCGCTAAAGAGTATGCTCGCGATGTGGCAGCCCTTGCAGACCCGCGCGATGGTGATAGTATTTTCGTGAACCAGACAAGTATGAAGCCCCGTAAACACACTGTTCCCAAGATTCAGCCATTGCAAGGCTGCCTCTTCGAGCAAGACTTCCTCGTGCGCACTCTCGGATCCATCGCCCAATCGTCTGAAGTTGCGCTCACAGAGCTGGTTGCTAATGCGTGGGACGCAGGTGCTGCAGAGGTTAAGATTACAGTGCCCGAGGATGAGGATGATGACATCTTGATTATTGAGGACGACGGTTCTGGCATGACACCCGAGCAGTTCCATCAGAAGTGGATGACCCTCGGGTATGACCGAGTTCGCCATCAAGGTAGGTGGGCGGAGTTTCCTCCGGACCGAGCCGATTGGAAGCGACCGGCTTATGGCCGTAACGGAGTCGGGCGGCACGGCATGCTCTGTTTTTCGGCAACATACGAAGTCGAGACGCGGCGCAATAGCATACTTGGACGGTTTACCATTGCCACTTCGTCCGGTAAAGAGCCGTTCACGGTGACTGCGGAACAAGTCTCTAAGGGACGTGGCCATGGGACAAAGCTTAAGGCTTTAGTTACGAAAAACCTTCCGTCAGCAGAGCGCGTTCGTAACATTCTGTCTGTGCGTTTTCTTCATGATCCACGATTCACAGTCGTGGTGAATGGCAAATCGGTTCATCTTTCGGAGCACAAGGGTTTAGTTGATCAGGCTGTGCTTCCGGTTGATGAATCGGCAAAGGCGGAAGCCTATTTCATTGATTCAACGAAGTCTGCGAAGACCACGCAGTACCAAGGAGTGGCGTTCTGGGTCGGCGGGCGTTTGGTTGGCGAACCGGCCTGGGCAGTAAGGACAACCCTGTTTCTAGACGGGCGTACGCGAATCGCCAAGCGATATAGCGTCGTAGTGAAGTCAGATGATTTCTTCGACGAGGTCTTACCCGACTGGTCGGGGTTCAAGAAGTCAGAAAGAGTAGAGAGGCTCTACGCAGCGGTTGCGGAATACGTTGAAAAGGTGTTCAAAAGATTGTCCACAGAGCGAATTCAAGACACGACGGAATCCGTCTTTCGAGAACATCGCAATGATCTTGACACATTGAAACCACTTGCCAGGCTGGAGATTTCCGAGTTTGTCGAGGCAATCACTAGCGAACATCCGACCATCCAGCCAGAAATGCTGTCCGCCGCGGTCAAAGCGGTTATTAGCATCGAGAAGATGCGTGCCGGTGCTTCTCTGCTCGAAAAAATCGCACGATTGTCCGAAGAGGATGTCCAGGGACTTGATCGATTGCTTGGCGAATGGAGTGTACGGGACGCCTTGACGGTGCTGGATGAGATTGATAGACGGCTCGTCGTTATAGAAGCGATTGGAAAGCTTTCAGCCGACAGCAAAGTGGACGAGCTGCATTCACTTCATCCGTTGGTCACGGAGGCCCGCTGGTTGTTTGGACAAGAGTTCGACACGCCAGAATTCGCTGCGAACGTATCATTGACCACAGCGATGCAAAAAGTGTTCGCCAAGAGACCTAGGGACGAGTCTTTCACGAATCCCAGAAAGCGAGCCGACCTCATTTGCTTAGCGGATGCTACCGTTTCTGGTGTTGCGACGGAGCAAGTCAATGAACAATCTGGTTTGGTTGAGATCCGTGACATCCTACTCATCGAACTCAAACGCGGTAGCTCTGAGATCACACGTGAGAATATCCATCAAGCCTCGGACTACGTAGAAGATTTGCTGAGATCGGGGCTGCTTGATGGGATACCGTACTTTCGCGCCTTCGTTGTTGGGCACAGCATTGATGAAAAGGTCGAGCCTAAGCGTTCCATTGGCGAGAATCCCGTGCTCGGGCGAGTGCAGGCAGCCACGTACGGACAGCTCGTGCGCTCTGCACAAAAACGGCTATTCCGCTTACGCGAAAGGCTCGCCAACCGATACGAAGAAGTGACCGGCACAGATCTGCTTGCCAGGGTCCTAGCTGAGCCACACCAAATTCCTCTCGGAGTGCGCGCCGGCATGTGAGTGCTGAGTTTGTTCCAGGCACAGAATCAACATTGTAATCGTTTCATGTTTTACCGACTGGCGCTGATTGGCACGATGAGCAGGACCTAGTACTCTTCGGGAAGCAGCAACGTGGTCGCCGACCGGTCTGCTTCGGTGATGATCCACAGCTTCTCCCCAGCCTCTGTCTCGTAACTGCTCAGTAAGCGAAACCCATGAGCTATGCTGAATGCGTTCTCTGCGATATCGGTCGGGTCAAGCTCGCCCCAGTCCCCTTCTGCATGGCGTGACAGGAAGGCTGCTGGGGACTGGTTTGCTCTCTCTAACACTGCCAGTGCACCTAGCGTCGCTACAATTTGCCCAAGTGGGAATAGTGCAACCATGTCAGTGGCTCCTTTCTTCAGCCCAACTTGGGCGAAACTCACCCGCATCGGGCTCTTCGTAAAACCAATTGGGATTACTTGTTGGGATGGGGCGGCGGGCCGACGCCGCCCCGCAGGCTAGAACACGCGAGAGAACCGGGCTTCCAGGAATTCGCCTAGCTTTGCCGTCGCCTTGAATTGTGGAATCGGATCCAGATCCTTGAATGCCGAAGTGAACGCATTGGAAAGACTCCAGATGGTTCGCGGCCGGAATTCCTCATATTTGGGCTCGAAGTAGAGGTCATGCACGGTGCGGGCCAGGTGTTTGGGAGCTTCGAGTCTGCCCTCGACGAACGCCTCGTAGATGACCACCTTGGCGGTGACGTCCGTCAATTCACTTCTCTGCCATGCCTCCAACTGCTTTCGCATCGGCTCAAAGTTTCGCTGCATCCGGTCAACGCCAACCGAGAGGCAGTCGATGAGCGAGAACGACTTCGAGTGTTTGGCGAGCACGGGGGTGAACACGCCTGAGACAATGCTTCCGAATTGACGTGGTCCCGCACCATATGGGTTCCAGTTATCCATCCGACGCATCTCCGACCAGCATATGCATTGTCCACCGAAGCTGAGAACTCGACCCTGACACCTCTACCGTGTCAATTTTGAGGTCAATGACCTAAAACCCTTTCCCCATCTAGCTTTTCCGCACTCGAAAGGGCCAAGAACACCCTCTAAATTGCCTAGTTTTGATGGCGAGTTGATGGCAAGTTTTTCAGACCTCGCCCGGCCAATGAGCGCTATGGCGATGTTGGTGCGCCGGGCTAAACCGGCATGAAGCAGAGAATGCAAAATTCTTACGAGAAAGGACTAGCGATCCACTCGGCCCCGAGTCTTGCGCTGATACCGCGAGGAACTCAGTGAAGCGTAGACAGGGGCATAGGCGGGGTGGGCTATTGAGCTGCGAAAACTTACAACCCGGACGCTGACGCGGTTAATATGCGCGGAAGGCAACATGAACAGGGGCGATAGCGCGAGTTCCTGTTCAGTCCGGCGTAGTCGAAGACC
>PKUV01000084.1 GCA_003131315.1 Acidobacteriaceae bacterium
CAGATTCTCGTTCAGAGCCGTTCTTTCAGGAAACACTCTACTTCGTAGCCGGTAGGCATCGAAGGTTGAGCTCCCGGCCGCGTGACCGAAATCGCAGCGACGGCAGAAGCGAAAACGGCGCTGCGTGTAACCGTGGAGCCGCGCATCAACCCCACCGCAAATCCAGCATTGAATGCGTCTCCGGCGGCAGTCGTGTCCACAGCATCCACGGAAAACGCGGGGATCCTCTCTTTCGCTGAATTCCTTTCCGCAATGAGACAACCGCGCGACCCCAACTTCAACAAGACGTTCTTGACGCCGCAATCGAGAAGGTGCTCTGCAGCCTCACAGGAGCCTTGGTCGCCATTCTCCAACTTGATTCTAAGCAGTTCTTGGGTTTCAGTTTCGTTCGGCGTAATCCAGGTCAGCCTGCGAAGCAGAGCCCTTGGAAGCTCGCGCGCCGGTGCCGGGTCGAGCATCAGCGGGATGTCATGCCGCTCGGCGAACTGAGCCAGATATTCAACCGTCTCTAACGGAATCTCGAGCTGCGCCAGAAGGAATCCGGCGCGTTCCAGAATCGTTTCCGCTTTTTCCAGCAGTTTCGGAGTGAGGCAGCCATTGGCGCCCGGCACGACCACGATGCTGTTCTCACCACCACTTCCGGTCGTGATCAACGCAACGCCAGATGGCCCTTCTACCGTGTTCACGTATGCTGTGTCCACGCCGGCGTCTTTTAGGCCATTGCGCAACTGTGTTCCAAATGGGTCGCTCCCAACATTTCCGACCATCGAAACGGGGTAACCGAGCTTCGCTGCCGCGACTGCCTGGTTTGCGCCTTTTCCGCCGTAAAAAGTGTTGAAAGTGTTGCCAATGATCGTCTCCCCAACCTGAGGAATACGATCGGCTGCCACGACTAAGTCGAGATTGATGCTGCCGACAATAACGATGGGCTTCTGCATAACGATTTAATTTCGGCTACTTCACCATGGGTGCGATCGCGATCGATCCCAGCCCTAACAGAAAGAAGATGAACATGGCGGGAATGAGTTTGCGAGAGGCAAGCGGGGCGCTGGCAAATTCTTTCCAGATAAATACACCCCAAACGGCCGACACCATCGTCGCACCTTGGCCGATTGCATATGAGACCGCCGGGCCGACCATTTGCGCGTGGGATGCAACGAAATTGAACACCGTTCCCGTGCACCAAATGAGTCCACCTATGACGCCCCAGAAGTGCCAAGCCGTTTTCCCCTGGAAGTATTGAGACATGTTGACCGGGGGAGTGCCGGTGAGAGGCTTTTTCATGAAGAGCCAGTTGACCGGGATTGCGCAAAGCACTACCCCCAAGGCGAAGAAGAAGGCCACGGAGTAGGGACCCAAGGAATGCTCTCCCGTGACAGCCTTTGTCACCAGCGGATAAAAAATGCCCATGAGTACGCCGCAAAAAATACTGATCCAGATTCCACGCACACTAATCGAACGTCGTTCGCTTTCTCTGCGGCGATACGCGAGCGCGTCAAGAATGATCGCCAGAACCACGAGCGCCATGCCACCGAAGAGCAGTCCGGGATGGCCCTTGGGAGAGATTGCGTAGTTCAAAAGGACGCCCACGACCAGTGCCAAGCCGATTCCAACCGGGAAGGCGACAGCCAAGCCAGCGATGTCAATGGCTGCAACCAAAAGGAGGTTGGCCACATTGAAAACGGCTCCGCCGGCAACTGCGAAAAACATGTGCCGCGAGTCTGCCTGGCTAATATTGCTGAGAAACGATAGATTGCCGCCGCCCCAGTTTCCCAAGGTGAAACCCCAAACCAGGCTGCCCAGAACAATGCCGATCACCTAGTCCCAATAAAAAAGTTGGAAGGCATATCCAGCAGTGAGTTTCATGGTGTTCGCCCACGATCCCCAGCACAGCATGCTGATGATCATGAACAACAGCGCGATTCCGTAAGCCTCTGGTTGATACATGGCCCTTCCGGTTTCAATCACGTGCTCCTGCGAGCGCACCCTGCCGCAACCGGACGGCGCGAGCGATGGGGGAAAGCTCGCGCCGCGATCGAAAGATAATGCCTGTCTAGAACACCACCTTGGCAGCGAGTTGGATAATGCGTCCCTCGCGGCTGCCTGTAACTTGTCCAAATGGACCCGTGAACCCGTTTAGCTGGGTACTCACGGCATTCCACTGTGTGTGATTGAAGGCGTTGTACATATCCGCGCGAAGCTCGGCGTGAAGACGTTCGCGGAAGGCAATATTCTTTCCGAACGATATATCCCAATTGTTCTGCCCAGGTCCCCGCACGATGCCCGGCGCCGCAGTACCCTGCACATTGTTGGGCGGCACGACGAACGCGCTCGTATTGAAATACTCTGCAAAAGTCCGCTTGGAGTGAGAGAAATTAGGGTTGCTTACCATATCCAGGTTCCCGAGCCCGTTGTAGGCTGCGAAATCGTTCGCCTGGTTACCAGCTCCGTTGTAAACAGTCAGAGCATCGCCCGATTCAAAGGTTGCGATTGCCGAGATGTGCCAGTCGCCGAGAGCGGGCCGCAAGTAGCCCGGCAGATGTTGCGCATACTTCGGCTCGTAGGTGGTCTGGAACAAAAACCGATGCCGGTGGGAATTGGTTTCTTCGCCGTACGACCGGATAACACTTTGTGGATAGTTATAACCCGTGTCTTGCGTGCCCTGTCCGTTGATGCCCCGGTCCCCGAGCGTCTTTGAAAAGGTGTAATGGGTTAGGATTTGCAGTCCGTGGCTCATATTGCGCTGGAACTTCACAATGCCGGCGTTGTAGTTGCTGTTCAAGCCCGCCCGCTGCAGGTAAATGTCACCGAACCTGCCGGAGTTATAGGGTCGAGCGGCGTTGTAGGCGTCAACGGAAGCCCATCCTGTCTGATAAGGCGCTGCGTTGATGTCGTCAAAGTACCAGCCATTCCTCCCTTCCGCCCCAAGGTAGGAGAGGGTTATGACTGAATTGTGTCCGAGATCCTGCTGGATATCCAGCAGGTAGCGGTGGATGTAGGGGGTGCGAAACGATTGTTGCCGGTCGGCGTAAAACACCGTTTGAAGAGCCCCGTCTCCATAATAGCCCTGCCCCGGCCCGGTTGAGACGGGGTAGGTTCCCAGAGCCACTTGCGGCGACGGCTGAAAAACTTGAGCCATGCTGGCTTGCTGCGGGGTGGAGTTGTCGATTTCATCGCCGACGAAGCCGCCGGGGACGCCCCCGTAAAGGGCTCCGCTGAGGGCGTTCGATATCTGGCTCGCGCCCGAGTTGTAATAAAGGCCGTATCCCGCGCGAACGACAAGCTTGGGACGAAGCTGCATCGCGAGGCTGAGTCTGGGAGCGAAGTCGTGTTTGGGAGCGGAGGCATAGTGCTGCGAAATGCCAGTGGCGATGCCGGCAATGGCCAGAGTATCCGTTGCCGGCTGGTAGATGGCACAGCAGGTATTGTTTGTGGCAAAGATAGGAATGGGCAGTTCGTAGCGGAGTCCGTAGGAAACCGTCAGCCGCTGCGTGACCTTCCACTTGTCGTTGAAGTAGCCTGCATAGTAGGGAATGACTACATTCGGTTCCGGGGCGAACGGCCCTCCCGAGCTGTAGCTGTAGCGCTGATGGATCGCTGAAGGCAAGTCCAGCAAGACTTCGGCGAATGCGTCGCCGCCAACTCCCTGGTTGGCCGTGAACAGTTGGGGGCCGTTTCCGCAATATCCGCCGGGGGCAGGCGCGCAGCCATAAGATACGTAGCGGACATTGTCGAAATCCTTTTCTCCTTTTCGGAGATAGGTAAATCCGAAGGTCATGCTGTGACGCCCGCGAATCCAATTCACATTGTCCGAAAATTGCCGCGAGTTATTGGAAGCCAGAAAGTATTCTTCGTAGCCCACGCTTGGTTGGCTAAAAAGCGGGCCATAGTTGAAGATATTCAGCCCGAGAATGCCGGTATTGCCGCCGGTGCCGGTGCCGGTATTCTGGAAGATCGAGTTGAAGGGATTGCCAGAGCTATTGGCAAAGGAGACCTCCGCGGGGCTCAAGGTCTGGAGAGCACCGCTTCCTATGGCAAAGATGAACTCGTTGGTTAGATGAGAACTGAACACATGAGCTTCATCGATAGTGACAACGTGGGACTTGTCGCTTACGTTTGCGACCAGGCTGGGGACCAGGCCACCAGTATTGTTGGGTGTGCCGGCGTATTGGGACCAGGCAACAAACACGTTATCTTTCGAGGAGATGCGGTAATCGAATCGGCTATCCCAGTGATATGGGGAAACTGCTTGCCTCGATGAATACTGGTAATTGGCGCCGGAATTGACCAAGGTCGGCGTCAGGTTGGCATGGGGAAAGAGATTGATGATGCCGTTTACTTGCGCGCTCGCCGTCGCCGGATCGAAAAGCCCGGCCGCGACCAGGTTATTAAAGGGTATGGCGTTGCCGGTATAGGGGTTGTAAAGCTGTCCGGTCGAGTTGGAACACTGTCCGCCAGGATCGAAAGCGCCTCCATTGATCGGGCCCGTGCAGACTTCTCCGAAGTCTCCCCCCCGCTCCAAGTCGCTTGGAACGATGGCAAGGTTGTTCGGTCCGGCCAGCGAATGCGGGTTACGCTCGTAGTTCACGAAGAAAAAGGCGCGGTCTTTCAGGTTGAGAATCTTGGGGATGTAGATCGGGCCTCCCAGTCCGCCACCGAACTGGTTAAAGCGATATGCGCTTTTGGTCAGTAACCCCTGCGCCTTGTTGATAGGAACCAGCGCATTCAAAGCGTCGTTTTCGAAGAAATCGTAGACTTCCCCATGAAAAATGTTATTCCCCGCTTTGGTGCTTGCGTTGAGGTTGGTGAAATCGCGGCCATATTCAGCGGAGAAGTCCGCAATGCCGACTTTCACTTCGCCGATGGCTTCCGCAGACGGCTGGAAGCTGCTGCCACTGATGTAGTTCTCGTTCGCGTTCACTCCGTTGACATAGTATCCATTGTCGCGTGAACCCTCCGCGTTGCCGCCCGCTGTGAAGTCCGCACCGCCGGATGTGTAAGACGCTCCGACTTCATAGGTGCCCCCCAAATTGATGTTAACGCGGGGAGACGTGCTGACTCCCGGGGTCAACGCCGTCAGCGAAGTCCAGTTGCGGCCGTTCATCGGCACACTCGCAATTTGTTCCTGGCTGATGTTTTGATCCAGATCCGCAGATTCCGTTTCGAGCAACGGCGCGGAGGAGCCAGTCACAGTTAACGTCTCTGAGACCGAGGCCAGCTGGAGCGGGATGTCGCATCGGACTTCGGATTGGGGCGACACCGTCAGTTGGGCCGAAACCGACTTCTTGAATCCCGCGAGTTCGACGGAAACCTGATAGCTTCCCGGCAGGAGCTGGGAAAATTCGTAGTGCCCGCTCGCATCTGTGCTGGCGGAGGACTTCTGATTTCGGCCTAGGTTGAGCAACGTAACCGAGGCTTTGGGCACGACTGCACCGGATGCTTCGGTGACCACGCCGCTGATGCCGCCGCGCTGTGAGAATTGAGCGAACGAGGGCAGCGTCAAGACGAACAAAATCGATAGTAGGGTCATGAACCGCGACAAGGGGGTTCGCATACTGTGTCTCCTGGGACGGTGCAAGCTTAAATTTCTGGCTCTGAACGAGAATCTGG
>PKUV01000001.1 GCA_003131315.1 Acidobacteriaceae bacterium
ATGTCCCTCCCGTTCGGAAATACTTGTGGTTGGCATCGATTCTCCCCAAATGAGCTTGCTGGTGCCGGAAAGAAACCGGCGCGAGCCGAACCAATGAAAGCGCTTCGACTCCCGCTGCCATGGCAAGCATCCAACGTGCCGAGTTCGAGCTAGGCGGACTCTTCAAGTTCCACTGCGTATCGCTTTGCGGCAGACTGTATCCGCTTCCACGCCGCACGACGTTCCGCTTCCGTAACGCCCTTCACCTGGTTGAAGCGCGCAACAGCGTTGCGTACGTGAGAGGCATTTTCCAGCGGCTCCTTGCGTTGCTTCGGGAACGCGAACTTGGTTGCGGATATCCGATCACGACTTGGCTTGGTCAGCTTTGCCATTATTGTTCTCCCTCGGGAGCTCCCTGCGCACGGGCGACCCCGGACTTGTTCTCACGTTCGACTACGGCAGCTTTTCCAGTTTCTGCCGCGTGGTCTGGTTGACGTCTTTTTCCCGCGTGGATTCGGCCATGCGGGGCTCATCCATTTCCTTTTTGACGCGAGCGAGTGTCGCTTGGTTGGATTCTTGCTTCGGCTCGTTCTTATGCATACTTGCACGATGTCAGGAGTGCAAAGGGATTACAGGTCAATTTGGAACAGGTCTGGCAGTTTCAGCATTGTTTTCATACCTAGCAGTTTTGAACAGTCGTTACCAATCTGCGAAATGTAGCATCTCAAATGTGAAACAACGTGCCCCTTTGACACGGTCAGAGGGTTGGACTGTCGAAGACGAACAGTGTCAGAAGATCAGCGGAGGGTATAAGGCAGTGAAGTTCAGATTTTTACTGTTTCTCTGGATGGAGCCAACATTTTATCTACGCCGATCCAGAGTCCAATGACATGAAAGCTGACAGGAACGCTCGCTCACGTGCCCGTCACGTGGAAGAGCGGGGCCTCAGCGCCGCGTGAGGCGTCCAGAAATCAACGCGGGCTGCATGGAAAAGCGTGTCCCCTCTGCTTCGGGTCCAACGTTGGTGTGACCAGCGCGGATTCAGAGATTGGAAGCTTTAGTGCGTGCTGCGTAGAAGTGAGTCGGCTAAGGCAACCTTCTCCGAAGAAATCGCCCTCGTTCAGAATGCCTATTGTGGCTTCCTTCCCGCACGCTAGAAGATGCGGTGTCCCTGCTGGGCAAGGATGCAGAGGAACGAACGCCTGCTTGCTGTTCTTGGGACTCCCTCAGTGTCAGTCGCCAGAGTTGCAGGCACGATTCGCGTCTCCATCGTTGGAGGCGTCCCTTGCCTTCTCATCGGAAAAGAAGACAGCGAGACCGACCAAATCAAGTTTGGCTTTCCGATTGCGAATTTGCATACGGCGATTTTCGTGATGAAGAATCTGCTGCCCTCAAGTTTGAGGGATTTCTAGTCGTAGGGTCCGAGAAGGGCGACACGCTGTCCCTTTTTTGAAATGAAAAGCTGAAATTCCGCACACATGAAGTGGTTAATCTTAGGTCTGGTGTTAGCTAAAGACCTGCTTTACCCGATTCATGAATAATGCAGGTAGGCTCTTACGCAGCTCTTGTCCAAGAAAACACACCCGGGGAGCAACGAACTATGCGCGCATGGCTGATGGACTCATATGAGGGCGTCGAAAAACTGCGGTTGGGCGAGGTGCCGGATCCTCAACCTGGTCCGGGGCAGGTGCTGTTGAGGATCAAATTCGCGGCGCTGAATCCGGCGGATGCTTTCCTGGCGCAGGCAATGTACCCGGCTAAGCCGTCTCTGCCGCACATTCTCGGTCGCGATGGCGTGGGTGAAGTCGTGGCCGTTGGCCCCGGCGTGGGGAACGTGAGCGCCGGCGAGACGGTGGGCATTTTGCGCTGCGACGCGGGCGTGGAAGCCTGGGGAACGCTTGCCGAGAAGACAGTGGTTCCAGCCTCCAGTGTTGCTCCCGTGCCTCAAGGCTGGTCCCTGGAAGAGATGGCCGGCGCTCCTCTGGTCTTTCTCACCTCATGGCAGGCTCTGACGCAATGGAGTGAGCCGCCGGCGCCGCCTCGCGAGGGCTCGGTGCTGCTGGTGACCGGGGCTTCCGGGGGCGTCGGGGCGGCTTCGGTCTTGCTTGGGAAGTCGATGGGTCTTACCGTGGTGGCTTTGTCTCGAAGCGCCGAGAAGGGAGCGAGGTTAAAGGAACTTGGGGCTGACTTCGTCTTCAACCCGGCGGACGAGAAGGTGCGTAAGGCAATTATGGCGGCGATCAATCCGAAGAAAATTGACATTGCCGTGGACAACGTCGGCGGAGCGCTGTTCAACGAGGTGATAGCGATGTTGGGATACTCCGGCCGGATTAGCGTTGTCGGCAGGAGCGGCGGCGCGGTGCCGGAGTTCAACACCGCAGCACTATTCTTCCGGAGGAACCGGATTGGCGGGGTCTCGGTGGGAGACTATACGCCGGAAGCGGCACAGGCGGCGTGGCGGCAGATTGTTGGTCGTTTGGATGCGACGGCAACGCGCCCGGTGGTGGACCGAGTCTTCGCCTTCGGGGACGTGAAAGTGGCGTTCGCGCGATTGGCGCAGGGGCCGATGGGAAAGGTGCTGGTGCGCGTGACGGCCTGAACCCTTCGGATGACCTCCGCCGCTCAGTTCACTCTGGGAAGAGGGCCGCGGTCAAGGTTAGAGCAGATCATGGGCATGTTTCAGTTTGGGCGCGCGAGGTTGGCGACTGTTTACGTGAGTGCCGTGTTCAGAAACTTGAGCGTTCGCTCCCACGCTGTCTGGGCGCATGCTGGGTCGTACACCTCGGGCCGGGCTTCGTTCATGAAGGCGTGGTGCGCCTCGTAGCGATAGATCTCGAACTCTGATTTCGACTGCTTCAGCGCGGCCTCGAGGTCGTTCACCTTGGCGGGTGTGCACCAGTCGTCCTTGTTCGCGAAGTGGCAAATCAGGGGAATTTTGATTTTCTTCAAATCGGCGGCGTCGAGGGGCGGAATGCCATAGAAGCAGGCGCCGGCGTCCATCTCCGGCACCCGGACAGCCGCCAGGATAGTCAGCGCCCCGCCCATGCAGAAGCCGCCCACGGCCACCTTCTTCGAGGATTCTTTTAGGTACTGCGCGGCGCCGCGGATGTCTTGACCGGTGGCATCGGGGAAGTTGAGGTTCGTCATCAGGTGGTTTGCTTCGTCGGCGGCCGTGGTGACCTTGCCTCGGTAGAAGTCCGGCACGAGCGCCCGGTAGCCAGCTTCGGTGAGCCGATCAGCGGTCTTCTTAATCTGATCGTTGAGCCCCCACCATTCCTGGATGACGACAAAGCCGGGCGCGCTTGATCCTGCTTTGGGAGATGCCAGATAGCCAGGGCAGGTCTTTCCGTCCGGTCGCTTGAACTGAATCATCTCGCCCATCGGATCCCTCCACTGGATGCGGGACTGCCAGTCTCATACTATAACTTCCTGGCTTTTTTCGTCGGGGGGGGACGACCGTAACGCGCCAGCTACCCGCTCCTCTTGGAACCACAGTCAGCGGCGCGGCTAAAGAATCAACAAGTCATGCAGCGAAATCGCATTCACTCTTCGCCATCGAGCATGGAATCGTCCGAAAGTGGATCCCTCGCCTCAGCTCCCCTGTACGGATTGGTTCGTCTTCTGCAACTTTCTGGGCTGGTACCCCAGCGTCTCAACCAGCCTCAGAACTTTCTGATACGTGGCTTCCTCCATGCTGGGTGTGCGGCTCAAGATCCACCGGTACTTCCGGCTAGGTTCACCCACAATCGCGTACTGGTAATCTGGGCTCAAGCCAATGACCCAGTAGTCGCCGTAGAAGGGCCAGAAGAATGTCACTTTCAGTTTGGCATTGGTCTTTTTGTCGACTACCTTGGCGGTGCCCCGCGCGGTTGTTACCTTGCCATCCTTCTCACGGCACGCATTCACGACTTGGACCTTTCCGTCATCCCGCAGCGTGTAGATAGCAGTTGTGTCGGATTGACAGTTACGCTGGAAGCGGTTCGGATACCGAGCAATCTCGTACCACTTGCCGGCGTAGCGGCGGAGGTCAACATTCTCCACTGCGGTCAGTGGAGAAGTAGATGTGGCTTGCGCAGAGCTGCGCTGTCCTCCCAGCAGGGAACCTGCAAGTAATGCGAATGCCCCAAACACGTTCATGGCTAGTTTCTTCGATGCGAGGTTTCCATACTCATGCAGCAACTGGATTCGCCTGGAGATAGTCCTCGATCTCAAGAATCTCATCGGAACTCAGACGAAATTCTGCCGAGCGCACGATTTGCTTCGCCTGCTCGGCAGAACGCATACCCACAATCGCTCCGGTGACGACTGGATCACGCAGCGTCCAGGCAATCGCAACTTCGCCCGGCGTGCGGCTGTGACGCTCACCGATCCCACGTAGCACTTCCACCACCCCAAGGTTGCGACTCAGCAGCGGTTCCTGAAAGCTGGCGGTTCTCGGGCGAAAGTCGTCTGGCGGCAGCGACGCAATGCGCTCGGGTGTCATTTTGCCGGTTAGCAGTCCCGACTTCATCGGGGAGTACACAATGACGCCGAAGTGCCGCTCCCGGCAAAACGGCAGAAGGTCCTTTTCGATGTCGCGGGTCACGACGTTGTAGTTCGGCTGCAACGAGGTGATGGGCGCGATCCTCTCGATCCGCTTCATCAGCGCCACGTTGAAGTTCGATACGCCAATGTAACGAACCTTGCCTTCCTTTTGTAATTGGGCCAGCGTCTGCCAACCCTCTTCCATCTCGGGCTCTGGATCGGGCCAGTGGATCTGGTAGAGATCGATCACATCCACCCGCAGCCGCCGCAAGCTTGCTTCCAGTTCGCGGCGCACGGAGGCAGCTTTCAGGCTGTGACCGATCTCGTGCTGGTCATTCCACACCAGGCTGCACTTGGTAAAGACATAAGGACGGTGTGCGCGTCCCGCGATCGCTTTGCCGACGACCTCCTCCGAGTGCCCCAGTCCGTACACGGCTGCCGTATCGATCCAGTTGACGCCCGCATCGAGCGCCGCGTGAATCGCTGCAATCGATTGATTGTCCTCCTGCGGTCCCCAGGAGAAAGCCCAGTCGCCGCCCCCCATCGCCCAGGCGCCAATACCGATGGGCGTGATCTCCAAGTCGGAGTTACCTAGATGTCGAGTCTGCATAAGTTTGCTTGGATGATTTTAAACGTTGGAAGACGCTCTGAGTTGTTCTCTTCGTTGAGTTGTGTGTATGAATGTCTGCTTTGCCTCAGCATCTCCTTCCACCGGCGAATTTTGGATCTGAACTCAACTGAAGCCCAGGACAGGGTGCGGCGCATACGGCTCCTCGAGAGACGCAATTTCCTCGGGCGTCAGACGCAATGAAAGCGCTGCTACGTGTGCAAGAACAGCGCCACGCCGCCGCCCGCCTGCCAGGTCCTGACCGATGGTTCTCCGTCGCAGCCTTTCGGCCACGTCCAGAACAGTCCGGATTTGATCACCGCTAAACTGCCTGCTCTACACCTCTACCAACTTTCAATTCCTGCTCCCGCGCCGCCCTCCAGCAGTTTCGACCACACTGCTGCAGATCGTGGCCGCGAACTCTTCAGTGGCAAGGCGCAGTGCAGCACCTGTCACTCCGATCCTGTTTTCACAGAACCCGGCTGGAACATGCATAAAGCCTCAGACGTCTGTGTGGATGATTTCCAAGCGAATCGTGCGCCAGATCATGCGTACAGGACTACACCTCTGAACGGTCTGTGGACCCACACGAAGGGTGGCTTCTATCACGATGGTCGCTTTGCAACACTAGTCGAGGTCGTGAATCATTACGACACCTGCTTCAGCCTCGGTCTTACGGCGCAGGAACAGGGCGACGTTGTCGAATACCTGAAGTCACTGCCGCGGCGTAGGTAAACGCGAGTTCTGCGATTCGTCTGAACACGGAAAGGCGATGCCGTCGTTAACGAATCACAGCTGACCGTTAGCTCACATTGCCACTCGATCAATTTCTGTCGTCGTTTCTTTCGGGAGAACTGCCAAACCTCGTGAATCAGATCCCGGCCTCCTGGCTGAAATACTGATAATCCTCTCGCCAGCCACCTTGGCCCTGGCCAATGGTTTTGTAGTCCTCGATAAACTCGATCGCGCGGATGTACTTCACCATGGTGAACCCAAGCTGCGTTTCGACTCGAAGTCGGAGCGGTGCTCCGTGCAAAATCGGCAGCGGCTGGCCGTTCATTTCGTAGGCAAGAATCGTCTGCGGATCTTTCGCCAACTCCAAGCGAATCGTGCCGTAGAAGTACCCCGGTCCTTGGGCATGTGGCTCCGATGTGGATTTGTTGTCGAACGCGTAAAAAACGATGTAGCGAGCGGCGGGAAACGGATGGCAAAGTCCGACGATGTGATGCAGAGATACGCCGCCCCACTCCGCAATTCCTGACCAGCCCTGGATGCAGCAATGCTTTGTAATTTGAGTTTGTTTCGGCATGGCGCGGAGGTCAGCCAGCGTTAGGCACAGCGGCCTTTCGACCAATCCGCTGACATTCAGGTTGTAGTTTGCGAATTGGTCGCGTGCCATCACCAAATAGCTTTCCTCTGTTGGCGGGCGACCGTTCACCCAGAAGTAAGGCGAGATGTCCGCAGTTGAGTAGTGCTGCGCGGAGATCTCATGGCCGAAAAGGAGCGTGCGCAGCGGATCGGTGATCGACTGAGTGGCTTTCTGGACAAAGCGCGGACGGCGTCGCGAACACATGGTTGTTACAACATGGATGACCACTACGCCGGCCAACCCGGTTAGCCAGATCGTCAGAGCACGGCTCAGATGCGGATTGTGCGTCTCCCCCAGGACAATCAGTGCCAACCCGCTCCGGAAGCCGTGAACAGCCACTATGGTGACGTGGCCGAGGAAGAATACGATGAACGTGCAAAGAGCCATGAAATGCAGGCTCCGGGCGCTCTGCCGCCCGTGAAAGATTTTGATATACCAGGGGAAACGAGCGGCAACGGCTGGGGACATCGCTACTCCCGTCGCAATGCTGAACGGTGCGAGCAAGAATACGACCGCCGCGTAGCTCAACTGTTGTAATGCGTTATATCCTCCCGGTGTTTCCACGACGTGGAAGCTTAGATAGTTAAGCATGGCGTGCCATGCGTCCGGCACAATCTGCCAGGAAGTCGGGATCAGTCGTCGCCACTCCGGCGTAACGAAGAGCATCACGACGTATACCAAACCCGTCAGCAGCCACGCGAAATCCGCAAGAAAGTGCCAGTGCCGTCCCAGACCGAGATTTTCGTGTCCTGGCAGGGCGATCACGGACGGGAATGAACTTTCCTCGTCACTCGCCGTCCAGAGTCGGTCCTCAGGTCGCTGCTTCTTCGTGAACTTGAGCCATTCGCTGCCCGGCGTGCAGTGATCGTTCCAGTAAAGTCTCGGATGTGCACTCAAGATCTCGAGACCGCTCCGAACGAGAAGCGACAGGAGAAGAAAATTGAAGAAGTGCGTCGCCCGCAGCCACAATGGATAATCAAGAAGCATCATCGGATCAATATTCAAACCTTGGTTTGTCGGTTTCCCGTAATCTTTCTCGAAAACTAGGTGGGAGGATTACTATCTACCCGACGACGCTCCTTCCGCCTATTCACCTGATTCGCCCGCTGCCGTCCCCTACGGGGTAGGTAATGCGATGACCTCGGACACGTGCAAAAGCAATGAGCGAATGAACCTGGAAACGTTTCATGCTCGTGATCTCGTCAACCCGAATCCCGCGTACAGTCAGCGCGTCGGCGATGAGCGAACGGTGGCAACGCCATGGAACCGCTTCTGCACACATGATCGCGCTCCGCTTTTGCCCGGCTAGTTTCATCAACCGTTGTAACCCTGCCTCGAATTCGGAGGTCTGCATATAATCGGCAAAACCACGAAATGAGGTATTGCGCCAGCCCATGTTCGGCGAATCGCGGCGTGCATGGCGCAAGCCTCCGAGCTTTCGCAAATGCACGTAGCCGATCCTCGCGGCTCTTAGCTTCTTCGACAGGGTCTCCCTGTTGAACTGAGGGTTGTGTCTCGATCGGGGGACACTGCGTACGTCGATGACGCGCTTGACGCGGTGCGCCCGCAGAAGTGCGAGGAAGTCTTTCCATGTGCGGGTCGAATGCCCAATTGTCAGCACAAGGGGCATTTCGCTCTTGACCTTTCTCACGACGAAGGTTCACCAACTGCTGAACACACTTCTTTTAGGACGTTTTGTCCCTGCAGCCGGAGCGTACGCACGAACAATCGATGTTCGGCGTCTCAGCCTCGCACTGGGTGCCGCACTACTTGCTCGATGTTGTCACACACGAACAAACGGGATGTGCACACTTCTCGGCTTTCGGAGTGCCATTTCTTTTCTCCTAAGTCTTCAAATCAAACAGCGGGTGATCTAAGACGATATCTTAGACACAGGGAAAAAACGCTTCCGGCCAAAAAGGAACACAATTTCAATTGTGGGTTCCAGAGTCGCTGCCGCCCAAACCCGCTGTACCTATCGGTCTTGAGCCGACTTCGAGGCTCTCATCTTGGCTGCCAAGCAGTCTTGTTCAACCACGGACAGATGCAGATCGGCGAGGCGTAACAATTGATCCTCTTCATCGACGATGTGGTGCTGGATTGCATCGAACAGTTCCATTGAAAGCCTGATGAGTTCCAGAAACTGGCGCTCAGTCAGGCCCATCCCAGCCATTCCGGTTAGCTCGTCCATGCCGGCGGTGAGCTCAGCGATGTACTCGTGCTGTTCGTCCATCTCTGCCAACAGCTCAGAAAAAGCTGCCTGGAGGTGCGGGTAAAAAACATTTTCTTCTTTACGGACGTGGGGTTCCATCAACCGCTGAATTTCGGCGAAGATTTCGCCCACTTGCAGCACCATCCCTTCACACGGATGCTTCACGGTCGCCAGGAGACGATCAAGCGCTATCTCGATCTGCCGGTGATCAGTACGAAGTAAATCTGAAGCAGCAAGCGAAGCCATTGTCGCCCCATTTCATCAAACTGGTTTGATCACTTCCGGCACCATCCTTCACTTTCTGTCCTGAGCAATCGATCAAGCTGCATGACAGGTGCCGGCTCCTGCGCAGATCATTTCCAGAATCCGCCCCGCCAACTGCTCGAACCCATGGTGAACGTCGATACCGATTTCGGAATCGTGTTGCTCAAATTGCGCCAACAATTCCTTCTGTTCACTATCGTTTAACAGCTTGTTAGTCATCGGGAAAAGCAGGTAGTCCTCTTTCCAGATGTGTGCTGGATAAAGCTCAATGAGCTTGCGGAGAGTACCGATCAGCGCCTCCTTGCCAGCACGGGGAGTGCGTATGTAGGTTTCGGATGTGAGCTTCAGATCGGCCATCAGGCTCCGACCTTTCTCATCCTCGTGAAGAAGAACTGCCAGGGGACAGCCGCTCACGGGTACTCCCTTTTTCTCCAGGAGCTTAAACAGATAGTCCTCTTCTTTTCCATGGTGGCACTTGTCCCCAAAGGTTTGCATGAATTCGGACAGATCTGTCAGCACCACTGGGTCAATCTCGCTGCCCGATTCTAGTTTCTCTATAATTACTGCCATCCCGCCGACGACCTGCTGAATGATGCGATGTTCGTGCTCCAGTTCTTCTGTTGGTTTTCTGCTCGTCATTTGAATACCTCTTTTCTTGTTCCTAATGCGGCGATCAGCGCTTGTAATGCTTCGCATTAATTTCAGCGAAGTGTTTCCACTTGTCCGGCAGATCCTCCAGCACGAAGATTGCGGATACCGGGCAGACCGGCACACAAGCTCCACAGTCGATACACTCGACCGGGTCAATGTACAGTTGAGTTTCTGCGGCAAAATCGTCTTCGTTTTTCCTCGGATGAATGCAGTCGACAGGGCATGCATCTACGCAGGCTGTATCTTTCGTTCCGATACAAGGTTCAGCGATCACGTAAGCCATGAGAACGTCCCCCCTTGCTCCAACCTACCTGTCCCGCCACGAGATGCAGTGCCTAGAGTCATAAGGCCTGCTCATCGCTTCGCGCGACCTCAAAGCCTTGCGGAACAGGCACAAAATTACGAGCTTCCCGTATCGGTTGGACGGCTAATCCGCTTGCGGAGTTGAAGCTCAGAGTTGTGGTCAAGCTGCACTTCTCGCACAACCAGAAAAACACTGAAGCATGGCCCGACTTCGTGCTGCAAACTGTGTCCGGGATGTCCTTGCAAGGTTCTGCGGGGGATCTCACCTCAAATCGGAACAACTTGCCCCGCCCCAGTCGATTGAAAGGAACGGAACACGAAGGGTTTGCGCACTTTGCCGTCATTGCCCGGTCTCCTCTTGAATACGCATCGTTCACCTACTATTTCCGCACGCTGCGTGAATTCTTCCAATGGTCCATTCGTACTCTTCGAGAGGATTCCTGTCCCGATCAGTAAAAGCATTGGACAAGAAGCAGAAAGCTGGGTCAGCTAGCCTGGGTGAAGTCGACGATATGAAAGCCCGCGCCGTCGCGAAGGCTCAAACTGCCGATGTGGACGAGGGCGATGTCTGGACCGAGCAGTTCGCTGGCTACTGACCCATGGCTGGGGCATCGCCAAAAAAACAGACCGGCTCAAGAGTTCAGGATGCCGTGTTTTGCTCCCCATGACGCTCTTCTTTTGTGCCCTCGGGCCAGGAAATGGTGATCAGGAAAGCGCTCTCCTCCACTGCCTCGACATCGTGGGGGATCCCGTGGTCCAGTGCTATCAATTCCCCGGCCGGCAGTTCGACCTTCTGATCTGGTAGATGAACGCGGATCTTGCCTTGGAGCGAATGGATCGAAATTCTCGCTTCGGCATGGTGCTCCTTCATTTGTGTGTTCGACTTCATGAGCACCAGCACGATGCGGAAATCCGGGTACTTAGCGAGCGTCTTCGAACTGCGCCCAGTTTCGCGTTGCCATGAGTCCTCGTTGCGGAGCTGTCGGAGTTCATCCGAAAGATTGAACCGCAGCAGCGGGCTGGCTAGATAGGGCAATCTGTTTAGAGCCTTGCTGCTTTCGCTCGGCTTGGGTACCGCTGAATGTCTCACCATTTTGTCCTCCGCAGACTGACATATGGAGTATATATCGTGTCACGATATATATGAAAGTACGCTTCAATGGGCAACCGCCGCGCCGTGATACATGGGCGATCGGCTTTCTCCTTCGGAAAGCAGCGCTGCGACACAAGCTCGATTCCCCGCTACTTGTCGGGAGCCCGAACGACGGGAATACCCGTCTCTCGGTCTATGAGCGGATCATGGTCAGCAGCATCTTGAAACGAGTGCCTGCCTTGACCGCGTGGGGTTGGGTGGCAGGCAACAGAACGACCTCTCCGGCTTTCACCGTGATCGGTTTACCAGCGATCGTAACCTCTCCTTCTCCTTCAACCGCTTGCACGAGAGCATCGAACGGGGAGGTGTGTTCACTCAACCCCTGCCCTTCATCGAAGGCGAAAATGGTGACGTTGCCCTTTTCTCGTTTCAGGATGACTCGGCTCACGACTGACCCCTCCTGGTAATTGACCAGTCCGGGCAAAGGCAAGGATTGCGCTCCGGCAATTTCTGAACTTGTTGCTGTGGTTGAACTAACTGTGCGTCTCCTATCTTCACTATTGGATGTCTCGGCGCCGGCTAACGACTTATCGTGCCGGTAGCGGGAATGGCGCCGTAAGCAATTTCGTCCGACCCGTCTTCGCCACGTTCATGGTGTGCCACAACTCGATTCCCCACCACAGCAACGCGGTCAATTCGATGAAACCCGTGAACCCAATCAGCGGATAAGCGACATTGGGCACGAAATCTGTAAGCACCTGCAACAGAACGCGGCCTGCACAGCCAACGTTGAATAAAATGAAAGGAGCCCACAGCGAGTTCATTCGCTTCCCGTCAATCCCCGCCAGGATGGGCACCACTCGCGACGACACCCCCAGGATCATCATGCTGATGAAACCTACGGTGAACGCATGGCGATGAGAGCCCATATACGTGTGCGCAAATGCCTGATGGGTCAACGCCCCGTACAGCGGGAAGAATGGCATCATGGCGCAAGAGATCAGCAACCAGACGTACGCTGCCCGAATGAACTTGAAGGTACGATCCGGCTGAGACGGCTTCCGGAAGACACCAATTTGTCTGGCCAGCAATACGGCCCACAGCGGCATCAGCAGATAGGCCAATTCGAGGCCAATTGCAAAATAGAGCTTCTGGGTAGTGAGCAGCAGTACGTAGCTGATGATGTTCAGGAGCAGGCTGCCATTGATCAGCCAGAAGATGAGCGTCTGGCGATCATGCGCGGGCTTTCCCAGACCATAGACGTGCGGCACGAAGCGCTGGCTGACGCCGGCGATGATCAGCGCAGCAAAGCCGAGCAACTGGATGTCCCGCAGCGGGCCGTCGATCAGCGCGATACGCATGATCAAACCGTGTTCCGAAGAAGCCGTAGCCTTAGCGAAGAAGAACACTGCTTCCAAGATTGTGCCCAGCAAGAACCAGATGAACGAACTGGCAATGAAGTTCTCGTACGGGTTGTGCGGCTCGATCGACTGCCGCGCCGTCCGGTACAACACCAACATGAACAGGACGACTGCGGTAATTTCGGATGCTCCGGATACCGCACCCAGCATGAATGAAGCCAAGCTAGGCAGCAGCATATCGGCAAGCATCCCAGCCACGATCCCTGCGGCCAGCAGATAGAAGCTAAGGTTCGCCAGGCCCGGCCGCCAAAGCGTGGTGTTCTTGAATCGCGGAAAGGACTGGTAAGCGAACCCCATCACAAACATTCCCACCCAGCCGAAGATCATGGCGTGCGCGTGCGCGTGGATCGAAGACAGGAGACGCAACTGCAGGAAACTCTTTCCGAGTGCGATCTGAAGCAGGTTGATTGCTCCCCACAAGCAGCCGACGGTCAGTACGATCGCCACACCGGCTTTGAAAAACCGCCGATAGATGTAGTCTTGCAAGCTTTCCTTGTACACATAGGGCTGCAGCGACGGACTGTCTAGCTCAGCGTTGATCTCCCGCAGTAGTTCATCCACGTTCGCCTGATGGACTGCGGCAAAGAACGCCAACGGCTCACTGGGACCATGCTCTCCGCCACAACCTTTGAGCCCGTGACGATCAAAGATGCGTCGCGCATTTGGGCAGAGCTTCACGATCTCTGCCACGCTTGTGTTCCCGCTGATCTTGTTCATGGTTTTCCTGCCCTTTTCGCCAATCTGTAAGGATCATAGGAGTCGGCCAAACTCGCGACGATGACTTATGTCACGACTCCCAAGCCGACTTCCGAGGCCAGTTTGGTAGTTCAAAGGCTCTCCGTTTCGCAGACGACCGCACCCCGGCATTCACTTGACGACCACCACCCCCTTCATGCCGTTCGCCTCATGCAGCGTGCAGACGTAGCGGTACACCCCGGGAGCTGTGAAGACACGGGCGAAGGTCTGGCCAGGTTGCATCAACCCTGAATCGAACGCCTTGTCGCCCGCAGGAATCTGAACGTCTGCCTTGTTTATTGCCTTCGCGGCATCGTCGACCACGTTGTGAATGACTTCTGAAGAGTCTTTCCAGGTCACTTTCTGGCCGACCTTAATAACGATCTTTGCCGGCATGAACGCCATGTCGCTCATGCCGACTGTGAGTGGAGGCAGGCTGCCCGCTCCGGCAGCCTTTGCCAACGCTTTTCGCAGAAGAGCAGGCGTCACCTTCGCAGAGCAGTTGGGCGCGAGTTCATCAACCGTGCTCACCACGAAACTGGGGATCCGGGGATCTTCCGCCGCCACAACACTGCCAAAATGTCCACTTACATGGACCAAGTGGTTCGCATTTTCCGAGAACAGTATGCCCTCGACGCGGTAGGTTTTCGCGGATGGGACCGCTTTAAGCATCACCCGTCCGTCGCTCAGGAATGTCAAGCATCCGTTGAGTTGGGTGGAACTAGGAATCGAGGACTTCGAGTTCGATACAACGGGCATGGGTTGTGAGCTATGTACGCGTTGCGTTCTTGCATTGGTCGCGTCCATTGCCATGCCGCGCATCGAATTTTGAATAGCTTCTTCCCTCTCGTTTGTTGGGCCGGAGGAAGGGTCGCCAGCGCTCGCTGCATCAATACCGCCTGGTCCCCCGCCGCCCGCAGTATTGGCGTGGGTCATGCCAGTCACCCAGGCAGCGGACTCCTTCACCGAGGAATCCGACGGAGCCGGTCCGGCATGCATCAAGGCCGCGTTCTGCGGACCGCTCACATCAAACACTGCCATTAGGCCCTTAGCCATCCTTGCCATGGCATGGTCCATCATCGTGAACTGTCCTGGTGTGCTTGTCGTAAATTCCAGGATGGCCGCGGCGCCCGGCGGTACACTGGCAGTCTGAACACCGGTCAGCGCAGGTGAAGTCAGCGAACCAAGCTCAAAATCGCGAGTGAAGATTTCACCGACCACGTGTAGAGAGGACGTATCGTTTGGGCCCGCGTCGCCAAAGAAGACTCGCACCGTCTCGCCCACATTAGCGCGCATCGGGTGTTTCTTGGTGAGAGCGTCAACCGCCCCGTTGAATACAAAATACTCCGGGTGTTCTTGCATGAGATTCGCATCACTGAACTGCTGCACCCCGGCTTTGCCCTTGGGTGCCGTCGTGTAGATTTCGCCCTGCACGACGTAGAACTCATGATCCACATGAGGCAATCCGCCGGCCGGTTCCACCAGGATCAGGCCGTACATGCCGTTGGCAATGTGTTCGGCAATCATTGGCGTACCGCAGTGATAGACAAACAACCCCGGCGTTGTGGCTTGAAATGTGAAGCTCTTCGACTGTCCCGGGATCGCCTGCGAGAACGCTGCACCGCCGCCTGGACCCAGGGCAGCGTGGAAGTCGACTGAATGCACCATGTGGCTGCCGGCGTCGTTGTGAAGAGTGACCTCAATCGTGTCACCTTCCCTTACGCGAATCATTGGGCCAGGCACCTTTCCATCGAATGTCCAATAGGGGTAGGCGGTGCCAACCGATGGATCCAGCTGACCAACAACCTCCTCAGCCGCAAGCGTCACGTGGACCACCGTAGGTACGCGGTTCGCAATGGGTGACGGAACATCGGTCGGGTCACGGACGATATCAACGGTACTCGCTGTGGTCTTCGCCCCTGTCCTGCGGTTTGCCGTCGACTGTGCTGGCAATGGTTCCGCACCGGTCACCATGAACAGAAAAAGGAGGACACTGAGAATCGCTTTCATGAATGAACCTTCGTTATGATTTCTCGTTTCCATATCGCATCTCTTCCCGCCGGCCCAACCTTTCTCCTCTTTGGGATCCTCGTTTGCCGGCTGACATATACTTGTATCGGGACGCGATAGATCTCAATGGAGCATTCGTACTGCGCAAGTAGGCAGTTGTCACAGGGACGGGCAAATGCTGGAAAGTGAACTGTTTACCCTGCTTCAGCACACTTCGGACGCGGCGTTCTCGGTCACCGAAGAAGGCGAAATCATGTCCTGGAACAAAGCCGCTGAGAAGCTTTTCGGCTATCCAGCCGCAGAGGCAGTGCACAAGACGTGCCATGACATCTTGGAAGGAATGGGGCCTTTGGGCACACGCGTTTGCCATCAGCACTGCAGCGTGGCTGAGTGCGCCGGTGGGAGTACCGACATCCCCAACTTCGATATGAGTGTGAAGACTCGTTCCGGGCAGCGAGTATGGATCAACATGTCCACACTGGTGTTCGACAACCAGCGCACTGGCCGCCGACTTTTAATCCACCTTGCTCATGACGTCACAGAACAGAAAAAGAGCGAAGAACTAATGCACAAGGTGCTCGATCTATCGAAGCAACTCAGTTCGGTCGGCGAAGCTTCGGTGCGTGCAGCGCCGATATCCCCACTGTCCGAACAAGAAAAACACATTCTTCGTTTGTTCGCTGAGGGCAAGGACAGTGACGAAGTTGCCCGCACCTTGGGCGTCAGCCCACAAACGCTCCGCAACCACCTCCACCACATCAATCAGAAGTTGCGAACCCACAATCGCCTGGAAGCGGTCATGAATGCCATCCAGCGGAAACTGATCTGAAGCTGCGGGTCGGATCTGTCTGCGGCTCCTAGCCCGATCACACGTGTGTCATATTGCCCAGTACGCTTGTTCCATTGCGGCCCCGACACAACAAGTGCCAAATAGGAATTGAGCAGTTCCCCAACTGCTAGCAGGAGTCATTGTTTATGATCTCTCACTGTGCCAACCGGCACTGTGCGCAGCCTTTTCATTACCTGAGGGGCGGGCATCTCTACCGCTTCGACATCACGGATCCCAATGTTGCGTGTGCCGATGTTCCCAATGCCATCTGCAGCTTGAAACCGGCACACGCAACCGTTTTCTTCTGGCTGTGTGAGCAGTGTTCTTCGAAGTGCTCCGTTAGATTCAACTTCCACGATGGCAGCACAATCGTGCCGTTGACCCGCCGGACGCAGAAAATCGGCAATGCGCCCGTGATTCCTGTGGATGATTCCGCCCCCCCCTTTCACTAGACGCGGGCTCGCGAGTGGTTTCAGAGCAACAACATCCTGACGGCATGAGTGTCCGTCAAACCGACAGTATTTCTGAAAGTCGAAGAAAGGCGAACGCCACTGCATTTCGGCAGTGGCGTTCATGGTTGCGGGGGCGGATTTGAACCGCCGACCTTTGGGTTATGCGATCTGACTCACCTTTCGATGAGAGTCGGACTGTACCTTCACCCACGAGGGGTGCTCGCCATCCAGTCTCTACGCCTTCCCCCACCAATCCGGGGGGCTTGGTTCGGTATTGCTTTATCGCTCGCGCGACGTAGGTTCCACCGACTTTGACGAGTGATCTTCCGGTGCATCGCTGCGCCGGACGCCCAATCTGCAAAAGCTCTTTAGGATCTCCAGGGAACTCCAAGGAATCCTTGGGAGCGTGAGGTTTATGAGCCCAAAATGACTAGTAATGTCAACAACTTACAAGACGCGGGTGGCCCTCGAAAAACCTTGTAAGAAGCGTTAAGGAATCGTTATTGGACAGCTATAGGACAGCGAACGAGTGTCGTCCTTGCATTGCGGCGGAACAGGTTTGGCAGAGATCGGATCCGTCCGGCGCTGATCTGCCCGGTCCCCTCGAAGCGGCTTTTCGCCAGCGGTTGAAGATGCCCTCGTGGAGCATAACTACCGACTTGCCGTGATCCGGCCGCAATCGCTAGCAAAACTTCCTACAAGCCGACTTGAACGAAGCCGCTTTGCGGCGGACGCTATCGCGTGCCCTAAGCAAGCGGCATCGGAGATTCGAGACCTAGCCGTCTTGCAGAATGGTCTGTCTCGCGTTACGATGAGGCAATCCTGAGCTTGAGTTTCTTGGTTAGTTCAATGAATTCCGATTCGAAGATCGTGCCGCAAACACTCTGCTTTTCAACAACTTCCAAACCAAAGTCGATTGAAATCCCATAGCGTCCGCCGCGAACAAAGCGGCTTCCTTCAAGTCGTTGTATCAAAAGCGACCGCCGCAGATTCTGACGAGCTCCTAACTCCCCTTCCGCAGTCGCTTCTGATACAACACTAAGACTTCCCAGTACTAATCTCGTGATGGCGGGACCAGACTACTTGCGGATTGCCGACTAAACAGGAGAGACGGGCTCGACGTCGCACTCAGCAGGTCGTTAAAAAAAGCGCTCTTAAACTGCTGATGCCGATGCAGAGCCTGGCTCATCAGTGTCTGGAATTCTGGTGCGGCGCGAAGACTTCGCAGCAACGGATCGCGCACGAAGTAGGGGTAGCAAAAGAATCCACTCTCGATGCTAAGACGCAGCATGTGCAAGGCGGAAACCTTGTCACCCAAAACCGCATAGGCTTGAGCGACCTTGTATATACCCTCAGCGTCGCTAACGCCGCGCTCTTCGATCTTGCTTTCCGTTTGCTGTAGCAGTTTTAAACCGCCCGCATTGTCGCGCCTGATTGAGTAGCTGAGGGCTTTTCCTACATTTGCCGGAAGCAACGAAGTATCCTTTTCAAAGGCGCGATCAAACTCCTGGGCAGCCTGGTCGCGATTGTTTAGGTAGTATTCGCCAAAGCCTCGGTAGAAGTTGATGTAAACAGAATCGTTAGCCGGCAGGCTACGCAGAAATTTCTCATATTCGCCCAGGTAAAGGTAGCTGTTCATCGCCGAGCTGTTGATTTTGACCAAAGGGTCGATTTGACGCGCTTTTTCGCACTCCGCTACCGATTCCTTCAACATCCCGGCAAACCGGTAGGCATAACCCAGCTCCCAGTGCGCCTCAGCGTTATTGGGACTATCCTGCAGAACCGATCGCAACAAGGGTACGGCTTGTTCCACTCTGCCAGTATCAGTGAGCAGATTGGCCATATAGATTCGCGGCTCGACCAGCGCGGGATTTAATGCAATCGCCTTCTCATAGTCAACCTGCGCTTTGCCGTAGTCCTCGCGCCCCCCGAACTGAAGTGACGCATTGGTCGTGTATGCTCTCCCCAGATGCGCCCACGAGGGCGCATAGTTCGGTTCAATCGCCGTAGACTTCTCTAGCATTTTGATCGCCGCTGCAAACTCATTCAGAGAGTAGAGGTCGATTCCGCGCAGGTCGTATTCGTAAGCGGCGGTACTGATCTTTTTCTCGGGCTTGAGATTTTCAGCTTCTCTGGGCGACAGGTTCAGCTCCAACTCCTTAATGATCTGCTGCGACACTCGGTCTTGAACCGTCAGCAGTTTGTCGTACTTCACATCGATGGCCTCTCGCCACAGAATTTTGTCTGGTTTTACATCGATGAGTTGGGCGGTGATCCTCAGGTCATCGCCATCTTTAATGAAGCTGCCCGTGAGCAGCGTATCCACGTCCAAGTCCGCTGCAACTTTCTTAGGGTCGATGATCTGATTGCGGTACTTGTCGATCGAGGATGAGGGACGAATAGTCAGAGCATTGACATATCCAAGTTTGGTGATGATCGCATCCGCCAGCGAGAATCCGAGGAAATCGGTTTCCGGATCCTGCTTAAGATTTCGGAATGGAAGAATTGCTAGGCTGCGCGGCCGCGCCGAGGTGGGCGGAGTCGATCTCCTGGCATAGAAGTAGCCGATGGCAGCAATTGCAACCAACAATACCGCCAGTCGCCACAGCCAGATTCTTGGCCATGTTGTCGGAGAAGATGTCAGGTCCCCGGTGAGAGCAGGGGTGGCTCGCGCCGGTGTTCTGCTACCCGATCCCGTCCTCGCCGCTTGACCCCCAGTCGACCGATGCAGCTTGGCTTGAAACTCCGCCTCCTTCTTGAAGTCCTGCAGGTCGATCAAAAGATCTCCCACCGACTGGAACCGGGTCTCGCGGTCCTTGCGCAGCGCTTTGCCGATGATGCGCTCGATTTCCTGCGGCACGTCCGGGGCAAACTCTACCGGTGGCGGCGGCTCAACTTTCAGGATCTCAGCCATCACATCACTCGCCGTCACACCGTCAAACGCCGCCCTACCGGTGACCATCTCATACATCACCGATCCCAGGCTGAAAATATCGCTGCGTCCATCTACTTCAACTCCGCGAGCCTGCTCCGGCGACATGTACTTGGCCGTGCCCACAACCATTCCCGGTGTGCTGGCCGTGGATGTCACCGTTAATCCTCTTCCAATCGTCTGGTCGCCCGCCCTATGGCCCAGCTTGGCGATTCCGAAATCGAGCACTTTAACGATTCCGTCCGCTCGAACAATCACATTGTCGGGCTTGATGTCGCGATGAACAATTCCACAAGCATGAGCGGCAGCCAGAGCGCTGGCAATCTGGATGGCAACGTCAATCGCAGTATTCAGCTCCATCCTGCCGCTTGCCATTTTGTAGCGAAGAGTTAAACCCTCGACATACTCGGAAACAATAAAACGCAGCCCCTCAGCCTGTCCGAATTCATAAATAGTAAGAATGTTGGGGTGATTCAGCGCTGAGGTCGCGTGCGCTTCGTGCTCAAAACGCCGCAAATCACGCTCGTCACGAGTCAGTTCCGGAAGAAGCATTTTGAGCGCAACCTTGCGACCGAGCCGCAGGTCCTGGGCAAGGTAAACTTCACCCATCCCGCCAGCTCCCAGCATAGAAAGGATTTGGTAATGTTCCAACTTCGTGCCGGGAGCAATCATTCCGTCACGGTGTTCCGTCGTCATCTGATGCCCCGCTCAAATTTCAGTAGGAAGTCCATAGTTTTCGAGGCGGAATCCAGAAGGACTTGCATTTCTCGCAGCTGTGCGCAGCCGCCGCGGTTCTCTTCGGGAAATCCAAGCCCACCTCAGGCTTCGATTTGGGTGCCCCTCGATAAAACATGGCTCTTGAACGTGCCAGCCGCCGAGGAAGCCATCAGGCAACCTTACAGCATGATAAGGTAAAGTAAATCGAGTGTCCTAGCAACCCACGTCGCTTTGAGAAAGAGAGCGGCTAGTCGCTAGCGGATCTTGACATTGCGAGCGGATGAGGGCAAACCTGAAGTAATCCCAAAGTAAGAGTTGCCGACAAGCCGCCCTTAATCGACGCATCGGCCGCATGGCCGTTGCTGTGGCATATAATTGCCCGCACGGATGACCCTCACCTCTGGCACGAAACTTGGCCCTTATGAAATCCAGTCGGCGATAGGTGCCGGCGGAATGGGCGAAGTGTACCGTGCCCGCGACGCGCGCCTGGGCCGGGACATTGCGATCAAAGTCCTCGCGCAGCATCTCTCCTCCAATCCCGAACTGAAAGAACGCTTTGAGCGCGAAGCTCGAGCGATTTCGTCGCTGAATCATCCCCGTATCTGTACCCTCCATGACGTCGGGCATCAGGACGGAATTGATTTTCTGGTGATGGAATACTTGGACGGAGAGTCGCTGGCGGAGCGATTGAAAAAGGGTCCATTGCCGCTGAAAGAATCGTTGAAGATTGCAATGGAAGTCTGCGAAGCGTTGGAGACCGCGCACCGGGCGGGAATCATCCACCGCGACCTGAAACCGGGAAACATCATGCTGACCAAAACGGGTGCCAAGCTGATGGACTTCGGACTCGCGAAAGCGATGACCGCTGGCCTCGCCTCGGGAACATCGAAAGCGCCGCTCCTCTCCGCTGCGATGACAATAACAATGAACGCAGCCAGTCCTTTGTCGCCACTGACGACGGTGGGCGCGATCATTGGCACAATCCAGTACATGTCTCCGGAGCAGATTGAGGGCAAGGAAGTAGACGTGCGCTCGGACCTGTTCGCGTTGGGAGCCGTCCTATACGAAATGACGACTGGCAATCGGCCGTTCGAAGGTAAGAGCCAGATCAGCGTCGCCAGCGCGATTTTGGAGAAAGATCCGGAACCAATCTCCGCGGTCCAGCCGCTCACGCCGCTGCCCTTCGAGCAGGTAGTCACTGCCTGCCTGGCAAAAAATCCCGACGACCGCATCCAGACAGCGCATGATGTCAGGCTGCAGTTGAAGTGGATCGCGGAGGCCGGAACACAGGGTCGAAATCCACCCGAGAAAAAAAACAAGAGCCGGGAAGGCCTGGCATGGCTCGTCGCGTGCGGCCTCGCCGTCATGCTGATTGCGTTCGGTATCTGGTGGCGCACTTCCAAGCCTGCCGAGCAGACGACGTATTTTTCCGCTCCACTCCCATTCTCAGCGCGCGATGTGGCTGTATCGCCTAACGGTCACACGGTCGCGGTGGTTGGTTATCGGGAATCGGAACGAAAGAACATCCTCTGGATTTACGAACCGGGATCGCAGCAAGCAACCAGCCTTACCAATACCGAAGGCGCCAACTTTCCGTTCTGGTCGCCGGATGGACGGTCACTCGGCTTTTTTGCGGACGGCAAACTAAAAAAATTGGACACCTCGGGCGGCCCGGTACAGACACTCTGCGACGCGCCTACCGGCCGCGGCGGCGCCTGGAACAAAGACGGTCTTATCCTTTTCACGCCGAGTGGACTTTTGGGAACTGGCCTGTATCGTATCCCGGCTTCGGGTGGAACTCCCACGCAAGTCACATTCCCGGATCGAAGCCAGGGAGAAGACAGCCATCGCTGGCCAGTATTTCTGCCGGACGGAATCCACTATCTCTTTCTGGCAATGAATCTCTCCGGACGAAAAGACCTGTACACGATCTTCATGGGTTCACTGAATTCGGCCGAAAAACGGCTCATCGTCAGAACCCGAGCGAACGTCGCCTATGCCGCTCCCGGATATCTGATCTTCTATCGCGACCAGACTCTCTTTGCGCAACGTTTCGATTCGAAAAAATTTGAACTCACCGGAGAACCCGCGCCGATCCTGACTGACATTCAGTATTTTCCTCGAATCGCGAAAGCCCTGTTCGCGACTTCCGATGCCGGCTTGTTAGTGGCCCAGAAGAGCGGCGACACCGGCGCTTCTCAACTACTCTGGTTTGATCGTAAGGGGCAGCAAATTGGAACGGCAACCAAGCAGGGCATGTCCGCGCTGTACGGCAACATATTCTTGTCTCCAAATGGAAAGTTGCTGGCGACCGACACGACAGATCCGGCAAGCCAGAACACCGATATTTGGACTTACGACTTGGAAAACGGAAGCGCAAAAAGGCTTACCTTCGATCCTTCCATCGATACCATGCCGATTTGGAGTCCGGATTCGACCCGGTTCGTCTTCGCTTCGAATCGTGAGCTCAAATTCGACTTGTATCTCAAGGATGCCAACGGCGCTCAAGATGAGAAGGCAATTGCTCAAGATGGGTCCGATAGATTTCCGGATGATTGGTCGCACGACGGAAAGTATGTGCTCTACGAGCGTGGCGCGGATTTATGGTTCTTGACGTTGCCGGAGCAAAAGAGCAGTCAATTTCTGAAAGCGCCTTCCACGCTCAAGAACGGCCGATTTTCGCCCGATGGAAAGTGGGTCGCGTACGCCTCCAATGAAAGCGGGCGATGGGAAATTTATGTGACCTCTTTTCCCGAGGGGCACGGCAAGTGGCAAGTTTCGAACGGAGGAGGAGATCAGCCCAAATGGCGAGGTGATGGGAAAGAACTTTTCTATCTTTCTCCAGAGGGCAAGATCATGGCAGCGTCCGTGACCACGGGAGCGAATTTCGATGCTGGAGCTCCAATGGCCTTGTTTCAGGCAAATCCTCACGAAGGCCTTGCCACATCCGAACACGTCAGCTACGACATCAGTAAAGACGGGCAGAAATTCCTAATCAACACGCAACAGAAGCAGGGAGACGCCATGCCGATGTCGGTCGTTCTAAACTGGCCTGCAAAGTTGAACAAATGACGCTGAAATAGAATCCAAACCTGAGGCGTAATTTCTGTAAAACCGAAATAAACCACCTGAGCGCGATATCCACCTAGGATGAGGATCGTCCCCGAGTGACGGACAACCCTTCCCTAATCCGGTAAGGGAAGGGTTGCCGACATACGTCCAGACCCTCCGCGCCCTCCGCAACTTGCTCGGCACGCTATAATTACGCGCACCCATGTCTCTTTCCTCTGGCACAAAACTAGGCCCCTATGAAATTCAATCTTTGCTAGGGGCTGGCGGCATGGGCGAGGTCTATCGGGCGCGCGATACGCGTCTGGATCGCACCGTGGCGATCAAGGTTCTTGCTTCCCATCTTGCTTCTTCGCCGGAGCTGAAACAACGCATGGAGCGCGAGGCTAGGGCCATTTCTTCGCTCAACCATCCGCACATCTGCCATCTCTATGACATCGGCTCGCAGGATGGCACCGATTACCTGGTGATGGAGTTCCTCGAAGGTGAAACCCTGGCCGAACGGCTTCGCAAAGGTGCGATGCCACTGAACGAGGTCTTCAAAGTCGGGATTGCCGTGGCCGAAGCGCTAGCGGTCGCGCACCGAAGTGGCATTGTCCATCGCGACCTGAAGCCGGGGAACATCATGCTGACGAAGACCGGGGCCAAGCTGATGGACTTTGGGCTGGCCAAACCGCTGGGAGTGCAGAACTCGGGCATAGCATCGGGAACGGTACCATCGTTTACAGCAGTGGCCACGTTAAGTGGGCCGAGCCCGCTAACCCCACTGACTACAGCGGGCAGCATCATCGGCACCATCCAGTACATGTCGCCGGAACAGATTGAGGGAAAGGAAGCCGACGCCCGCTCCGACATTTTTGCGCTCGGCGCCGTTCTTTACGAGATGGCAACGGGGAAGCGACCCTTTGAGGGGAAGAGCCAAATCTCGCTGGCGTCGTCCATTCTGGAGAAAGACCCAGAACCGATCAGCGCCATCAAGCCTTCGACTCCTCCTGCCTTTGAGCATGTTCTGACAACTTGCCTGCAGAAGAACCCGGAAGATCGATTTCAGACCGCGCACGACATCAAGCTGGAACTGCAATGGATTGCCGCGGAACGATCATCGCCCGCTGCGGCTGCCTCGCCGCAAGCGCCTTCAAATACGCGGGAGCGGCTGGGCTGGGCGATTGCGATGGTCATTGCCGTCGTGCTGGCGCTGGTCGCTGGAAGTTTCCTCCACCGTTCCCATCCATCGAAACAGAGTATCCGCGCCGTCATCAATCCTCCCGACAAGACCACGCTCAATCTGACCGGCGATGCTGCCGGACCGCTAGTGCTGTCCCCAGACGGCGCATCGATCGCCTTCGCAGCGACGGGAGTGGACGGCAAGACCGCGCTCTGGATTCGCTCAATGAACTCGCTGGACGCACGTGCGCTCCCAGGCACCGATAGCGCGATCTTTCCCTTCTGGTCGCCTGACAGCCGTTCTCTTGGATTTTTCGCCGACGGCCAGTTAAAGACGGTTGATCTCAATGGCGACTCCGCGCAGGTGGTTTGTGCCGTACAGATCGGGCGCGGGGGCGGTTGGGGACCGGACGGAGTGATCATTTTCTCTCCCGGCCCGTCAACGCCACTCATGCGTGTTAGAGCATTTTCATATTTAG
>PKUV01000008.1 GCA_003131315.1 Acidobacteriaceae bacterium
AGATTCTCGTTCAGAGCCGATTAAAGTTTCCGCCCTTTCGCAACCTGGCCCGCTAGCAGAAACGTCTTGGGAAGCGCTCCTTCCCCACAAAGCTTGAACGACCCAAAATCCTTGTACCAGGGACCTTCCGGAACATTGGGCTTGGTTTCAATCCAGAGGCGAAGTTGGTTGAGATCGTCGAGACTGATTTTGCGATCCCGCATGCGCTCGACCAGATGGTCGCGAACCGCCTGCGGTAGTCGTGACCAGTTCTCAATCTGCGGCATTACTCTCCAAACACCAAGCGCCCCAACTCTTCGCCAAGACGCTTGGTTTCTGCCGGATCCTGCGAAGCACGGAAGCGCTCGGCCACCTCGAAAAACAACTTTTCCTTCGCCTTGCGGGCCTCGATGCCTTCCTCGATCAGTTCGACCATGACGCGGTTATCGCTGAGTCTGTGGCGGCGGGCGATACTGGCCACTTTTCGGGCCGTAGGCTCAGGAAGGGTCACGCTACGACGGACTTGTTTCTGGGTCTTCATAGCACCAGTTTACACCACTTTGGTGGCGGGTGGGCGGGTGGCCGACTTCTCCGGCCTGTAGGTTTACTCCCACCTATCTCTAGAATGCTGACCGAGAAATAACTGGGGGTGCGCCCCTTCTCGCGCTTTTCGAGAAGGGGCCTGCCGGGGAAACTGGGGACAGACGGACGGGTGGCCTACTCAAGCCCGGGTTTGGCTTGAGTGGGGATGTCCATACTGCGGCTGTCGGGACCAGTTCTCAATCTGCGGCATTACTCTCCAAACACGAAGCGCAGCCTACAGCGAGTTCTTGAATCGCCCCCCGATTTTTTCATCACAAACAGCCTGTGTGCGCCATCACAGACATCCAACTCGCCATCCCCGAAAATGAACTCTGCTTCGCCCAGGCAGATGTGTGCCCGTCTCCAGAGACGGACCTCCAGGCGACCCTTGAAAACCCGGATAACACCGAAACAGTCTTCACCCCTTCCCGAAATGGAGCACCAGTAACGTACTTCTCAGCTAACTCCTTATTCCGGAATACTTTGATATAACTCCTTTCGTTTCAAAGACCAGACCCGAAAAGTCCCGCTAACCCCTTGATTCCACTAGACCAGGGGGGAGGGGGGTATCGGTACTAACTAGTAATCATCCGCTCCCGGGCTTCCACTTCTTTCCTATTTCATACATATCTCATACATGGAGCATCAACGAAAATGGCCTTATATCCGATTAACATTTTGCGCTGTCAGCATATTAAGGTGAACGGAACACAGTGCGGATCGCCCGCCCTCCGCGACGCCACGCATTGTTACTACCACATCCGCTACCACTGGCCCGAACTGGAAGCTCTGCAAGACAACAACGAGTGGCGGATAGGGTTTCCGACGCTTGAGGATGCCAACTCCATCCAAGTGGCATTGGCCAAGGTGATGGAGCAACTGGTAATGAACGAGATCGACCACAAGACTGCCGCCCTGATGCTCTATGCCTTGCAGACGGCTTCCATGAACCTCAAGCGCACCTCGCTCGAACCGAAGTTGCCGACTCAAGTCGTCATCGACCGCCAGTCGGTGGCCCGTCGTCCGCTCGGAGCCTCCGCCTGGTCCATCGTCGAGGGACACGAATACGACGATCTGACCGCCGAAAGCGATGCCCATGCCAATTCCGAAGCGAATTCCAAATCGAATGGCAATGTCGTGAAGTCGCTGCATGCCTCGATCCCAACCACCCGCAGATCCCGGCCTTCGCTGGCAAAGCCATCATGAGAAGGCGATCACGGCGCCCCGCCGTTTGCCCTGTTCTACACCGGACGCTAAACTTAATACCTCGGGGTATTCACTATGCTCGTAGTCATGCAGGCGCAGGCCACCGAAGAGCAGGTCCGCGCCGTTTGCCAGAAAATCGAATCGCTTGGATACCGCGCCCACTCCATGCCCGGCGCGCAACGCACCGCCATCGGCATCACCGGCAACCAGGGCGAGGTCGAATCCGGGACGCTGGGAGAAATGCCCGGAGTGCAAGAAGTGATCCGCGTCTCCAAGCCCTACAAACTGGTCAGTCGCGACACCAAGCCCGACAACACCGTCATCAAGTTTCCCGGCTCAATCGTCACCATCGGAGGCCCCGACCTCGCCATCATCGCCGGACCTTGCGGCATCGAGACTCGCGACCAGGCGTTCAGAATCGCCGAGCGCGTCGCCCGTGCCGGAGCCCAGTTCTTCCGCGGCGGCGCCTACAAGCCCCGCACTTCTCCTTATTCTTTTCAGGGTCTGGGAGAAGAAGGACTGAAGATCATGGCCGAAATCCGCGACCGCTTCGACCTGCTCATCGTCACCGAAGCCGTCGATTACGAATCGCTCGACCTGGTCGACCAGTACGCCGATGTCATCCAGATCGGCGCCCGCAACATGCAGAACTTCTCTCTGCTCAAGCGCGCCGGACGCGCCCGCAAGCCCGTCCTGCTGAAGCGCGGCATCTCGGCAACGCTCGAAGAATTTCTCATGGCCGCCGAGTACATCATGAGCGAAGGCAACTACAACATCGTCCTCTGCGAGCGAGGCGTGCGCACCTTCGCCGATCACACCCGCAACACGCTCGATCTCAGCATTGTGCCCGCCGTCCAGCGCCTCAGCCACCTGCCCATCATCGTTGATCCCAGCCACGGCACCGGCAAGCGCAACAAAGTAACGCCACTCTCCCGCGCCGCCGTCGCCGTCGGAGCCGACGGCCTGATCGTAGAAGTTCACCACGATCCCGACCGCGCCCTCTCCGATGGCATGCAGTCGCTATTCCCCGACCAGTTCGACGCGCTCATGGTGCAGGTGCGCCAGATTGCGGCGGTGTTGGGACGCGGTGTCCCCGCATCAAGCCATGTTCAAGCCAAAGTTTCAAGTTCAGCGGACTGATTTTTGCGAAAACTCCTTTTCATCGCCGTTCTCGTTCCGCTCGTGCTCGCCGCCGGGTGGTACTACTTCCACGAGCGCACCCTTCCCGGCTACGGGCCGCTCTACCGCGAATTCGCTTACATTTCCAATGGCAAGAGCAACACGGTCACGGTCATCGACCTGCGTAGTTTTCGCCTAGTTCGCACTCTGCAAGTCGGCGCCGAGCCCACTGGAGTCGCGGCCAATCCGAAGCGAAACGAAGTTTACGTCGTCAACAGCGGCTCCTCGAACGTCAGCGTGATTGATGCGGAGCAGAATAAAGTCGTTGCCACCATCGGGGTTTACGGACGGCCTTACTTCATCGATGTCTCTCCCGACGGCCGCCGCGCCTTCGTCGCCAACTCCGGTTCCGACAACGTTTCCGTGCTTGATCTGGATCATCGCAGCGTTGCGGCTACGCTTCACGTCGGCGGGAGTCCCGGGCTGGCTCGCGTTTCGCCCGATGGATCGATCGTTGTTGTCACCAATCGCGCCGACAACTCTGTCTCGATCATCGACACTGCGCGGCTGGCTGTGCGCTCGGCCATCAACATCTGCATTCATCCTGAGGACATTGCCATCCTGCCTGATTCCACGAAGGCGTTCGTTTCGTGTTCGGGATCGGGGCAGGTTGCTAGCATCGATCTCAAGAACGACAAGCTGCTTGCGCTTCTCGATGTCGGAAAATCTCCGGTGAGTCTTGCGCTGAAGCCGGACGGCGGAGAACTGGCCGCTTTTAACTTCGACGCGGGCAGCATGTCCATCATCGAGACCACGGGCAACGAAGTTTCGGGTAGCTATCTCATCGGCACTCAACCCACCCGCGGCGTCGTTTCGCTCGATAACTCGCGCTTGTACATTTCTAACTTCGGATCGAATAACATCGCCGTCTACGACATCGACCTCGGCAAGGTCGTCGCGTATCTGCCTGTTGGGACGCATCCCGACGCGCTCGCGCTCTCGCAGAATCAGAACTATCTGCTGGTCGTCGACTCCGGTTCCGGAGACCTCGCCGTAATTCAGAAACGCCAGCCGAAGAAGAAATTTGAGCCCTCGGAATATTCCCTGCTGACCATCATCCCCGTCGGCATGCAACCGAATCAGATTGTGGTGAAGTCGTTCCTGGCGACGAAGCTTTTGGAGGGGCGCTAGGCCGCGAGCTTTGCCTGCAGGATGGTATTTTTCCTGTTTACTCCGAAGGTAATAACCTATGTTTCACGGGTACCCCCCTCCCCCCCGATCTATTGGAATCATAGGGTTAGGGAAAAAATTCTGCCAAATCTTTGGTTTTAAAGGAGTTATACGTAAAATATTCCGGAANNGAGGGCCGTCTTGGTTGACGGGGACACCTCTGGACTGCCCCAATGAGAGTTTATTGTCGCACCGCTCGGGTTGGAAGTCTGTGACGGGGCTCACAGCTCGGGTGTGATGAAAAAGTCCGGAGGCCTCGTGAGGAACAAGAAGGCTACCCGGCGGCTCGCGAAAGAAGATGGCGTGTCNNTTTGAACCGGACTTTGAACCAACGGATCGCGGCAGCGGTCGCCGAAAAAGTTGGAGTGGTGGAAACTGCGGCCGACTTCTTCAAGAAGCGAGCAGGCAAGGCCACCGGCGAAGGACTCATGAAGTTTCTTCGCCCCGCGCCCAAACGCGCGCCCGATCCGGAAGATACGCGCAGATAGCCGCAGTCAAAATCCCCGCCCAAGCGGAGAAGCTTGGACGGGGCACGCTTCAGAGTTGAGATGACCGCGAAGCCCGCAGGCCACCCGCCAGAAAACGTCCCGTCTGTCCCCGCGTTTCCCCCGCGTTTCCTGGCAGGTAAGCAATCGAGACCCGTGTGAGTAGAGGTTCACAGGCGCTCTGCACAACATGGTATTGTAAGCAGCAACAGGAGGAGCCAATGTCAAAGCAACATTCTGTCACCAAACGCCACCGACGCCCGAAGTCGGAGAAGCGTGCAGACTACACCGCACGCACCATGGCGGCTGTGAAGCAACTCGAACAAGCAGCGAAGCTAAAAGTTAAGTGAATCTCAGAGGCGGCGTTTTGCTGACCTCGGTGATCACTTCAAAAGCGGCCAACGGTTAGACATGAGACAAGAGTCGCCGGACTTTGCTCACTGGACCTCCCGACTTCTGCAAGGCAAGCCCGCGCTAACTCGGCCTGAGAATTCCTTGGCAGAAAAAACGATGGGAGGTACCCCGGGTGCCCCGTCCTTGCGCGTTCTTGGCGCAAGGGTGGGATTCCACGGTCGTGTCCCGCTTGGGATTTTCGTAAGATAAAACCATGAGCAAAGCTACCTATGCATTGAGACTTCCCCTCTCCATCAAGAAGGCTGCCCAGCGGATCGCGAAAGAAGATGGCGTGTCTTTGGACTGGACTTTGAACCGGACTTTGAACCAATGGATCGCGGCAGCGGTCGCCGAAAAAGTTGGAGTGGTGGAAACCGCGGCCGAGTTTTTCAAGAAGCGAGCAGGAAAGGCCACCGGCGAAGGACTCATGAAGTTTCTTCGCACCGTGCCCAAGACCGCGCCCGAACCGGAAGACACGCTCCGATAGCCGCAGTCAAAATCCCCGCCCAAGCAGAGCTTGGACGGGGCACCCTCCGGATTTCAAATGATTACGATAGACTGGGAAACCCGCCCACGCCTTTATTTCTTTTTTGACTCTATATATTCAGGTCTGCTCTGGTGTCGCTTCTGGCAAGCTCTTGCCGGGTTCGGACTCGCTAGCTCCGAGAAGTTTGGCTGAAACACGCCCCTCGATTTGGTTCTCATTCCTTCCAATACTCAGAATGGCTGGCTTGCACAGAATCTCGCGGATGACCAGTTCCCGCAACATTCTCGTCGTCGGAGCCGCTTGAACCAAGATGGCTGTGTCAGAAGTCATGGCAATTACGTGTTCCCCTAATCCGACGGCGCCCGCGTCGCACGCCAAAACGACCGCCTGAACACATAGGCTCATGCCGGGTTCTATAAAAGGGG
>PKUV01000138.1:0-259 GCA_003131315.1 Acidobacteriaceae bacterium
TGTTCCGCGTGTCCACGCTCGACTTGATGAACCTGCCGCGCACGCCCGAGGGCAAGGTCGATTACGCGCAGGACTTCTTCGGCCGCGAGGCGTTCCTGACTGTGTCGGGACAGCTCAACGTCGAGAGCTATTGCCTCGCGCTGTCCAAGGTCTACACCTTCGGCCCTACGTTCCGCGCCGAGAACTCCAACACCAGCCGCCACCTGGCGGAATTCTGGATGGTCGAGCCCGAGATCGCTTTCGCCGATCTGGCCGACAA
>PKUV01000138.1:270-34936 GCA_003131315.1 Acidobacteriaceae bacterium
GGCGTCATCGCCAAATTGCAGGGCATCGTCGACAAGGCCTTCGTGCGCATGGATTACACCGAGGCGATTTCCATACTCGAAAAGGCCAAGGGAAAATTCGAGTTCCCGGTGCGATGGGGCATGGACCTGCAATCCGAGCACGAGCGCTACCTCGCCGAAAAGCACGTGGGCGGGCCGCTGGTGCTGATGAACTACCCGAAGGAGATCAAGGCGTTNNGTGCTCGCGCCCGGCATCGGCGAAATCGTCGGCGGCAGCCAGCGCGAAGAACGCCTCGCGGTGCTCGATGCGCGCATGGACGAGGCGAAACTCGACAAGCATCACTACAGCTGGTATCGCGATCTGCGCCGCTACGGCAGCGTGCCGCACGCCGGATTCGGCCTCGGTTTCGAGCGCACCGTGTCCTACATCACCGGCCTCGCGAACGTGCGCGATGTGATTCCGTTCCCGCGCACGCCGGGCAACGCGCGCTATTGACGCGCGGCGGCGAGCAAATCTGCGCCGAGAAGTTGCGGCGGGATGTCAACACGCTGAACGGGCGAGGATGGTGCCACCCGCCGTCGAATCAAGCCGGCGGCAACACGCGCCACCAGAGCGAGGCCGCGCAGATCGTGAGCGTGNNCGCGCCGCGGCGTCCACCACGATGATGTTCGCAATGCTGCCGACGATCAGGAGGTTGCCCGCAAGCGTGCTCACCAGCGCAAGCGTCGGGCCGGCGAGCGTGTGCGCGGCAACCGGGAGCAGCAGCATCACCGCCGGCACGTTGGAGACGATGTTGGACAGCACGAGCGTGGCGGCGAACAGCGGTCCGGGCTGCCCCAGGTTCACGCCGGCGGCCGCAAGGTCGGCGACCATGGCGGCGACGATGCCGGTCTTCTGCAGGGCGTGGTTCACCACGAACAGCCCGATGAACAGGATCAGCAGTTCCCAGTCCACCAGTCCTAGCATCTTGTTGGAATGCAGCTTGCGGCTCGTGAGCAACAATCCCGCCCCGGTCAGCGCCGCGACGTCGCGCGGCCAGGCAGGCAGGAACAGGAACACCGCCAGGAGCGCGGCGGCGACCGCACCAAGGTGGTGTTCTGCACGGTGGAAAACGACCTGGAGCATATCCGCCAGGCGCTCGACCGCGGGGCCTGCGAATACATCATGAAGCCGTTCGACAGCGACATCCTGCAGTCGAAGTTCATGCAGGCGGGCCTGCTGTGAAGGCCGACGAGGTCGAATTCGTCGCCGAGGTGGCGCGCGCGGGCGCCGGCCTGTCGGTCGAACGGGACAAGCTCTATGTGATCGAGAGCCGTCTGGCGCCGGTGGCCCGGCGCGAAGGGTTCGGCTCGATCCGCGACCTGTTGCTCGCCGCCCGTCATCGGCGCGAAGGCAAGCTGATGTGGGCGGTGGTCGAGGCCATGGCCGGGGGAGAGACATCGTTCTTCCGCGATCCCGCCATCTTCGCGCGTTTCCGCGACGAGATGCTGCCCGAGCTCGCCCGGCGTCGAGGGCGCGCGCCGGTGCGGGTGTGGAGCGCCGGCTGCTCGACCGGAGAAGAGCCCTACACGCTGGCCATGTTTCTGCTCGAAGAAAAAGACAAGCTGCTTGCCGGTTGGACCTTCGACATTCTCGCCACCGATTTGAACGATAACTCGCTGGAAGCAGCGCGCGCCGGCATTTACGGAGAGTATGCCCTGCGCAATACCAGCGACGTGCTGCGCAGGAAATACTTCAAGGATGCTGGCGACAAGAAACTCCAGGCCAACGATCTGCTCAAAGCGCCGATCCGCTTCGACCGCATCAACCTCAGTGACGACAGCAAGATGTTGTTCCAGAAAGGGATCGACGTCATTTTCTGCTGCAATGTGCTGATCTACTTCGACCTGGCTTCGAAGCGCCGTGTCGTGCAGCATTTTTATTCCAATCTGTTGCCCGGTGGCTACCTTTTCATGGGACATGCCGAATCTCTGTTCCAGGTGAACGAGTCGTTTCGGCTGGTCCATTTCCTGGGGACGACGGCATACTCGAAACCGACAGCCCTTCAGGCCGCTGGAGCCAAAAAATGAAAGCCAAACTACATTCACAACTGCAAGCCCAAATCAAGAAGCTAGACTCAATCTCGGCCGCTCCTGCAATCCTGACGCCGCTCCTCAATATGCTGCGATTGCCTTCCGACAAGATCAGAGTTGAAAAAGTGGTTGAGCTAGTCTCTTACGACGGGTCGATCGCGGCGCAATGCCTCCGCCTGGCAAATTCTCCTCTCTTCGGATGCCGCGAGATCGAAACCGTGCGCTCCGCGGTCATGGCTCTCGGCCTCGAGAGAGTACGCTCGATACTGTTCGGTTTGTACGTGAATCGGGTCATCCCGCAAGATAAGTGGGTGATCGATCCGGATGCGTTTTGGAGACACTCGCTCGGCTGCGCCCTCGTCACGCAAAGAATGGCACAGAAAATCGAATATCCGGAGCCCGAAAAAGCTTACATGGCTGGATTGCTGCACGACCTCGGTTTTCTGGTGAACTCGGTCCTGTATAACGAGGATTTTCGAGAATGCCTCCGGCGAGCCGCCGAGCAGCACGTACCCCTGCATGTCATAGAAGAGCAGGTTCTCGGGTTCACTCATTGCGAGAGCGGGCAGATGCTCTGCGAGCATTGGGGCCTGTCAAAGGAGTTGGTGGACGCCGCTCGCTGTCACCACGATGTAAGCCTTCTGCCAACTGCCGGACCGCTGGCTTGCCTGGTTCACCTGAGCGATCTGCTGTGCCGGGCGCGCTACCTGGGTTACGGCTATGACGAGATCATGGGGGTTGATCTCGGCAGTGATGCGGCGTGGCAAACCCTGGTTACCACTTTTCCCGCGCTTGGAAATATGGACCTCGTCCGTTTCACGCTCGACATCGACGGAGCCATGGACAAGATCGTAGCCACGGTGGATTCCGTTTTTGGAGTCAAGAAGATCGCCGCTCTTGCCACAACCTGAGCTTGAGAAAGTATTTTTGTCCGGTGAATTGTTGAGGGCAATAAAAAACGCCCTGAACGGTTAAGCTCAGGACGTCTTCGGCAGCCCTCCCCCAGAACTGCCAAACCACATGCCCATCCTATGTCCGTTTGGCCCCACTGTAAATGTCACTTTCGTAATGTAAAGCTTGCAAATAAGTACCGCGGGTCATGGGCCGAGGTAACGTTACTTCGCGGAGCTAAGAGATGCTATCTGACTGAGAGTACGATGGGAAATTCATAAACATTCTGCGGGCTGATCCGCAAAGCCGTCGACAGGGAGTAAAACCGCAACGCAGAGCGGCAGAAGCGACCAGATCACTTCTTATCCCAGGTTTTTCCGCCGTCCGCGCTGCTCCAGATTTCGTCGTTACTCGTGGAAACTACAATCTCCGCCGTACTGCGCATATCAATGTGAGTTATGTCGGAGCTAAGTGCCTGGGCTTTGATGGAAGGTTGCACCTGTACCCAAGTTACTCCCCTGTCGGCGGAGTGGAACAGCGTGCCCGCCTGTCCGCCTGTCCATACATCCTCGTCGTGACTTGCGTAGCACAGCAATGGATGATCCGTGCGCAAAGCGTTTTGCCAGCTCTGGCCGCCATCCAGCGAGCGTTGCAGAGCACCCGCCGCAATCGTCCAGGTGACATTCTGCGCCAAAGTCTGGCTTGCAGGGGATGCAAGTTTCGCGACAGACATCACATTCCTGGCTTGTGACCTGGCTGGTGCGGGAACAACGGCTGACTCGGTTTTCTGCCGCTCAGTCGCTTCGATCCCTTGCAGCGCCGGCTTTGCCTTTTCAATCGCTGGTGCGTCGTTTCGCGCCATCAGGCTGCCTTCGGCGGAGGGCGCTAGCGCTACTCCGGCGGCTGCTCCAGAAACCTCGACGGTTTCAGTCGCTCTTCGACCGGCTGGGGCATCGTAATGGAACGTCCGGGATCCCGCCGATGGCGCGGCCGAGAGCTTGTCTGCTTGGGCTGAATCCTTCTTGTTGCCGGCAAGCAGGATTCCGGACTCCGCTTGAAGCGACCGCGTTACCACCTGTCCAGCCTTGAGTTTATTGGACAACTGCAATTCGGACTTTTGTCGTGCTTCGTCAGTTTTAGCCAAGGGTGCGGATTGGTCCATTGGCGACGATGCGATCTGCGGGCCGGAAGCTGGCGGCACAGCAGTCGCGATCTGCGGGTTTGCGGAAGGCGGCATCGCCTGGTTCAGCTTTCCCGGATGCATCAGAAGCACCGCGGCGGCCACCGCAACTCCCGCTGCCAGCGCAGCCCAGCGCAGACTTGGCCAAGCAAAGCTTAGCTTGTGTGGCGCGGGCGCCCCCGCCCGCGAGACCGTTGTCCGAACACGATCAGTCTCGTCCGCAATCGGAGGCGGCACCATGTCCGCCGCCGGAATCGCCAGGGCGATCACCTCGCGGCAGTCTCCGCAGAGCGCCAGGTGCTCGAGCACGCCATCGCGCTCGGTCGCCGAAAGCGCCTGCTCGGCAAAAGCCGTCAGCAGATCCGCATCCGGATGCGCTCGCTCGGGCTCGGCTCGGCCCGACAAAGCTCGCTCCGGCAAAGCGGCCCGCAAGCGGTCATACACGATTTTGGGTACTTCAGTCATGGCTTCTGTCGCCTGCGTCCTGTTCGGGGACCTTTCCCCCAGGGAACGTTTTCGCCCCGGAATCTTGCGTCAAACGCGAGCGCAAATTCAACCGTATGTCCCGCACGTCGGTTTCCAGCGCTTCCGCAGCCTGGGCGTGGCTCATTCCCTGCATTCGCAGCCCCGCCAGAATGCGCTTCCGGAGCCCCGTTGCGAGCCGATCGAGCCGCCGGCTAACGCTCGATTCGTGCAGCCTCAGCATGCGCGCTATCTCGGCCAGCGTCCGCCCATCCAGATAATAAGACGCCAGCGTAAACCGGTCCTCTGACGAAAGTTCCGCGAGCGCCTCATCGGTGGCCGCTTCCAGCCGTTGGTCTGAGGCGCACGCCGGCTCAGGAACCGCCGCCGCAAATTGCACACCCTCTTCCGTCTGCTCTTCCAGACTGACCGTGCGTTTCTGCTTGCGATAGCGATTGATGAACTCCTGCGCCATCACCGTGCGTAACCAGCCTTCGAGCGAACCGCGGCCGATGTAGGACACGAGCTTCGAACTGCGTACTCCATCGCGAGCGTTCACGCCATACAGATCCGCAAACAGCGAATCGGCCAACTCCGCGGCATGTGCGCCGTCGCGCGTAATGTGCAGCGCCATGCTGTGCAGCTTCTGCCGATAGCGGCTGATGAAGTCCTGCCACGCCCGCTCGTTTCCCGCGGCACATGCGCGCGCCAGCGCCAGTTCTTCCAGGTGCAGACCAGCGCAGAAGTCAGCTTTCTGATCTGCCGAAGCGTGGGCCGAATCCTGGGAAAGATACTTGCGCAGAATTTCATCGAGAATTGTCGCGAACTGCTCGGCGCTCATGCCGTAAGCCGCAGCCCCGCTGCGCTCGTAAAGAGCGGTAGCGACGTCTGCTCCCTGGCCGGGTTGGGCTGACCTTGGCATGTCCCAGACGATGCTAGCAATTTTTTTGACGCAAGGAAAAATAAATCGTGCGTTCTTCGATCAGCGAGCAGAGAAAGACACTCCTGGAAGACTCGCGGATCAGTCCCCCGGCACGCTCTATTTTGGCGTGCCGGGGCGGCGGGCCACGCAGAGGAGCGGACGCGGGAGGATAGGTGTCTTCACTGGAGCTGGTCTCATGAATGGTTCTGGGTAGCTTTTGGGAAGGGCACGGCTTCAGACGTGCCGCTCAGAGCCACAAAAAATGCGGGCTTTAGCTCCTGAGGGCCAGATGTCACGCCCTGAGAATCGGTTTGTGGTGTCTTTACTGCTGGGAGGGCCAATTATGCGGCTGGTCATCGCGGTTGTCGGAATAGCTCTGATGGTAGTGGCGGCTGTTGTGGTTCCGTGCCTGTTGCAAGCGGGCGAAGTAACGCCGGCGTCTGGTTATTCTCTGCTTAGCCCGATTCGCAGCGGCAACCTGACCGTCTTTCCGGTTGTAGCCAGTAAGTCGTATGACACGGTAGAGTTTCTCACCCTCGATGAAGGCCTGCGCAGCGGCGACGTTGTGGTGACGGAAGCTGGCCAGGCGCGTGGCCTCATCCGTCACCGGCCAGGCGACCCGGCAATCATCCATCCCGTACGCGACGCGGAAGTGAATCGGCTAGTCCTGGTTAATAACTCGAAGCGACCGTTGTTACTCCTCGCCGGCGAGATAGTTACTGGCGGCAAGCAGGATCGCGTCATCGGCAAAGACCGCATCGTACCCGCGGAGAGCGATCCGGTTGACCTCAGTGTCTTCTGCGTTGAGCCCGGACGTTGGGTGGCGGCGAACGGTAAGTACGAGTTTAGCAACTCGGCGGGCAGTGCTACCGGTCTTTTCGCCGCTCCCGTCGTGCGCAGCAAGGCAATGGGAGCGAAAGATCAGCAGCAAGTGTGGGACAGCGTCCGCAGTTCGCAGCGCGCCATGGCGGCGAACGTAGAAGTTGCCGGCGCCGCTCCCGCAGTGAACGCGACCACCTCTTATGCGCGCGTTATGGACAATAAGGAAGTTCAAAAGCAGGTGGATGCTGTCGCCGAACCGATGCAGCGCAACTACGAAAGCGTCATCCGCCAACTGCGCGATAAGAATGCTGTAGGCGTCGTGGCCGCCGTGAACGGGGAAATTGTCTGGGCTGATATTTTCGCGAGCACCCAGTTGCTGCAAAAATATTGGCCGAAACTTGCCCGCTCCTATGCCACCGAGGCCGTGGTGACGCGTGCCAAAGGCGGAGAGGCCAGCAGCAAAGACGCGCAGAAGTTTCTCTCCGATCTGCAGGGCCGCCACGAAACGGCCGAAACCGAGCCCGGCATCTATCGCCAGACGGAAATCACCGGCGACGGCTTCAAGGTGTTCGAGCTGACGGCGCTACTGCCGAAAACGGGCTTCCCGGTGCACATAGCCAAAATGGCAAACTAGAGCGGATTGTGTGGGGACGGGCGAGACTGTGTCGCAACTCGGTGCCGTCCCTGACGGGACTCCGGTTTGTTCCACTTTGTCTTTCCGGCACTGACGTGCCGGGCTTTCACGTGCCGCCGCTTCGCGGCTGGAGTGATAGCGCGATCCACTTTTTTCCTGCGCTTGGGGTTGCGACACAGACTCGGGCGCCCTCGCCCGTCCAGCCGAGCGAAGCTCAGCAGTTGCTCGTGATCGCAGCAACTCTGGATTCGCCATTAAAGGCCGACTGATGCGCGAACCGAAAATCACTCGTCATCCGGAGTGCCGCCGAGTGGAGGCTGCGTCACGCCCGCGCCAATCCCTTGCGCACGACGTCACTCGCGTCATACGCCAGGTTGAGCGCTGGCAATTCGTCACGCGTGAACCAGCGAACATCCGTCGCATCGCTCCCCGCTTTAAGATCACCGCCTAGTGGACGACATAAAAAATCAATCAGCACGTAGTGATAGCGCACGCGACCATCGTCGTCTCGGATCACACGCTCATACACGCCCAGCATCTCGCCCGTCTCGACCACCAATCCCGTTTCTTCGCGGGCTTCACGGACCACCGCTTCGCGCAGAGTTTCACCGCATTCGAGGACGCCGCCCGGCAACGACCACTCGCCAAGCAGCGGTGGCTGTCCGCGGCGGATCAGCAGGACGCGACAATCCTGGACGACAACCGCGCCCACGCCCACCAGCGGGGACTCCGGATATTCACGTTTCATGCGACAGGTTTTCCAGGTCGTGGTAGCCGATTCATGCATCACTCCTCAGAAACCGGAACAGTATACGGCCTTGGGTTAGCATTCTGCCGGGTGACGGCTTGCTATAGCGAATACGGAGTTGCCGTGGCCGTAGGCAGCTGCCGAGCTGCGCTCGGCCTGGACGGGCGAGGGCGCCCGTCCCCACACGAGCTAGAATGCGCTGCCGCCGCCGCCGCCGAATCCGCCTCCGGAAAAGCCTCCGCCTGAGAAGCCTCCTCCTCCGCTGAAGCCGGATCCGCTGGAACTGGCTCTGGGGGCGGAGACGAAGACCTGGTGCATGTCTGACGCCATGCTGTGCATTGAGCTGGAAAAGAAAAGCGGACTGAAGCCGACGTAGCCGTTCGGCGAAACGTACCAACTCGGCGGATCCTTCACGATTCCGTCGAACGCTTGTGCCCAGTGGTGCTCGACGCCTAGCGCCATGGCGTAGGGGAGAAATTTTTCGAACGTGTCGGGCGGCATGCGCTTGATGCGGTCGGCGTCGACGCGGTTCATGAACTCCTGGAATCCGAGGACGGCGATTGTGGCGCGCGCACCGGCGAGAGTCTTCGCCGTCATCTGGCGCGCAAAGAGCCACCAGATCAGGCCGGAAACGACAACGCTCCCGATCACCAGCGGAATGGAATAGAACAGGTTCATCCAACCCATGACCTGCACGGCGACCACGACGATCGCGATGGCGACGCCGGCGACGATACCGTAGCCATTGGCCGATTCCGGGTCGAGCGTGTAGATACCTTTGGTTTTGAGGGCGGCCATGATGTCCTGACGCACTACGGGAATCACGGTGTAAAAGCGATTCTTCAGGCTGGACAAGCGGGTTTCAGCGCCGCCCAGAAAAATGTTTTCCAGCATGACGCGTTCGTGCGGTGTAAGGTCGGGGCCCCACTGCTCGCGCGGTTTCAACAAGTGGAATAAGTAATCTTTGTGGTGAAAGACCAGAAAAGTGTCGACCTTTTCTTCGATCTTGATGTAGCCGCGCACGGCGAGATCGACGATGGTGCTGGTGATGTCGCGGGGATGGATGGTGTCGTCGATTAAAGTTCCGGCTTCGGCGGGACAAATGCCTTTGGGCGGCTCGTACTGCGGGGCCACGGAGACGCCGGGATCGGGGTCGCGTCCCACGGAATACCAGAGGGCAAACATTACGGCCAGAGTGAACAGCGGCAGGAACACGACGGGATTGCTGCCGAGAAACCAGCCTAACTTCGTGAGCGCGGACGGAGCTTTGAGCACTCCTTGCGGAATATAAATGTCGATGGTGACACCGCCGCGCATGGAAAGCGGGTGAGTGGTTTCGAAAAGAACGTCGGCGCCCTTGACTTCGGCGGTCGCTTCGCTTTGCCTGGAACCGTAGGCGCCGGTGAAGGCCTGAGCGCGCAGTCCTCCGGCGGCATTCTCGGGCAGGGTCACGAAGGCCGAGGCATGGTCGATGGGAACAGGCCAATCGTTGCCGGTCACGTTCCAGTAGAACTCGTCGTAACCATCGAAGAAGCGGACACCGTTGCGCACGGAGTAATCGATGTTGACAACGCGCGTCGTGTCGACCGCGCCGGGAATGTAGATTTTGAGATCGCGGTAGGCTCCGGACTTACTGGAATCATACTTCAGCTTGTTTCCGCTTTCGTCGGTGACGCTCATGACCTCGAGAAAGAGCGTGTAGTTGGATCCCTGCGGTCCTGGATACTCGACCGGAATGGTGCGGTGAATGCCGTGCCACTCGCCGACGAAAGCGAGGGTGATTTTTTCGCTGACCAGGGCCGTGCCATCGGCGGCGATGGAGATGGTGTCCTGGAAATCGGCGACGTGCCAGTTGCGGGCCTGGGCAGAGGCGGAACCTCGCGTTAGCAGCAGCGCCACCAGTAGGAAAAGCAACAGCTTTACCACAGGGGGCACGGAGGAACACAGGGAAGAAGCGGGCGAGGGAGCAGACCCGCACGACGGTTGGCGATGGCACGATCGCTGATGCAACATGCCTAGAATTTCACCGCGACTGGTTCGCGATCGGCGGCAGCCGCTTCGAAGAACTGCTTCTGCTGGAAGCCGAACATCCCGGCCAGAATGTTGGTCGGGAAAGATTGAATCTTGGTGTTTAGGTCGCGCACGACGGCGTTGTAGTAGCGGCGGGCGTTTTGAATTGCGTCCTCGATCTCGCTGAGAGAGTTCTGCAGTTGAGTGAATTCCTGCGAGGCCTGGAGCTGGGGATAATTTTCGGCCACGGCAAACAGGCTTTTGAGGGCGCCGGTCAGCTGATTCTCGGCGGCAGCCTTGTCAACTGGGCCGGTGGCCTGCATGGCCATGGAGCGGAATTTGGCGATGTTCTCGAACGTATCTTTTTCGTGGGCGGCGTAGCCCTTTACGGTTTCGACCAGATTTGGAATCAGGTCGTGGCGCCGTTTGAGCTGCACATCGATGTCGGACCAGGCCGATTCCGAGCGCACGCGCAGCTGCACCAGGCTGTTGTACATCGCGATCAGGAAGATGCCCAACAGAACTATGACTGCTAGAACAATCCAAGCCATGCAGATCTCCTCGATGTGGATTCAACGCGACGTTAGCACAGCGGGGTGCGGCGAGCAATGCAGGGTTTGATTCGTAGGGTTAGCGTCTTAAATTCGTTAACCACAAAGAAGGTACACGAAGGAAACCTTGAAACTTTGAAACCTGGCTTTATTGCTTTGGAGCGTAGTATCCGCGGCGGGCGCGAACTTGCAGGTCTTTTTTCAGGGCAGTGATCTCAATCGAGCGGTAGCGCCCGTCGGCGTCGAAGTCGGTGGGCTTGTAGGAGACGGCGTACTGGCTGCGCAGTTCGTCTTCAATGGCCGCGAACGAGTGCGTGATGTCTTTCATCTTGTAGGGGAAGAAAGCGCGGCCGCCGGTGGCGGAAGCGAGGTCTTCGAGAACTTTGTCGCCGCGCAGAATCAGGCCGCTGTCATCGGTGGAGATGGCATAGATGAGAACTTCGGCGCGCTGCGCCATTTCAATGGCCTGGGCGCGCGTGTATTCGCTCTGATTGTCTTCGCCGTCGCTGAGGATGACGATGGCTTTGCGAATGGGGTGGTCGGAATGTTCGCGCAGCAGCTTTTCCTTGCACGCTTTGTAAATTGCGTCATAGAGAGCGGTGCCGCCGCCATTGCTCAGGTGCTGCACTCCGGCGGCGAGTAGCGGCACTTTGTCGGTGAAATCCTGGGTGAGGCGGCTCTCTTTGTTGAACCCTACGACGAACGCGCGGTCATAGCCATGACGGATGATGTGCTGCAGAAATCCGGTGGCTGCTTCTTTTTCAAATCCAAAGCGACCCTGCACCGAGCCGCTCACGTCCACGAGCAGGCCCAACTCGATGGGCAGGTCGGTCTCGCGGCGGAAGTTAATGATGGACTGCACGGGCTTGTGGTCATCGAAAATGGAGAAATCGGTCTGGTTCAAATTGCGGACGAATTTGCCGTGGCGATCGGTAGCGATGAACAGCACGTTGACTTCATCGACGCGCTTCTTGATGGTGAGGATTGTTTCGTCTGCCTCGTCGCTAGCGGCGGCGGGAAGAGCAGCGGCGCTACTAGAGTCGACCGCAACGGTAGAAGCGGCGATGACGTAGGGACTGGTTTGGGCGCATCCCGAAACCGACAGGCCAAGAAGGATGGCGATCGCGAAAGCGATGAGTGCGAATCCGCTCGCTGCCAACTCGAATTGGTTGCGCTGCGTCATTACTTTATTCTTGCGCATGGTTCGAAAATCTTATTCGGACGCCCTGTAAATATCGGAACTTTCATATACTTCGATGCACGCCGGGGGCCGAAAACCGATGGAAGCGCGGTCCAATTGACTTTAGGCCGTTATTAGGTGCAAGTCCAAGTTACAAAAGGAGTACGCAGACGGTGCGTCCTTTAACCATAAGCCAGTCAACAGGTTGGGAATCTGGGTAAAATGGGCCCAGAAATGGGGCTGAAAGCAGCAGCCCGACCCTTGGCGCATGGAATTGTCGCGGGACTTTCTGGTGAGAAGATTCTCAGGACATTTTTTCATGATTGCGTGAGCTTCGTGCAAAAACTTCTGAATGCCAGGACCAGGTCTGGAGCGGTTTCACGGTTGCTATACCCGGAACCAACGCGCCGAGCGCACACAGAAGACGCGGCAAGCCGCGTCTCTACGGGTAGCCACGACGGGTGAGCAACCGACCGAACTTGGTACACCTTGTCGGAGCCCGCTCTAGCCCGTTAGTCCATCGTGGCGGCTTGCGCTTTGGCGATGGGTGCTTCGCGGGGGGTGGGAAGGTGGGGCAGGGCCGACATCAGGCGGCGGGTGTAGGCGTGGACGGGCGCGGTGAAGATCTGTTCGGTCGGGCCGCACTCGACAATCTGGCCTTCGTGCAGGATGGCGATGCGCTGGCAGATTCCGGCGACCGAAGGCAGATCGTGCGAGATGTAGAGGATCGACATGCCGATCTCGCGATTCAGGCGCGCGAACAGCTCCAGGATTTCGGACTGCGTGATGACGTCGAGCGCGCTGGTCGCTTCATCGGCGATTAAGAGCGCGGGACGGTGCATGATGGCCATGGCGATGAGTACGCGTTGTGCCTGGCCGACGCTGAGTTGGGAAGCGCGCTTGCGCAGGAAATCTGGGTCATCCTCGTCGCTCGGCAGGCTGACGCTGGCCAAGGCCGACTGGATGGCCCGGTCACAGTCTTCGGCTGTAGCAGTGCCGTCGCTGTGCGCGCGCCAGGCTTCCCTGAGTTGCGTGCGGATCTGAAGCGCGGGGTTGAGCGAGGCAAGAGGACTCTGAAGCACGAGGCTCAGGGAACGCCCGCGGAGGTTGCGCAATTCCCGTTCGCGCATGGCGAGCAGATCGGCGCCCTGGAAAAGAATGTTGCCCTCTACGATGGCGCGCTGGCGGCCGAGTAATCCGAGGATCGCCAGCGCCAGTGTGCTCTTGCCCGAGCCACTCTGGCCGACCAGGCCGACGACTTCGCCGCGCGCGATTTCGAGCGAGATTCCGCGGAGCACCGGAGCTTTGCCGGGGTAGCGTACGGTCACCTGCGCCGAAAGCAGGGTTTGCGAAGAATCAGGCGTCGGTGTCATGGAACTCGTTTCATAAATGATTCTCAGTGCGTGATATCCGGTCCGCCGGCCTAACTGGGTCGTCCCTCCGGGACTCGACTCATTTCTTCCACTTTTCCCAGCGCTGAAGCGCTGGGCTAAGTTGGTTCGCCCCTCCGGGGCTGGGTTATCGGCTCGCCCGCGTGCTTGGGTTCAGGGTGAGGCGCTCGGCGTTCCAGAACGTCTGCGGGGAAAGGATGCCCGGATTGGCGCCTTCGACCGCGCTGGAGACCGCGGACAGCGCATTCTGATTGACCAGGTAAATGAATGGCGCCTGCTCGGCGGCGATCTCCTGCACGCGATCGAAACTCTCCTTGCGCTTCTTCGGATCGGCGGTGGACGCTTGCGCGCGCATCAGCCGGTCAATCTCGGCTTCCCAGGCGGTTCCCGGAGATTTCTGCTGCGGATTCCAGGCGTGATTTTCAGCCGAGCTCAGCCAGATGTTCATCTGACCGTTAGGATCGAGGTCGACATTGCGGAAGCCGAGCATCGCGGCCTCGTAATTAAATTTCTGCGAAATGCGCTCGATGAGCGAAGGAAAGTCGAGCGTGACCACGTTGACCTTGATGCCGAGCTTCCCGAGATCCTCCTGCACCATGACCGCCATGCGTTCTCTCGGTTTACTGCCCGCATTGGTGACGATGGAGAACTCAACGGCGTTGCCACCTTTATCGAGCAAAGACCCGTTTTGCAGGTGGAAACCGTCCGCCTGCAGGCGCTGCAGTGCGGCGTCGGGACGATACGGTTCAGCTTTGAGCTTGCTGTTGAACCAGAATTTGTTAGCGGGCGAAACCGGACCGACGGCGGGCTGGGCGTGACCATTAAAGACCACGCGGCTCAGATCTTCGCGGTTGATGGCTTGAGAAAGCGCGCGCCGGAAATTGGTGGAGCGGAACCAGGCGCGCTTGTACTCGGGGATGGGAGCGCTGGCCACCTGGTTGAACCACATGAAATCGGAATCGAGCGAGGCCCCGGCATCGTGCGCGAGCTGGGGCGAACTGGCGGCTAGGCGGTCGAAGTAATCGCTGTCGATAACGTTGATCAGATCAAGTTCGCCGCGCTTGAAGCGCAGCATTTCGACGTCGCGATTCGATTGAATGTCGAGCCGGATGGAATCGAGATACGGCAAGCGGCGTCCCTGGGGATCTTTTTTCCAGTAGTTGGGGTTGCGGTGCAGGAGCACGCTCGATCCCGCTTTGTACTCCGCAACCAGAAATGGCCCGAGCACGGCCGCTTCCTTCTTGGGAGAGTGCGCGGACATGATCGCGACCTGATCGAAAAGGCGCTCGAGTCCGGCAAGGGGTGCGGGAAAAATGATGGAGATCTGGTCGGGCGCAATGATTTTGGTGCTGACGGCGCCGCTTCCGGAACGGAATGCGTCTCCGGTAGAGGAGTGCAGCGCGGGATCCATGAGTCGTTGCATGGTGAAGGCAACGTCCTCGGAGGAAAACGGGCTGCCGTCGGAAAACGTAATGCCGCGGCGGAGCTTGAAAGCGATCTGCTTGCCGTCTTGCGATACCTTCCACGATTCCGCCAGTTCGGGTTCGAGTTCCTGGGTGTGGCGATTGACGCGCACCAGCACACCGCCTGTCAGATAACGGATCGACAGGGAAGAATCGTCATCGACCAGGAGCGGATCGAAAGTCTTCGGCTCGGAGCGCAGGCAGAAGCGCAGTTCGCCGCCGCTTTGCGCGGAGGCGGAGCCAGATGTCAGAGTAAGAAAGAGAAGAGCGAAACAGAGAAGAAGTCGTAAGAATGCGTGGCGGCCGATCATGCGGTTACCTCCTCGTTCGACAAGAGCAGCTGAAACGACGTCATCACTACGATCAGCAGCAGCAATGGCACCAGCCGCCACGGTTCTTCGCGAAACGAAATCAACCCTTCCAGTTCGCGCAGAAGACTTCCCCAGGAAGGCAGCGGTTCGGCAACGCCCAAGCCGAGGATGCCCAGATTTGCCTCGCTCAGGATAAAAACCGGAATCGAAATCCAGAATTGCGCGTACAGAACCGGCTTCAGGTTGGGCAAAACATGAACCAGGAAGAGCCGCGGACCGTGCAAGCCCGAGGCGCGAGCCTGCAAGACAAAATCGGAGTTGCGCAAGGCATCGGCGCTGGTCGAAAGCACGCGCGCCGAAGCGGCCCAGCCGAGCAGGCCGAGGATGAGAAACGTAATCAGAACCGAGACCAGCGGAGAAACGTTCAACGGCAAGAGCGCACGAACCGCGATCAGCAGGAAAAGCCAGGGCAGAGAAAGAAACAGGTCGGTAAAGCCCCTGGCCAGACGCAGCCAGATTCCGCCCATATATCCTGCGAGCCCGCCAACCAGCGCGGCCAATACGGTGGAGACCAGAGCGGCGGCGGGAGCGAGCAGGAGCGAGATGCGCGTGCCATAAAGAACGCGCGCGAAGCGATCGCGGCCAACTTCATCGGTGCCGAGCAGATGCTGATGGGAAGGGGGTGCACTGGGGGCTTCGCGAAATTGCCTGGCGTATCCGGCGGGCGCCAGCCAATTCGCGGCCAGCGACACGGCGCACACGGCGAGGACTACGGCACACGCCAGCTTGCGGGCTCGGTTCATGCCGCGTTCACGCTGCGTTTATGCATCTCTGGGCCTCAACATGTGAATCATTACATCGGCCCCCGAGTTCGCCAGCAAGGTTACAAGCGTAACCAGCACGGTCAGGTTCACCAGCAAGGGAAGATCTCTGGAAAGCGCGGCCTGCCAGGCGAGTTGACCGATGCCCGGCAGGCCGCACAAGGATTCGACAGGAATGCTTGCGCCCAGAGCGATGCTGACGGTGATGCCGGCGAGTGCGATCATTTGCGGACCTGCGACTGGAAGCACATGGCAGGCCAGGATGCGAACTTCGCCGAGTCCCCGGGCGCGGGCGGCGGTGATGTGTGGCAAAGAGTAGGCCTTAGCGAGCAGGTTTCGCGAATAGCGGTAGATCTTGGGGAACACGATCAGAGCGATGGCGAGATATCCGGGAGCGTTGAGGATTACCGAAAGCAAGGCCAGCACCGCCGCCGGAATACAGAGGAAAGCGCCGCTGACGGTGGTACCCAGAATTTCATATGCCGATCGACGCCAGAGGCAGGCGGTGAAAGCGAGAGTCGAGGCCAGTAGCCATGCCAGCAAAAGACCAACGCCAGTCACGCGCACGGTGACGGGCCAGCGCTCGCGCAAAAGAGTTTGCACGGGTTGGCCGAGGGCATGAGAAGTGCCGAGATCGCCGTGGATGGCGCCGCGGAGGTAGCCGATGTAAAAGCTGAGAATGTTGTGTTCACCGGCGCGCGACTGGCGCAAGGCGCGCACACTTTCGGCGTTCAGGCTGGGGTCGAGTTCGCGCTCGTCGGCATCGAAACCGGGAGCCAGGCGCACCAGCGTGGCCGAAAGCAGTCCGCCCAGCAGGACGAGCGTGGCGATGGCTCCAAGGTGCCGTGCGATTTTCCATAGCAGCATTTTCCGCAGCAGCATGGGAGCGTCCTAGTTCACCGTCGCGCCCCGCGCGCGGGTCGGAGGGTTCACGTCACGATCGGGTGCGCTTGCGGAGTGGTGAAGCTGTTTCATGGAGTACATGCGGCGGTCGGCTTCGGCGAGCAGGCGCTCGACGTCGAAACTATCCTCCGGACAGAACGCCGTGCCCACGCTCAGGCCAACCAGATTGCGGCCGGCGATTTTCCTACCCGCTTCGACGGCCAGCTGATTCAGACGGCTGCTCTTTTCGCTGGAAGCTTCCGGGCTTAGCCCAGGAGCGACCACCACGAATTCATCTCCGCCCATGCGGGCAACATAATCGTAGCCTCGGCAGGTTTCCTTCAGGTGGCCGGCAAAATCCTTTAGCAGGTTGTCGCCTTCGAGGTGGCCATAGAGATCGTTAATCTGCTTGAAGTTGTCGAGGTCGCAGACCATCACCGCAAGCGACGTGCCAGTGCGGCGGCAGCGTGCCAGCTCGCGCGACAGATGAACGAACAACGAGCGGGCGTTGGGCAGTCCAGTTAAGTAGTCGGTGGTTGCCGAGTCCTCGGCCTGCTGATACTTGAGTGCATTTTCGACCGAGAGCGCGATCTTCGAGCTGACGGCGAGCAGGATGCGCAGATGATCCGCGGCGAAAGCGTCGCGGTCGGCACAATACATGGCGAGCACGCCGACCACACCATTGAGGCCTTCGAGCGGCACGGCGAGAGTCGAGCGCAGCGTGGTGAATTTTGTGGGATCGCTCACATATCCGGCTTCGGCCTCGGGATTGCCATTGACGATCGGCCTGCGTTTCTCGGCGACCCAGCCGCACAGCCCTTCTCCGAGGCCAATGTTCAGCGACGAGAGCAGCCGGAAGTTGTCGCCGCTCACCAGTTCGGGCACCAGCCGGCCGTCCTTCAAAAGAAACACGGCCATCGAATCGTAAGGAATCATCTTGCGCAGCCGCACGGAAAGCACGGAGAGTGTTTCGCCGAGGCTCAGCGAGTTGCCGAGATCCTGGCTGAGCTCGAACATGGTCTGCGCTTCCTGGCGTGCCGAGGCAATCGAGGAGAGAAAATCCGCTTCGTTCGCCGGGCCGGCAATCGGCGCAGATTGCTCGAATCCCGCCGCCAGCTCTCCGCCTGCCTTAATGCGAACGTCGGTCGATAGAGTCGCCTCCTCTGCGGGCGTCGAATCCGACTGCACTATCATCTCCAGTTCCCGGTAACGGCGTTTCAGGACCTCGACAACCCTGGGCTCGAAGGCCGAGCCCGACATGGAGGCGACCTTTTCCATGGCGGCATCGAGCGACATGGTGTTTTGATACTGGCGATGCGATGACAGTGCGTCCAGGCAATCGACGGCCGCGAGCACACGCGCGCCCTGCGGAATCTGCTCGCCTTTCAGTCCGTCGGGATAGCCCGTTCCGTCCCAGCGCTCGTGGTGCGAGCGAACGATGGGCGCGACCGGATAGGGAAACGCGACGCGCTGCAGGATTTCGGCGCCCACCAGCGTGTGGATCTTCATTTTCTCGAATTCTTCCGGGGTCAGGCGTCCAGGCTTGTTGATGATGTGTTCGGGAATCGCCAGCTTGCCGATGTCGTGCAGCAGCGCGGCCGCGCGCAGCGCTTCGATTTCGTCTTCGGGAAAACCCAACTCCTTCGCGACCTCAACTGTGAAAACGCGTACGCGCTGCAGGTGTTTGTGCGAGGTGTGGTCCTTGGCTTCGATGGCAAGCGCAAGGGATTCGATGGTGCGCAAGTGCAGCGCGGCAACCTCTTCGGCGTTGCGTTTTTCGATCTCGACCTGTCTCTTTTCCGCGGCCAGCTTGGCAAGATAGAGATGATACGAGCGATAGACCCAGTAGACTAGCGGCAGAACCAGAAGCGAGGTCTGCCATCCCACCCGTTTGCTGAGGAAGCCAACGGCAAATACCACCGCCGCGCCGACCATGTAGAAGGGGAACGACCAGAAATGGCATTCCGCCCAGACCTTGTGCGCCGGCTTGCCTTCGGTCAGCGAGATGATCAGTGCAACTGGGATCGTGTTCGCCAGAAAAAAAATCAGGGCAGTGATGACCAGCAGCGGCAGCGTGCCCGCCCCGAGCACTCGCTGCAAAGCGCGATAGGCGAAGTACGACACGGCGATTGCGTTCGCCATCATGCTGAAGACGTTGAAAACGATCTTGATGGGCACCAGTTTCTGCCGCGTCCCGAACAGGCATTGCGCCAGGGTCGCCGTGCAGCCCAGGACCAGCGTCTCGGGAAGGTTCAGTTCGAGCACGCTTAACAAAATGAACAGGAAGTTGACCGACATGGTGCCGTCGATGCCGGGCAGTTGAATCTTAAGACTTGAAGCAAGAACCGCGACCAGCAGGTAGCAGACAAATCGTGCCAGGTCGACACTCTGCCAGTGCCATAGGGCATGCGCCAGTGACCACATGCCGAGCGCTGCCGTTGCTCCGATAAACAGTCTTGCCCGAATGGACATAGTACGACCCGCAACTTCTGCTTACACCGCGTGCAACTGCACCTCCACGCCGGTGGTTCTTATTACACCTGTCACCGCATTGAATCCGCGACAGTTATGCTCACCAACCCCCCAGTGCTCCCCAGGCACACCGTCAGACTGTCCCGAAAGTGTCCGGGCTTTGCCACTTTTTGGCCCGCCAAACCCGGTTCCACGCGCGCCTGAAAATCTGGTTCTCCGGTTGTAACGGATAGTAGTTCAGTATCCGAAGAATCAGATACTTACCGAGGTAACTGCAGATGTGGGGATGGCAGTATGCAGCGCGAGAGGAAAAGTCACAGCGAGACGTCACTCTTAAGTAAGAGGTGTGAGGTAGTTACTTCGGTGTGAGGGTCAGCGCTGAACAATCCCACGAAGTGATCTGGGTTGTGGCAGCATCATGTAGAAGGGCGCGTATTTGCAATTGCTTGAAGTCGATGCCTGAAGTTAGTGGGCCCGGCGGTCGCAGCGCAAAGTGGCACTCCCCTTTTAGCCAACGACACAGAAATGCCAATTTCATCGAAGACTCCGCCAACGGAGAGCGCGCAGAAAACCGCAACTGGGAGCCGAGCTTGCCATAGCTCACCCCGGACGGGTGAGGCCAAGCTTCCGTTTGTTCTGCAGCCCGGCATTCTGGACCAGTTGCAGGACGCGGTCTTCACCACCGACCTTTATGGAATCATTACCAGCTGTAACCAGGGTGCAGATCGATATGGCTCTGCGGCCAAGGACATGATCGGCCGAAACATCGCCGACTTCCATGGCGATGAACAGCAGACGTTTCTCGCTAGCCGGGCGATTGCTTCGGTTCTCGAGAAAGGACGATTCGAGGGCGAACTCCGCTGCCGCACGAAGTCCGGCCAGGACGTCGATGTTCATCTGTGTTTGACGCTGCTGCGCGATGCGAATGCGGCTCCTGTGGGCATTCTGGGATTTTCGATCGAGATCGCCGGGAAGAAGCTTTCGGGGAATGTGCCTTTGCCGGCGCGGGCCGCAGTGGCAGCCGCTGCGGTCCCACTGGCGCGGCGTGATATCGGCGGCACACAATTTCTGATTGCCAGCCCGATGATGCACAAGTTCATGGGCATGGTGGACCGTGTGGCCGGGCACACCGAGACCGTGCTCGTGACTGGCGAAACGGGCACCGGGAAGGAGTTAGTTGCGCGCACCATCCACGAATCCTCCTATCGGCACAAGAATGCACTGGTAGATATCAACTGCGCTGCCCTGCCCGAACATCTGGTGGAGAGTGAACTATTCGGCTACGAGAAGGGAGCCTTCAGTGGCGCCGATTCCTCGAAGCCCGGTTTGTTTGAACTGGCCGACAAGAGTACGATTTTTCTCGACGAAATTGGCGAATTGCAGCCGCAAATCCAGGTGAAATTGCTGCGCGTTCTGGACGGCGCTCCGTATTACCGTTTGGGTGGACATCGGAAAATCACCGTCGACGTGCGCGTGGTTGCCGCTACCAATCAGGATCTTGAACTGGCGGTGAAAGAAGGGCGTTTCCGCAAAGATCTTTTCCACCGTCTGGGCCAGTTCCAGTTGCGCGTTCCGCCATTGCGCGAGCGTCCCGAAGATATTGCCGCGCTGGCGCGTCACTTCCTGTCGCTGAAAGCGGCGGATAAAGTTTTTACTGGAGACGCAATGGCTGTCCTGCAGGCCCATCCTTGGCCGGGCAATATCCGCGAACTGAGGAACCTGGTCGCGAAACTCGCGATGGCTACGGAGGAACGGCAGATCACGGGTGCCGAAGTTGTAGCCGGGTTGTGTGGCGAACCCACGGCGACAACGCACGCCAGCGGCGCGGTTCCGCTCGGCAACCTCGAAAACATGGAAGAGCAGATGATCATTCGGGCGCTCGAGCAAACCGGCGGGCATCGCGCCCAGGCCGCCGAGCAGCTTGGAATTTCCCGCCGTACGCTCAGCCGCAAACTGCGGGAGTATGAGATTGACGTGCCTGCCGGCGAAGGATCGGCGAAGCTCGGTACCATCAGTCAGGAACAACAGAAGTTCTTCCGCGCCAAAGTCAATCTGTCCGTAACCCTGAAAAATGCGCACGGCAAGGAATTGCAGGTGCAGGCGGTCAACCTGAGTACGGGAGGGATGGGACTCGATGTGGTGAGCGATCCGGCCGGTTTTGCCGGATTAGTCGACGTCAGTTTCCTGTTGCCAGAGAGCGAAACCGTGATCCAGGCAAAAGGCCGGTTGGTGTGGGCCGACGCTGGAGGCAGAGCGGGCCTGCGGTTTGTCGTGGTCGAACCCGCCCGGTTCGAGCAACTGCAACACTGGACAAATCGGAAAATGAAGGATGAAGGCTGGGAGATTCCGTCCTGAGTTCGCCCGATAAAAGCCGAGCTAACGGACACACCCTTCGGTAACCTGTCGTAACACGTCCTTTCGTGCCATTCTCTTCTTGCCGTTAGAAGCCCATCGACCGCGACCGCAGGGCCAACTCCCGCTGCGGTTGCGGAACTCAAGTGAGGTTCATTTATGTTGCAGTCTCCGGAACCGAAGTACTCTCCAAACGCGGCCCCCACCAACAGTTACACTCCGGTCAAGCCGGCCACCTCACCCATGGATCAGGCCAACATCGGACGCTCGCTCGTCATCAAGGGTGAAGTGACGGGTGCGGAATCGCTGTTCATTGACGGACGCGTCGAAGGCACCATTAGCTTCCCCGACAATCGCGTCACCATCGGCCGCAACGGAAACGTCGCGGCGAACATCATCGCCAAGGAAGTCGTGATCATGGGCAAGGTGCAGGGCAACGTCGAGTGCGCGGACCGGCTGGACATCCGCAGCGAAGGCCTGCTCTCGGGCGACGTGATCACGCATCGCATCAGCGTCGAAGAAGGCGCCATCCTCAAGGGCGGTGTCGAAGTGCGCAACCCCGAAAAGAAAGATCAGAAAACGCAGGCGCAGGGCCAGAACAAGCAGGAAGCACCCAAGGCAATGGCCGCGACCGCCGGCAACGCATAATCTCACGAAGTTGAATTCGAGGTTGGAATTCAAGAACGACGATGGAGGGACGGGCGTCTTGCCTGTCCAGCCGGGCGAGGATGCCCGGCTCTCCATCGTTTCTTTTTTCGGGGATTCCTACTTCTTCGGCTTGAAGTCGAGCGACGCCGAGTTCATGCAGTAGCGCAGCCCGGTCGGCCCAGGGCCATCCGGAAACACGTGACCCAAATGCGCATCGCAGCGGGCACAGCGCGCCTCGGTGCGAGTCATGCCATAACTGGTGTCGGTGTGTTCGCGGATGTTCTTGCGGTCGGCGGCGGCGAAGAAGCTCGGCCATCCGGTTCCCGAATCAAATTTTGTTTCCGAGCCAAAAAGCAGTGCGCCACAGCAGACGCAGTGGTACGTCCCGTCATCGTGCTTGTTCCAGTACTCGCCGGTGAAAGCGCGCTCGGTGCCGCAGGCCCGGGCCACCTGATACTGCTCAGGAGTGAGCTGTTGCCGCCACTCGGCTTCGGTCTTGGCGATCTTGTCGCTGAGTTTGTCGGTCATGTCGTGTCTCCATAGATAAGATGTAGAACGGGTGCGAAAGTTGCAGACCGGCGAGCTTCGCCCGCCCGGACGAGGGCGTCCGGGCCTACGCGATTGCGGGAGAGGGTACAGCAATTGTGGATCTGGGGCTATGGCGGTTTCCGGGAAAGTGCAGCCCGATGTGCCGCGGAGGGGGTTGCGGTAAAACTTAAAAGCTTGAACCACAGGGGTCACAGAGGGGCACAGAGGAAACCCTACCGATGCGAAGCGCTGGTTTTGGGTCGCCAGCCTCTTCCCAGTGCGGACGTCAGCCTGGGATATCCGTGAAACGGGCATAGTGCGCCCGCTGGGGCTAGTGCGCCAAGGGCTGATTTGCACCGAGCAGGAGGCCGATGCCGGCGCGTTTGCGCAACTCCGACAGCAGTGCGTTGGCAGCGTTCAGGTAGGTGGTGTTGGGATCGGACGTATCGGCCCAGACCGCTTCATAGACAATCTTTGCGGCTTCTTTCGCGTCCATGTGGAGAGCGGCTTCCATTCGGTCGGCCTGCTGGCGCACCTCGCCGTAGCAGGTATGGCAGACGGCGGCCCGTTCGGTGGCTCCACTGTGCTGGTGTTCGAGAACGCACCGGAACGTGGCTGCGGCGTTGATCTGAGTGTGGGAAGCGAAAGCCTGTGACTTGAGCTCTTTCAGGAAGCGTTCGCGGTCGTCGTCGATTTGGGCGCCGGTTGCGGGCTGCGGCGCGGCGGAAACCATGGAATGCGTCACCGGTTCGGCGGGCGAGACACGATCCGGCGACTTGCAGATCGGACAGACGTGCATGTCAGCGGGATAGTAGGCGTGGCAGCGCGAACAAGGCAGGCCGTAGCCGATGGCTTTTTTCTCCGGCGCCGAGGGGACCACGGGCGCGGACACTTGCGGCATACGCCTGTCTGGGGTGGATAGTACAGCAGGGTTGACGGACTTCTCCGGGGCTTGCTTGGTAGCGCTGGTTTCCATTGATCGTCCCGGCGGCGCTGTGAGCGCCGCGTTTTCTTCTTACATTTTAGGTTTATCGAGGGCCGGAGGCGATGCACGTCAGTGCATACCAAATAATGTCCGATGGTGTATCTCGCCGCGAGTTACTTCGAGGTTGTGATCAGCCGGACGACCTCCTGCATGCGGGCCCGGTAAAGGTTCTGGCTCGGATCCATGCGGGAAGCGATTTCGAGTTCTCCGAGAGCCTCTTCGTAATGGTTAAGAGCCATCAGGCAGGCGGCGAGGGAATAGTGATTCTGGGCGCTGGGATCGAGGCGGAGGGCCTCGCGAAATTCTTTTTCAGCCTCCGCCAGTTGTTGGGTATTCACGAACGCGGTGCCGAGATAGTGGTGGGCCAGGCTGGATTCGGGATTGAGCACAACCGCTTTGCGCAGCGCGTCCACCGCTTCCTGGTCCCTTCCGGAAAGAAGCAGGGCTTGCCCCAAAACGCGGTGTTCGGCCGCTCCTGCGGGATTGGCGGCGATGGCGGCCTGTAACTCGCGAATGGCAGATGGGTAGTCACGCTTGGACATGTAGGCGCGGGCCAGGCAGTTGTGACCGCCTTCCCACTCCGGACTCTCACGATAGAGATCCTTGAATTCCGTGATGGCGCTATCGAAGTCTTCCTTGTCGCAAAGGGTATTTCCCAGGTTGTTGCGGACGCTGGCTTCATCGGGTTTGAGGCGCTTGGCGGAGCGATATTCCGAGATCGCCTCATCCAGCTTGCCCTGATCGTGCAGGACGACGCCAAGATTGCTGTGCGCCTCCCAGAAGTCGGGGCGCAGGCTGAGTGCGTGGCGATAGGCGATGGCGGCGCGGCGCGGATCTCCGTGATCGCGGTGCGTGATTCCCACGTCGAAGTAGACGTCCGCGTTCGCGAGGGAGCCGGCGGGTTCGCGCGCAAGCGCTTCGTCGAAGGCGTGCAGGGCGGCATCGTAGTGGCCCTCGGCGTAGAGTGCGAGTCCGAGGTAGCGGTAGGCCTCGGCGTTGGCGGGATCCATGCTGAGGGCGGTTCGCGCTTCGGCGAGGGCGTCCTCGGCATCGTCTGTCCGGTAAAACAGATAAGAAAGCTGGCTGTGCGTTTCAGGGAAACCGGGCATCAGGCGCGAAGATTCCGTAAATGCGTCGAGCGCATCGTCGAACCGGTCTTGCCGGCGCAGGATGGTTCCGAGGACAAAATGCAGCAATGCATTGTCCGCGTCGTTGTGAAGCAGGGCGCGGATCTTGTCTTCGGCAGCGTCGAAGTTCTTGTCGTGAACCAGAGCGGCAACCTGTGCCACCGGACTGGAGCAGGCGCAGGCGGCGCGCTGGCGGCTGACTTTCGGCCCGGGCTCCGATCCGGACTTCGGATCCGTACTCCGACGCACGAGGCTCTGAATCAAGCCCGCGTCAGCTCCGGCCTTTTGCAGGGCGCGGGTGCATTGCGTGGTGGCGCGGCATGGAAGGTTCCGGGCTTCGTCCGGCGTTTGGTCCAGGCGCTGGATCCGCGCGCTCGAAATGCCCCCTGCCAGCCACAGGAAAATGGCGTCGGAAGCGGACGTGGGCGGAGCTTGTTCAGCCTGCAAGGAGCCTGCCGCCAGCAGAAGCAAAAGCCATCTCAGGACACAGCGTTTCATGAAGCCCTCCGGCGTTTTTGGCGGTTTTGACGCGCGAAAATAGCCCTGTGGCCAAAATAGTCCGGCCGCGGTAACGCCGATAGGTCACGGAAGTAATCTTGAGGGACATGGCCCAGCGAGGCAGGGAGGGTCGCGATCGTGGCGGGTCATGGCGGGAATCGGCGAGACTGCCGGGGATCAGTTGGGGTACACTACAGAGTGGTTGTGCTGTCCGGTGTTTCCGGTCGGCATGTCCGGTTCGGAGGCTTTATGTTTGAAGGTTTGTTTCAACCCATGCACCTGCTCGTGATCTTCGCCATCGCATTGCTGGTGTTCGGCCCCAAGAAATTGCCGGAATTGGGCAAGGGTCTGGGCGAGGGCATTCGCGCACTGAAAGATGGTATGAAGGATCACGATACCAAGCCTGAAATCAAGCCTGAGAACCCGCCGGAAAACAAAGCCTGATTCCGCGGTAACATCCCGGTTGCCTGCGTGCCGAATTGTCGCTAGTTCGATGTAATTCCTGCATCCCATCCAAATAGATTGTGGCGAGTGGAGAGTTCTGTAATCCGCTTCGCGCCCTGATGAATCCTACGATGGAGGGACGGGCGTCTCGCGAGCCTGCCCTGAGCGAAGTCNNGGACGCCCGGCTCTCCACCAGCTGTTCTTCGTGGTAGTTTGTTATCCTATGCGCGTGCCGCGCGCCTTCCTGATCGATACCGACACGGCTTCCGATGATGCGGTCGCGCTCATTATGGCGCTGCGTGCGCCCGACGTCCGCGTGGTGGCGATCACGACCGTCGCCGGAAATGTCCCCGTTCTGCAGTCAACCCGGAATGCTCTCTATACGGTCGAACTCTGCGGGGCGAACGTCCCGGTCTACACCGGCGCCGACAAACCGCTCCTGCGCACCTATCAGAACGCGACCTGGTTTCATGGCCGCGATGGGTTGGGAGAACACAACTATCCCGCTCCTCGTCAATCCTCGGCAAGCGCGCACGCGGTGGATGCCATCATCGAAGCGATCGAGGCGAATCCTGGAATCGTCATCGTCACGCTGGCGCCGCTTACCAATCTTGCGCTGGCGCTGGCGAAGAAACCGGAGATCGCCGCGAAAGTTGGACGCTGCGTGGTCATGGGCGGCGCGCCGTGCTGTGAAGGCAACGTGACGCCGGCCGCCGAGTACAACATCTGGGTCGATCCCGAGGCCGCCCGCATCGTCATGCGCAGTGGCTTGCCGGTCGAACTTGTGGGCTGGCACCTTTCGCGCGGAGAAGCCGTGGTTCGTGAGGATGACATCGCGCGCATTCTCGGATTCAATAACCCACTCGCGAAGTTTGCCATCGAGTGCAACAGTCACGCGCGCAGGGCCTACAAAGTGCAAACCGGCGAAGACGGCATCTCGCTGCCCGATCCGGTGGCCATGTCGATCGCGCTTGACCCCACTGTCGGGACGGATTGGAGCGAACATTACCTCGACGTTGAGATCCAAAGCGAATTGACGCGAGGCATGACCGTGGTCGATCGGCTGAACGTGGCCGCCGATGATCGGAACCAGGCGGTCTGGGCGCCCGTTTTGGAGAAGAAATGCAAAGCCAAAGTCTACTGGACCATCGACAGCCGGCGCTGGAAAGAAGCATTGTTTGTGGCTCTGCGGTAAATGGTTCGCGAGACCCGCATCGATTCTTACAATCCGCACTGCGTCTCTTCTTGTTGACCCACCATTCTTAAGAACTAGCAGGCCTCGGGAAAACTCAAGTTTCGTATCAGGGCATCCCTTTAGCGATGCCGAAAGTTCTTCGAAATCGGAAGGCCCCTTTTAGGGGCTGGGCATCGGCGTCCGTGCGCGAGGGTCTGATATATTTAGCGTTTCTCGGAGGTGTTTCCATGTCCCGGAATGTGCGCTGTGGTCTGATTCAGGCAAGCAACGCGCTCAGCACGAACCGCTCGTTGCTAGAAATCAAGAAAGCCATGATCGACAAGCACCTGAAGCTGATGGAGCAGGCTGCGAAAAAGAAAGTGAAAATACTCTGCCTGCAGGAACTCTTTTACGGTCCTTATTTCTGCGCCGAGCAGGACATTCGCTGGTACGACCTCACCGAGCGCGTTCCCGACGGACCAACGACCCAGCTCATGCAGAAGATCGCGGCGAAGTACAGCATGGCGATCGTGGTCCCGGTGTATGAGGAGCAGATGCCGGGCTTGTACTTCAATACCGCCGCGGTCATTGATGCCGACGGCAAGTATCTGGGCAAGTACCGCAAGCATCACATCCCCCACGTGCATCCCGGATTCTGGGAGAAGTTTTATTTCACCCCGGGAGACCTGGGTTATCCCGTCTTCGAGACGAAATACGCTCGCATCGGAGTGTACATCTGCTATGACCGTCATTTTCCCGAAGGCGCACGCGTGTTGGGACTGAACGGCGCGGAAATTGTTTTTAATCCTTCCGCCACGGTCGCGGGACTCTCGGAATATTTGTGGGAACTCGAGCAGCCCGCACACGCCGCTGCCAACGGCTACTTCGTGGGCGCGATCAACCGCGTGGGCAGGGAAAAGCCGTGGAACATCGGTGAGTTTTACGGCAAGAGTTACTTCTGCAATCCGCGCGGCAAGATTTTCGCCCAGGCCAGCCGCAACAAAGACGAAGTGCTGGTCGCCGATCTCGATCTCGACATGATCCAGGAAGTGCGGAAGGTCTGGCAGTTTTATCGCGACCGGCGTCCGGAAACCTACGGCGCGCTGACGACGCAGACGGGACAGACCGCCGCTGCGGACTAACCGTGTTCGAGAAATTCGCGACCTATTTGTAAATTGTCATCCTGAGCGAAGCGAAGGACCTGCTTTTTTGTCGGCGCACGAAACAGCAGATCCTTCGCTTCGCTCAGGATGACAATTAGGATTTACTGAAAGCTGAGAACTGAGAACTACTACTCACATGCCCCCATCTTCTCGAATTGAATCCAGTCCGCTGTACAACAAAGACCTCGCGCCGGCGACCGCCGAGCGGCGTACCTGGGGCACCTACAACTTTGCCGCGCTGTGGGTATCGATGTCGGTCAATATTCTGACCTACATGCTGGCGGCCAGCCTGATCCAGGGAGGGATGAACTGGAAACAGGCGGTGGCAACCGTGTTCATCGGCAACACGATTGTTCTCATCCCCATGCTGTTGAACTCGCATCCGGGAGCGCGCTACGGCATTCCGTTTCCAGTGCTGGCTCGCGCTTCGTTCGGAGTGCTGGGCGCGAATTTCGCCGCGGTCTTGCGCGCCCTGGTTGCCTGTGGATGGTTTGGCATCCAGACCTGGATTGGCGGCGAAGCCATCAACACCCTGATCACGACGCTCACGCCCGGCTGGGCGAAAGTTAGCCACGGCACGGCGATCTGTTTCCTCGCCTTCTGGCTGATCAATCTGGCCGTCATTCTCAAGGGCATCGAGTACATCCGATTTCTGCAGGGAATCAGCGCGCCGGTTCTGCTGGCAGTGGGCCTCTTGCTGCTGGCGTGGGCCTACAAGTCGGCGGGCGGATTTGGCCCCATGCTGTCGGCGCCGTCGCGGTTCGTGAGCTTTCCGGATTTTCTGAAATTCCTCATCCCCGCACTGAATGGTACGGTCGGTTTCTGGGCCACCGTATCGCTGAACATCCCGGATTTCACGCGCTTCGCACGCAGCCAGCGGCAACAGGTGATTGGTCAAGCGCTCGGCCTGCCGACCACCATGACGCTCTATTCGCTGATTGGAATCCTGGTGACTTCGGCGACGGTGGTGATTTACGGCACCGCGATCTGGGATCCGGTGCAATTGCTGAGCCGCTTTCATTCGCCCGTGGCCGTAGTGATCTCGCTGCTGGCGATTCTGCTGGCGACGTTGAACGTGAATATTGGCGCCAACGTGGTTTCACCGGCTAACGATTTTTCGAACCTCTGGCCGCGAAAAATCAACTTCCGGACCGGCGGCGTGATCACTTGCTTCATGGGAATCGCGCTGATGCCGTGGAAACTTTTATCCAACTACAGCACATTCATCTTCGGCTGGCTCGGCGGTTATGCCGCGTTTCTGGGACCGGTCGCTGGCATCATGATCTGCGACTACTTCGTGATCCGCAGGCGAGTGCTCGTGGTCGAAGATCTCTACCTGCGCGACGGGGTGTACGAATACTCGCGTGGCTTCAACTGGCGGGCAGTGTTCTCGCTGGCGTTGGGAGCGGGCACGGCGCTGGTGGGATTGGTCGTTCCTGCGGTGCGCGTTCTATATGATTATTCCTGGTTCGTGGGCTTTGCGGTTTCGTTTGGTGCTTACTATGCGTTGATGAAGTTGCAAGGAGAGAAGCCGGGAGTCCCGGCGCTGGAGGAAGCGTCCTGAGCGAAAACGACCGATTACGTCAACAACGTGCGAACGAGCTGCGCAACTCGTCGCAAACCATACGCAAGGGCCATGTACAGCAAGCAGTTGATGACAACTGACCATACTGTAATCATGATGCCCGAAGCCGTGCTGTGCCAAGTTACAACAAGCATCAGGAAGGATGGCCAGAATACGTACCTCAAGTCCGTGCGACCGACTATGAGAACGCCCCCTACGCCAAACCAAAGCAGCACAAGCACAATGCTCGATACGCCGAGGCCAACTAGGCCGCCAGCCAGGAGAGCTTGCCGTGTAGTCACTGCGATGTCCTCAGGATGATTACAGCAACGCTGGTCGTTGGTTGTAAAGGACTGTAGTTGGCGATAAATCCCCATTACACCAACGACGATCCGCGGTCTACTTCCGAAACGCCGGCAACACTTCCTTTTTATACTTCTCCAGCGTGTCTTCTTCATCTCCGCACATCAGATAAATGTTGAACTGCGTGACTCCGGCGCGAGCGAGCGCATGAATCTTTTCAATGTGCGCCGCGGCGGGACCGAGCAGGCAAAAGCGGTCCGTCACTTCATCCGACACGAAGTTCGCGTTGCTGCTGTCAACTTCACAATGGTGAAGGTAATCGTAATGCCCCTTGTCGCGTATATAGGAGGTCAACGCAGGCGGGAGTTCCTCCGGCTTGTAGCGCGAAACCAGATCCACGACGTGGTTCGACACCAGGGCAGGGAACCAGCGTACTCGTTCCCGGCCCGCTTTTAGATCGTCGGACACCCAGACCGGCGCGGCCGCCATGATCTCGATCTTTCGCGGATCTCTTCCTGCTGCCTCGGCGCCTTTCTTGACGAAACCGACACACCACGCGATCAAGTCCGGATCGGCGAACTGCAAGATAACGCCGTCGGCGATTCGGCCCGCGAGGTCGAGCACTTTCGGTCCATATCCCGCAACCCACACCGGCGGAACGCCCGCAGTCGCCCAAGTGAGCCGCGCTTTCCGGCCTTCGTAATCGATCTCATTTCCGCCCGTGAGGTCGCGGAAAGCCTTCACCGCCTCTTCCAACTGCGCAACCGTGACGGGCTTTTTGCCCAGCACGCGCCGCGAACTGTCACCGCGGCCGATGCCCAGTTGCATGCGCCCGCCAGAGATCAAATTCATCGTCGCAAACAGGCTCGACGTGACCGTGATGTCGCGAGTCGCCGGATTCGTGACGCAGGTGCCAAGTCGCATCTTCTGCGTGTTGGTCGCCATCAGCGTCAGCATGGGATAAGGCTCGAGCCAGAGGACGTGCGAATCGAAAATCCAGCCATACTCAAATCCAGCCGCTTCCGCCTGGCGCGTGAGCGCGACGATCCGCTCCACGGTCATGTCGGGCTTGATGGTGATGCCGAAGTGCATGTGATCTCCTCTTTACTCAGTAAATATCGCAGCCGCCCGTGGCCGATGAATCGTCGCCCCAAGTAATGATTTGTCATCCTGAGCGAAGCGAAGGATCTGCTGTCTCGCGGCGCTAGCAAAAAACAGGTCCTTCGCTTCGCTCAGGATGACAAATCATGAAAAGGTACACATCGTACACCATCCCGGCCTCGACTTTCACCACGGCCTCCAGCCAATATTCCAGCCGAAAATCAGCCCTCGTAGTTTCGGGAGTTTAGCATAAAATCTGTGCTGCGCCGTCGAAGGAGAAGACACAACCATGGGTTTTGACACTATCATCGTTAACGGTCGAGTAGCCACCGCAACCGACACTTATACCAGCGACGTCGCGATCAACCAGGGAAAGATCTCCGCCGTCGGCCAGAGCCTTCCGCGAGAGAATGCGGGGAAAATTATCGACGCGGCGGGCAAGTATGTGTTTCCCGGCGGAATCGACGTGCATACCCACCTCGACATGCCCTTCGGCGGGACCACGAGCGCCGACGATTTCGAAACCGGTACGCGCGCCGCGGCTTTCGGCGGCACGACGACTTTGATCGATTTCGCAATCCAGTACAAAGGCCAAACGCTGAGAACGGCTTTCGATACCTGGATGCAGAAAGCGTCCGGCAAAGCGGTCTGCGATTATGCGTTTCACTGCATCATCACGGATCTGGCGGACGCGCAGCTCGACGAGATGAACGCCCTGGTACGCGAAGGCGTCACCAGCTTCAAGTTGTTCATGGCGTATCCCGGCGTGTTCATGCTCGACGATGCCAGCATTTTCAAAGCTCTGCGCGCGACCGCGAAGAACGGCGGACTCGTCTGCATGCACGCTGAAAACGGCGGCGCGATCGACGTGATCGTGCAGCAGGCGCTGGCGGAAGGGAAAAGGGCGCCGAAGTATCACGCCTTGACCCGTCCCACGACGGCGGAAGCGGAAGCTGTCTCGCGAACGATCGCACTTGCCGAAATGGCCGGTGCGCCGGTTTACATCGTCCATTTGAGTTGCAACGAAGCTCTCGAAAAAGTACGCGAAGCCCGCGATCGCGGCCTCCCCGTTTACGCCGAGACGTGCCCGCAGTATCTGTATCTTTCACTCGATAACTTCGATGCGCCCGGCTTCGAAGGAGCCAAGTATGTGTTCACGCCGCCTCTGCGTGAGAAGTGGCATCAGGAAAAATTGTGGAACGGATTGAAGACCGATCATCTGCAGGTGGTTTCGACCGATCATTGCCCCTTCTGTTTCAAAGAGCAAAAAGAGTTGGGCCGCGACGATTTCACCAAGATCCCGAACGGTGGTCCCGGAGTCGAGCACCGCATGAGCCTTATCTATTCCGGCGGCGTTGCCGGGGGACGATTCAGCGTGAACCGTTTTGTGGAACTGGTTTCCACCACGCCCGCAAAACTCTTTGGCCTGTATCCACGCAAGGGCACGATCGCAGTGGGCAGTGACGCGGACCTGGTGATCTTCGATCCGGATCGCAAGCACACCATCAGCGCGAAGACTCACCACATGCGCGTCGATTATTCAATGTTCGAGGGAATTCAAGTTACGGGCATGCCCGACGCTGTGCTGTCGCGCGGCCGCGTGGTAGTAGAAGCGGATAAGTTTCTGGGACATGCGGGCGCGGGAGACTTCCTCAAGCGGGCGCTCTACACGCAGCCTTAGGGTGTCCCGCAAGTTCGGGGCATAATCCCAATTGTCATCCTGAGCGAAGCGAAGGACCCGCTTTCTTGGCAGCGCACGAGACAGCAGGTCCTTCGCTTCGCCAGGATGACAATTCAAAGTGAGGCCGCAAAAATTGACGACCAACCAGCTAGTGCTTGTCCCCCTGCTCAACGAAGAATTTCCCAGTTTCTCCCGCTGAAAAATAGCGCGAGGTCACCGTCTTCTTGCGGGTAAAGAACTCGACCGCATCCCAGCCGTGGACGTGCAGATCGCCAAAGAACGAATCCTTCCAGCCGGAAAACGGAAAATAAGCGGGCGATGCGGCCACGCCGATATTCACGCCCACCATGCCCACTTCGATGCGCCGGCTGTATTCCCGCACGGCCGCCCCGTTTTCCGTGAAGATCGAAGTGCCATTGCCACGCGGATCGCTATTCACCAGCGCAATTGCCTGATCGAGCGTATCCACGTGCATCACGGAGAGCACCGGCCCAAAAATTTCTTCGCGGCACACCCGCATCTCGGGCGTCACATTGTTCAGAATCGTCGGGCCCACAAAGTTACCGCCAGCCGGAACCCCCGTCGGACGCCGTCCATCCACCAGCAATTCGGCGCCTTCTTTCAATCCGCTTTCGATCGCTTCATGAATGCGTTCGCAGGCAGCGCTGGAAATCACGGGCCCCAGGCTCACCTTCGCATCCATGCCGTCTCCGGCAATCAGCTTCTCGGCTCCCTCTTTCAACCGGCCCATGATCGCCGCTTGCGCGGACCCAACCGTTACCAGCACGGATCCGGCCATGCAGCGCTGGCCCGCGTTGCCGAATGCGCTGCCCAGAACATTCGACACTGTCTTGTCGACGACCGCATCCGGCATCACGATCATGTAATTTTTCGCGCCACCGAGAGCCTGCACGCGTTTTCCATTTTCCGCCGCGCGCCGGTAAATGTACTTAGCTGTGTTGACCGAGCCGACGAATGAAACGGCGCGAATCCCCGGGCTGTCGAGAATCGCGTTGACCGCATCGTGCGCGCCATGCACAAGATTCACCACCCCGCGCGGCAAACCGACCTCTTCGAAAATGTGAAACATCAGTTCCGAGGTGAGTGGAACCTGCTCCGACGGCTTCAAAACGAACGTGTTCCCGCAAACGATCGCGAAAGGCAGGAACCACATCGGCACCATGGCCGGGAAGTTGAAGGGCGTGATGGCGGCGCAAACTCCGATCGGCTGGCGGATTGTTTCCGTGTTAATTCCGCGCGCCACGCCTTCGAGAATGCGTCCCTGCATCGTCATGGGAGCAGCGCAAGCCACTTCGAGCACTTCAATCGACCGGGTGATCTCCGCGCGCGCATCCGACAGCACTTTGCCCGACTCGCGCGTGACCGACGCCGCGAGCTCGTCAATCCGCTGGCGGAATTTCTCGCGCAACGCGTAGATAAATTCCGTGCGCTCGCCAATTGAACGGCCGCGCCAGTCCGGCAATGCGGCGCTCGCGGCGGCTACCGCCCCTTCGACATCGGCAATCCCCGACAACGGAACGCGCGCCAAAACTTCGCCGCTAGCCGGGTTGGTTACGTCGAGCAGGCCGGACGCCTGCGCCGATACCCAGCGACCGCCCACGTAGTTCGAGAGAATTCGTGTTGCAGCCGTCTTCTTAGTAGTCGTGTCAGTGATCGTGGTTTTATCTTCCGATGTCAGAGCATTCGTTTCGGTTGTCATCGCTGCCCTTCCTGTTTCCGCCTGCAATCCGCTTCCCAAGCCGGGCAAAAAAGCGGGCTCACTTACCAAAGCGCTCCGCGTTACCCGGTTGCCCCAGTTGCTTGGTTTTACCACGTTTTGCGGCACAGCAACAGCATGGACGTGGCTGAAATGGGCCGAGGAACGCGGGTGAACGCATCGGTGTAGAAAGCGAATGGTGAAGGCGTGAGCGTCGTACAAAAGAACCTGCGTGAGGCAGACCAGGCAATCGCGAAGCAGATTTCAACGAGCAAGCCTTGACGCGAGCAAGGCCTGACGGAAGTGTGTAAGAACCGTGACGACACCGCCGACTCGATGCCATCGCGCTCGATGCCAATACATGAGGCGCGCCGCTGCCGTGGTAAAATCCATTCTTGGCGCCGCATAGCCCCGTGCCACAAGGCGCCTGTGGTTGCAAGTCTCTGCAACAGACGTAGGCGCGTAGCTCAGTTGGTTAGAGCGCTACCTTGACAGGCTTCTGTGGTTCGATACTTCCAATACTTAGAGACCGTCGGGGACTGCCCCAGTACGCTCAAGTACGGCCAAGACGTACTCGTTGGTCCAACTC
>PKUV01000049.1 GCA_003131315.1 Acidobacteriaceae bacterium
CCAGACAACATTCGGGGAGAGCCCCCTGCCCCACACCTTACCCCTCTTGGTGACGGCGCGGAATATCTTGCCTTCCGTTATCCCTGCCGCCGAGGTCCAAAGATCGAGGGCTTGCTTGGCCCACTGCGGAATGGGCACCGTGCGAATGTGTCCGCCCTTGCCGATCAAATCCACTATGGCCCAGTGGCCCTGGCGGGTTTGGACTTCGTCGGCGTCCAATCCGACCAACTCGGATCGGCGCAATCCGCAGCCCAACAACATGGCCAGCATGGCATAGTCCCTTTTAGCTCGGAGTCCGTCTCCCAAGGCGCGGTTCAGCACTTCCGAGCTTTGGTCCAGACTCAGCCAGTTCCCAGAGCGATACCCGAGCTGCTTGACCCCTTTCACCCGGCTGATGCCAGCCGCCAGCTCTGGACTGAGCAGGCCCGCATCGGCCGCTTCGTATGCCAGCCGCCGAACAGCCGCGAGCTGCTGGTTGATGGTGTTGGCGGCCAGCCCTCGTGCTTCAAGATGGATGCGGTAACGAACCACCACGATGCGATTGAAAGCCAAGCGGGGTTCCGAGCAGTACCAGGCGGTGAACTGCTCGATTGCGTATTGGTAGACGCGGCGTGACCTTGGGGACGTAAGACTGTTGAGCACCGCCGTCTTGGACTGATCTAGGTCCGGCAATCGAAGTACAGTGCGACGATAGTTGGCCTTGGCCTTGGCCTTCCTGTTTCCCATGCTCGCGGCCTCCAGTGCCGCAGCCTGGGATTAGGGCACCTGAACTGTGACGGCTGCAACCTGACCGACTGCACTCGGTTCAGCATCGCCGGGTTCTGAGTGTAAATGCCTGATTGCAACAGTTACTTCCGGTTTTGCGGTTATACGTCCCTTGACCACAGAACTGCGATGCGGCCCTGCGATCTGAATTCCATGTTCGTCAGTTGTCGGACAGTTGCCATGCGACGCGGATTGCAGGAATGCTTCCGCTACGCGCGGCAGGGTTGTGTTTTTCTTTGTTGGTTATTCCCGGGAACTACTGCTGCAGCAAGATCGATACCGTTCCATCACTCAAGTTCGCCGCGGCGAGATCGAGTTTTCCATCTCCATTGAAATCTGCCGCCGCGATCTGGTACGGGTACTGCCCCACCGCATAAGGCGAACCTGCTGCCTGCGTGAACGTCCCATCGCCGTTGCCAAGCAGAAGCGTGATTGTCCCATCTCCATAGTTTGCGACCGCGAGGTCCAGCTTCCCATCGTTGTTGAAATCCGCCGCTATGATCGCGTCCGGCTGATTCCCTGCCGGGATCGTGGTTGGCACCCCAAACGTTCCATCGCCATTCCCTAGCAGGATCAGCACTGAGTTACCGCCGGAATCCGTCACCGCGAGATCCAGCTTCCCATCGCCGTTAAAGTCGGCTGTCACGATCGCGGAGAGATTCTGCCCGAGGGGAATCGGCGAACCACTCGCCAGCGTGAATGTCCCGTCTCCATTCCCAAGCGATACGGTCACACCCGAACCCGGATAGGCGGTCGACCCGCCGCTCGCCACGACCGCATCCAGCCTTCCGTCTGCATTGAAATCCCCCACCGCCACTCCCATCGGGAAAATTCCGGTGTAGAGGTCCCCCGCCGCGCTGAACGCCCCGTTTCCGTATCCCAGAACAACGGGCGACTGCCCTGAGATTTCGTTCGTGATTGCGAGATCGAGGTTCCCATCCGCATTGAAATCGGCCGCTTCTATCGCGGATACCGGCATGCCAAACGCGTTCGCGAACGACGCCGATGACGGGGCGAAGCTTCCATTTCCGTTCCCCAAGAGGATCACCGCGGCCTCATTGTTGAACTCCCCGACAGCCAGTCCCTGATGACCGCTGTGGTTGAAATCGCCCACGGCGATAGGCCCGACATAGGGTGAGGCGAAGTCGTCGTAGGGCGGGCTCGGCACACTCACCGGAGAAGTCGCCGTCGGCGCAAAGGTGCCGTCGCCGTTCCCGAGGAAGACGTACATGCGGATGTTCGCCGAGATAGCGAGGTCGGGCTTGCCGTCCTCGTTGAAATCGGCAGCCACGATGCCAAGCGGCTCGGGAACCTGCAGTGGCGAATTGGTCGCATTCGCGAAATTGACCGTGGCTTCTGGCGCGTCGACCTGGAAGTAGACTACGTTCGACGGACCGCTGCCCGGCCCCGGATTCACCACCGTTACTGCGGCCGTTCCCGCACTCGCAACATCCGCCGCCGGGACCATCGCCGTCAGATGCTCGCTGTCTACAAATGTTGTCCCCAGCGGCGTGCGATTCAAATCAATTGCCGCACCGGAAACGAATCCCGTCCCGCTTACGCTGAGTGTGAACCCCGAAGCACCCGGTGAGACCGCGGTCGGCACGAGCGGCTGATTCAAGAATGGAACCGGATTCCCCGGTGCGACGGTCGAATTGATTTGGATGCTCAAGAAACCGTTGTCAGCGGTCACGCCTGTCGCGTCCGTTACTATGGCCTCGAAATACCACGTTCCGCCGCCGGTCGGCGTTCCGCTAATGGTGCCCGTGCTCGGGTTCATCTCCAATCCGTCCGGTACCGATCCGCCCACCTTATATCCGGTGGGAATGGGCCCGTTGTACACACTCCATTGAAACGGAGGAGTACCGCCGGTGAGCGCGATGGTTTGGCTGTATGGCGTGCCCACTGCTCCGCTCGCAAGCGTCTGAAATGGAATCTGCAGGTACGGGCTTACTGTAATTTGCAGCGAAGCGCTCTTCGTCGGGTCCGCTTCAGACGTGGCCGTGACTGTTGCCTGTTGCGCGCTGGTGAGATTAGTCGTCGGTGAGCTATAGGTAACAGATGGCCCTGTCGAATTGTTGAGAGAGCCCGGGCCGGTCAGAGTCCACGAGATCCCCTTCTGAGACATGTCATTCGTCACGGTTGCTGTGATCCCAACCGTCTGGCCCTGATCAATTGCCTGTGGAGAGGAAGGGGATAGGCTCACCGAAATCGGTGGCGATGACGAACTCGAACACCCGCCCATAACCGCTGCCATCGCTAGGACGAACAGCGCCACACCGCAAGAGCACACACGGGACATTGCCCCACCGCCACTATTTTCTTAGGAGGGAAGTATCGCACACATTCTCTTACTCTGCTTTGCCAGAGACTCGGACCCCGGACTGCACCGACCATAGTTGTCGTAACATCCCGATTACACTCACAATCCGGGTTCTGAGTGTAATCGCCTGATTAAAATATTTTAGGCGCGGCTGCTGAAGGTATTGAGATCATGTGCATGGTACTGCGACTGATGAATCCTTCATGATCTGTAAAAGATATACGCCGCTGAAGACCTCGCGGGTCGAGCTAGTCGGAAGACCCTCTGTGTTGCGGCAACTTTCCCGTCCGAATATAAGTATTCTGAAAAACCGTTGTGCAAGTGCTATCTTGGCCGACGGGGTAAGCGTAGGTCGTAGTTCCTAAAAACGAATTCACATCGACAAAAGTAAACGTCGTGGAAAACGTCCCTCTTTGTGGTGTTCCCCCAGGAAAACGCGTGCCGCGATAGTCACCAGACCATGTGTTTCCTTTAGCTTCGGGTGTGGCCGGGAAGTGCAATTCTTGAATGAAGTTCCCTTGCGGACCGTTAATGGAATGCCGCTCCACGGCACCCATTCTTGCGGGTCCGGGATAGTAGAAATAACTAGAAAGGTAATAACCTTGCTGAGCGCCGCACGTTCCTCCGTTTGTCGCAGTTGCAGAAACCACATAACTCGACACACTGTATATTCCGACGCCCGGGACCGTTTCCCCGATTGCAATGCGTGGGGTCGCCAGGGCCGCAAGACACACAACGCCCGCGAGAAATTTAACCGAAATGAGCTTTAGCATGGGCTTCTCCGTTCAAGAATAGACAATCGGGGGACTTACCGATTGTGAGTTTACGTCTGCGAATAGGGCAAAGTCAATGAAAGCCGAAGAGTTGTCGGGGTGTCTCAAAAAGGTTCTTGTTGAAAAATCGCCATTACAGTGCGCCGGGATAAACCGGCTTGAAGCAGGGGTGGAAGAAACCCTACGAGAAAGGACTAGCAATCCGCTTGGCCCCGAGTTTTG
>PKUV01000017.1 GCA_003131315.1 Acidobacteriaceae bacterium
CCACCCCTCGACTTCACCCAACTGAGAATTGTTGGCGAAATGGCGATGTTACGACAGCAACGTATGTTGTACCTGGAACGAGCCCCGTCCAAAGGGGTGTAGTGGCATCGCCGCCGGAGAATGGTAGAACAGGCCAAGGCCAGTCACTGCACGCTGTGTCACTGGTCACTGCGCGATTGGACGATCCCCTTACAATGGCGGCCGGAGGGGAATTGCGGGCAGCGGATCATGGATGCCTCGGGGGAGGACATCCCTCGCCTGCTGCCCGCCTTCGCCACTATGTGCCTGGGGCGGGGCAGGGCGGCTAAATACACGCCCGGAGGCTGTCAGCCTCTCAGAGAAAATCATCAATTCACTATGCGACCGCCCCTTGCCCCGAGCAGTCCCCCCTTCGGCAGCGGTTCACTGCTTACACCACTTGAGAATTGTTGGTGAAGTCGCAATCTGAACGTTCGTCAACCCGTCACCCGTGTACTTGCTCTGACGTTCACACTCATCTGATCCTTACTGGTCCGCCGACATGTCTCTTGTGTCGGCAGGACACGCGGTCACACAGCCAGAAATCAGGTTCGTCAATTCCATAGTGTAGAAACATCTCGTTCCCACATTTCGGGCAGACCGGCTGCTGTTTCAGGCTTTCTTGAGCTTCCTCATTCGTCACTGCGCCTCCCGTAGAGCGACGCAGCCGATCTATGGCCTGCGTGACGATGATTAGCTCAGGACCGTCCACATAAAGCTCCGGCCAGCAGAAATCGAAAAGCAGTTGGCCGATCTGGCGATCACTCAATCCGTTCAGGCGATCACTCAATGCGCCACCCAGAACCACTGCTCTCAGTCGATCAATGAGGAGCGGAGACTCGCCGAGTTTCCGTTGGCGCTTGATTAAGTACCGGGTGCTCACGCGTTTGAAAATACGAGATCGGTGCGAAAAATGGCTAGGATTGGGTCAGTATCTGCAATGAGTTACCTTCTTACCGAAATTTCTGCGCTGTTCCGTAGTATCGATAAGCTCAGCTGCCCTCTCGCCACTCTCGGAGGAATACTCATGCGCGTCGCTCTGTATGCCAGAGTCTCTACATGCAACGGGCAAAGCCCGGAAATGCAGCTGGCCGAACTGCGCGAATACGCGTCCCGGCGCGGCTGGGAGGTTTTCAGTGAGTACGTTGATCACGGGTTCTCCGGGGCAACGCAAACCCGACCGGACCTAAATCGGCTCATGGCTGACGCGCACAAGCGGCACTTTGATGTAGTGCTTTGCTGGAAAGTTGATCGCTTCGGGCGCTCGCTGAAGCACCTCGTCAATGCGCTTGCCGACCTTGATGCTTACGGTGTGGCCTTTGTCAGCGTGCGGGACAATCTGGACCTTTCCACACCTTCGGGACGGCTCATGTTTCAGATCATTGGTGCGATGGCTGAATTTGAGCGATCGTTGATTCAGGAACGTGTCCGGGCCGGACTGCGCAATGCGAAGCTCAAGGGAAAGACGCTGGGGCGTCCGCGTCGGATAGTCAACGGTGATCAGATGGCGCGGTTGCGAGGACAGGGGGCGAGCTTTCGCGAGATTGCAAAGGCGGTCGGTGCGTCCCCCGGTACGGTTCGCACGCGTCTCTTGTGTGAATGATTAAATATATCGCTTGCATTTGAGGCGACGATCCGGTGAATTGTTTCCGAGTAGCCCGTGATCCGGGCACAATCCCGAGAGGTGCCCGGCGCAATACGTGCTCGGACTGGTACTACCTAACCCCTTTGGAGTGATCGGCGCAAACATGGGATGTAAACGCCTTGTCGCGCTGCAACTCGAAGTTCCGCATCATTTCATCAAAGGAATTGCCCGTGGGCGAGCCAGAAGGGTTGAACACCCAGGGGCATTCGGAGCAGCCCCAACCCCGAAAACGGTTTGCTTCGATCCAAATGAGATCTCGGGTCCGGATGTTTTGTACCATTTTCTTGTCCGTTTTCTTGTCCGCTTCTCCTTAAATATGCCAGCATCATTCAGTGCACTTAAGTGGCCCTCCGTAGGAATCGGCGCAACTTGCTGTTTCGATACGCCCACAAAGCAAATCGAGCGCCCAGAGAGTGTGGGTTCCACCGTGTACCTTTGGGGGCAAGCACCCACAAACGGCAGACGAGTCGGCTCCCAGATTACCGAAAACCGTGAGGTCACTGCTAACCCCCATTCCAGAGCCAACATTCGAGCGTAGTCCATTTCTTAAAGCACTCTATGGAATCGTCCCTAAGCCTTAGAGACTGTCGGCGTGACGAGCGGGAGAAAGGAAGCATGATTCGATGACAAATCCTAGAGTTGGCGATGAGTTCAAGCCGGGAGACATAGTTAAACAATCAGGTATCTACCGAGTACATCAAAAACTTCAAAGTCTTCGGCACCCGCCGAAGGCTTTTCTTTTTTTATTTCGCCACAAGGCAGGTATCCCACCCCTCGCCAAAGCCAGGTGAGACGCCCACCAATGCGCCACGTCACTGCAATCCTCCCCGAATAGGAGTAGAAGAAAATCAGGCCGGGAGTCGTCCGAAAGTCAGCACTCAACCCCAGCGCAAACCGCGCGGGCGCGAGCCCGGCGACCCCCGGCATCCCGCCGCCTCGTAGCAATTTGTTTCAGCCAAAAGGCAGGTCTTGCATAAACAAGCAACTTCAGGTCTAATTCCTTCCCGAATCGTAACGGAGGAAGAGATGAGCCCCAAGCGGAAGAGCGCAGGAAAGAAAGCCGCAGCGACCCTCAAACACAGCGCCGCAGCCAAAAAGGCCGCGGCAACGCGCAAACACCGAGCCGCCGGGCAGAAGGCCGCGAAAACCCGCATGCGTCGAGCCGCCGCCCGCAAAGCCGCCGCCACAAGAGCCCAAAAGAAGCAACCCGCCGCAGCCTCGCAGCCCGCGGCCCCGGAAACCCCGCCAACCTTGCAGGAGCCATCGGCAACGGCGCGATCATCCAAGCCCGAGACTCCCGAGATGTAATCAGTTCTTTCAAACCGCTGCCCACACTGGGCCGCTGTTACAAGGCCGCCCCTTGCAGGGCGCGACCCTCCATACCGGCCATGATTCCTTACCTGAAGAATCGGAGTCGTGCCGGTTCGATTTTAGGATTTCCGCCTGCGCGAGTGCGCGCATATATTCACCACGCTGGCTGCAGCGTTGAATTTGCTGTGCCAATGCGCACAGAACGTTGGAGGTGCAACATGCTTTTCCGCTATTGGCTCGCTCTCGCCGTTACCCTCTCTCTGCTCTCGCTTCCTAGCCTCGCTGACGAACAACACAGCCATTCACATTTCGGTGACATGGGACAGGTTGGCACAGTTCAGTTCCCGACCTCCTGTTCCGCCACTGTGCAACCGCAGTTTGAGCGTGCTGTTGCCATGCTCCACTCGTTCTGGTACGAGGAGGCGGGTAAAGCTTTCCAATCCATTGCGGAGACCGATCCCACCTGCAGCATGGCCTGGTGGGGCGTGGCCATGAGCCTATGGCATCCGCTTTGGCCGGGGGCTCCCGACGCCGAGTCGCTCAAGAAGGGGCTCGCCGCCATCGCGCAAGCACAATCAATTGCTGGAAACACCGGGCGGGAGCGTGACTATATCGCTGCCATCGCCACTTTCTACGAGAATTACGGCAAAATCGACCACCGCACGCGTGCCCTAGCGTATGAAAAAGCGATGCAGCAAGTGGCCCAGCGCTACGCCAACGATCGCGAAGCCTCCATTTTCTATTCCCTCGCGCTCCTGGCCACTGCGCCGCCCACGGACAAGACTTACGCCAACCAGAGAAAGGCAGGCGAAATTCTCGAGAAAGTCTTCGCCGAGCAGCCCAACCATCCCGGCGTGGCGCATTACATCATCCACAGCTACGACAATCCGGTGCTCGCCGAGCATGCCCTGACTGCGGCACGCAGCTATGCCAAGATCGCGCCCAGCGTCCCGCATGCCCAGCACATGCCGTCGCACATTTTCATCCGGCTGGGACTGTGGCAGGAAGCCATCGCGTCCAATCTTGCCTCTGCCGCTGCCGCCCGCGACTATGAAATCAAATCCCACATGGAAGGTGTCTGGGATCAGCGCCTGCACGCCATGGATTATCTTGTCTATTCGTATCTGCAGACCGGACAAGAAGGCGAAGCTCGTCGGGTGGTGGAAGAGGCCAGCGCGATCACGGATGTCAAGCCGGCGGGTCTCATCGCCGAGTATGCGCTCGCCGCCATTCCCGCGCGCTTCACTATTGAGCGGCAGTACTGGGCCGGTGCGGCTTTCCTGAGTCCGCGTCCTAACACTGGCCCTGCCGCGGAAGCCATCACCTGGTGGGCTCGCGCCTTGGGTGCCGCGCGTCTCGGCGATGTGGCCGCGGCGCAGCAGGACATCGCACAAATTCAGGTCATGAAGAGCAGGCTCGACGCCAGTCCTGACCCCAACGCGAAGTATTGGGCAGGGCAGGCGGAAATCCAGCGTCGTGAAGCAGCCGCATTGCTGGCGCACGCGCAAGGACAAGATGACGAAGCGTTGCGGTTGATGCGCTCCGCCGTGGAAATGGAAGATGCGACGGAAAAGAGTCCCGTCACACCTGGGCCTGTGCTTCCCGCCCGCGAGCTGCTGGCCGACCTGCTTATGGAGACGAAACAGCCTGCACTCGCGCTCACCGAGTTCCAGACTTCGTTGAAGTCAGCCCCCAACCGCTTCCACGCGATTTACGGCGCGGCGCAAGCCGCCGAATCTGCAAACCAGCCCGAGCTCGCTAAGGGCTACTACGCCAAGGTCGTCGAGATTTGCTCACAGTGCCGCCCGGACGACCCTAGCTTGCGGCGCGCGCAGCAGTTCCTGGATATGAAGTAGAGCAGAAAAACACGATCACGTAAGGAGGAATTCGCGCTACCGGAACATTCGAAGGCAGGGTCTGTGGGCCTCCAAGCGTACCGGGAAGTACATCACTCCTTACAAGCCTCCGCCTCACCGCGCGGCTCATCGCCCCACCGAATCATCGCTCGCATTGAAACCATCGCTCACACCGAACCCATCCACCATCAACCGCATCACAACGCAAAAAAACCAGGCAAGCACACGCAAAATCCGCGTCCCAAGCCTCACGAGAAATGCGTGACCCAACCACGCAGAATTCAAGGCCTGTGCTTCGTCCGAAGCGACTATAGCTTCGACGAGCCGCTCCGTTGTAGCTCGAGAAGGATACGTATTCCCCGATAGAAATTCTCCTTGCTGTAAGTCACCTCCCAGCGCTTCAACAATATTCTCAGCTCCTTGCTCGCATTCTTCATAGCAGCTCGTGCCCGGGGTCGATTTTTTCTTAAATCCACTAAACGGTGAAGTGACCGGACAATCTCAGGTTCTATTCGCTTACGCGAAACTCGCGCATTTCGTATCCAGCGAGGCGGAATGTTCGCCCGAAATTTCAGAAAACCACGCACGGCGGAACCAGAACTTGACACAAAGAGCTTGGCTTTTCTCGGCATAGTCTGACCCTCCTTGGCGTCCGCGACCGTACAGACAACAGGACGCTCGTATTATCATTCACGCATCCCCAGCTGCACCAAAAAGCACCAAAAAGCAGTCATTGACACTGGCCCCCCGGGCGCTTAGCCTTGAGATGTCTCCATTGGCCACAGCTAAACTCCGTCGCACAACTCTTACCCAGCGGCCCAGCAACGGCCCTGACCCACGAGGACATTCGGGCAGTTGAAATTCATAAGACCGCACGCCCGTCTCCGATGACGGTTTTCGGCCCGAATACATGGTGGTCAAGCAGTTGGTCGCAAGACCGATTCCACCCAAGGGACCCACCACCGCATCCGGTCAGCTTCGACCGGTAGCCTCGAGCGTCGCCTGTTCAGAACAAGCGCACAAGGAGTGTTCCCATGTTTACACGCACTGTCGAAGTAACCACAAAGCCGGGAAAGGCAAAAGATCTCTCGAACACCATCAACGACAAAGTACTGCCGATTCTGAAAAAACAGACCGGATTCGTGGATGAGACTGTCCTGGCATCAGATACCGACACCGATCGTGTCCTAGCGATCAGTTTCTGGAATACCAAAGAAGATGCCGAACGCTACCAAAAGGAGCAGTACCCTGCCATCCAGGAGATGATACGGCCTCTCCTCGACGCAGACCCCGTGGTTCGGACCTTCAATGTCGATAGCTCAACCACGCACAAGATCGCCGCAAGCAAAGCCGCCTAAGGCAACTGGCTAGCTGCTTAGCAACTAGCCACGCGGGCGAGCTTAACGACTCGCCCGCTTTCAATCGCCATCGCCTCTACCCCGGCAATTCCGCTTCCTCACCTCGTGCAACACCTCCAGCCGCTCCCGATCCTTTCCTGACATCCACAGCCTTCTCGTCGTTCCGCCATACCCCATCAAAGCGAATTTTCTGCTTGGCTCCAAGAGGAACTCCTCATGTGGCCGCGACAGGCTTTTTCTATTGCTGTTGACTTCCCGTCCTTCCGGGAGCACAATCCGCTCGAATCACCCCTCCAAAGAGGGCGCTCTAGTTTCGGAAGTGTGATTATGTATTATCCACTGCTTCGTGGCCGCTCGGTTCTTGCTGGCAAGAAAGTTCTCCTCATTGATCGCTGCCAGGCGACCTGCGAGGTGCGCACTGCCGTCCTGCGGAGTCATGGAGTCGAAGTGCATGCTGCCGAAGAGATCTCCGCAGCGCTATTTCTTTGGCAGCCCAATATCTATGACCTCGTAATGCTCGATGTTCGGAGATACTCCCCTGGGGAGACGCTCGAATTCTACGAGCAGATCAAGCAAGCAAGTCCCCGGGAGCGAGTTGTCTTTCTCGTTGGGCCCCCAACCTACCTTTCGCTTACTTGGCCCGGTGAAGTCATCGCCGAAGCTGCCTCATCCGGACAGTCGGGAGAGACCGTTAAGCGTTTTCTGGCAGCCGCCTGAAGTCCCTTCTCTCGGCGTGATTCCCCCCAGGATCAACACACGGGAGCAAGCAATGAACTGGTTGATAAGGGCAGAGACGCGATAACAAGCGTCCCACAGCACCTCGGCCTTGAAGTTTGGCCACAGGCTCTTCGGAGGTTGAAATGACGCCACGAACCTTTTCTCTAATCACGGCAGTGCTCTTCTTTCTGATAGCTCTCCTTCATGCCGTTCGCCTCCTTCGTGGCTGGCAGGTCACTATTGAAGGCGCAGTCGTGCCAATTTGGATCAGCTGGATAGGGCTCGCCATCGCGGCGTACTTGGCCTATCAAGGTTTCCTATTGAGCAAGACGCCGACGAAATAGATTGAGTTCATCGGACTGGGGGTCATTTTTTCTCCCTGGCCGAGGACATGTTGAAAATGGAGTACGATAGCGCCGTTCGCCAATGTGGCTTCATCCTATCTTCGCCATAGGAAGGAGGAGCCATGGGCCGTTCAGGTGAGACCAACCCGTCGCGGGGTGTCTGGAAGCTGATCTTTCCGGCCGTCGCGCTTCTTTGTACTCTGCCCCTCGTTGCGCAAAAAGCCCAGGAGCCAAGCCCGCCCAAGTACGACGTCCACACCGAGACAAAAATGAAAGGCACCGTGGAGGAAGTGAAACTGCCTCCAAAGGGCAGTAAGAAAGAAGTTGCCCACTTGCTGGTGAAAACGGGGACGGACACCGTCGACGTGTATCTCTGTCCCAAGTCCTTTCTCGACGATATGGGCGTAAGTTTCAGCAAAGGGGACGAAATCGCCCTCACCGGCTCAAGAGTCAAGCAGAGCGAAGCCGACCTCATCCTCGCCCGCGAAGTCGTGAAGGGTAACGACACCCTCGTTCTCCGCGACGGGAAAGGCAATCCCGTCTGGAGTTGGCACCGCTGACCGCTTACTGATTTTGTCATTACCACTCACCCCAACAAATAGCTTCATTTCATGCTCCTGTTGAACTAGAGATCCTTTGGTGGCGGCTCCTTCCCGGTTCGTCATTCCGGCTGTTCCTTCGAAACGCTAGGATTACGCTTTCTGCTGCTTTTGCTTAAGGTCGAGGTAAAACAGTCCTGGCTGCGAACATCCCCGGCAATGCCGGCATTGGTGAAGTTTTTCATTGACGTGGCGACGCAACCGAAGGAGACTTCGCAGACAACCATCTCGCCAGGTTCCCTGAGAGGAGCAGAAGGGGGAATCTCATGCCCGAGCGATGCAAACAGTGCGAACGGTACGAAAAGAGTTTGAAAGAGTTGCGTGAGCGTCGTACAAATCTGTGGCGCAGGGGAGAGCTTACGGACGCCGCCGCAGAGAAACTAGCTGCCGAAGAGCAACGGGTCACCGAAGACCTGAAAAAGCATCAAGCCACGCAGCATGGGCATTCGCCGGTCTTGACGGCGAAAACGCTCGCAATCGAGCCGAGCCAGAATCTTGAAGAAGAGATCCGCCGCCGCGCGTATGAACTCTATGAGGAACGCGGTTGCGAGGACGGTCACGACCTCGACGACTGGCTCCGCGCCGAAGCTGAGATCACGGCCAAGAACGCAAAGACTGCCGCAGCCTAATCTCAACCGAAATCATAAGCAAAAGCCCCGGGCACTTACACCTGTCTTGAGTGCATCAGCCATCATCTCGCGTCTGGCGGCCTGGGCGACATCCGTGCCCGGGCGCGGTAACTCTCGCCGTCTTTTTCTCTGCTCTGGTGGGAATCGGCTCTGGCTATTACCCTGCGAGAAAGGCTGCCTATAGTCAACCGCGTGGAAGAACTCTGGTACAACCGGAGACCGCCAAGGCACACGACCATTTTCTGATCGCGTGACAGCCGGGTGACTCCGCAGCCAACGGGGTTGCTCTCGGCCGGCTCCGCAAAACATTCGGGCTTACTTAACCCGCAGCTTTTGAGTCATGCGCAGCTGGGGCCTTCACCAGCCCGAGCGCTTTCCGCAATTCGCGGTTGCGTTTCCTGCGGAGGATTTTCTGCTTGCGCTCTCTTCCGAACCTTGACTTATCGCCGTTGCGTTCTGACAAGTTGGACATCCTTTCTTATTGGCGCTGCGGCAGGCATCGAACGTTTAATCTTAATTAGCACGTCACGTGGAGGATCGCGTTCGTCGCCTCGGCGCCCTGCTCCAACGCTTCAATGGCTTGGGGCGTCGGGAGAACGAGCAATTCGACTTTGCGCCGCTCCGCTTCGCGTTTTACTTCTTTCATTACCGGCAGGCTCCCGTACGCTCCGGTGCCGATTACCAGCCGCCGGCATTTCCAGGGTATGTCCTCCTTGATGGATAGGGGAGTATGTCCAAACTCGTCCCGGAATTGTTTAGACGGTTTTTTCTGGCGCTTGCGGATCTCGCCGCCGTCAATCACCACGTCGTAGTCGCGGGTGACGCCATCGATCCGGATGGAACCGAAGGAAAACTTGTCGAAGCGCATAGCTGCACCCCCGCACGTTCACGCGCTCTTTTTCGACGTGATGACGGTACAGGCAGACCAGCGCTGCTCGACGTTTTTGCTGCCGCAATGCGGGCACACGACCTCGCCCTCCTCGTAGTCGACGAGAGATAGGATCTCCGAGAAGAGTTTCTGGCAGTCATGGCAGAAGAATTCGTAGTGAGGCATATTGCCTCCAGGTGAAAGGCTGGATACGACAGAATTGTAGACCTCAGCAGCGCCCGATTCAAACCGAAGACAACCAGGGTAGTGGCTGAATTTGAAATCTTGGCCCCTGAGTGTATGCGAACGACAGCAAACACAGAATTGCAAGGCCGAAATAGATTGTTTTGCGCATAGTCCTTCTCCGAATCAGGGACAAGCCTACCACTGTGGCAGCTTTTCTATTTGTGATTTAATCATGGCTGTCAAGCGGAGGGGCGCAAAATGTCTGACCACGATTATGAGATGGAGTTGGACGTAATCACCGGTCATCTGAAGGATATTTTCGAGCAGTTGAAGGGGGTCGATAATATTGGCTCTGAACGAGAATCTGGA
>PKUV01000096.1 GCA_003131315.1 Acidobacteriaceae bacterium
CTATACGGTCAGAGACCTAGTGCTGGAATTCAACTACATCCCCGTGGTTCCGCCCAAAAGCAATCGCCTGGATCCCTGGCAGTATGACCGAGCTCTGTACCGCAAACGCAATGAGATCGAACGTCTCTTCCGGCGGCTCAAGGGCTTTCGCCGCATCTTCTCGCGCTTCAACAAACTCGACGTTGTCTTCCTCGCCTTCCTCAACTTCGCCCTGATCGTCGAGGCCCTACGATAGTGTTAACACGCCCTAGCTTGCATCTCGAGTGGCAAAGCCTCGGCGTGTACTTGCGCCGAGACACCCGCCGACACACACACATCGTCAACGCAAACGCCCGCTTCAACGCTCGCGGAAAAGTCGCCAGAAATGTGTGGCTGCGGGGTAATGGTTAGGCCCGTGTCCACGTTGCCGCGAATGTAAGCGGATGGCACCGAGTCATCGTTCACATTCAGATTGATGCTCTCGCCGCCGCCCATCGCCAGCCCGGCACCGGAGAGCATGACGTACATGTTCGCATCTGCGACCAATAGATGGCCGTCGATCCGCGGCCCTGGTTGTTTACCGGCATCGATATGCCACGGACCGCTCGGACCGAAGTGAATGTCGACCGCGGCGTTGTTCGGGCCGTTGCCCAAGTCCACCGACGCCAGGCCGCCCATCAAGTTCAGATGGCCCCATACACGTCCATCAAAACTGCTGCCGGCGTACTGACAATATTCTTGAAAGTCGCCGTTGCTGTTGTCGGCCATTTTGAGCAGCCAGGCGTGGAAATCCATGCGCGCGCCCGCATCCTGTCCGCTCGACTTAATAACAAGATCGCCATCCAGCGTATAAGTGAACTGGTCTGGCATGCCCAAGCGGATTCCCGCCATAAAGACGAAAGAGTTGTCGAAGAAGGGAGTCGCGGCGTTGAGCGAGCCGGTATCTTCGAAGGCGCTGAGGGGGAAATTGTGGCCGAGTCCGCCTTGCACGCGGTAAAGGTTCATCACCGGCGGCACCGGAATCAACGGCACTCCAGCCGGTCCCAGTGCGAAACTGACGCGAGTCAACCAGTAATCGTGTCCGCCTTGATAACCGAGGCGAAATTCACCGGTAATCGGCGGGCCGCCTAACTCGGAAAGATCCACCGACCCGGAATACTCGCTGCCGCTTGTGCCGGAATAGACGGGATGAATCTTAGCCTCGGAACTCGGCTGGCCCGAAGGGTACGGCACGTCGATGGTGAAAGGGGAGTTCGTTGATCCGGTTGTCGAATAGTTACTACACGACTTATTAACCTGGTAATTAACCTGGACCGCCGCCATGACCTCGGAGAGATGAACATTCGTATTGAATAAAGCTGCGAGCGCCTGGTTGCCGGACGGAGCAGTTGTCAAATGAACCGAGACCAGATCGACCGGCGTTTGTCCCAGCGTTGAACTGCCTCCGAGTGGGACATCTTGCGACTGACTCCCCCGCGCGAAGTAGCCTCGGCCATCCATCCCGAAGTAGAAAACCTGATCGAAGGCGGCAAACTGCTTGTTCTCGACGGAGAAAACAAAATGCGTATTCGCCTGCACCACCCAGCCGAGGTTCTGCTGCTCCGTGAACTGCAGGTTGCTGGCGGTGAAAGCGAAGTTCCCGTACGGCTTCGAAACGGGCGTACTGTTAAATGGGAACGAGATGCTAGCCTGCTTGCCGCGACCAGAGTGCAGCGTGGCATCGCCTTTCAAGTGCGTGTCGAGCCATGGCACGTAAACGTCCATGCCCTTGTATTGCGCGGTGAAAGTTCCGCTGAAGGCGGTCGCATTGATCGAGGCAAAACTAACGGAACCGGCGCCAAGGGTCGCCTTGAACGGCCCGGTGGAGAACGTGCCGCAGAGCCCGCTGCCGATCACGCCCCAATCGGCGACCACGGGTTGCAGTGATGAGCTCGAGACCAGATCCATGGTGTAAGGCGTTATGGCAAGGCTCGGGAGTTGCACGCCCACCCAGTCGCTTCCGCTGAGAGGCCCGCACAGCGATCCCGCCGCGTCGCCGTCATGATGACTCAGATCAAGCCGCACTGCGCTCGATTGCATCGTGAATGCGCTCCAGCCAATCAATGTGGAGGGCAAGCTGAGTCCGTCTTTCATCCAGTCGCCGCTGGAATGCAGTTAAGCTTTGACTCCGCTCCACGAGACGGGCTTCTCGCCCGGAAGGCGCAAGGTGTCATCGCTCAGAGTGACGTTCAAGGTTGCATCGAGTTCACCGCCCGCCTGCCCGGAAAGCGTCTCAATGGTTCCCTGCAATGCGGGCACACTCGCTGCCAGCGTCAGTTTTGGAGGGACATCGATGCTTCCGGTCTGAACATGCAGGCCGTCCGGCACGTTCCAGTTGCCGATCTTCACCGGGATGGGTGGATACTCGTCATAGCCTCCGCTGCTGGCATTGGCTAGGTGAACGATAAGATTGCCTGTCCCGTTGTAAGTCGTGCTTTGCTGGGTAACGTGATTCTGCAGGCCGGAAATCTCGAACGCTCCGCCGCTTTTGACGGGGAAAAGAAACTTGCAGGGCTTTTTAGGATCGGACGCGACGACCTCGTAAGCCTTGGTATTCGAAGCCACATGCTGGTCCGGAACCGTGCTCGTCAGTTGCGAGACGACTTGCTGCGAAGGACCATTTACATATTGCACTGCCCCCAATCCAGCGGAGCTCTGGTTGGATGGTGAAAGAATGCCGACCTTCAGCGGCGGCAAATTGCTGCCCGCAGGCGCGGCCAGAGTATTCAACAGCGATTGCGCTTCCGCGACGTTGGGTCCAGCCGATATCTGTTTGCCGCCACTGTTGCCGCTTCCACTTGCTCCCGCAGCCGGCGACAGCCCAATCGGCATCAGCAAACCCAGCGCCCTGTTCACGGCGATGGAAAGATTGGGCATCGTTGGCTGGGGCATCACATTGGCCTCGACCATCACGCTGTGATTGCCAACCGGCTGCACCTGCAATGCAGGCGAATAGATGGGGTCACTGTTGGAAATAATGATGGGAGGCTCGGGCACAGGAATCGGTACGACGATGGGGGCCGAACTGTATGGTGGTGAACCCTTGCCGCGTCAGATTCTTGCGCGCAGTAGAAGAGCCGATGGCCATGGTCTGCTGTGACTGCCCGCCATCGACGATCCAAGTCACGCGCACTTGTCCGCATCCGTAGTACTTCAGATAGGTCGTCGCGTCCATACCGTCGTCGCAGGTGCTGCAGATGGCAACCGGATCGAGCGATGGAGGCATCGGAGTCGCGGTGTGCCTGGAGCGCTCCTCGGGAGTTTTTGCTGCGGGCTGCAGAGTAGTCTTTTCAATCTTCGCGGTTTCGTCGGCTTTCCCAGCTTGATTCCCCAGCGAAATCCGGTTCACCAGCCCGCCGGGCATCATCGGCTTGCCCACGTCGTACGCGACAAAATCCGGGTCGGCAATTCCCATCAAATGAAGCGGACCATCCGCCGCCAGGTCCTCCATAACGGTGATGTTCACGGTGTGGCAATAGATCATGTAAGCGTCGCTCGCCACTTGAGCCGCGGGGCTGCTGCTTCCCTGCGAGAGAATCTTCTGAAAGCCAGATTGCACACCTGCCAGCGTGAGGCTGCCGCCCCTTACTGCGCCTTGTGCCGCCATCTTCGAGAGCAATGCCGTCTGCATGAACGGAGTCGTCGGACCATCCACGCTGGCGGCGACCGATGCGGCACTTACATGCTGCAAATCCGCTTCGGAGTATTCAAAACCGAAAGCGGCGCTCCCAAAGAACCAGACGATCGCAGCCAAAGGGGCTGAGACGTTCCTCCCCCAGCGGTGGGTGAACCGGCCGTGCTCGTTCCATCGAGATTCAAAACATCAACCGCTCGCAAGCTAACAGTCGCTGTGGGACTAACGCTGAAGAGCGCAGTCATATAAGACCTGGATTCACAACCGCGACGCTGAGCACTGCCACATCAGTGGCGCGAGTATGTCCGTTGGAGTCGCTCACTGCAGCCAGCGGCGGCGAGATTACTACCGTTGCCCCGGGCCGGAAATTCGCTCCGACCAGCGTCATCCTCACGTGATCCGCACCTTGCGCCGTGAACTCCGGAGAAACACTAATGAGACTCGGCGAAGGTGCGCTACTCACCGTGAGCGGTGCTGCATTGGAGGTCAGTCCACCTCCCGTCGCAAAGGGATTGAAGACCGTGACCGGCAGCGTTGCCGGCGTGGCAATGTCCGACGCGAAAACAGTTGCCGTGAGCTGCAGCGTGCTCTTGTACACCGTTGGGCGGTTGCTCCCATTGATCTGCACCACGGAATTCGTAAGGAAGCCGCTGCCAGTTATTGTCAACGTGAAGCTTGGGTTTCCCGCTGCAACGGACGATGGACTAATGCTGGTGATAACCGGAGTGGTCTGTGCACTCCCGGCCTGGTACATCCCTATCACAACAACGAGCAAAACAAGAGGAAGGCCCCTTGGTCTGCGACGCGACTGACAATTCATGGAGCCACCGGTTGCCACGAACATGGGGCGACAGGTCACGAGCAGGGGTTTCGGTCACTACAGTTTTACAGATGAAATCACAGGTGGTTTGGCAGCGGAAGCACAAACGTCGCGCCAGTACCCTGATGGTCAACTGGGGAGCACCCCCCGGCGACAGCGAACTCCAGTTCGATCGTGGAAGAGGAGTGTGCCGAGAGTAGGGATGGCGTCCGGAGAAGAGGACGCTGTCCCTTGCGAGAGTTGGTCCAGGATAAGGTATCTTACGGGCTAGGCTGAGAGCCTGGTTTGGGCTTGCTCGGCCTCAGTTCATCATTGCGGAAAGAAACCGTTGCACATCTATAGAACACCCGATTCCCACGAATCCAGCCTCAGATGAACCCAACAGCGGATGGAATTGGCACCGAGGCTCAAATTTCGTCATCCGTGTGTGCGATGGGTGCCCATCGACAACCGCAGGAAGGCGAATCGTAGAAGCCAATTCTCAGGGGACGGCGGTGCAGGCGGGATGATGACCTTTGCCAGCAAGACGGGGTTTTGCGGCCCGATCACCAACTCAACCATCGGCCCCTAATACCCCGTCAAGAACACACCCGATTCCACACTCCAACGTCGGACGACGATCTGATGTGGAAAGTCACGCTACTTCCGCTGAATGGACTCTAAATACTTGGTTACATTTTCTAGCCGCACATTGCCTAAGTCCCGATCAAACTCGATCTCGTGGAAAATCGGCCCCCAAATTGGCATCTCCTTCGAGCCGTGTGCGGGTAGGAGATCGTCTGCGCCAAACATGATGGTGGTTCGCACATGAATGGCAGGAAATGCACCGTCATTTCGCTGTGAAAGTCTCGTCAGGTCGGGAACCTCTCGTTTCAGCGCCTTGGACACCGGGCCATTCCCTCGCCCCTCGAGTCCGTGGCAAGCAGCACAGTAATTTCGAAAGATGCTGGCCCCGCCCACCGGACGGATTGGCGGTTGTCGCTGGTTCCTAATTTGTGCGGAGGCGGAGACGACCACTGAAACCAGTAAGACTAGTACGAGCATCGGCGCTCGTCGCTGCACTGTGGCCTCCGGCGAAGAAGTGCTTGGGCAGAATGCGACTCGTTAATACACTACGCCGCTTAAGTGCCCTGGTCGGTGACTGGAGTAACAGACCTGTGTGATGTCGTCGGGGCAGGTGATTCTTCAGCCCGAGGCCGGCAGACCAGATGGACGCTCGTTGCGGCCATCCTGAGAGAGGCCAAGGCAGAGTACGCGAAACTGCAATGAAGCTAACGGGGATGTGTTCCGCGTCAGCGGAAATGGGGCAGTGGATGACGATAGAAGGAGAAGCTCGGTTGTGGTAGAACATATTGCATCCAGCGATGGTTGCTTCCGCAAGGGGTGCTGGGTGTGCGAAACCTAGTGTTTATTAACCTTTTAGAGCATCCTTACTTTTTGGGCTAGAGACTTCGTGAATAATCCAGGCTAGGCGGTAGCAGCTGGAAGCCGAATCACGGTGAAGAAAGAACTCATAGAACTGCGCGTTAACGGTCTTACCCACGAGCTCGCCGTCGAGCCGAGCGCGCTGCTGCTCGACGTGTTGCGGCGCGATCTCGGCCTCACCGGCTCGAAGCGCGGCTGCGACGACTCCTCCTGCGGGGCCTGCACGGTGCTCGTGGACGGCACGCCGATGCTCGCCTGTACGATTCTCGCCTTCAGTTGCGAGGGGCAGGAGATCACGACCGTCGAAGGCATCAGTGAGCACGGCAGCCTAGCTGCCATCCAGAAGGCGTACGGAGATTGGGGCGGCGCACAATGCGGATACTGCACACCGGGTTTCATGATCACGGTGAAGCATCTGCTCTCGGTGAATCCTGATCCCACGGACGAAGAGATCCGCGGCGCGTTGAGCGGCAATCTCTGCCGCTGCACCGGCTACACGCAGATGTACACGGCGATCAAGGCCGCGATTGAAGCGGAGAAGAAGGGAATGGCGGCGGGGTAGCGCCGGCGTCTCGCCGGCCCAATCGGCGGGCGAAGCCCGCCAGCGGGTGTCTGAGACGAGTCGTTGAACAGCCGAGTACTAGAGTGATGATCGATCGCATCGAAAGCAGGTCCTTCGCTTCGCTCAGGATGACAAGTTGTTTTGCGGTGCTGGAGAACTGGGGAACTGAGAACTCATGCCTAACGACCACCGAGCAGCGGCCAACGACTTCTCCATCATTGGCAAATCCGTCGCCATGGTTGACGCCGCCGAGAAAACGACCGGCAGCGGCAAGTACACCGACGACCTCTCCCTTCCCGGCATGCTCTATGGAAAGATTCTGCATTCGCCGCATCCGCATGCCCGCATCAAGAGCATCGACGCCAGCCGGGCTGAGCGGCTCGACGGTGTGATTGCAGTGGTTACGGGGAAGGATGCTCCCAATCCCTTCGGCATCCTCCCCGTCGGGCACGACGAGCACGCACTGGCCCTCGACAAGGTCCGCTACGTCGGCGACAACGTGGCCTGCGTCGCCGCGGTCTCCGAAGCCATCGCCGAGAAGGCGCTCGAATTGATTGATGTGGATTACGAGCTTCTGCCCGCCTACTTCGATCCCGAAGAGTCGATGAAGGCCGAGACGAATCTCATCCACGACAACAAGCCGAACAATCTAGAGAAGGACTATCACCACGTCTTCGGCGATCCCGACAAAGCCTTTGCTGAAGCCGACTACATCGCCGAAGGCCGCTTCCTCGCCAACGAGGTCACCCACGCCGCCATGGAGCCGCACTCCACGCTGGCATTATTCGAACTCGACCCGCATACCGGGAAGCTCGGCCGCCTGACGGTCTGGTCGTCCACCCAGGTTCCGTATTACCTGCAACACAAGCTGTCGCTGGTGCTCGAGATGCCGATGTCACAGATCCGCGTGATCAAGCCGCTGGTGGGCGGTGGCTTCGGCGGGAAAAGTGAAGTGATCCCAATCGAAATTATTGCAGGGATTGCTGCGCGGGCCGCGCAGAGACCGGTCAAGATCACCTACACGCGCGAAGAGGTTTTCTGGGCGCACCGCGGGCGCCCGCGTACCATCGTGGACCTCAAGACCGCCGTGAAAAACGACGGCAGCATCACCGCCGTGAAGGCGCGCGTGGTGCAGGATGGTGGGGCCTACTGCTCCTACGGCGTGGTCACCATTCTTTATTCCGGCGCGCTGCTCGGGGCACTCTACGACATTCCCAACATCCAGTACGACGGCTATCGCGTGCTCACCAACAAGCCGGCCTGCGGCGCCATGCGCGGGCACGGCACGGTCAACGTCCGCTTCGCCTTCGAATCGCAGCTCGACGAGATTGCGGCCAAGCTCAAGATGGACCCTGCTGAGATCCGCCGCCGCAACCTGCTCAAACCTCCCTGCATTACGATCAATGGCCTGCGCGTGCAGAGCTACGGTCTCCCGGAATGCATTGACCAGGTAGTGACGCGCTCGCGCTGGAACGAGCGCAAGGGAAAGCTGCCCAAGGGACGCGGCCTCGGCATGGCTTGCAGCCACTACGTGAGCGGCGCGGCCAACTCGATTATCCGCTCCGACATGCCGCACTCTACGGTCAACATCAAGATCGACCGTGACGGCGGCGTAGTGGTGTACACCGGCGCATCCGACATCGGTCAGGGATCAGACACTATGGTCGCGCAAGTGGCTGCGGAAACGCTGGGCTGCGCGCTCTCCCGCGTGAAGGTGGTCGCCGCTGACACCGACCTCACGCCGATTGACATCGGCTCCTACTCCAGCCGTGTCACCTTCATGAATGGCAATGCAACGTTGCGCGCTGCCCAGGAAGTCAAGAAGCAGATCGCCGCAGCAGCCGCGAAGAAGATGAACTGCGCCCCCGAGGACATCGTCTTCCGCAACGACCGGGTCGAGAAGCAGAGCATGTGTGGTGACGGGTCTTTGACCCGTCCCGGCGGAGCGCAGCTCCGAAGCGAGTCTCCAGAGAATGCCGCATCTTCCGCCCCCACCGTTTCCGGCCGCGTCGAAGGCCAGATCCTCCGTGGCTCACTCCAGCAAAAACGCAAGGACGAAGGCCCGAAAGATTCGATGACGTTCGAGGAAGCGGTGGTCGCTGCGATCGACTTCCACGGCGCTCTCAGCGGCACCGGTTCGTATGCGCCTCCGCCGGAAGCCCGCGGCGGCAAGCACAAGGGCGCGGGCGTTGGACCTTCGCCGGCTTACTCCTACTCGGCACAAGTCGCGGAGGTCAGCGTGGACGAAGACACCGGCCAGGTCACCGTCCACAAAGTCTGGGCGGCGCACGATTGCGGGCGTGCTCTCAACCCGGTCTCCGTTGAAGGCCAGGTGATCGGCTCGGTGTGGATGGGGATGGGTCAGGCGCTTACTGAAGAGATGATCTGGAAAGACGGGTTGCTGATGAACCCCGGTCTGCTCGAATACCGCAGCCCGTCATCGGTCGAGTCGCCGGAAGTCGAAGCGATCATCGTCGAAAGCATCGATCCCGAAGGTCCGTTCGGAGCGAAGGAGGCCAGCGAAGGCTCGCTCGCGGCCACCATCCCCGCGATTGCAAACGCGATCTACGATGCCGTCGGTATCCGTCTGCACGAGTCGCCCTTCACCCCGGAGCGCGTGCTGTCCGCGCTGCGCGCGAAGAGGAATGCCAAGCCGCTGAATTTGACGGAAGGCGTGGACCCCACCGCCCCGGCAAAATTTCGTGAGCACGGGGGCAAGTTGTGTTTCAAGGGCAAAGGCCCGGAGCGGCATGAATTCGATCCCGCGCGTCAACCGGCACAGCCGGGAGGTACGGATTGAGCCTGCCCGAGTTCAAACTCCTGCGTCCGCGCACCACCGCGGAAGCGATCGCACTGCTGGCCGAGCACTCCGGTGACATCCGCATCCTGGCCGGCGGCACGGACCTGTTGCCCTCGATGCGGCAAAAGCTGTTCGAGCCGCAATGCCTGCTCGACATCCGCCGCATCGCGGAACTGCAAGGCATTCGCCCGCAACTCGATGGCGGTGTCGAAATCGGCGCCCTCACTGCACTCACCGACATCGAGCACTCCGATCTTTTGCGTCAGCATTTTCCAGTGCTTCCTGAGGCCGCAAAGACAGTAGCTTCCCCCGTGCTGCGCAACATGGGCACAATCGGAGGCAACATCTGTCTCGACACGCGCTGCCTCTGGTACAACCAGTCGTTGCAGTGGCGAAAATCCTGCGCCTTCTGCATTAAGAAAGATGGCGATCTCTGCCACGTCGCGCCGGGCGGCACGAAGTGCTGGGCGGTTTTTTCGGGCGACACTCCGGCGGCACTGCTCTGTCTTGACGCGGAAATCGAGATTGGCAGCACCTCCGGCCTGCGCCGCGTGAAGCTCGCGGACTTCTACACCGGCCTCGGCGACGACTACCGCAAGCTGCACCCAGGCGAACTGCTCACGCGCGTTTTCCTCCCCGCGTCTTCGGCCAATTATCGCGGCGCCTATCGCAAGCTGCGCATCCGCGGCTCGATTGACTACCCGCTCGCCGGAGTCGCCGTGGTTCTGAAGCGGTCCAACGGACACATCGAAGACGTACGCGTCGGACTGACTGCCGTGAATCCCGCGCCCGTGCTGGTGAAAGGTGCCACAGAACTCTTGGCAGGGAGGTACATGACAGAAGAGTGGGCTGAAGCCGCCGGTGTTCTCGCAGCCCAGACCGCGAAACCGTTGACAACCTCGGTCCTGACCCCTGAGTATCGTCGCGAGATGATCCGTGTGTTCACGAAACGCGCGGTTTTGTCGCTGGCTGCTGAAACCTGATTAGAGGGTGTTTCATAACTCGGAAGGCACGTCCCTCGGGGGCTAGAGCGGTTTCACGGAAAGTGTAGTCCGGTTTACCCGGAGGGGGTTGCGGTAAATG
>PKUV01000179.1 GCA_003131315.1 Acidobacteriaceae bacterium
ATGGCGAAAGAAAAATTTGAACGGACAAAGCCGCACTGCAACGTAGGGACGATTGGTCACATTGACCATGGGAAGACGACGTTGACGGCGGCGATCACGAAGGTATTGCAGAAGCACAACCCGAAGATCGTATTCCGGTCGTTCGATTCGATCGACAACGCTCCGGAAGAGAAGGCGCGCGGCATNNGCGGCGCAGATGGACGGCGCGATTCTCGTCGTTGCGGCTACGGATGGTCCGATGCCGCAGACGCGCGAGCATGTGCTGCTGGCGCGCCAGGTGGGCGTTCCGTACATTGTGGTTGCGCTGAACAAGTGCGATGCGGTGGATGATCCGGAGTTGCTGGATCTGGTGGAACTGGAAGTTCGCGAGCTGTTGAAGACATATCAGTTTCCGGGCGACGACGTGCCGGTGGTGCGGTTGTCGGCTCTCGGCGCATTGAACGGGGAAGAGAAGTGGGAGAAGCAGATTGACGCGTTGATGGAGGCGGTGGACAAGAGCGTTCCGCAGCCGGCGCGCGAGTTGGACAAGCCGTTCCTGATGCCGATCGAAGATATTTTTTCGATTCAGGGGCGAGGCACGGTGGTGACGGGCCGGATCGAGCGCGGGAAGGTGAAAGTGGGCGAGGAAGCGGAGATTGTGGGGTTCCGCGAGACGCGCAAGACGGTGGTGACGGGCGTGGAGATGTTCAAGAAGCAGCTGGACGAAGGCATGGCGGGAGACAATGCCGGTCTCTTGCTGCGGGGTATCGCGAAGGAAGATGTGGAGCGCGGGATGGTTTTGGCGAAGCCGGGATCGATGACGCCGCACACGAAGTTCAAGGCGGAAGTTTACATTCTGACGAAAGAAGAAGGCGGACGGCACACGCCGTTCTTCAAGGGCTATCGTCCGCAGTTTTATTTGCGGACGACGGACGTGACGGGGATCGCGGAGTTACCGGAGGGGACGGAGATGGTGATGCCGGGAGACAATGTGAGCCTGGTGATCGAACTGATCACGCCGGTGGCGATGGAAAAGGGATTGCGGTTCGCGATCCGCGAAGGCGGCCACACGGTGGGCGCAGGCACGATCGCGGAGATTGTGGCGTAAGAATGCGGTGTGGAAAGCTGCGGAGCTTCGCTCCGCTTGGACGGCCGAGGGCGGCCGTCCCCACGCAGGCAAATCGCGAGACAGAAAGCGTCTCGCACAAGACACTAAAAGCTAAGAGCTAGAAGCCAAGAGCTGTTTTAGGGAGTGAGCAATGCCCCGAGAGATCATTACGTTGCAGTGTGGTGATTGCAAAGAGCGGAATTATTCGACGACCAAGAACCGCAAAACGACACCGGACCGTCTGGAACTGAAGAAGTTCTGCCGCCGGTGCCGCAAGCATACGCCGCACAAAGAAGTGAAGTAGATTTGTAATTGGTGATTTGTGATTTGTAATTGAAAATCTTAAGCCAACTGATCCTCGGCGAGGTTCTCAAATTACCAATTACAAATTGTCCAATTACCAATTGATTCTAGGGGCGTAAGCTCAACGGTTAAACTGTCGGTCTCCAAAACCGAACTTGGGGGTTCGAATCCCTCCGCCCCTGCCAGAATTCAGGACCGAGAGGGAGCAGTCGAGGAAAGCGGGAAGGTATGGCGACAGCGGTAGAACAGAACGCGATTGTAACCACGCTGAGGTCCTGGCCCGAGCGGATCAGGGCTTTCTACAACGACGTACGTACGGAGATGAAGAAAGTCACGTCTCCATCGCTCAAGGAAGTCCAGGGAACGACGACGGTCGTCATTATTACCGTGTTTCTGTTTGCGTTGTATTTTTTCCTGGTGGACCTGGCGATCAGTAACAGCCTGGAGCGGATGCTACATCATTTCTCGCGCCGTTAGGCAGCGAGCGAAAGAAGCGATTGAATGCCGGATAAAGAAAAGAACGAAAGCGCTGCGGTTGGCATTGGCCAAGACGGCCAGCAGGCACCGCCTCCGCCGCCTGCGGAAGTAGTTCCGGGCGGCGAGCCCCCGCGCAATCCGAATATGAAGTGGTACATCATCCACGCCTATTCTGGATTCGAGCGCAAGGTGCGGGAGTCGCTCGAATCGCGCGTGCAGGCTTTTGGGTTGCAGGACAAGATCGGCAAGGTGCTGATTCCGACCGAGTCGGTCACCGAAGTCCGTGGCGGCAAGAAGTACACCTCGGAGCGCATGTTCTATCCCGGTTACGTGCTGGTCGAAATGGACATGGACGATCACGTCTGGCACGTCGTGAAGTCGACGCCGCGGGTCACCGGATTTGTGGGCACCGGACAGCAGCCGACGCCGCTGTCGGAAGAAGAAGTTAATCACATCGTTTACAAAGTGGCCGACAGCAGGGAAAAGCCGAAGCTCAAAGTGAAATTCGAAAAGGGCGAGACGGTGCGCATCGGCGAGGGTCCATTCGCCACCTTTACGGGCGTGGTCGACGACGTGAACGAAGATCGCGAGACTTTGAAAGTGATGGTCACCATCTTTGGGCGTTCGACGCCGGTGGAATTGGAATTTGGGCAGGTGGAGAAAGTCGCGTAGCGGCGGCAAGTCCTGAAGCGGTTTCGAGGAAAGTGTAGGCCGGTGTGGCCGGAATTGATGGCGGCACCGAGAAAAGCTTGAACCACAGGGGGACACAGAGGAGCACAGGGGAAACCCTAAAGGTCGAGGCGCTGAGCCGAAAATCCTAGACTCGGGGCTGGAGTTTAAGGCAGGTACGGGAAAGGCATCATGGCGAAGAAAGCTACAGGTTCGGTAAAGTTGCAGATTGCGGCGGGCAAGGCCACGCCGGCGCCTCCGGTTGGACCGGCGCTCGGTCAGGCGCAAGTCAACATCATGGAGTTCTGCAAGCAGTTCAATGCCCGCACCGGGCAGAAAGAACTCGAAGGGTTGATTGTTCCGGTCGTGATCACGGTCTACAGCGACCGCTCGTTCACGTTTATTACCAAGACGCCGCCGGCATCGATATTGCTGAAGCGCGCGGCCGGCATTGCCAAGGGCTCGGGTGCGCCCAACAAAGATAAGGTCGGCAAGGTGACCCTGAAGCAGGTCGAGGACATTGCGAAGCAGAAGATGCCCGATCTGAACGCTGCGTCGGTCGACGCCGCCATCAAGAGCGTGCGCGGTACGGCGCGGTCGATGGGGATTGAAGTGGTTGGATAAGTTTTGTGTGGAAGCGGGGCTACGCCCCGCTTGGACGGGGCAAAGCCCCGTCCCCACACAAGGAATGCTAGTCGAAAACACCACGGCTCTTCGGAACAAAGAAGCGCGGTGGGAGACTGAGGTGGAAATGAAGAAGTCAGGAAAGAATATCGAGAAGTCGCGGAAGGCAGTTGAGCCGCGGCCCTATACGCTGCAGGAAGCGGTTCCACTTCTGCAGAAAGTGAAATACGCAAAATTCGACGAGACGGTCGAAGTGACGATGCGACTGGGCGTCGATCCGAAGCATGCCGACCAGATGGTGCGGGGCACGGTGGTGCTTCCCCACGGACTGGGCAAGTCGAAAAAGGTGCTGGTGATCGCGACCGGCGAGAAGATGCGTGAAGCCCAGGAAGCTGGCGCTGATTTTGTCGGCGGCGAAGACATGGTCGAGAAGATCACAAAAGAAAACTGGACTGACTTTGACGCGTTGATTGCCACGCCCGACATGATNNTGATGCCGAACCCGAAGACGGGTACGGTTACCATGGATGTTGCGCGCGCCGTGCAGGAAATCAAAGCCGGTAAGGTCGAGTTCCGTACCGACAAGACGGCGCTGGTGCACGTGCCAGTGGGGAAGATTTCATTCTCGCCCGACAAGCTGATCGAGAACGCAACCGTACTGATCTCGAGTGTGATCAAGGCGAAGCCTTCGGTGGCCAAGGGCAAATACATCAAGGCCTGCTACCTGAGTTCGAGCATGGGGCCGGGCATCTCGCTGGACACAACTCCGATCGAGGTTGCGGCGAAGGCGTAGCTGCCGGGCTTCGCCCGGCGAGACGGGGCANNGGGCAAGCCCCGTCTCTACACAAGTTCTGAAAGGGTTTGAATATGGCGGTTACTCGAGCTAAGAAAGTTGCGCAGGTTGAGAAGCTTGGCGGCGAATTGAAGTCCGCTTCGAGCATGATTGTGGCCACCTACTCCAAGCTGACGGTGACGCAGGATTTCGAATTGCGCAAGGCATTGCGTCCGACCGGGGCGAAGTATCGCGTGGTGAAGAACACTTTGGCGGAACGCGCCGGCAAGGGCACCAAGGTCGAGGAGGTGCTGAAGAACCTCCAGGGTGTGACTTCGATCGCCTACACCGAAGGCGATCCGGTGGCCCTGGCGAAGGCGCTTGCGAAGTATGCCAAGGAGCATCCGGAATTCAGCTTCAAGTCCGGTGTGGTCGAAGGCCGCGTGATTACGGTCAAGGAGATCGAGTCGCTGGCGACCATGCCGTCGAAGGACGAGCTTTACTCGAAGCTGCTGTTCCTGCTGAACGCTCCGTCGCAGCGTCTGGTTACGGCGATGAATGCGGTCGGACGGAACCTGGCGGTGGTCGTGAGCCAGGGCGTAGAGCAGAAGAAGTTCAAGGAAGCGTAAGAATTTGTAATTGGAAAATTTGTAATTGGTAATTTGAACCCGGCGAGTGCGGGTTTTCAATTACAAATTACAAATCACCAATTACAAATCCGACACAAGTTTCGGAGCAGCAAGTCTGCTCGAAAAAAGATTTAGCTGTCGTGAAGCTCGGGGTGGCGCGGTCTGAAATTCGGGTGTTGTCTGGCGCTGGAATTGGGACCTGGTCGCACTGGAAACCTGGCAAAGCGATAGCAAAATCGTAAATCTTACACAAAGCGGAGAGATTCACATGGCGGATCTACAGCAGTTGGAAGAGTCAATAGTTGGCCTGTCGTTGCTGGAAGCGGCAGAGCTGGTGAAGAAACTGGAATCGCGTCTGGGCGTTTCGGCTGCGGCAGCGGCCCCGGTGATGGTTGCCGGCGGTGCAGCGGCGGGCGCGGCAGCCCCGGCTGAAGAAAAGACCGAGTTCACGGTCGTGCTGAAAGAAGTGGGAGCCAATAAAATCAACGTAATCAAGGCAGTACGCGAGGTCACCAGCCTCGGTCTAAAAGAGGCGAAAGACCTGGTGGATGGCGCTCCCAAGAGCATCAAAGAAGGCGTTTCGAAGGACGAAGCCGAGACCATCAGGAAGAAGTTCACTGAAGCGGGCGCAACTGTCGAAGTCAAGTAATTTTGGCAGCGCGGGAGGGTTTCCGCCGATCCGGAGGAGCACACCTGGATCGGGGGAGCCATCCCGCCTGCAATTATTTGACCGAACAGGTAGCTGAATCCTGGGGAGTGGTGTTAATATCTAATAAATAACCCGCTTACCCTGGCTTCACTGCGAGGCGACGGCGACCCGCATCCTCCAAATAGACCCAGGAAGCGGAGCGGAACAGGGTCGCTGGAATGAAAGTATGGCAGCCGGTCCCGCGGGCGGCGGGACGGAACAGGCCTTTGAACTGGCGCGGAATTTTACAAGTTATCCAGGATTAAGCGTCGCACGCGGCGCCTGCGGACAGACATGTCTTTGCGGGGGCCTGTGTCTTTTTTCCGCGTACACCGCTGGTTAGCAGTATTTTGGCGCCACTTTTTGCGCCCTCATTCCGCTTGATACCGCAGCCCGGGCTGCCCGAAAGCAGGAGTTCCTGAGAATGGCAAAGCACAATATCCACCGCAAACGTTTCGATTTTTCAAAAATTCCAGCGACCATCCAGATCCCGAACCTGATCGAGGTTCAGAAGCGCTCCTATGACCGCTTCCTGCAGATGGACAAACTGCCCAGCGAGCGCGAAGACGGCGGGCTGCAGGCCGTGTTTCAGTCGGTGTTTCCGATTACCGATTTCCGCAACGTTTCCCAGCTTGAGTTTGTGGACTTCGCGATTGGCAACTGGGAGTGCAAGTGCGGCCATCTGAAGGGGCTCCATCACTTGCGCACGACTTGTAAGAATTGCGGATCGACGGTGATCACGGACCCGTTTCATCCCGGCGAAGTTCTCTGCCACAAGTGCGGCACCTACAACGCGAATACTCCCGACTTCTGCAACAAGTGCGGCGATCCGGTTGGGTTGCAGCTGAAGTATGACGTGGCGGAATGCGAAGAGCGCGGCATGACCTACTCGGCTCCGCTCAAGGTCACGATGCGGCTCACCATCTGGGACAAGGATCCGGAGACGGGCAACCGTTCCATCCGCGACATCAAAGAGCAGGAAGTTTTCTTTGGCGACGTCCCGCTGATGACGCAGAATGGCACGTTCATCATCAATGGAACCGAGCGCGTCATCGTCAGCCAGTTGCACCGGTCGCCGGGCGTGTTCTTCGAGACGGCGAACAACCGCACTTACTTTTTGGGAAAGATCATTCCCTACCGCGGTTCGTGGGTTGAGTTCGAGTACGACCAGAAGAACGTTCTGTACGTGCGCATCGACCGCAAGCGCAAGTTCCTGGGCACGATTTTCCTGCGCGCACTGGGCCTGCGTTCCGGCGAAGACATTCTGAAGACTTTTTACACGACGGATCGCCTGATTGTCCGCGACAAGAAGCTGTTCTGGACGCTGGACCCGGCGAGCGAAAAGCCCACGAATCTGCTGGGCATGAAGCTGGCGCACAGCATCAAGTCGAAGTCGGGCGACGAAGTTGCGCACTCCGGCCGCAAGATTAGCGCTGCGACCCTGAAGGAAATTCAGAAGGCGAAGATCGGCGAAATCGAAGTGGACACGACCGATCTCGAAGGCGCGTTGGCGGCCAGCGACATTGTCGACACCACGACCGGAGAAGTGCTGCTCGAGGCCAACTCGGAAATCACAGCCGACAAGGTGGCAAAGATCCTGGAATCGGGCGTGGTCGAGCTGAGCGTGTTCTTCCCGGAGCGCGACGACGTGGGCACGGTGATCAGCCAGACCCTGCGCCGCGATTCTGTCAGCACGCCATCGGAAGCTCTGATCGAGATTTACCGCAAGCTGCGTCCGGGTGATCCGCCGACGCTGGACACGGCGACGGCGTTGTTCCAGGGGATGTTCTTCGATCCGCGCAAGTATGACTTCTCGCGCGTGGGCCGGCTGAAGTTCAACATCAAGCTGTTTGAAAACCAGGAGGCGACGAGCCTGGAACAGCGCACGCTTGATCCCACGGATTTTTACGCGACGATCAAGTACCTGCTCAAGCTGCGCAAGAACATCGGCGCGGTGGACGACATCGATCACCTGGGCAATCGCCGCGTGCGAGCGGTAGGCGAGTTGCTGGAAAACCAGTTCCGCATCGGACTGGTCCGCATGGAACGCGCGATCAAGGAAAAGATGAGCGTGTACCAGGAAATGTCGACGGCCATGCCGCACGATCTGGTCAACGCCAAGCCGGTGATGGCCGCGATTCGAGAGTTCTTCGGATCCTCGCAGCTATCGCAGTTCATGGATCAGACGAATCCGCTGTCGGAAATCACGCACAAGCGGCGTCTGTCGGCGCTTGGACCGGGCGGGTTGTCGCGCGAACGCGCCGGATTTGAAGTTCGCGACGTCCACCCGACGCACTACGGACGCATCTGCCCGATTGAAACGCCGGAAGGCCCAAACATCGGACTGATCTCGTCGTTGAGCTGCTTTGCGCGCATCAACGACTACGGTTTCATCGAGTCGCCGTACCGCAAGGTGAAGGGCGCGCGCGTGGTGGACTATGTCATCGTCGTCAATGCCGGTGACAGCAGCTACAAAGTCGGCGACTATGCCGAGAAAAGCGAGATGGAAAAGGTCAATGCGGACCTGAAGGAACGGCGCAAAAAGCCGGTCGAGGTCGAGCCGTTTTCGTTCTATCTCTCCGCGTGGGAAGAGGACCGGCACACCATTGCGCAGGCCAACATCGAACTGGACGAAAAGGGCCGCATCGCCGGCGAGCTGGTCAACGCGCGCAAGGCGGGCAACTTCGTTCTGGTGAGCCGGGACGAAGTGGACTACGTGGACGTCAGCCCGAAGCAGTTGGTTTCGGTGGCCGCCTCGCTGGTGCCGTTTCTGGAGCACGACGATGCCAACCGCGCGCTGATGGGCGCGAACATGCAGCGTCAGTCGGTGCCACTGCTGCGGGCTCAGGCTCCGATTGTGGGGACTGGGATGGAAGGCGTTACCGCGCGCGATTCGGGCGCGGTCGTGCTGGCACGCCGTAACGGAATCATCGATTCGGTCGATTCCGAACGCATCATTGTTCGTGTCGAAGGCGAGCATCATCCGATGCAGCTTTCGCGCGAAGTGGGCAGCGACATTTACCAGCTCACCAAGTTCAAGCGCTCGAACCAGAACACCTGCATCAACCAGAAGCCGATCGTGAAGAAAGGCCAGCGGGTGGTGAAGGGGCAAGTGATTGCGGACGGTCCGTGCACCGACTTTGGCGAGTTGGCGCTGGGACGCAACGTGCTGGTCGCGTTCATGCCGTGGCGCGGCTACAACTTCGAAGACGCGATCCTGGTTTCGGAAAAAATGGTGAAGGAGGATTACTACACCTCGGTTCACATCGAAGAGTTCGAACTCGAAGCCCGCGACACGAAGCTAGGTCCCGAGGAAGTGACGCGCGACATCCCGAACGTGAGTGAATCCACGCTGCGAAATCTGGACGAAGCGGGTGTGATCCGCATCGGCGCCGGCATCAAGCAGGGTGACATCATCGTCGGCAAAGTCACGCCGAAGGGTGAGACTCAACTGACGCCGGAAGAGAAACTGCTGCGCGCGATCTTCGGCGAAAAAGCCGGCGACGTGCGCGACGCTTCGCTCTACTGCCCGCCTGGAATCGAGGGGATCGTGGTGGACGTGAAGATTTTCTCGCGCAAAGGCCAGGAGAAGGACGAGCGTGCCAAGACGATCGAAGGCTACCAGATCGCGAAGCTCGAAAAGAACCTTTCGGACGAGATCCGAATTCTGACCGATGAGCGCCTGAAGCGTTTGGAAGGCCTGCTGGGGGGCAAGGAAGTGCAAGCCGATCTGCACGACGAGCGCACCAACAAGCGGTTGCTGACCAAGGACACGATTCTGGACCGCGATACGATCGAGCGCATCTCGACGCGCAACCTGAAGCGGATCAAGTACGCCGATAAAGATCCGCGGGTGAACGAGCAGATCGACGAGATCGAGGAAATGACCTCGCGCCAGATCGATGTGCTCAAGAAGATTGTCAACGAAAAGAAAGACAAGCTGACCAAGGGCGATGAGCTGCCGCCGGGCGTGATCAAGCTGGTCAAGGTGTACATCGCCATGAAGCGCAAGCTGAGCGTCGGCGACAAGATGGCCGGACGGCACGGGAACAAGGGCGTGATCGCGCGCATTCTGCCGGAAGAGGATATGCCGTACCTCGAGGATGGAACGCCAGTCGAGATCGTCCTGAACCCGCTCGGCGTGCCCAGCCGTATGAACGTGGGACAGATTCTTGAAACCCACCTCGGATGGGCGGGTCATGAACTGGGCAAGAAGATCGCGGAGTTGCTGAAGCAGAACACTCGTGCGGAAGCCATCCGCCGCGATCTGAAAGCTTTGTTCAAGGACACCGTGCTGGCGGACACCATCGCCGACATGAGTGAAGATGAGCTCGAAGCGTTGGCCCCGACCCTCAAAAATGGCGTGTTCATGGGATCGGCCGTATTCGACGGCGCTCGTGAGACAGAAATCAAGGCATTGCTGGGGAGCGCGGGCCTGCCCACGTCGGGCAAGACCACCCTGCGCGACGGCATGACGGGCGAGAAGTTCGAACTGCCGGTCACGGTGGGCTATATCTACATGTTGAAGCTGTCGCACCTGGTGGACGACAAGATTCACGCGCGTTCCATCGGGCCGTACTCGCTGATCACGCAGCAACCGCTGGGTGGCAAGGCGCAGTTCGGAGGCCAGCGTTTCGGAGAAATGGAAGTGTGGGCTCTGGAAGCGTACGGCGCGGCGTTCATCCTGCAGGAACTGCTGACCGCGAAGTCGGACGATGTGTACGGCCGCACCAAAATCTACGAGGCCATCGTAAAAGGCGAGGCCGCGATGGAGCCGGGCGTGCCCGAGTCGTTCAACGTGCTGATTCGCGAATTGCAGGCGCTCTGCCTGGATGTCGAGTTGATCAAGGTCACGGTTAAGAAGCCGGTGGCCGTAGCAGCGGATTAAGAGCAGTTCCCAGTAACCAGTACCCAGTGGTCAGTTCAACCAACAAGGGTATGCGGGTCTGGGAAGACACGAATTTGAGAGAACGTTTCGCGAGCCGCGGCTCTCAGTCTTCGCGAAACATTGAAATGAGCGTACTGGGTACTGGCTACTAGGTACTGGGTACTGCTTCTGAGAGCAGGAAAGCGGAGGAACATGTTTCGTTCGAGCCCGTTCGATATGGCAAATCCCGTGGCTGACTTTGATGCCATTCGCATCAGCCTGGCGTCCCCGGAAAAAATCCGGAGCTGGTCGCATGGGGAAGTGACCAAGCCGGAAACCATCAACTACCGCACCTTCAANNCTTCAAGCCGGAGCGCGATGGCTTGTTCTGCGCGCGCATTTTCGGCCCGGTCACCGACTGGGAATGTCTCTGCGGCAAGTACAAACGCATGAAGCATCGCGGGGTGATCTGCGACAAGTGCGGCGTGGAAGTCACGCTGTCAAAGGTCCGCCGAGAGCGCCTGGGGCACATCGAGCTGGCTTCGCCGTGTTCGCACGTGTGGTTCTTCAAGGGCCTGCCCAGCCGCATCGGGCATCTGCTCGACATTTCTCTGCGCGATCTGGAAGCGATTCTGTACTTCGAAGCCTACGTGGTCATCGATCCCGGCGACTCCCCGGTGAAAGAGCGCGAAGTCATCAAGGACGAAGCGAAGTACCGCGAACTCGACCAGCAATATCGCCCTGCCGGCTTCAAAGCCATGATGGGCGCGGAAGCGATCAAGGAGCTTCTGAAGCGCATTGAGGTCGATTCGCTCTCCGCCGAACTGCGCGAGAAGATGAAGCACGAGAGCTCGCAGCAGAAGAAGCTCAAGCACACCAAACGGCTCAAAGTGGTGGAAGCCTTCCGCAAGAGCGGCAACAAGCCGCAATGGATGATCCTGGACGTGCTTCCGGTGATTCCACCGGAGCTGCGTCCACTGGTTCCTCTGGATGGCGGACGCTTCGCGACCTCCGATCTGAACGATCTTTACCGGCGCGTCATCAACCGGAACAACCGGTTGAAGAAGCTGATGGACCTGCATGCTCCCGAAGTCATCGTGCGCAACGAGAAGCGNNTCGGCAAGCGCGTGGACTACTCCGGACGTTCGGTGATTGTGGTTGGCCCCGAGCTCAAGCTGCACCAGTGCGGATTGCCGAAGAAGATGGCGCTCGAGTTGTTCAAGCCGTTCATCTACCACCGGCTGGAACAGACGGGAAACTGCACCACCATCAAGCAAGCAAAAGAAATGGTGGAGCAGCAGGAACCGATCGTCTGGGACATTCTGGAAGAGGTCATCAAGGACCATCCGGTCATGCTGAACCGTGCGCCAACGCTCCATCGCCTGGGCATTCAGGCATTCGAGCCGGTGCTGGTGGAAGGCAAGGCGATCAAGATCCACCCGCTGGTCTGCACGGCGTTCAACGCCGACTTCGACGGCGACCAGATGGCGGTGCATATTCCGCTTTCGCCCGAGGCGCAGGTGGAAGCCAGCGTTCTGATGCTGTCTTCGCACAACATCCTGTCGCCTGCATCAGGCCAGCCCATCACCGTGCCCACGCAGGACATGGTGCTCGGTCTCTACTATCTGACGAAAGCGAAACCGGGTGCGAAGGGCGAAGGCCGTTCTTTCGCCAATATTGACGACGTCGTGATCGCGCTCGAAATGGGCGAGGTGGAAACGCTTACCCCGATTCGCCTGCGCTACACCGGCGAGGTCATCGACCTGACGCAGGCTTACGACGATCAGGACGTGAACCATACGGAGCCCGTGCACGTTAAGCGCGAGTACCTGAATACCACCGTGGGCCGCGCCATTCTGAACGACCATTTGCCCAAGGCGGTGCCCGGGGGCAACGTGGCCATGCCGTACATCAACGGCCTGCTCAAGAAGAAGGGCATTGGCCAGTTGGTCAACTACTGCTATCTGCGGTTCGGCCTGGAAGTCACGGTCAAGATGCTGGACGAGATCAAATCGCTCGGCTTCAAGTATGCCACGCGCGCTGGGTTGTCGATCGGCATCGATGACATGGTCATTCCGGATAACAAGAAGACCCTGGTGAAGGACGCCGACAAGCTGGTGATCGCGGTCCAGCAACAATACCTGGACGGTGCTATCACCAACGGCGAACGCTACAACAAGGTCATCGAAATCTGGTCGGCCATCACGGAAAAAGTCGCGGATGAAATGTTTGGCCAGATGCAGCGACGGGATAAAGAAGGCCAGCTCAATCCGATTTACGTCATGGCCGACTCCGGCGCTCGCGGATCGAAACAGCAGATTCGTCAGCTCTCCGGAATGCGCGGACTGATGGCGAAACCGACGGGCGAAATTATCGAGACTCCAATCACGGCCAACTTCCGTGAAGGGTTGACGGTGCTCGAATACTTCATCTCGACGCACGGCGCCCGTAAGGGTTTGGCCGATACGGCTCTGAAGACCGCCGACTCGGGTTACCTGACGCGCCGTCTGGTTGACGTCGCGCAGGACGTGATCATCAGCGAATACGACTGCGGCACCGTGGACGGAATTTTCGTCTCCGGTATCGTCGAAGCCGGCGAGATCATTGAGCCGCTGCGCGACCGTATCGTGGGCCGTGTGTCGCTCGAGAAGATCAAAGACTATGACGGCCAGATCGTGGTCGACGTGAACCATGAGATCACCGAAGATCTGGCGGGCGCGATTCAGGCTGCCGGTATCGAGCGGGTGAAGATTCGCTCGGTGCTCACCTGCGAGTCGAAGCGCGGCGTTTGCGTCATGTGTTACGGACGCAATCTGGCTTCCGGGCGTCTGGTCGAACTCGGCGAGGCCACCGGTGTAATCGCGGCGCAGTCCATTGGCGAACCTGGAACGCAGCTCACCATGCGCACCTTCCACATCGGAGGCACGGCGTCGCGAGTTTCGGAACAGTCACGCCTCGATGCCAAGAGCAACGGCTTGGTTCGGTTCATCAACTTGCAGACTGTGAAGTCCAAGACTGGCGACTTGGTTGTCATGAACCGTCAGGGCTCGATCGCGGTGGTGGACGAGAAGGGCCGCGAACGCGAGCGCTATGCGGTCGTGTATGGCGCCAAGGTCAAGGTCACTGAAGGCGGGCCGGTACAACTCGGCCAGGTTCTCGTCGAGTGGGATCCGTACACGTTTGCGATCCTCACCGAAATCGGCGGCACGGCGCAGTTCAAGGACTTGCAGGAAGGCATCACGCTGCACGAGGAAGTGGATGAGGTCACAGGTCTGTCGCGTCACGTAGTGGCGGATTCGCCCGACGAGAAGCGTCAGCCGGCCATGGTAGTCAAGGGCACCAAGGCGAGCAAGCGATATCTGATGCCTTCGCGCGCTCACCTCATGGTTCAGGACGGAGACACGGTGTTTCCGGGCGACGTGCTGGCCAAGATCCCGCGCGAAACGACCAAGACCAAGGACATCACGGGCGGTCTGCCGCGCGTGGTGGAATTGTTCGAGGCCCGCAGGCCGCGCGAGACCGCTGTCATCAGCGAAATCGATGGCGTGGTGCGCTTCGGCGAGGTGGCAAAGGGGCAGCGCAAACTCTACGTGGCAGCCGATAACGGCACGGAGAAGGAATACTCCGTTCCGCGCGGCGTCCACATCAACGTGCAGGAAGGCGAGCGCGTCAAGGCGGGTGAACCGCTGATGGACGGGCCGCTCAACCCGCACGACATTCTGGCGGTGCTCGGCGAGAAGGAGCTACAGTCTTACCTGGTGAATGAAATCCAGGAAGTCTACCGGCTGCAGGGTGTGAACATCTCGGACAAGCACATCGAGGTAATCGTCCGCCAGATGATGCGCTGGGTGAAGGTCGAAGATGTAGGCGATACCCAGTTCCTGCTCGAACAGCAAGTGGACAAGTTCCGCTTCCACGAGGAGAACGAGCGTGCCATCGCGCAGGGCGGCAAACCGGCCACCGGGCGTCCGTTGCTGCTCGGTATCACCAAGGCGTCGCTCTCCACCGATTCGTTTATCTCTGCCGCCTCCTTCCAGGAGACAACGCGCGTGCTGACCGAAGCTTCGATTCAGGGAGCTGTCGATCATCTGCGCGGCTTGAAGGAGAACGTGATCGTGGGCCGCTTGATTCCCGCCGGCACCGGCATGGAATATTACCGGAACGTGCGTCTCTCTCCAGAAATGGAAGAGGCTGCCAGCAAGGTGCAGGAGGAAGTCTCGCAAGCCTACGAAGATGCCGAGCGCGCGCTCGAACTCATGCGGCACGAAGGCGAGACCGAAGAACTCGCCGCGGAGTAAGACGGGACGAATCCAGGACAGGGGCGACGCGAGTCGCCCCTCGTTTTCTTGGTGGCGTTTTCCGGAAGGGCGTTTTTTGAGCGACGTTTTTAAAGCGACGTTTTCTTGAACGACGTTTTCTTGAAACCAATGGCTTTAGCACTGGAACCACAGCGCCTGACCGGGCAACCTCAGGATCCGAACCCCACGCCGGAGCCGGTTCCTGGTGGACTGGTGTTGGCTCCGGCACTGGGGCGCTTCTGGCGCCTGTTCCGCTTGTCGATCTGGCGGGCCTTCGAGCACGATGCTTTTGGGACCGCCAAAGCCTCGGCCTATTCGTCCATCTTCACTTTTTTCCCGGCCTTACTGGTGCTCGGCTCGGTTGTCGCCACGCTTAGCCGGGGCCAAGTTTACCTTCGCGAGATCTCCTACGCTCTGGGCACCATCTTGCCTGCGGGTAGCTCGACCGCACTCTCCTACCTCAGAAGCACGGACCGGCCGGTTGGCCTGCTCGTCTCCACTTCGTTGTTGACGATCTGGAGCGCTTCCGGCGTCATCATCTCCTGGATGGATGGTTTTCGCCGTGCCTACCAGCTTCCCAAGACCTGGGGGTTAATCCAGGAGCGCGCGATTGCGATTTCGCTGGTTTTGATGGCGGGTCTGCCGCTGACTTTCGCCACCATTCTGGTTGCATTCGGGAGCCGCATTGAAACGCGGATTTTGTTTTTCAGCGGGCATGAGTTCGGACCTCTGATTCTGCTGTTGTGGGGCGCGATCCGCTGGACCATCGCGATCCTGACCAGCATCGCCGTGATCCAGCTTATCTATCACAACGCGGTGCCCCGCACCCAACCCTGGCACAGCGTTTTGCCGGGCGCTGTTCTTGCGACCGCCATGTGGCTGCTCTCCACCGCATTATTTGGATGGTATTTGCAGCACTATGCCGACTACAGCGTCATCTACGGTTCGCTCGGTGTGGGTATTGCTCTGCTGCTCTGGATGTACCTGATCTCGCTGGTTGTGCTGATTGGCGCCGAATTCAATGCCATGCTCTTTCCTCGCGGTCTCACCAAAGCTCCACCTCCGCGGGTAGACGCCGAAGCTCGCTGACTGTGAAGTCAAGGGCCGGCCCCCCGATCGCATCGCTTGTGAAAGACGATTGACGGCGTTTTCTGGAGAGAGGATTTGCGACTTGAAAGAACGCAAAATGGATCTGGTTGAAGGAGACCTGCCGGCTTCCGGCCCGGCGCCGGAAGAGGTGGCCGAACGCGTGCGCCGCGCAAAAATCATCTGCACGATTGGTCCGGCCTGTGATTCCGAAGAAATGATTCGCGACCTGATGCGCATGGGCATGGACGTTGCCCGTCTGAATTTCTCCCACGGAACGCACTCCGAACACGCCCGGCGAATCCAGCGGCTGCGCCGCGCCGCCCGTCATCTGAAGCGGACCATCTGTATTCTTCAGGACCTTCAAGGTCCGAAGATTCGTACGGGCCGCCTGAAGGATGGAAAGGCGGTGTTGCTGAAGGCCGGGGCCGTGGTGACGATCACGCCGCGCAATGTGGCAGGGACCGCCGCGCTGATCTCCACCGATTTTGCCGGTCTGGCGCGCGAAGTCGAGCCCGGTGCGCGGGTGCTTTTGTGCGATGGCCGCATTGAACTCAAAGTGCGCTCGATTCGCGGCGAGGATGTGGAATGCGAAGTCCGAAACGGGGGCACGCTCGGAGAGCAGCAGGGGATTAATCTCCCCGGCGCGGCATTGGCGATCCCCTCATTAACCCCAAAAGACAAGCGGGACCTCGAGTTCGGTCTGAAGCACGGAGTGGATGTGGTTGCGCTGTCGTTCGTTCGTTCCGCCGATGACATCCGCATGGCAAAGAGCATGATGAGCGAGTTCGGAAAATCCGTGCCCATCATCGCCAAACTGGAAAAGCCGCAAGCCATCGAGCGTCTGGAAGAAATTCTGGAAGGGGCCAACGGTGTCATGATTGCACGTGGCGATCTGGGCGTGGAGCTGCCACCCGAGCGGGTCCCGATCATCCAGAAGCTTTGATGCGATGCAGCCGGCGATCAGGTTTTTCTATCACTCGCTCGATCCCGCAGTACGAGGTTGGTTGCACACTCCACGTGTCCCAAATGGCGACGCGCTGATCCTGACGCACGGCGAGGGCTCGGATTGCACTGCTCCTCTGCTGATTGCGATCAGCGAAACTTTTGCCGGACATGGCTACGTTGTTCTGCGCTGTGCTCTGCCCTTCCGTCAGGAGCGGCGAACCGGCCCGCCGTTTCCGGGCAATGCGGAACGCGATCGTGCGGGTCTGCGCAACGCGGTTGCAGTTTTGCGTAAGAATGTCGGGGGCCGGATCTTTCTCGGCGGCCACTCCTACGGTGGGCGCCAGTCGACGATGCTCTGCGCCGCCGCACCAGAATTGGTCTCGGGCCTGCTTTTACTCTCCTATCCCTTGCATCCACCGCGCAAACCTGAACAGCTTCGCATTCAACATCTGCCCAACGTGCGTACTCCGAGTCTGTTCGTGCACGGAACGCGCGACCCCTTCGGAAGCGTGGAAGAGATGACGAAAGCCCTGCAGCTAGAGCATTTCTAGTGTTACTA
>PKUV01000007.1 GCA_003131315.1 Acidobacteriaceae bacterium
CGCCCTTTTATAATGCGATTACAGAAACAACGCAAGACACCGCCCACCAGAATGGTCGCGGCGGTACAATTCTCCCGTGCTTACTCAACAGGAACGCCGCGCATCGCGCCGCATCGAAGCCGCCATAGAACGCGAGGACTGGCTGAATGCGCGGCGTCTAATTCGTGAAGGATTGCGGCGGAAGCCGGGTGACCATTGGTTTCTCACTCGGTTGGCTCTTACGTATTATGAGCAGCGCCACTAACAATCGGGGTTCTGAGTGTAAACGCCTGGTTTCGTCAAGTATCCGCTACAATCCTCGGGGAGACTCAACACAAGTCTCAGACCAGTTCGGCTAACGCTTTAGGGTCGCATAATGCAAGCTAGGAGTCTGCTCCTTGACTTCCGGACGAACGAGCAAGGGGCGGGTGTCCTTTTTTTCGGCAGCGAACTGGAAACCGCAGACTGTGTGCCGTAGTGACAAGTCCCGGTCCCGCAGGTCGGTGGGCGTGATGGGAAACATGCGGCAGACGAGTGGCCGGGATTCATAGACAGTGCACAGGCGTGAGTCCGTATCCCAGTGCGGGCAACGAAACAGCAGGTTGCAGCTTGCGCCGCAGCTATTACATCCGCCTTGAAGCCCAAAGTGGGCACCCAAGTGCCGTGCCAACGGGGGCACCGAGCAAATCAACAAGCGCCGGAACTTGCCGCGGATCAGGATCCGCCCCTTCCGGTTGAGCATGCCTTCCCGGGAAAAAACAGCTGTGACAAACGGCGGCGCTACGCGCCACAGTTGCCGGATGGCCTCGCTGCCGGGAAACCCTAAACGCGACAGGTGGCCGAAGAGCAACGGGAAGGAACCATGTGCCATGCAGATCGGCTGCCCTTTCTCGCAGCGGTAAGCAATCAGATTATACCTTGGTCACTTTGTTGGGTTGCGCTGCGCCTGTAGGCACCGCCCAGAGCACGTAATGCCAAGGTGAGTGGGTTGCTGGTTGACGATCGCGGTAGGGACAATCATCGCTGATCGCCCCCCGCGCGGACCCGGACGTGCGCTCATTAGCGCATCCGGTTCTTATCTTGGATGAATGGCGGCCAAGCGTACAGCTTGTCCGCACACCCGCCCACCCGTGGGACACGCGCAGTCCCGCTCTGTGTCGGGTACGTGTCGAATGGGAGAGTGTTCTCCTTGATCCGCAGCCTTCCCTCCTCACTCTCCGCCGACGAGGTTCCGTCTTGGTTCGAATGATTCATCGGTGTCGGGTCGGAGGTGGCGCATCTGGTTTCCCAGATGCTGGCCACCGTCCGCCGCTCAAACCGTGCGTGCAGTTTTCCCGCACACGGCTTTCACGAAGACTCACGCTTCCGGGATGCAATTGAAGGTATTAACTGAACCAGGTTCGTTAGCCCGTACTCACCGTACAGTTTGGTTTGGGGTAGCTGTCTCCAGCCACCGTTACGCCAGCGCTTGCAGCGGTGCGACCGGATACGGTTTACGATCCAGCCGTTAAGTCGGTTGAAGAGCTTTCGGACGTGGGCGCGCTTATAGTAATTCCCCCAGCCCCTGATTACAGGATGGAGGCTCGCGATCAACTCCTGGGTCTTGAGTGGCACGCGCCGTTTAGTACACACTCGCACCTGATCCATGAAGCGCTGGATCGATTCCCCACGCGGGTACGCATACAATTCGCCATCCCGCGCACTGCTACGGACCTTGTGAGCTGGCAGCCGCAGCCGCCGTCCTCGCTTGATCTTGTAGCCAAGAAACTCGAACCCTTGTCGAACATGGACCACCCGCGTCTTCTGCGGATGCAGTTCCACACCCAACTGCTCCAGTATCCGCTGCGCTGCGACTATCACCGCTCGCGCCTCTGCCGCGGATGTGCAGGTGACCACCCAATCATCCGCGTACCTCGTTAGCTGATACCCCTTGCGGCGCATCTCCCGATCAAACGGCGTCAGGAGTACGTTACTCAGAACGGGTGAAATCACTCCGCCCTGTGGGGTCCCTCGCTCGGTGGGATAGAGTCGCCCTTTGCCATAACTCCCGGCCTTCAGCATCGCCTCGATCAGGCGCAACACTCGACCGTCGGCTATCCGTTGGGCAACCAGCGTAAGAAGCTTCTCGTGTTCGACGGACCCGAAAAAGTCTTTCAAGTCTCCATCTACGATCCACTCCCGTCCGCTTTGTATTTCTTTCCACACCTTGCGCATGGCGTCCTGCGTCGATCGCCCTCGCCGATATCCGAAGTTGGCGTCATCGAACACCGGTTCGAAGATCGGCTCCAGCCGGTTCAGCAACGCCTGCTGGCACACCCGGTCATAAATCGTCGGGATTCCCAACATTCGATACGCACCCGGCTTTCCCGCCTTCGGAATCTGCACTTGCCGCACCGGCCGTGGCTGATAGGCATCTTCCTGAAGCTCCCGTTGCAACCGATCTAATTGCTGTTCGAGTGGCTCGGAGAACTCCTCCAGACTCTGCCCATCGACTCCTCCACTACCTCGGTTGGCACGCACCTTCTCCCAGGCCATCTCCAAGTTCTTCCGCTTGTATACCTTGTCGATTAAGGAATGGACCTTCTTTGCACCCGTCGGGTTGATCCAGTCGGACAGTTTCCTCGGTCGGAAATGTACGGGTATTTCACTCATGGAACTGATCCACCTTTCCGTCCTTACTCACTGCCGTCCTCTCTCTTCCCAACCGCCTTCGCCGGCTGTCTTCCCCGACCCACTTCCGTCGCCGGTTGCCCGGTCCCATGGCTTTCGCCATGCTTCTGGTACTGTTCAGCCGTCCGACTACTGACACAGCGTTGCTCGCCATTTCGCTTTCGCTTATAGGTCCGCTTACTCCCGTACCACCCGGAGACCCTGCCAGTCCTCCTGAGGTCACGCGCTGTTCTTCCGTACCGTGCCGACCGCAAACACCTTGGTGCGGTGGGTGAATGAGAACGCCTTCGCCTTCATAGTGCAGGCTCGACCTTGCCCCACCTTTGGCCGACCGGTTCATCTTCGGGGCAGCCCCCATCGATTACGGCCCGGTACTTCTCCTCATACCCTTCGGATTCCACCTCACGATGGACACCCTGTCCTCCGGAGTCCTGCAAGGAGCGGCTTCAGGTTCACCTTGGCTGTTTCCAGCTTTCGCCTTCGTGCCCGTTTAGGCTTCTCCATACCTCTTCCCTTCTCCGGCCAGCGAGGCATTACTCCCGCCTTTGGATACAGCGCCCCTCATCCGGGCGCCGGAGGGACTTCAACCCTCCTGAACAACGCGCTGCTCAGCGCACACTATGCCCGCTGCTGACTCCCGCCCCACGATCCGAAAGAATCGCTTC
>PKUV01000140.1 GCA_003131315.1 Acidobacteriaceae bacterium
GTATCTGTGAAAATGCTCTAAAATCCAACGACTGCGACCGCCCTCCGCCCCGTTCCGAGCACCGCGCCCCGTGTCATTCCAAGCGGAGCCGAGCCGACTCGTTAGCGAAGCGAATCGCCGACAGAACCTCCAGCGGCTCAGGCCGATCAGTGTAGTCCTCGTTAGCGGAGGCGAAAAGAATGGTCCCATCACGATCAATAACAAACGTTGCGGGGATAGGCAGCTCCCAGCTGGAGTCGCCGTTGACGAACGGCAGGTTGACGAAGGTGCTGCGGTAGAGCCCCTGCTGTTCGTCGGGGACGCGGTACACCAGCCCGAACTGGCGGGCGACCTCATTGTGAGCGTCCACCAGCAGCGGGAAGGCGACCTTGTGCTGGTCATGCATGAAAAAAGCCTGCTTCTCCGTTTGCGGGGAGACGGCAACGAGCGCAGCTCCGGCGGCTGTGATCTCGGAGGCGATATAGTTCATGGCCTCCATCTGGCCGACGCAGAATGGGCACCAGCGCCCGCGGATGAACAAGAGCACGAGGCGTCCTTTGGCCAGAAGATTGGCGGAGGAAACGGCCCGGCCGTTGTGGTCCGGAAGTTCGAACGAGGGCGACTTGTCGCCGACCTTGAGCGCCTTGGATGCGAGTCCGTGAGTTTTGAGGCCGGAAACGGCGCGGGCATGGACAGCCTGAACGTCAGCGGGAACGTACTTGGCGATGAGCTCTTTGCGCTCGGCAAAGATTTCGCGCAGCGGGCGCATGTCGCTGTAGGAGCCGGATTCCTGGAGAGAGCGCCACTTCATAAGGGAGGTGCCAGTTGTAGGTTCCCAGCGGGTTCAAGCACTGGCAACTGAGAACTGAGAACTGGTTCTACATTCCCGGAAACTTCATCCCCGCCATTCGCCGCGCGAAACTCGGCTTGCCCATCTGCTTGAACATTTTTTTCATCTGGGCGTACTGGCGGAGCAGGTTGTTGACTTCCTGCACGCTGGTGCCGGAGCCGCGGGCGATGCGTTTGCGGCGGCTGCCGTTGATGGCTTCGTGATGGTTGCGCTCGTATCCGGTCATGGAATTGATGATGGCCTCGACGCGATTGATCTGTTTTTCGTCAACCTTGTCGGCGGCTTTCTGCAGGCCGGAAAACGCGCCGACACTGGGCAGCATGCCCATGAGACTTTGCAGCGAGCCCATTTTGCGAACTTGCCGCAACTGGTCGCGGAAATCTTCGAGCGAAAAGCCGTCGCCACTGAGGACCTTGGAGGCAAGTTCGTTGGCCTTTTTCTTGTCGATCTGCGACTCGGCTTTTTCGATGAGCGAGAGGATGTCGCCCATGCCGAGAATGCGCGAGACGATGCGGTCGGGGTGGAAGGGCTCGAGCGCGTCGTATTTTTCGCCGACGCCGATGAACTTGATGGGCTGGCCGGTCACCTGGCGGATGGAGATCGCCGCGCCGCCGCGGGCGTCGCCGTCCATTTTGGTAAGGATGACGCCGGTGAGCGTGAGCTTCTTATGGAATTCGTCGGCCGAGCGGACGGCGTCCTGTCCGGTCATCGAATCGGCGACGAACAAAATTTCCTGCGGATTGAGCAGGCGCTTGAGCGACTGCATCTCCTCCATGAGTTGGTCGTCGATGTGGAGACGCCCGGCGGTATCGACGATGAGCACGTCGCAGCCAGTGTTGATCGCTTCGCGGCGCGCTTCTTTGGCAAGGCGCTCGACGGTGGCCGTATTCGCTTCTCCGACCTCGCCTTCGTAGAGGTTGGCCTTGATCGCCGCCGCAACAACTCTAAGTTGCTCGCGCGCGGCGGGCCGGTAAACGTCAACCGAGACGAGCAGCGGCCGGTGTCCGCCATTCTTCAGCCAGTTGGCGAGCTTGCCCGAGGTAGTGGTTTTGCCGGAGCCCTGCAAGCCGGCCATGAGCACGACGGTCGGAGGCTGCGACGCGAACTTTAATTTAGCCGTATCTTTGCCAAGCGTTTCAACCAGTTCGTCGCGGACGATCTTGATGACCTGCTCGCCGGGCGAGAGCGCGGTCAGCACTTCCTGGCCGACAGCCTTGGCCTGGATGCGGTCGATGAGGTCTTTGACGACTTTGAAGTTGACGTCGGCTTCAAGCAAGGCCAGACGGATTTGCTTCATCGCCTCGGCGATGTTCTCTTCGGTGAGGACGGCTTGTCCGCGGAGAGACTTGAAGGCGCGCTGGAGTTTTTCCTGAAGATTCTCGAACATAGGCGTAAGTAGCTATTTTAGCAGTCGCGATGGGGTGGGAGTCGTTAGTCGTTCGCTGTTTGTCGTTCGCAAAATCCTCGGTGTCATCCTGAGCGAAGCGAAGGACCTATGCAGTTTGCGCGCGTCGCCGGAGATGAGGATTCTGCAATAGCCGAATCTAGCTGCAGTCAGCGGCGGCTTCGCGTATCAGAGACATTGATCCCCTTCACTCGACCTTCGGCCTCGCCATTTCAAAGCGCTCGGTGGTTCGCGTGTACTGGATGCCGCCCATGCGGCCGATCAGATCCAGGGAGTTCCGGTCCAGGCGTCCTTCTTTTATGTGCTCTTCGTTGATGTGGATCGAAACGATTTCACCAATCACCAGGCTGCCGCCCTCGGGGCCGGGATTGAAGTCGAGAATCTGATGCAGCTTGCATTCAAAGCTCACGGGAGACTCCGCCACTCGCCGCGGCCGCACGAGTTTCGAAGGCGCCGAGGCGAGTTTCGCCACTTCGAATTCATTGATGGCCGCGTCATATTCGCCGCTGGTCAAGTTCATGGCCTCGGCCAGTTCGTAGGTGACCACGTTGATCACGAATTCTCCAGTCTCGCGAATATTCCGCAGCGTGTCTTTGGGCGTTCCTGCAGGATGTCCTGCGGGATCTGCTGCCGCTGCTCCCGATTTTTTCGGCGAGCGCATCGCCGGCGCAAACGCCAACAGCGGAGGCTCGGCGCACACGGCATTGAAAAACGAAAAGGGCGCCAGGTTGGGTTGTCCGGAAGCGCTGAGGCTCGAGACCCACGCGATCGGCCGCGGCGCCACGGCGCTGATCAGAATGTTATAGATCTCACGGTGCGCAAGTTGAGAAGGAATGACGTCCATAGCGTCAAGTATATCGAAGCGCTTTGTCAGCCCTTCCCGGCGAACACCTCTTTTGCGGCGACCACCGTATTGCAGTGGATGGTGATTGTGTCTTCGAGCTTCAGAGCGTAGCCGCCGGCGAGTGTGACCATCACGGGGATGCCCTCGGCCTTGGCGATTTGGAACACGAGAGCGTCTCGCTCCTTCAATCCCTCAATCGTCAACGACAATCCGCCGAGCTGATCTTCGCGATAAGGATCGGCTCCGGCGAGGTAACAGATAAGCTCCGGCTCGAACTTGCTCAATCCCAAACTGAGCGCGTTGCCGAGGCACGCCAGATATTCGCCGTCGCCGATCTCGTCGGGCAAATTCAGGTCAAGCGACGAAGGGGGCTTAAACGCCGGGTAGTTGTTTTGCTGATGGAGCGAGATGGTGAAGACGTCCTCGGCGTGGGCGCTGCGCGTTCTGGTGGGGCGATAGGGATTCAGGACTGACCCGGATGCCGAGGGCAGCGGATCGCTGGGGACACGCGTGCCGGCAAAAATCACGGCAGTGCCATTGCCCTGATGGACGTCGCAATCGACGGTCATCGCGGTGCGAATCTTGCCGTCACGCTGCATGCGGCGGATGGCGATGGCCACGTCGTGGATCATGCAGAAGCCTTCGCCGTGATCGGGGAACGCGTGATGGAATCCACCACCGATGCTGATGGCCACGCCGTCGTTGAGGGCATGATCGGCGGCCAGCATGGAGCCGCCCGCTGCGAGCCAGAAGGCGCGCACTAACTCCGGCGAGTACGGGACTTCGAGCTCCAACTCCTCGCGCGCGCTGAGCGTGCCCGTCTTCAACTTCTCGACGTACTGCGGAGTGTGCACGAGCAGCACGTCCTGGTCGGTCGCCGGACGAGGGGTGACAAAATCGGAGGGCGCGGCAATTCCGGACGCGAGCAGTTGGTCATGAATGCGCTTGTATTTTTCGGAGGGAAAAACATGGGAGCCGATGGGCAGGTAATAGTCGTCGCTGTAGACGAGTTTGAAGGGCAGCATTCAGCACTCAGCATTCAGCACTCAGCGGGGCGAGGCTGAAAACTTCATATCATACGCGATTGGCCGGGATTTGGAAGAACGTCGTTCGCTGTTCGTCGTTCGCGGCGCGCGGCTCGATCATCGCGCGAGGATTCGGATCCGCGAGCTGTGGAGTATGGTCTTGCTTCCAAAATTCTTAACCACAGAGGGCATAGAGGAACACAGGGGGCTTCTTTTACAACTGACTACCAAATTGATCTCGAAACAAGTGTTTCCCCTGTGTCCTCTGTGCTCCCTGTGGTTGGGTCTTCTGCAGCTGTTAAACTTGGCCGGTTGCCTCCCAAAAAGAAATCGCCGCAGCAAGTGAGTACCTCGCCTGATCCCCTGCCCGCTTCCTCTCATGGTGCGGGCCGGATTTTCCTGATCGATACGATGTCGTTCATTTTTCGCGCCTATCACGCGATGGCGCGGCAGCGGCCGATGTCCACGAAGATGGGGGTTCCGACGGCGGCGACTTATGTTTTCGTCAACATGCTGCGGAAGCTCCGGGACGATTTTTCGCCCGAGTATCTGGCGGCGGTGTTCGATGTGGGCGCGCCGACGATCCGCAATCGGCAGGCGGAAGCGATCACGACGATCCGCAAGTTCGACATGAAGACGCAGACGTTCAAAGAAGCGCAGTATGGCGGTTACAAGGCGAATCGCGCCGAGATGCCCGAGGACCTGGCGCAGCAGATTCCGTACATTCGGCGGGCGCTGGAGGGGTATCGCATCCCAATTTTGCAGCTGGAAGGTTACGAAGCCGACGATGTGATCGGAACGCTGGCGCGGAAAGCGGCGGCGGAATCGTATCCGGTGTTTGTGGTGTCGAGCGACAAAGACATGCTGCAGTTGGTAAACGACAAGGTGCAGGTGTTGAATCCGCCGAAGGACAACCTGATCTGCGATGCGGCAAAGGTTGAGGAGATTCTCGGGGTGCCTCCGTCGAAGGTGGTGGATGTGATGGCGTTGCGCGGCGACGCGGTGGATAACATTCCGGGGGCGCCGGGGATCGGCGACAAGGGGTCGGTGGAACTGATTCAGCGCTTTGGAAGCGTGGAGCAGGCGCTGGAACATGCGGCTGAGGTGGAGAAGAAGACGTATCGGGAATCGCTGCAGAACAATCGCGACAACATCCTGCACAGCAAACAGCTGGTGACGATCGATGCCGACGTGGCGGTCGAGCTGGATGTTGCCGCGATGAAAGCGGGCGAACCGGACGTTGAATCTCTGCGCGCGCTGTTTGCCGAGCTCGAATTTACTTCTTTGTTGAAAGAACTGCTTCCCGTGGCTGAAGTGAAGGAGGGCGACTACCGGGAGATCACGTCGAAGGCTGAATTCGAGGATTATTTGAGAGGCTTGGGCGAGAGCGTGCCGCTCGCGCTGGCAATTCCGACCGAGCACACGAAGAGCATTTACACCGAGAGCGCTGCAGGGGAAGACGAGGAGCCTCAGCCTGCGCAGTCGGGGTTTCTGGCTTTGCAGCCCGCGGATGCGGAGGATCAGAGTGCCAGAGGTGTAAAACGCATTGCCGTATCGAATGCGCCGGGGGCGGGGGCGATGGTCGCGCTGGAAGACAGGGAGCTCGCCGATCGAGTGAAGAGCATGCTCGAAGATGCCGCTGTGCCGAAGACGGTTCACGATCTCAAGTTTGCGCTGCACTATTTTTCCGAGCATTTTCCTGGAGCGGGAATTGCGTTGGCCGGAGTGAGGCATGATCCGATGCTGTATTCCTATCTGCTCGATCCGACCTATTCGTCGCATTCGTTGCCGGAGGTTGCGCTGCGGAGATTCAATTTGAAGATGAGCGGCAACCTGGCGGAAGCGGCGGATGTAACGGGCAGGCTGGCGAGCGCACTCCGCAAAGAAGTCGACGACCAGGGACTGACCTCGGTGTATGAGGAGATCGATGCGCCGCTGGTGCCTGTGCTGGCGCGTATGGAAGACGCGGGAGTGAAGATTGATCCGGCGGCGCTGGGGCAGATGTCGGTGAAGTTGCAGCGCGAGGCCGAAGCCAAGGCGCGGGACATTTATGAGCGTTGCGGCGTGGAGTTCAACATTAATTCACCGAAGCAACTGGGGGATGTGCTGTTCAACAAGCTGGCCCTGCCGATGCCGTCGAAATACGGGAAAGGGAAAAAGATTTCGACGGCGGTGGATGTATTGGAAGGACTGGCGGCAGATCACGAAGTTCCGCGACTGGTGCTGGAGTACCGGCAACTGACGAAGTTGAAGTCGACTTATGTGGATGCATTGCCTGTGCTCATTCGCAGCCAGAGCGGCCGAGTGCATACGACTTTTGGGCAGACGGGGACAGCGACGGGGAGGCTGTCTTCGACGAATCCGAACCTGCAGAATATTCCGATTCGCACCGAACTTGGACGAGAGATTCGGGCGGCGTTTATCGCTGAGCCGGGGCACGTACTGCTGGCCGCGGATTATTCGCAGATCGAACTGCGGCTACTGGCACATTTTTCGAAAGACAAGCTACTGGTGGAGGCGTTTCGCCGCGGGGATGACATTCACACGCTGACCGCGTCGCAGGTGTTTGGCGTGCCGCCGCTGATGGTGACGCCGGAACACCGGCGGCAGGCGAAGGTGGTGAATTTCGGGATTGTCTATGGTTTGTCGGCGTTTGGACTGTCGCAGCAGTTGGGCATTGAGCCGGGTGAGGCCAGGAAATTCATTGATGCGTATTTCGAGAAATACGCGGGAGTGCGGGCGTTCATCGATGCAACGATCGAGCAGACGCGGCGCGATCAGAAAGTGAAGACGCTGTTCGGGCGCATTCGGCCGATTCCCGACATCAACAGCAAGAATGCCACCCAGCGCGGATTTGCGGAGCGCACGGCGGTGAACACTCCGCTGCAGGGAACGGCCGCCGACCTGATCAAGCTGGCGATGATCCGGATTGATGAGGAAATCCGGAAGCGCAGGCTGAAGTCGCGGATGACTTTGCAGGTGCACGACGAGCTTGTGTTCGAAGTGCCGGAGAGCGAAGTGGACGCAATGAAGCCGCTGGTGCGGGAGCACATGGAGGAAGCGCATTTGCTAGAGGTTCCGCTGCTGGTGGAAATCGGAGTAGGGCCAAACTGGCGGGACATGGAGTAGGAGAACGCATCGAGACAGCAAATGATGAAGTCCGACGCTGAGGAAAACTATTCCAGCGTTTCCGTTCCAGCGTTCCGATATACTCGGTGGAACGACGCTCGCAAGCGCCGTGTTCGTTGTTGATTCCAGCCGGTTGATTCCAGCTGCATGACAAGGATTTTCGATCCTGCGGAGGCAGTCTGATGAGTGCAGCTCCATCGCCGGTGTTCGAAGAAACGCCACAGCGCGTTTTTCCCCGGCACCCCATCAACGTACCCCTGGACTTGATCGCATTGCGATCGGGGGTCCCCGAAAATTTACCTGGGCGCTGCACAGACCTCAGCGAAGCCGGCGTGGGTGCGGTTGTGGCCGGAGAGTTAGCCGCGGGCCAACAGGTGGCGGTCGAACTGCGGCTTCCGAATGTTGGCGTGCCCGTTCGGGCGCGCGCGCTGGTTCGCTATCAGTCACGACTCCGTTGCGGGCTTGAGTTCGTGGGGCTGTCGGTGGAGCAGCGGGAGATGATCCGGTATTGGGTTTACCGCTCCGCTTTAGATCCGGTGGATTTCAAAGAAGCGGCAGGCGGACCTGCAAAGACGGAAGCGCCGGTGGTCGTCGCGGAACTGGCTGCCAAGCCCAGGCACAGAATTCGCATCGGGCGCCGTGGATTTTATGTGCTGTTCGCTTGCCTGCTGGTGCTGACTGGTCTGGGATGGTGGCAGTGGCAGAGGTCCTGGAACGAACTGGAAAAGCGGGCGCCGGTTGGGGAGTCGGGGTTGCGAGTCTCTCCCGAAACCATGGAGAAGCGGATTGTAACGAAGTTGGAGCCGGTTTATCCGGAGGCTGCGCGGAAGGCAGGGATGCAGGGATTGGTGGTGCTGGATGCGGTGATTGCGCCGGATGGCAATGTGAAACGCTTGCGGCCTGTGTCTGGGCCCGATCTGCTGGTGCAGTCGGCGACGGAGGCCGTGCAGTCCTGGAAATTTGAGCCGTACCTATCCAGCGGCAAGGCGGTTGAGGTTGAAACCACGATTGCGGTCGAGTTCCGGCTGAATTGACGCGGCGCTACTCGAATTTTTCAGCCTGCTGGAAAGGCACACCACGCTGGTCTTTTGCAGAGACGATCGCGGAGACGACCGGTTCGCCGTCGAGTTGCCACGCGATCTTCAACGCAGGATCATTCCACGCCACCGTGCGTTCGTGCTCGGGCGCATAAAAGTCCGTCGTTTTATAGAGGACATGGGCGGTCTGGGACATGACTCGGAAGCCGTGAGCAAATCCGCGCGGAATCCATAAAATGTGTTTGTTGTCGCCGGAAAGTTTGAAGGATTCCCATTTTCCGAAGGTGGGAGAGGTGCGGCGGAGGTCGAGCGCGACATCAAGAATCTCGCCGGTGATGGCGCGAATGAGTTTTCCCTGGGGCTGGTAAATCTGGTAATGCAAGCCGCGGATGACATTTTTCTCGGAATAGGAATGATTGTCCTGTACGAATGGCTCCGGAATGCCGAGCTCGGCAAACGTGCGCTGATTGTAGCTTTCCAGAAAGAAGCCGCGGTCGTCGCCGAACACACGCGGTTCGAGGAGCAGAAGTCCGGGGAGGCTGGTGGCGATTTTTTTCATCGGACGATATTCATCGGCAGATCTTAATTGGACGATCTTAATCGGACTGTCTAAATCGGACGACCATGGAAACTACTCCCAAATTAGAAGACGCGTTCCCGCAGCAATTGCAGGAGGTAAGCGCCGTATCCGTTGTTGCGCATCGGCTGGGCCAGCGCTTCCAGTTGCGCGGCGGTGATGTAGCCGGAGCGATAGGCGATTTCCTCGGGGCATGCGACCATGAGGCCCTGGCGCTTCTGCAGGGTCTGAATGAATAAAGAGGCTTCCATTAAGGCTTCGTGCGTGCCCGTGTCGAGCCAGGCCGTGCCTCGGCCCATCACGCAGACGTTGAGTTGATTGCGCTCGAGATACACGCGATTGACGTCGGTGATTTCAAGTTCGCCGCGGTTCGAAGGCTTGAGACTCGCGGCAATTTCGACGACCTGCCGATCGTAAAAATAAAGTCCGGTGACGGCGTAACGGGATTTGGGCTGCTTCGGCTTCTCTTCAATGCTAAGCGCCTTCCCATGCGGATCGAACTCGACGACGCCGTAGCGCTCGGGGTCATTCACGGGGTACGCAAAAACGCGAGCGCCTTTGGGCTGGAGCGTAGCTGCGCGCAATTCCTTGACGAGGTCGTGTCCGTAGAAAATGTTGTCGCCGAGCACGAGCGCGCAACCGCCAGAGCCGATAAATTCCTTGCCGATCAGAAATGCCTGGGCAATGCCTTCGGGTTTCGGTTGAACCGCGTACTGGAAATGGACGCCGAACCGCGAGCCATCGCCAAGTAAATGCTGAAAGCGGGGCAAATCCTCGGGGGTGGAGATGAGCAGAATGTCGCGGATGCCGGCCAGCATCAGCGTGGAGAGCGGGTAGTACACCATCGGTTTGTCGTACACCGGCAGCAGGCTTTTGGCGATACCGTGGGTGACGGGATAGAGGCGCGTGCCCGATCCTCCCGCCAGAATGATGCCTTTGTAATTCGGTGGCGCGGTTTTGCTCATGTCGAGTTTCAGTCTCAGCTTTCCGTCTCAACGCTCAGTGGCGTAATGTTTCGCCATCCATTGACGATAGCTGCCGCTGGTGACATCACGGACCCAGTCTTCGTGTTCAAGATACCAGCGGACGGTCTTGCGTATGCCGCTCTCAAACGTCTCCAGCGGGCGCCAGTGTAGTTCGCGCTCGATTTTGCGCGTGTCCATCGCGTAGCGACGGTCGTGGCCGGGGCGGTCTTTGACGAAGGAGACGAGCTTGCTGTGTGGAACGGCGGGGTCGTTCGGGCGCAGCTCGTCCAGCAGTCTGCAAATGGCTCCGATAATTTCCAGGTTCTTTTTTTCGCTTTGCCCACCGATGTTGTAGGTTTCTCCGACGCGGCCGTTTGAGAGCACGGTGCGAATGGCGCGGCAGTGGTCCTCGACGTAGAGCCAGTCGCGAACGTTCTTGCCGTCGCCATAAACCGGGAGCGGCTTGCCGGCGCACGCATTCAGGATCATCAGCGGGATCAGTTTTTCGGGAAACTGGTGGGGTCCGTAATTATTGGAGCAGTTGGTGGTTAGAGCGGGAAGGCCATAGGTATGGCGATAGGCGCGGACCAGATGATCGGAAGCCGCTTTGGACGCGGAGTACGGGCTGTTGGGCGCGTAGGGGGTGGTCTCGCTGAAGGCCGGGTCGTTGGGGCCGAGCGATCCGTAGACTTCATCGGTGGAGACGTGCAGGAAACGGAACGATGCGCGATCGGGTTCCGGAAGCGCCGACCAGTAGGCTCGCGCTTCTTCGAGCAGGCTGAACGTGCCGTTGACGTTGGTGCGGACGAAATCATCGGGGCCGTGGATGGAGCGGTCAACGTGGCTCTCGGCGGCGAAGTGAACGATGGCACGCGGTTGTTCGCTCCGCAGCAAGTTTCGCAATAGCTCGCGATCGCCGATGTCGCCCTGCCCGAAGCAATAGCGCGGATGGGCTTCGACGGCACGCAGATTGTTGAGATTGCCCGCATACGTCAGCTTGTCGAGATTCAGGATGCGCGCGCGTTCAGAGGCAATCCATTGCAGAATGAAGTTCGAGCCAATGAAGCCAGCGCCACCGGTGACGAGGATGAGATCTTCCATGCTAGAAATGCCGCATCGCGCAAAGACCCTGCGTTCCGATTCTAATCAAAGCCGGACGCGAAGTCGTGCCCAGCCTCGGCGGCGGGGGTCCAGATCAGGCGGGTACGGTCTGGCTGGGGGCGACAGCTTCGGTGTCGAAGACCGTCGCCAGGCCATGAATTACAGACGCCAGGCGCACCGCCGCGAGGATCGATTCCTCCGACATGCCTTTGTTGCGGAGAACCTGCTCGTGAGAATCGACGCAGGCTCCGCAGCCATTGATCGCCGAGACGGCCGTACACCAGAGTTCGAAATCGACTGGATCGATGCCGTGGGTGCGCAAAACGTTCATGCGCAGGCGGGCTGGCAGAGTGGCGTACTTTGGGTTCTTTGCCAGGTACTGGAAGCGGTAATAGATATTGTTCATGCCCATGACGGCGGCGGCGCCCTTGGCCGCTTCCAGAGCTTGCGGCGACAGGTGCGAAGCCGCTTCCGCGAGCACGGTCTGAAGGACTTGCGGGTTGCGGGACGCGATGGCGGATGCGGCCATGGTGCCCCAGATCTGCTGCTCGTTCAGTTCCTGCTGTTGCAGCAGCGTCGACAAGTTCAGTTTTAAATCTTTGGCGTACGCGGGCACGGTATCGAGAAGTTCATTCAGGGTCATAGGGTACTCACATTTAGTTGGTCACACTTAGGGAATCTCTGATTAAGTTCGTTTCGGGATAGCTTTGGGTAGGGCACGGCTTCAGCCGTGCCGTTAGGGCCCGCCAAACAAGCGGCTTTAGCCGCTGAGGCCCACTTTCGCAAAGCACCCCAACTCGCCAACGAACACTTAATCAGACCTTCCTTAGGAGTCCGCGGTGAATGGTCGTGCACGAGCTACACCACTCATGAATTGTCATCCTGAGCGAAGCGAAGGACCTGCTGTTCGCCGCGACAGCAGATCCTTCGCTTCGCTCAGGATGACAAAAGTTTGCAAATTACACGACGAGTGTCGGTTCGCCCTTCTTCCAGTTGCAGGGGCAGAGTTCGTCGGTCTGCAACGCATCGAGCACGCGCAGAACTTCCTGCGGATTCCGTCCGACGGAGAGGTCGGTCACCATCACGAAACGGATGATCCCCTCCGGGTCGACGATGAAGGTGGCACGCTGAGCAACGCCGGCTTTAGGATCAAGAATGCCAAGCGCTTCCGAGAGATCGCGTTTGATGTCCGCCAGCATGGGGAACGGCAGGTTGTGCAGGTCTTCGTGGTGAACGCGCCAGGCGCGGTGCACGAACTCGGAGTCGGTGCTGCCGCCGAGGATTTGTGTGTCGCGGTCCAGGAATTCCTTGTTCAGCTTGCCGAAAGCTGCGATTTCCGTGGGGCAAACGAAGGTGAAATCCTTGGGCCAGAAGAAATAAACCTTCCACTTGCCGGAGTAGTCGAGGTTGGTGATAGTTTTGAACGCTTTGTCGCTATTGTCGGTGCTGACGGTAGCCGTCAGCGAGTATGAGGGGAATTGTTCACCTACTGCTAGCATTTCGCTTCTCCTAAGTTCTGTTTAATCCAGAGACTGTTTTCATCAAAGATTCTCAGAGTGATGTCCGGCCCTCAAGGGCTAAAGAGTGTGGGTGAGAACTGGGTCGTCCCTCCGGGACTCGACTCATTCTCTTCCGCTTTTCCCAGCGCTGAAGCGCTGGGCTAAGTTGGTACGCCCCTCCGGGGCTGGATGCTTTGTTGGTGCACACCGACTCCACGGAGGACGTCGAATTCCGAAGAAAAATATTCGCAAAAATATTCGCAAACGACAGCGTCTTTTCTCCAACAAGTTGGATTCGCGAGACTCTGCGCCGGATGCAGATTCTTTCGGCGAGAGAGGGCCTCCGTGTTCCGCAATTTCCGGGTCAGACGACCAGGGCTCGATCCAGCGGCGCTACCGGACTGCAGAAGTGCGGATCTGGATCTGCTCACTCGGCGTGTGCTCCCTCGGCATGTGCTCGCTCGGGCTCCAGCCCAGCACGTTGTAATAGGCCGTTTCGATCGATCGGGCGATTTCGGGCCAGAGATATTGGCTCTGGATACGTTCGCGTCCCCGAACGGTGGACTGACGGCGAAGTTCGGGATTGTGGACGAGTACGTCGAGCATGCGCTCAAGATCTGCCTGGTCGCCGCGCCGGAAGGTGAAACCGGCGCCCTCGACCACTTCATTATTTTCCGGAATATCGCTGGTCAGCACGCAGACACCGGCGGCCATGGCATCGAGAAGAGCCAGGGACAGGCCCTCCAGTTCAGACGGCAGCACGAACAGAGCGGCATTGGAGAGAAGCTCTTCGAGATCGCTTCCCGAGACCCAGGGAAGGAAACGGATCTGGTCGGATTCGTGGCTGCGCAAGCTCTTGACGTAGGAATCGGAGTGACTCGAGCCTCCGGCGAGGACGAGTTTCATGCTGGTGTGGAGGGCTTCGAAGGCATTGATAAGGAGATGGCAGTTTTTTTCCGGTGAAAACCTGCCTAAGAAAAGGACGTAGTTGTCCGGGAGGAGATCCCACTCGATCAGTTGCCGGGGGAGGCGCCGGGGCGCTAGCGTGGCTCCGTTCGGGACGTAGATAGTATCGCGCTTGTACTGTTGGCGGTAGTGCTGCTGCAGGGTGCGCGAGACGACCATGGTGGCATCGGGCGAGGAAACCGCAGCAGCTTCTCCCCAGCGCAGTACGCGCGACGCGATCCGGCCCCACTTACCGCGCTGCCAGTCGAGACCCTGAACGGTGACGACGGTCTTCTTACCGGCAAGCCGCGGAAGAAAAGAAAACAACGCCGGTCCCAGGCAGTGGTAATGGACGACATCGTAGTCCGACGTCATGGCATCCACTGTGCTCAACAGAGTATGGACGACAGTTTCCAGATGCTTGGAGCGGATGGTCGGCAACCGCCGCACCCGCATGCCGTTGTGCGTGTCCATGGGAGGAGTGAAATAGCTGCGGCAATATACGGTAACTTCGTGCCCCAGGCGGGCCAGTTCGTGGCCAGCCTGCTCGTAGTAGGATTCGATGCCGCTGTACTTGGAGACCACGCCGCGACCCCCGATGAACGCGACACGGACGCTGCGGCGTGGGCGTGGGGGCTCAGGCGCGGCGGGGAAGGAAAGAAGCTTCTTAGGGAATGTGAGCCGGTAGTAGAGTTCGAGCAGCTTCTCCACGTGTTGATCGGGGTCGTGGTTGGCTTTCACGCGACTGCGAGCGGCGGCGCCCATCTTCTCGATCAGATCGGGGCGGTCAAACAGAAATCCGATGGAATGAGCGAACTGTTCGCGGTCCCCGTCGGAATAAAGCAGGCCGGTGACGCCATGTTGGACGAGTTCGCGGCGCGAACCCAGATCGGAGGCGATGACGGGCCGTCCCCAGGCATTGGATTCCAGAATGGATTTCCCCAAGGTCTCGTAGGCGTGGGACGGAAACACGGAGAAGCTGCAACCGGCGATGAGTTTCTGGAGTTTCTCGCCATGGACCATGCCGGCGAACAGGACTTGGTTCAAGTTCAATTCTTGTGCCAGCGCCTCGAGTCGGGGACGCTCGGGACCGTCTCCCGCGATGACGAGAGGAATGTGTGGTAGCCGCACCATGGCGCGCAAGAGCTCATAGACGCCTTTCTCTGGAGAGAGCCGGCCGAAGTAGAGCAGGTATCCTTCATCGGTGGTGAGGTGTTCGTCGGGGGGCAGCGCCTGGAAGTGGGGCAGGACTTCGATGCGTTGCGCAGGGAAACCGCTGGCGATCAACTTGTTGCGCACGAATTCGCTGGGAGCCAGGAACATGTCCACGCAGCGTTCGTAAGTTCGCAACCATTTGTGCAGGTATGCTTCGGCGGCAAGGACCACCGCGCTGGAACGCGGTCCGGTATAGCAACCTTTCGTAGCGGCGTGGTGGAAAGCACCGTGACTGCAGAGTTCGCAAGGGTGAGCATCGGCGACAAAATTGTAGGTTGGGCACAAAATCTTGAAATCGTTCAGGTGGTAGAGCACGGGGATCCCCTGGTGCTTTAGTTCCCAGAGAATCGAGGGCGACAAGTGGTGGTAGATTCCGCGAACGTGCGCCAGATCGGGTGAAAAATCAGCCAGGCAACTGCGCATAGCGCGCCGGGCCGATGGTGAATAGATGGCGTGCGCTGCCATCTTAACCTTCTTCAGAAAACCGGCGTTTGGATCCTTGAAGTCAAGATGCGGAATGCGATAACTGCGGCCTGTAAAAGCGGGAGTACGGCCGTGGTCCATACTGAACAGAGCGGTTTCCTGGCCGCGCTGATCCATCTGGTGGATGAGGTCGAAGAGGTACGCTTCAGTGCCGCTAAACGGATAGTCGTACTTGTTGCAATACAGGATGCGCATGGTCACCGTCCGATTGGGGAATGCGGGCCAGGAGTTGCTCCGCAAAAGCGCGTAGATTTCGCTGGCGGTTATAGGAAGCGGCGATGCTGGCCGCGGCCGCGCGCTGGATTCCGGCCAGAGAAGCTTTGTGGCCCTGAATCCAACTGACGGCGCTGACGAAATCGGGTAAAGAGCCAGGTTGATAAAGAAATCCGGTGCGCTGGTGCTCGACCAGTTCGGGAATCCCGGTAATGGCAGGAGCCAGCACGAGTTTTTCGTGAGCCATGGCCTCCATCAGGACCACCGGGATTCCTTCGCTCTTGCTGGTCATGACGACCAGGTCGGCGTAGCGGTAATAGCCGGGAAGGTCGGTGCGAGGCACTTGACCGATCAGGTAAACACGCCCTTGAAGCCCCAATGCCACAATCTGGTTTTCGAGAGCTGTGCGCTCCGGTCCTTCGCCGACGATCCAGCAGATGAAGTCAAGACCTTGGTCGCGAAGCGCGGCACAGGCCTGGACGAGAAAGCGATAGTCCTTCACCCGATGCAGGCGTCCGACGGAGAGGAGACAGAACCGCCGGTGGTCCGCCTCGGCTGCGCTGGCGGGTGTGGGCCAGGAAAGCACGCGATCGACCCCAAGACGTTGCACGATGATTTTCTCAGCGGGCGTGGAAGGGTAGTTGCGGAGAATGTACTGGCGGTTGAAGTCGGAGACCGTTACGCAGAACTGGCAAGCCCGCAGCTTGGCCGAGAGCAGATCCGCGCGCTGCAGCAGATCGGAGCCGTGCAGGGTGAAGCTGAAGCCGATTCCGAGCAGACGGGCAGCGGCTAAGGCCATCCATGAGGCGAAGTATCCGTGATGAGCGTGGATGTGCTCGACATTGAGTGGCGCCAGTTGTTCTGCCAGCGCGGCACCCATTACCGTGTGGCCTAGCGCGCGAATGCGGCGGATCGGGGAAGCTCCGCGCTTCCACATCAGGGGGCGCAACAGCTGCCAGAGGTTGTGACGATCGGAGGCGAGCCGGCGCACTGCCCGTACAAGCTCATCGTCGGAGAGCGGCTGAAAAAAACGCGTCTCTTTCCAGAAAGCACGCTCCGCCAAGCTGAGATCATTCGGCGAGACGCGTTTGCCGCTGCAGCAGATCACTTGCGCCCCGCGGCGGCGCAGTTCTGTAATTTCATCGATCACGTAAGGTTCGAGGGAAGAAGGAAACTCGTTGGCGACGTAGGCGATGGTGGTCATGCGACGGACTCCTCGGACGCGCAGAGCATCCCGGCAACGGTGAACACGAGTCCAATGACAAACTGGTACGCCATGTCGACGAAGAAAGCGTTGAAGAGGTAAACGCTGAGCAAGATGGGCCAGACTTTGCGCAGAGAAGCGACGGGGCCGGACTCACCGAGCGGACCGTGCCAGGAAAGGCGGAAGAGGTTGAAGAAAAGAATGCCGTAGAGGGCCAACCCCGGCACACCGAACTCAACCAGCAAGGCGAGGTAAGTGTTGTGCACGTAGAAGGTGCGGAGGTGGTAGCCCTCCATACGGCGGGCAAGCTCGGCGTACATACCTCCGGCAGCCCAACCGGTGAACGGCCGCTCCTGAAACATTGCCCAGCCGGCGTCGTACACGGCCAGGCGCGCGTCCACCGGACCGCGTTCTCCGGTGCGGTCCCAAAGAGCAGTCTTCAGCGAATGGTTGCCGAGGCCGATTGCCAGGCCAAGCAGTAGGCTCGCAACCGCCAACAAGGCGCACACCGCTCGCAGCCGGCGTTCGACCAGGCGGAATCCGAGAACGATGGTGGAGACGGCGAACGAGATCCAAACGGCGCGCGTCATGGTGGCGAGCACGGCCAGGGGCAGAACCAGCCACAGCAACCTGACGACGGTTTTGCGCTTTTGCGAGAGCGCGATGACAAGAATCCCAAGGATGTTCAACGAAACGCCGTTGGCCACTGCCTGGAGAAATGGGCCGCGAGCGCGGTCCACATGAAAACCAAGGCTTTCGTCAAGAATGAAACGCGGAAAGATGAGGGAGCGGGCGTCCGCGAGGAAGGCAATGGCAATAAACACGAGGTAGGCGAGCGCAAAGATGACGAAGATTTCGAAGTGTCTTCGTTGCGATGCGCCTCGGAAGATCAGCACAGCGAGGTGAAACAGCGCAAAGGGGACGATGAACTTGCTGGCGATAATGCTCCAGGTTTGTGCGTCGAACGGCTCCCGAAGCGCACGGAACACGGCGAGCGCCATGAGACTGAGCATAGGCAAACTGAGTCCGGCAAAGAATGGGAGCTTATCGCGGAGCGCCATAGTACGCAGCGCAACGAAGAAGACCAGGATGCCGAACGCGATTCGGTCGGCGTAAAAAGAAAAAAGGTCTGGTGGACGAAACAGGAAAACGATCATCGCGGCCACGTAAAGGATCGAGGGAAAAGCCAATCCCAGGTGAAGGGGGCGAAGCAGCAGACCGGCAGCGCGCCAAAGCGGGTTGTCGTCACTATCCCGGATTAAAGCTAGGGCGCGGCTGCTCATGGCGAGAGTCTCAGGCTCCTTCCGGCGCGAACAGCACGCGAACTGTGCTGGCGAGGATGCGCAGGTCCAGGCGCAGACTCCAGTTCTCGATGTAGGTGAGATCAAGGTGCATGTTGAGTTCGAACGACGGACAGCCGCGCGCCGTAATCTGCCACAGACCCGTGATTCCGGGTTTTACGTCAAGGCGCCGGAACTGGTGAAGTTCGTAATGGTTGACCTCGTCCACGGGATGAGGCCGCGGTCCAACCAGGCTCATCTCCCCGCGCAGCACGTTCCAGAGCTGAGGCAGTTCGTCGAGGCTGTAGCGGCGAATGATGTGGCCGATGCGGGTGATTCTGGGGTCGTCGTCGATTTTGAAGATGGGGCCCTGTCTCTGGTTGCGGGCGCGCAAGTCTTCCTTGAGGTGTGCGGCGTCGGTCACCATGGAGCGAAACTTATAGCAAAGGAAGCGGCGGCCTTTGGCGCCGGTGCGTTCCGCGGAGTAGACGATTGGACCGGGCGAGTCCAGCCGGATGAGCAGGGCCACGATCGCCATTAGAGGACTGGCCAACACCAGACCGAACGTCGCACCGGTGACATCCAGCAAACGCTTCAGAAATAAGGCGGCGCTGGGTAATGGTTCGCGATGCAGGGTGACGACCGGCACCTCTCCGATGTGATCGATGCCTGAGTCTGGCCACGGACCCGGGGGCAGATCGGGCACGGCACGAATGTCCAGGTGGTTACGGAACGCGGCTTCGGCAGCTTCTCGCGTCTGGGCTGGCTGACCGGGGAGAGCGAGGATGACTTCATCGATGAATTCGGCGCGAGCGAGCCAGTCCAAGTCTGCGATTCGCCCCAATACCGCCGGGGAAAGAGGCTGGTCGTCATCCACGAAGCCGCAGACGGTTGCGCGTTGGAGAGGATCATTGCGCAGTGCCCGGGCGATGGAGCGAGCGACCGGCCCCCCGCCAATGATGAGGATCTTGCGCGATTCTGTTTCGCGGCGCCGCCGCTTCCATTCAATCTGCCTCAACCGGCGTAACAGCGCGAGGCCGGCCAGGCTGCTGGCAAATATTCTGGAGGCGGCGAGAGGACGCATTCCATCCCACCGGGCGATGAAGACCAGTCCGATCGCGAACAGGGTTGACCTCGCCAGTGCTGGGACGATCCCGGCGGGAGACGGATCCCCAGCGCGTTTGTAGATCCCCTCACAGAAGCTAAAGAGCGTTACCAGAACAGCAAAAATCGGCAGATAAGCCCACGGTAGGCCCCAAGCGGGAGAGAACAGCGATAACGCGCTGCACACTACCACGAGAACGATCAAGTCGGCTGCCACCAGCTCACAAAGCGTGAATCGATCAATGGTAGGTTGCGGTAGATGTTGTTGAGTTAGCGTTCGCGCCTGGGTGCGTCTCGTGGTGGTTTGGTCGACCGCGTTGACTGAACGTGTGGGGGTGGCGTTGCCCGTCGGCGCGAATCTGGGAGGCGGCATTGCAGGTGTCCCAAGAATCATGCGGGCATACTGCGACGGGGAATCTTTGGGTCCGATGTCCCATAGCCGGTTTGTGGTCAATTCGCCCATAAGATTCACAGACTCCGGTACAGGCCTTGCGGCACAGGAAAACGACGTTCCGCGAGGACGGTCCCGAGCAGAGGAACTTGCGCCTTGCTTAGCTGGTCCTTGATTTGAGCGGCGACGAGGCGTCTTGTTTTGTTGGCGGTCAGCACGAGCACCAGACCGTCGCAGGTTTGGCCAATGCTCGCCGTGAGCCAGGAGACCGGAGCACACCACAGAATGGAAAAGTCGAACTCCGTCGTGAGTTCGCGGAGCCGCGATAAGTTCCGATCGGTGAGCCGCTGCTCGCAGGCGTCCGGGAGCCAGCTCTGGCGAGGAACCATCCAGAGACGCGGTGCGATTGGCCAGGTGGCCTCCGTACGGTTGGGGGAGGGAATCTGCAGTTGGTTTTGGAGAGGGATCGAGTCCGGGCGGGCGTCGATCAGCCCGACGTCGTACCTGTCTTCTTCAGCCAGCGCTCTGGCGACCTCGATGCACAGTGTCGCAGTTGCAGTCGATGCTTCGACCGGGGCAAATCCGACGTGCCGAACCGGCCTCGATTCATGCCGAAAGAAAAGTTGCTGAACCAGCGCATGGATCTGATCCTCGTGAACCGAAGCCGTCGGAGAAACTGCTTTGCGCTGGACTGGCTCGCGTATTGGAGTTACGCGCGGCGGTTCAGCGGCAGATGGCGTTTCGACAAGAAGCTCACGGAGAGTGCTCACTGGACCACCACCTTGGGCCGACCGATCCGAGAAATAGAAGGACGCGGAACCGCGGGCTTAGGCGCCGGCAACCAAGCCAGCACCGGTACTTCCAGCAGGCCGTAAGCTTCGTCGGGAGTGCGAATCGTCGAGTCAAAGTACTCTGTCGTAAAGGCGATGCCGACGCTGAACGCCATGGCCAGTCCGAAAGCGAGCAAGAAATAAAGGAGCACGGAGTGCGTGGGCAGGGCCGGGGCTACGGGCGATTCCACGATGGCCACATTGAGGATGCGACGCTCGTCGAGCGCGTCGCCGATGCGCGCTTCCTCGCGCTTGCGAAGGTAGAGCAGGTAGTTGTCTTCCTCGGCCTTGGCGGTGCGCATCAGATCCTGTTGATCCACGGAGGCGGATTGCATCTGCGTGGCAAACGTTCGCAGGGATGCGACCTGGGTGGAAGCATCGGATTGCCGTGCCCGCAAGCCGTCCCACTGCACCTGGGCTTTCTCCATTTCCATGCGGGCCCACTCGTAGTTGGGATCCTTGTCGGTAGTTTCGTCGCGCACCGGGGTGAGCGCTTCGGCGGCAATCGACGCGCGAGTTTCCCCGATTTCCTGTTCCACTTCTTGCACCAGCCGGTAGGACGGTTCAAAGCGGCTGAGAAGCTCAGTGCGCTTGAGCAGGAGCTCCAGCAGGTGTGTTTTCATCTTTTCGAGAACCTCCGGATTATCCGCCCAGCGATTGAGAGTGACCGACCGAGAGGGAAACGACTTGAGCTGTTCGCGCAGCGACGCAATCCGGCGCTCGGTCTCGACACGATCCTGGTCGATCTGGCGGTACGCCGCACCCGCCTCGCCTAACTTCTGCAGCGCGATATCGCGTTCCAGAGCCGCCGAAGCCACGCCCCGAGCGCGAGTAAAGTGCACGAGCTCGGCTTCGGACTGATGCAGTCTCTTTTCGTATTCCGCGGTTTGCTGGTCGAAAAACTGGATCTCCCCCGGGGGCCGCTGGAGATTCGTGTGCCTCCGCACGTAGAGGGTAGAAAGTGCTGAGAGTATGCGGGCAGCTCGCTCCGGATTGGTGTCCTTGTAACTGACCTGGATGAGGTTCGACTTCTTTAGCGCTTCGACATCCAAACGGCGCGCGAGCTTGCGAACGGCACGTTCGATCTCGGCTGGGCGCTCGAAATCCCGGGTGCCCGCAGGAACAAGTCCCGCCATTTTCACAACTTGCTTCAGGAGATCTTCGTCGCGCAGGAGTTCGACTTCGGAATTGAGTTCTCCTTCGGTAATGTCGGGACGGGTGAAATCCATGGCGCTGGCGGGCTGAGAAGAGACGATGGGGTCAAAGCGGCCGCGGCGCAGCAGAACCTTGAAGTGCGATTCATATCGCGCCGAGAAGACGCCGAAGAGCATCGTCGCCAGCAATACGAACCCAAAAGAAGCAGCGACGAGTCGCGGACGTCGGAACAGCGTGGCCGCAAGATCGCGGGGCGTGGGGGAAAGAGGGGTGTGCGAGTTTCCGTTCAATTCCGCGGACATGGATCGTACAGCACGCCGATCACACCCGGCGGGCTTTATGGGAACTCGCCAGATTTTGAAGACGCAATCAGTGAATGCTGCCACTCCTTTCCGCTAAAACTGCAATGGGTTCATGTACCAACTCATGGAGTTGGTCGGAACATACTTGCGAATTTTTGAAATCCGGCTCTGTGGAACAAAGATAAAATCGCCGGCCTGAAGGTGCAGATCTTCGCGAAGATCGCGAGAATCCAGCATCTTCTTTAGGTCAATCACGTGGGATTCGGCGACGTACGCGGAAATCCGGCGAAACACAACAACCTGCGAATGACGGGCCTGCTGCGTGAAGCCGCCGGCAATCGCCACGGCTTCGTTTACGGTCAGATCCCCTCGCAGCTCATACTTTCCTGGCCGCGCCACCTCACCCGAAGCGAGGAAGTAGGGCTTGTCAAAATCTTTTAAGGTCACGGTGACCTCGGGCTCGTGCAGAAAGCCGCGGTAGGCATAGGCAACCGCCTGCTGCATCTGGGGGATCGTGAGTCCCTCCGCGAACAGCGTGCCTGCACCTTTCAGGGCCACGAAGCCATCGGGCTGCACGGTCAAGGTCTGATTGAAGTCGGGAGAAAAAGTGAAATTCACGTCCACGGTGTCCGATTTTGAAAGCCGGTAAAGCGGATGGCGTTCCCCTCCGAATGCAGGATCTCCCATGCCACCCGCTCTTCCGGGTTGTGTGATCGCTCCGTGGGTGGAACCGTCCGTGCCGGACCGGTCCTGGCTCTGCGAGTTCTCCGCCGCCGCGAGCTTGCCGGTTGGCGGAGCAGAGGACCGAGGCGCCGAAGCAGGCGACGGTACAGTCTCCTGAGCGGATGTGACCACGGCGAACTGCAGGATGAGCATACCCACAGCCCCCAAAACGACGTGTTTAGCAAATACATTCATCTCCGGACTCTCACCGTTGCTCTGAACGGCGAACTAAGCAACTCGGGCGTTTGAGTTGTTAGCACGAAGGTATCGTTGGGTCCCGAGCACAACAAGACTTGGAAAGTACTGTCCACCGCGGTATAGGGCACGTTCCAGCCATCAAAAAGGTGATGAAATCAGCAGCCGGGCCGCCAGGGCTGGGTTTCCGGCTACGGGCGCAGGCAGGGTGGGAGAGCGCTGCTACGAAAGCTGTGCACAAGAGTAGCCCTGCGAAAGTAGGCATGGAGGGCGGAATTCATCACCAACGGGGTGTGACGAGGCCTACATCCGGTCCGTGCACTTTTGGGCATGATGGTAGCGTGAAAACCATGCGCTCCGCGAAGCAGTCCACTGGAACCCGGCCGGTCGCAACCGAAGCAGTGCAAGTCGTGGTCGCCGATTCGGGTCTCATTCAGTCTCAACTCTTGACGCGGGCTTTGAAAAGCCGGCGGGACTTTCAGGTTTCCGCTGTCGCTTTGGAGACGTCTGCTCTCCACAACTTCATGCAATCGAATCACGCCGACGTGGTCTTGATTGCGGGCAACCAACTGCCGGATTTGAGCCTGCTGCGCTGGTTGCGAGTCTCGTATCCGAAGATCGCTCCCGTGCTGCTGGCCGAGAACGATGACCGCGAACTGGTGGTGAATGCCTTGCGCGCCGGCGCGAAGGGCATTTTTCTTTTTACCCAAACTCCTTTCGCGATGCTCTGCAAGTGCATCCATTGCGTTTTCCGGGGAGAGGTTTGGATCAACAGCCAGCAGATGAATTACGTGCTGGATGCGTTGTCGGAGGTGCCCACGCTGCGTGTGGTCAACTCAACTGGGAGGTCTTTGTTGACGCCTCGCGAGGAGCAGGTAGTCGCGCTCGTAGCCGACGGATTGACCAACCGCGGAGTCGCCGTCGAATTGGGGCTCAGCGAACACACGATCAAGAAATATCTGCTGCGCATCTTCGATAAGCTGGGGATTTCGAGCCGGGTGGAACTGGTCCTCTACGCTGTGTCGCACGGCGAGAATCGTCCGGCGGAATGGATGCCGACCAGCAACGCCTGAACGCAGGAGGAAAGGCCGACGTACAATGGCAAAATACGGAAAGGCGAGGAGATCGGTCGGTGACGAGTTCCGGGTCGGGCGTAACACGCCGATGGACGGTGATCGCTTCAGGGCTGCTCCTTCTGGCGCTGGCGCTGGTCGTGATCTATACAGGGCCGAATGCTTTTTTCAGTCCCGTTGCTTTGGTAGTGGTGGCCGCGATCGGGCTGGCCGCGCTGCTGCTCCAGGTTCGGTTTCGCCAGGATCTTCCGAGTATTCATTCTCCTCTCTGGCTTAACGTCCTCGGCATTCTCTGTGCCATGGTATCGCTGTTCGCGGATTACCTCCGGATGACCCGCCGTATGCTGGATCTGGTGGCGTTTGCCGCCGTGGTCTGCTTCGGCATCAGCGGAGCGCTCATCCTGCACGCACTGCGGCGGCGGGTACGAACACCTCAATCGAATGGGACCGAGTAGAACGTGCTTCATAGATGGTTCTTTGAAAGGTCCCGGCTTCAGCCGGGCCGCTACGAACCGCATAAACACTGGGCTTTAGCCCCTGAGAGAACTACCAGTCCCCTCTGAAACCGGTTTGTGAAACAAGTTCTAGAGACGAAGATAAAGTCGCGGGCCTTTCACTCTTGTCCGCGGCGTTTCCCAGTTACAATGCCGCTATGCGCGTCACGCTATTCGGAGCCTCGGGTTTGCTTGGCCAGGATCTGGTTCAGGAACTGAGCGGTGAGCAATTGACCGCGCTGTCTGTCGAAGACGCCGACCTGCGAGACCACGCGCGCGTTCGCGACGTGGTTCGCGATTCCCGTCCCGAATGGATTCTCCTGTTAGCCGCCTATACCGACGTGGATGGCTGCGAGTCCAACCGCGACCTGGCCTTCGCCGTGAATTGCGAGGGCTCCGTCAATGTGGCCGAGGCTGCCCGCGAAGCCGGATCGCGATTGATGTTCGTGAGCACGGACTACGTTTTCGACGGCAGCAAAACATCGCCTTACCAAACCAGCGATGCCAGAAAGCCGACCAGCGTTTATGGCGAGAGTAAAGCCCGCGCCGAGGAACGGCTTCTCGAGATCCTGCCCGAGGTCTGCATCGCCCGGACTTCGTGGCTGTTCGGGCACGGAGGCAAGTGTTTTCCGGCGACGATTCTGAAGCTGGCGTCAACCCGTCCTGAGATTTCCGTGGTGAACGATCAGCGTGGCAGCCCGACCTTCACGCGCGATCTCGCATCCGCTCTCGTGCAACTTTGCCGCGCTTCCGCTCGCGGGATCGTGCACGTCACCAATTCCGGCAACTGCACGTGGTACGAGTTTGCCACCGAAATCGTGCGCGCATCGGGGATGCCGACCACGGTCAAACCCGTGACTACGGCCGAATTCCCGCGTCCGGCGCGACGGCCCGCCTACTCCGTTCTGTCGCCTGACAGCCTGCACGCGTACAGCGTCCACATGCCGGAATGGCAGGATGCCTTGCGGCGCTATCTCGGGAGCGCTCCCGCTGCTGTTTCGGCGGTCCCGTAGACCCGTTGCCTGCATCGATGCGCCAACGTCCAGTGGGTAGAAGGTCGGTTTCCGGGTTGTCGGCCATCCATCCAAACGCGTCGCATCCGATGCAACCCGCTCCAAAGCGCCTGCGCTGTCCAATCGCCGCTGCCGTGGTTTATCCTTACCTCTCTTCGAGGATCAACCGTGAACAAGCGACTTTGTTGGATTCCGCTCGCCTCGCTCTGTGTTTTACTTTTCCCTTTCGCGCTTTTCGCCCAGCAGTATGACCCGGCGATGTACCAGGAACTTCACTGGCGCATGATCGGCCCGTTTCGCGGCGGTCGCACGGTGGCGATCTCCGGCGTTCCGGGGCAGCCGAATGTCTTCTACATGGCGCCGAACAACGGCGGAGTTTGGAAGACGACAGACTTCGGCCGCACCTGGAATCCGATTTTCGACGATCAACCAAACGACGCCCAGCCCTCCGGTTCGATAGGAGCGCTGGCGGTGGCGCCGTCGAATCCGAACACTATCTATGTCGGTAGTGGTGAAGGCCTGCGCCGGCCCGATCTCTCGGTAGGCGACGGTATCTACAAATCGACCGACGCGGGCCGCACCTGGCAGCATCTCGGCCTGCGCGACGCGCAGCAGATTGGATCGATCCTGGTCGATCCCAAGGATGCGAACCGGGTTTTTGTTGGCGCCCTTGGACATCCCTATGGTCCGAATGCCGAGCGCGGCGTCTATCGCTCCGTCGATGGCGGTCAGACGTGGCAAAAAATTCTTTATAAAGACGACAACGTGGGCGCGATTGACCTGGTGTTCGATCCGCGAAACTCGCAGGTGATATTTGCCGGCATGTGGGCTTCGCGCCGTCCACCGTGGACGACCGGCGGCAGCTATGACGGCCCGGGAAGCGGTCTCTACAAATCAACCGACGGCGGCGACAACTGGCGGCAAATCACAAAAGGATTGCCGGCCGAGGCCGATAAGCTGGGCCGCATTGGGCTTGCCGTTTCACGCAGCGATCCCGATCGCATGTTCGCCTGGGTAGACGCGCAGAAGAACGGCGGCATTTATCGCTCCGACGATGCCGGCGAAAGCTGGCAACTCGTGAACACCGAGGATCGCGTCTGGGGACGCGGCTCCGACTTCGCCTGCGTGCGCGTCGATCCGCGAAATAAAGATGTGATTTATGTGGCCAACACTTCGACCTACCGATCCACCGACGCCGGCAAGAATTTCGCGGCTATCAAGGGCGCGCCCGGCGGCGACGACTACCACACCATCTGGATCAATCCCGAAATGCCCGACATTATCGCCATTGCCGTGGATCAGGGCGCGACCATCAGCGTGAATGGCGGCCAGACCTGGAGCTCCTGGTACAACCAGCCCACCGCGCAGTTCTATCACGTCATCACCGACAACGGATTTCCTTACTGGGTCTATGGCGCGCAGCAGGAAAGCGGCTCGATCGGCACCGCCAGCCGCAGCGACTTCGGCGAAATCACCTTTCGCGACTGGACCACGGTCGGCGTGGAAGAGTACGGCTACGTCGCACCCGATCCACTGCATCCCAATCTGATTTACGGCGGTAAGGTGACGGTGTTCGATCGCAACACCGGACAGACGCGCGACGTTTCGCCCGTGGTTTTGCGCACCGGGCAGTATCGCTTCAATCGCACCGCGCCGCTGATTTTCTCGGCGGCGGATCCGCACGTACTGTATCTGGGATCGAACGTACTGTTCGCCACCCGCGACGGCGGTAACAGTTGGCAGATCGTCAGCCCCGATCTGACCCGCAAAGATCCCGGCTCTCCTGCGACTCTGGGGCCGTTTGTCGAGGCCGACCCGGCGAAGGGCAAGCATCGCGGCGTGATCTATTCGATTGCTCCGTCGCCGAAAGACGCAAACCTGATCTGGGCCGGTACCGACGATGGCCTGATTCACGTGACCCGCGACGGAGGCAAGAACTGGCAGAACGTGACGCCGCCCGAATTGACGCCGTGGAGCAAGCTCGCGCAAATGGACGCCTCGCACTTCGACACCGCGACCGCGTACGCCGCTGTGAACCGCTTCCGCCTCGACGACCTGCATCCTTATATCTATCGCACGCACGATGGCGGGAAGTCGTGGCAGAAGATCGTGAGCGGCCTGCCCGATAACGAGCCCGTCAACACGGTAAGGGAAGATCCAGAACGCAGGGGATTACTTCTTGCTGGAACCGAACGCACCGTGTATGTGTCGTGGGACGACGGCGACCATTGGCAGTCGCTGAAGATGAATCTGCCGCCGACTTCGATCCGTGATCTTGTCATTCATCATGACGATGTTGTCGTCGGAACCCACGGGCGTTCGTTCTGGATCCTCGACAACGTCACGCCGCTGCGACAGTTTAGCCCGGAGGTTGCCGACGCTCCGGCGCATCTTTTCGCGCCGCAACTCACGTATCGCGTGCGCCGCAACAATAACACTGACACGCCCCTGCCGCCGGAAGAACCTGCCGGACAGAACCCTCCCGACGGCGCGATGATCGACTACTGGCTAGAGACAGGGACAAAGACTGCGGCTTCCGGTCCCGTTACTCTGGAAATTGTCGATGCAGCATCAGGACGAGTCGTACGCCACTTTTCGAGTCACGATAAGCCCGAGCCGGTCAATGCGAAAGAACTGAATGTTCCGATGTACTGGGTGCGTCCTGCGCGCGTGCTTTCGGTGGCAGCGGGTATGCACCGCTTGATCTGGGACCTGACTTATCCCGCGCCCGACGTGCTCGAGCACGACTACCCGATCTCGGCCATCTACCACGACACGCCTCGTACTCCGCTCGGCGCCGCTGTGCTTCCCGGACAGTACAAGGTAGTGCTCACAGTTGGCGGCAAGAGCTACACGCAGCGGCTCGAAATCCGCATGGATCCGCGCGTGAAGACTTCGCCGGAAGATCTGCGCCAGCAATTCGAACTCGACCGGAAAATTGCCGACGCCCTTCACAAAGACTACGAAGCCCTGCAGCAGGTGCGCAGCCTGCGATCGCAGTTGAAGTCGCTTGGCGGAGGGCCGTATGCAAGCAGTGCCGCCAGTGCCGCAAGTAACGAAACGTTCGCAGCGATCAAGACGGCTGGTGAGCTGGAAGCAAAAGCCGCGCCCATCGAGGGCGAAGAAGGCGGCTACGGTACGCGCTACCTGAGCACGCCCGAAGGCCGCAGCCTGGCTCGGCTGAACAGCGGCCTCAACACACTCGTCAGTGCACTCGATACCGCCGACGCCGCGCCAACGACACAGCAAGTTGCGATGTTCGGAGAACTGGACAAGGCGCTGGAAGAGCAGTTATCAGCGTGGGCCCAACTCAAGTCAAAAGACATTCCGGAGTTGAACGAGAAGCTGAAGAAAGCGGGATTGCCGTTGATCGATCTCCAAAAGCCCGTTCCGGGCACAGCAGATTCGGCGCAGACAACCTCACAGGACCGGGATAAGGACGTGGAATAAACCCCTATGAGTTGTCATCCCGACGAACACCCCCGCCCAAGCGGGAGCTTGAACGGGGCACCCTGAAGAGTAGGGGTGCATAGGCTGGGAACCCGCCTTGACGGCGGAACAGCGTCAACCTGGCCAAGGCGGCGCCGCTCGAAAGTCGCGCCGACGCGCCCCCGACACCAACCGATTGTGGTCTAGAATGGACACTAGGGAAATCCGGGGTTGACACCGGGAGGTCCAGGTGGGTAGCATCTTTTAAACCGACCGCTCGGTCGGTTTATTGCCTTCAGACACGATTTAGTATTTCAGCCAACATAGATCATAAGGAGCTTTCCAGTGGCGACAGTCTTTTATCAAAAGGATGCCAATCCTTCCGCGTTGAAGGGCAAGACCATTGCCGTTTTCGGCTACGGGTCGCAGGGACACGCGCAGGCGCAGAACCTGCGTGACAGCGGATACGACGTGATTATCGGGCTCGATCCCGAGCGTGGCTCGGCCAAGCAGGCGCGCGCGGATGGAATGATCGTCGTCGCTCCAGCGGAAGCCGCCAAGCGCGCCGACTGGATACAGATTCTCACGCCGGACGAGACCCAGGCCGATTTCTACGAATCGGCCATCAAGCCGCATCTGCGCAAAGGGAAGATTCTCGGCTTCTCGCACGGGTTCGCGATTCACTTCAAGACCATCGAACCTCCGAAAGATGTGGACGTGGTCATGATTGCGCCGAAAAGCCCGGGCCATTTGCTGCGGCGCGTGTATTCGCAGGGCGGCGGCGTGCCCTCGCTGCTGGCCATCCACCAGGATGCGAGTGGACACGCGCATGAATACGCGCTCAGCTATGCGCACGGCATCGGTTCGACGCGCGCCGGCGTGTTGCAGACCACCTTCAAAGAAGAAACCGAGAGCGACCTGTTCGGCGAACAGGCTGTGCTCTGCGGCGGGTTGACTTCGCTGATGCAGAAGGGTTTCGAGACGCTGGTGGCGGCCGGTTACGCTCCCGAGATCGCCTACTTCGAGTGCGTGCACGAGATGAAGCTGATCGTCGACCTCATCTACGAAGGCGGGTTGAGCCGAATGCGCTATTCGATTTCAAACACGGCGGAGTATGGCGACCTGACCCGTGGCGAAATGGTGGTGGGAGATGAAACGCGCAAGGCGATGAAGGAAGTCCTGGCGCGAATCCAGGACGGCGCCTTCGCCAGGGAATGGATCGAAGAGAACAAGAAGGGCGGAAAGAACTTTGCCGCGTTGCGTGAGCGCGCGAAGCAGCACCCGATTGAAAAAGTAGGGGAGCAGTTGCGGGCGATGATGTCGTGGCTGCCCTCCGAGAAGAAGAAAGCCACCGAACCAGCCAAGCCCACAGGACCGAGAGTTGTCAACGCCTAGAAGAGGGTTCTCAGTTCCCAGCAAGCAAATCCGCGGTTTTCACTGAGAACTGAGAACCGAGAACTGAGAACTTCTCCCCATTCAGCTACACTGTCTGCATCACTCCCATGGACCTCAAACATCGCAGTCGCAATATCACTGACGGGCGCGACCAGGCTCCGGCGCGCGCCATGTACAAAGCCATAGGCTTCACTGACGCCGATCTTGCGAAGCCGCTGATTGCTGTCGCCAACACCTGGATCGAGACCATGCCCTGCAACTTCCACCTGCGGCGGCTTTCGGCCAAGGTGAAAGAAGGCATTCGGGCCGCGGGCGGCACGCCGATGGAGTTCAACACCATCGCCATTTCCGACGGCGAGACCATGGGCACCGAGGGCATGAAGGCGTCGCTCGTGAGCCGCGAGGTGATTGCCGACTCCATCGAACTGGTCTGCCGCGGGCAGCTTTTCGACGCGGCGGTTTGCATTGTCGGTTGCGACAAAACGATCCCCGCAGCAGCCATGGCGCTGGCGCGCATGAACCTGCCCGGCCTGGTGCTTTACGGCGGAACGATTGCCGCTGGGAAGTATCGCGGCAAGGACGTGACCATTCAGGATGTGTTCGAGGCCGTCGGCGCGAATGCGGCGGGCAAGATGAGCGACGCCGATCTACTGGCGCTGGAAAATGTGGCCTGTCCCGGTGCGGGCGCATGTGGAGGCCAGTACACCGCCAACACGATGAGCACAGTGATGGAATTCATTGGCCTTTCGCCCATGGGCTTCAACGGCATTCCAGCCATGGACTCGCGCAAGGACGAAGTAGCATTCCGCTGCGGCGAAGTGGTAATGAATCTTCTAAAGCTCGGAATTCGTCCCAGCGATATTTTGACGCACGCGGCGTTCGAGAACGCGATCGCGGGCGTAGCGACGACGGGAGGCTCGACCAACGCCGTGCTCCACCTGCTCGCGATTTCGCGCGAAATGGGGCTGCCACTCGAGATCGACGATTTTCAGCGGGTCAGTGAACGCACGCCGCTGCTGGCGGATCTGAAGCCTGCGGGAAAATTCGTGGCGGCGGATGTGGACGCAGCGGGCGGCATCCCGGTGATCGCCAAGCGGCTGCTCGACGGCAAGCATGTGGATGGTTCGGCGATGACCGTGACCGGGAAGACATTTGCCGAAGAGGCGAACGCGGCGATAGAAACTGCCGGACAGACGGTGATCGCTCCCTTGAGTAAGCCGCTGAAGGCCACGGGCGGACTGGTGATCGTGAAAGGGAACCTGGCGCCGGAGGGCGGGGTGGTGAAGATGACCGGCCACGAACGCGGGTCGCAAACCGGCCCGGCGCGCGTGTTCGATTCCGAAGAAGCGGCGATGCAGGCGGTGACCAGCAAGCAAATCAAGGCCGGCGATGTGGTGGTGATCCGCTATGAAGGTCCAAAGGGCGGACCCGGTATGCGCGAAATGCTGAGCGTGACCGCGGCAATTGTGGGCGAAGGTTTGGGCGAGAGCGTGGCGTTGATCACCGACGGAAGGTTCAGCGGCGCAACCCGCGGTCTGATGGTCGGCCATGTTGCGCCAGAAGCCGCGCTGGGCGGCCCGATAGCCGCGATTCGCGAAGGTGACAAGATCACGATTGACACCAAGATTCGGAAGCTGGAGTTGGCGATTTCCGACGCCGAGATTGCGCGGCGGCTGGCAGAATGGAAAGCCCCGGCGCCACGTTACAAGACCGGGGTATTCGCGAAGTACGCAGCCCTGGTAAGGTCGGCGGCGGAGGGAGCGATCACGACGCCGGCGCAGCATTGATAGCGCGACTTTACAGGCTACGGAAAAACTCCGGTTTCGTATCAGGACATCGCTTCAGCGATGCCGTAAGTGCTTTCCGCCTGTAGAGACGGGGCTTGCCCCGTCTCTACGGGAAATCAGACGCCCCTTTAGGGGCTGGGCATCGGATATTGACTTTTTCCGCAGCCTGTTCAATCGGGAGACCAACACATAGCATGGCGCGTTCGCTCTGGGCGCGGGGTTGGAGTTAGACTCTTCTTTCTTAATCTTTACCTTTCCAAGGAGAAGAGAACATGTCGAAGTTGATCGTGCGGTTTCTTGCCATCTTAGGCGCCCTGTGGCTGATCGGAATGGTCATCGTGATGGTGGCTGTGATCGGCACGAAGGGGAAAGTTCCATCCAAGACGATTCTCGAAGCCAATTTCGAGCAGGCGTTTATGGAGGACGTGCCGGACACTCCGGCGGCGCAGTTGCTGTTGACCGAACGACAACAAACGCTGCGCGACGTGGTGGACGCGATTGATCGGGGAGCGAGCGATGATCGTGTCGTAGGCATGATCGCCAAGATTGGCGCCGCCCCGATGGGAATGGCGCAGACCCAGGAAATTCGCGATGCTGTCCAAAGATTTCGCGCGCACAAGAAATTTGCGGTTGCCTACTCGGAAACTTTTGGTGAGTTCGGTCCGGGCAACGGCGCTTATTACCTCGCGACGGCGTTTGATCATATTTATCTGCAGCCCTCGGGCGACGTCGGACTGACGGGCATCATCATGGAGTCGCCATTCGTGAAAGGGACTTTGGCGAAGCTGGGCGTAACCTTTCATGGCGATCACCGCTACGAATACAAGAATGCGCTCAACTCCCTAACCGAGACCAAATACACGGGACCACACAAAGAAGCGATGACCGCGATCATGACTTCTTGGTTCAACCAGATGAAAGATGGCATCTGCCAGGCGCGGCAAATCGATCCGGCGAAATTCCAGTCGCTGGTGGACGCGGGGCCTTATCTGGGCAAAGAAGCAGTCGAAGCGAAACTGGTGGACGCGGTTGCTTATCGCGATGAGGTCTACGGCAAAGTAAAAAGCCAGGCGGGCGATGGAGCGGAGCTGCTCTATCTGGAGAAATATTTGCACCGCGCCGGGCGTCCGCACGATCATGGGAAGACGGTTGCACTGGTGTTCGGCGTCGGCGGCGTCACGCGCGGCAAGAGCGATTACGATCCCGTGCAAGGCAGCCAGAATATGGGCTCGGATACGGTGGCGGGCGCGATTCGAGCGGCGGCGGAAGACAAGGACGTAAAGGCGATCCTATTTCGTGTTGATAGTCCGGGCGGTTCGTACGTTGCCTCCGATACCATCTGGCGGGAAGTAGTGCGGGCGCGCCAGGCGGGCAAACCGGTGATTGTTTCGATGGGAAATCTGGCGGGATCGGGCGGATACTTTGTGGCGATGGCGGCCGACAAAATTGTCGCCGAACCGGGAACCATCACGGCCTCGATCGGCGTGCTGGGCGGAAAGATGCTGACCAGCGGGTTGTGGGACAAAGTCGGGCTTTCGTGGGACGAAGTGCACCAGGGCGACAACGCCACCATGTTCACCGGAACGCACGATTACACGCCCGCCGAATGGGGACGGTTCCAGGCGTGGCTGGACCGCGTGTACGTGGACTTCACCGGTAAGGTTGCCGAAGGGCGCAAGCTGCCGAAGGAAAAGGTGCTGGAGATTGCGAAGGGGCGGATCTGGTCGGGCCAGGATGCGAAGAACCTTGGCTTGGTGGATGAACTCGGCGGCTACGATGCGGCGCTGAAACTGGCGAAGAAAGCGGCCGGAGTTCCCGAAGGCGACGACGTCAAGATCGTGGTTTATCCGCGGCCCAAGACTTTTTTCGAGAGCGTGATCGAGCGCCGGGGTCCGGATAACAGCGATCGGGAAGCCGTAGGACAAACGCTCGCGCGGATTCTGCAGGTGGTGCAGCCGGTGGCGCGTCAGCTTGATGCGGTGGGGATCAAGGGCAAAGATAAAGATCAGGATGATGTGCTGCGGATGAATGCGGTACCGAGTAGCCAGTGGTAACTCGTGCCTGTAGAGACGGGGCTTGCCCCGTCTTCTTTGGATGCGGCGGGAGACGCGGCAAGCCGCGTCTCTACAGGGCAGTTATATGCCCAACTTCTTCACTTCATCGTTGTAATACTTGCGGTAGAGGATCGACCATTCCTCGGAGCCCTCGATGATGGTGCGCCGCTGGCTTTCGATCTTCTGGCGCGCGGCCTGATCGATGCGGGCTTCCTGCATGAGGAGTTCTTCGAGAATCTTGCGGACTTCAAGGCGGATGGTATTGCGGTCCTCGATGAAGTCGACCGCATCCAACTCGGCTACGGCGTCGGTGACAGTGTGGGCGAGTTTGTTGACTTTGTCGCGGCTCAATCGCACGGCAGGGGCGTCCTCAGAGAATAGCCTTGTATTTTTTCACCAGCTCGGTCTTCACCTTACGGAACATTTCCTGGTAATTGGCGCCGCTCTTCTGCATTTCGTCGGAATAAGCCTCGAGGATGACGCGCACCTCATCGTTAATGCGATCCTCGAGCGCCAGTTCTTCGAGCAGGGCGGCGTGCACCTTCTCGGAAAGAGCAGGCATCGCCTTGGTCTCGATGAGACCGCTCGCCACCAGTTTTTTGGAAACTTCGCGGGCCAGATAGCCCACATATTCTTTGGAAAAGAGCATGATAAAAGCGCTTTTTTGTAAGCTGAAAGTTTAACACAACGCTAGCTGTGAACGGGCGGCGCTTCGTCTTGCAGAAGAAGATAAACGCCGGGCAGTGGCGGGTGACTGGGGCCAAGCCTTACAATGATGGAACTCCATGTCTCCACATCCAGACGACCTGACGGGCATGAAAGACGATATGACGGCCTTCATTGAAGGTCTGGGCATGCGCCGCTTCTTTGGCTATGTAGAGTGCGAAGAGATTCCGAGCGTGCTGTGGGACTCGGCACAGAATCCGGATGGCTGGAAAGACTTTGTGGAGCTGGCCAAGTCCACGGGCGCGCCCTTTCTGACGATGCATTCCTGGGCGCTCGACCGCGAAGAGTTGGACCGCTTGTCCCAGCAGCTCGCCGACGGCGATTACAGAAGCGAAGAAGATTTGGAAGAAAGCCGCTGGTTGAAGACCTACGTCGGCAAGACCGGCTTCGTGCAACTCGGATGGGCGTACCAGGGATGCGTCTTCGTCTACGAAGCCGGCACGGAATGGTATGAGCATTATCAACACCTGCGCGAGCTGGCGGATGATGGCGGCGGATTCATGATCGATGAGCCGGATCAGGACGAGGAGCGGTAAGGCAGGTCTCAGGTGTCAGGTCTTAGGTCTCAGAAAACCTTGTAAGGCCCATCGCGCGGTTTTCCTAAGACCTAAGACCTGACACCTGAGACCTGAAAGATGCGATGGATCTCCAATCCGCTGAATTCTCCCAAGGCCAGGGTGCTCGCAGCTGCGCTGCATGATTCCAACCTGAAAATCTCTCCTTCTGCTTTGCCTGTACTTGCCGATCTGCTTGCCGGCCGTGGGATCGAAGAGCCGGAGGCGGCTGCCCGTTTTCTTTCGCCTGCACTTGGCGACCTTCACGACCCGCTGCAAATGAGCGGGATGAAATCCGCGCTTGATCGACTGGAAGCGGCGTTGGAGCGCAAAGAGAAAATTCTGATTTACGGCGACTACGACGTGGACGGCACGACGGCGATCGTCATTCTCAAGACGGCGATTGAGCTTTGCGGCGGGGCGGCTGACTTTCACGTGCCGCACCGCATCCGCGAAGGCTATGGCATGCGCGACGAGGTGATTGAACGCGCCGCTGCCGACGGCGTGCGGCTGATCATCAGCGTGGACACTGGCATCCGCGCATTCGCCGCCGCCGACACGGCGCGGCGCACCGGAGTGGACCTGATCGTCACCGACCATCATCTGCCGGGACCGGGCGGCGTTCCGCTGGCGCTGGCCGTGGTCAATCCGAACCAGGAGGGATGCGATTATCCCTGCAAGCATCTGTGCGGCGCGGGCGTGGCGTTCAAGCTGGCCCAGGGATTGATGCAGCGGCGGCTGGATGCGAAAGATCAGTCGCGCCTGCTGATGTCGTTCATGAAAGTCGTGGCCATCGCGACCATCGCCGATGCCGTTCCTTTGCTGGGCGAGAATCGCGTGTTCGCGAAGCTGGGATTGCAGGGGCTGCGTTCTCCGGTGAACGTCGGGCTGAAGGCACTGCTTGAAGTTGCGAAGCTCGGCGACGGACGGGTGCTGACGGCAACCGAGGTCGCCTTCCGCATCGCGCCTCGCTTGAACGCTGCCGGACGCATGGACGTGGCCCGCGACGTGGTGGATCTTTTCAACGAGAAAGACATGGAGCGGGCGAGGAAGATTGCCGGCCGGCTTGACCAGTTGAACGCCGAGCGTCAGGAAGAAGAACGGCGCATCATGGACAACATCGAGCGCCGTCTGGAAGAAGAGCCCGCGTTGCGCGAAGCGTATTGCGTGGTGGTGGATGGCGAAGGCTGGCATCGCGGCGTGATTGGCATCACGGCGTCACGGGTGGTTGAACGCCACGGGCGGCCAACGCTGGTCATCTCGCGTGAAGGCGACGAAGCGCACGGCTCGGGACGGTCGATCCCGGCATTCCATCTGCTGCATGCGATCGAATCGTGCCACGAACTGTTTTCCCGCCACGGCGGACACGCGCACGCGGTTGGCTTTGCACTGCCCAGCGCCAACGTGGAGAAACTGCGCGAGCATCTCGATGCCTACGCGCGCGCCCGGCTCACTCCCGCCGATTTTGAACCGCAGCTTGAGTTCGATCGAGAGCTGCCGCTGGGAGAAGTCACGCCTGAACTTTACCAGGCGCTGCTCTTACTGGAACCTTTTGGGATGGAGAATCGGGAGCCCATCTTCGCCGCTCGCGCGGTGCGGCTGATGGCGCCTCCGCAGGCGGTGAAAGACAAGCACGTTCGGCTGCGGTTGGCGCCAGCTGTCAATGGCAGGGTTGCGGGCGCGGTTCCGGCGGCGACGGCCGTGCAAGACTTCACTCCCCGCTGCCATCCCGACGCGGCGGCGATCCCGAAGCGAGATGGTGTGGGGACGGGGCTCCGCCCCGTCCCGGCGGGGCAAAGCCCCGCCGCCACAACATCCTCCTGGCGCGACAACATCGCATTCAAAGCGATGGGCTGGGGCCTGAAGGAATCCTGCGACCGGTTGCAGTTGCTGGCCGGGGACCGTCTGGACATCGCCTACTCGCTCGGCATGAACGACCATCCTGAATTCGGCGGGCTTGAGCTGACTTTGCGCGACGTGGTGCGTGCCCGGTGAGCGCACTTGTTTCCGCGGTCTGCCGCTGCCGTCTTGCTTCTCCGGGAGTGTCCTAATTAACCACGAAGGACACAAAGGAGCACGAAGGAAACCCTTAAGGGATTCACACCTTTGTGTGACTTCGTGCCCTTTGTGGTTGATGAATTTGGGGCACTACCTGCTTCTCCAGTTTTTGACAAGAAGCCGATCCATCATTATAGTGCCCGATCATGAACGAAACTTTCTTCTGCAACAAGTGCGGCGCGCAGAACGCTGCCGGCGCTCAGTTTTGCAATCGCTGTGGAGCGCCCACCGGTCCGACGCCCGGCGTTGTCCCGACCGCGGTGGGATCGCCCTCCGCATCATCGCCAAACCCAGCGTCGTCCAATCCGGCGTCGTCCTACCCAGCTTCAGCCACTCCGTATCAGGCGGTTGCGCCGGCGGTGGGAGTTGGCTATGGAGGGTTCTGGATTCGGGTGGTTGCGGCCATTATCGACGGCATCATCTTGCGGGTTGTGGTGGCTCCCGTGGGCATGATCTTCGGCGGTCTCGGCCTGGCACGCACGATGAGTGGCCTCCCACATGCGGGGCTTGCTGTTTTGGGCGGTGGCGTCACCTTCATCTTGCTGATTTTCGGTTCCTGGTTGTATGAGGCTTTCATGGAAAGCTCGTCGTACCAAGCGACGCTCGGCAAGATGATCTTTGGGATGAAAGTTACCGATCTCAATGGCAACCGAATCTCATTCGAACGCGCAACGGGAAGGCATTTTGCGAAGTGGCTTTCCGCCATGGTCCTGGGCATCGGCTACATCATGGTGGGGTTCACGGATCGCAAACAGGGGCTGCACGATCTGCTGGCCGGGACGCTGGTGCGGCGGGGATAGACCCGATAAGCGCTAACTCAAGCTGTTTGGCTAGAAGCCGACTTCAACGTGTGATGGCGGAGGTGCGGCAGGTTCCTAGTCGGTGGCTTCCGAGTAGGCGACCATCCGGAAGTTATCACATGCTGTCTCGACTCGAAATACAGAGTACAACAAATTCTACGGCTACGTTTGGCGGTCGCCACACAAATCGCGGTCAGAGGCTCTTGCCAGCAACAGGGAAGGCAACACCCACCACGGAGACACGGAGGAATTCCTTAAGAGAAGAATTAAGCTCTTCTCCGTGTCTCTGTGGTGGATTTTCTTTTGAACGAGTGCATCGCCTGGGGTAAAGAGTGGCATTGCTCGTGAGATGTCCAACTTCAACTCTGAGTCTGAGTCGAGGTCCGGTTGGGTTGGACGGTTTTCAACGAAGCGCTGGGGCACCTACCCGCTTCACGCAACACGAACGAGCCACCTAAGCAGCAGTATCGGACCCTTTAACGACTTGCGGATGGCATCGTGAAGTTTTGCTCGTTCCGCATCGCACGAGGTGCCCGGCGCTGTTGAAAGCGCTATTCCAGTGGCCGCTTGCACGGGAAGCTTAGCGCGGCAAGATCTCCTTAAGCGCCCACTCAATCCTATCGACTTCTTCGCGGATCACTCTGATCGATTGTTGGTTTTTCAATGGGTGGGCCAACGGAGTGATTCCTTCCAGAGCGCCCCGTATTTGATGATTCCGAGCCCAAATAAAGTTGAGCCTGGCGCTCCTCTCCTTGCGATTTCTGTAAATACCGCCGACGAACTTAGTGGCGAGCCAGGCAAAGACCAAACCAAACAGCACCTCAACCGGAATACGATCGGTTGCGCCGTCAAACTCTGAAAACAAGAGTCGATAGACCGCTTCACCCATCCCAAACGATGCAAACAATACAGTTACACCGAACAAATATACTTTTAGACGCTCCATCGGTTGAAAGCGTATGGAGTCGTCGCTTCCGTCACGTGTCCGCACAAAGTTGATCGCCATCCTTGCCCCCAATGTCACTGTTATCGAGGTCACAACCAGCGGTACCAGAGCTGGTCTCGCTGAAATAATAACTTGAAATTGCAATCAGCGGCGGGATTCTCTTTTAGCCGACTGGCTGCATTTCGTGTCGGACACTATCTGCAGCGTAGAAGCAGCGCTCGTAAGTCTTGTACATGCCCTCGAAAATCCGCTCCCACGAAGTCGAAAGAGCATGTTCGCGAGCTGCTGAACCCATCCGCAAGAGCAAGCCCGGTTGGGTCAGCAGAAGCTCGGTGAAGGCAACGAAGTCATCGAAATTATTCGCGATGTATCCGGTTTTGCCATGTTGCACGGTGTATTTTGGTCCACCAGTTGCGGTGACGACGGCGGGAACTCCTGAAGAGAGTGCTTCGAGCACGGCAAGGCCGAACGTATCGGTTTCCGATGGGAACACGAAAAGATCCATATTGGCGAATGCGCGGGATAAATTCTTCCCGGTCAGCACCCCCGTGAATTCCGCGTGCTGCATGTTGTGTCGCAGCCAGGTTGCCTCTGCACCTTGCCCAACCACAACCATCCTGAAATCCCTATGGCTGCGGGCGAGGAGCGACCGCTCAAGCTGCGCCAGGCAGCGCACGTTCTTCTCGGCCGTGAGCCGTCCCACGTAGCCGATAGTGAACGGACCGCCGTCGCGGTCCCGGAACTGCGGACTGAAAACCGCAGCATCTACGCTATGGGGCATCAAAAAACAGGGCTTGCCGGTCGCCCGCTCAAGCCCCTCGACCATTTCCTGGTTTGGCGCGAACAGCAGTCGCGGGATCCTGTAAAAACGCGCTGCGGCGCGAAAGCTCCAGCGTTCAACCGCACTCAGCAATCTGGCGGACGCGGGCTTGGGCAAGAATGACAGTACCGGAGAAAGGCGACACCGGGCATACTGATGCACATTGGTCTGCCAACTAGCGGCCAGCGGAACCCCAAGTTTATGGGCGATCAGAGCACCGAGCATCCCGACGTCGCTCGGACCCGTGATCTGCACCACATCAGGATCGAAGTCCCGCGCCAAGCGCATCACTTCGCGATAACGCCGCCACAAGGCAAGGTCGTATTCGTGAGTCTGATCGAGCGGGAACGTCAGTGGACTCCGCCGGAGCTGGACCCTGGTTACCGAACCCGCAGTCACAATCTCGTTGCGGGGACCTGCGTGAATGGTCAGGAAAGGGAGCTCGCGGTTCCGCGCAAATGCTTCAAAGTGTCGGCTGGTATTCGCGACGCCGTCCACTTCGTGGTAAACATCCGGAAAGAAAGCGACTCTCAGACTCCCTCGATCTCTGTTGCTCACGACAGTGCCTCATACGCACTGTCCGAGGGGAGCTCTAAACTTACCTCGTCTCTAAGAATCTGCCCCAACGCCCGCCGCACGGTAGCATTTTCTACAACCCGCATGACCGAGAAAATCCGTTCGATAAAAGCTGGGGGAGCCTTCCACAGAGCGGAAATCGGTTGTTCGCCAGCGGCGGACTGGTTGGGATGGAAGACTCGATCGTCCCAACGGCGACAGCCTGGCGAGTATCCCGGATAGTCGCGAATCACGTCGAGCACGGCCTGGGTGGTGCGGATGCCAAGCGGCTCTGCATACTGCGGCATAAAAAGCACATGGCTGCGTTGTTCGACCCTGATTTCGTGAACAAACTCAGAGAAGCTCTCGGCGTGCGTCAGGTTCAGGGCGCCGCTGGGCTCGCATCCATGCCGGTCTCCACCAGAGATGAGCAACCGCCGCCAGAGCCCGGCCAATTCGATGACGCCTTTGTTCTCGCTCCGGCTACGGGTAGCGTTGAGTTCAAAGGCGTGCAGGAACCTGACGTTACCCTGCAAGAATCGCCCGAGGACTTGCGCGTGTCGTCGCCGCCCCATGCCGCTCAGATCCCAGAGGGGATGGTTAAAGATCAGGAGCACCTCCGGGCACTGGTGCAGCATCGCAAGCAGTTCACTGAGCTGAACCGCGGACTGGTGGCGCGTGTATGCGCCGAGATCGGCCACAATCGCTTGTGCCCGGTTGCTCGGCAGATTGTGGACTCCGAGATGAAATACGGCTCCTTCGAACGGGACGCTCCACTCGAGTGCAAGCGGGATTTGACTGGTCTCCTCCACCACTCGCAACAAGGTCGGCGCTGAGATGCTGTCATGATCGGTAAGCGAAACCAGTGCTGCCAGTGCGAGCACTTTTTCGATTTGATTTCTTTCCACTTCGAAGGCCAACCTGGGGATCAAAGGCGGCGTCCAGTAAGCCCGAACCCAGTCAACCGGGATGGTCGATCTGCGGCTCTGGCGTTCCAGCGCCCAGCGGAGAAGAGGTCTTTTTTGAGTGAACTCCAGAATGAAGCGGAGGCTTTCCTTGGAGTGATTCGTGTGACTGTGCAGTGAGACAGCCGATCGGTACTCCCCGCCAATGTCTGGTTCGTTCCAAAAACAAGAAATCTGGTTTTGGGCCAATCGCGCTTATCCTCAATTTGAGCTGTATGAATAACTGTGACACACCTTGCCTGAGCCGTCCAGCTAAAGAACCTTGGAAGAAGAAACAACCGGTGAGAGATTTTCATTTCCGACTTTTCCCTCCCAGAACGAGAAATGCGGTGTGACGCCGCCTCTCGGATTGCACTTGAGTGACGACCCACTCGGAAGGAATTCTGCCCTAAGTTAGCGCTTATGTGGTATAGACCCTAGCGCGGGCACTCCCTTTGACTCGCTGCGCTCGCTCAGGGCAGGCTCTGGCCGTTGGCTCACGCGCTACACTAGCCTCTGATGGCCCTTCCGGTTTCACGGCTGCGCCGCTGGTTCGCCTTGGGCGCGATTTTGATGATTGCGATGGTCGCGGGCATGTATTTCTACGCGCGATGGCGCGTGCGCAAGGCCGTCCACGACATTCCGGCGAAAATCGGCCTCGACATTCAGCAGACCGCCGAGGGCTTTTCCGTCTCCAAGTCCGTAGAAGGCCGCACTCTGTTTACGGTGAGCGCATCCAAGGCGGTTCAGTTCAAAGGGGGTGGACATGCGGAGTTGCACAACGTCAAGATCGTCATCTACGGCAAGGATGCCGGCCGCTTCGACCAGATTACGGGGGATGATTTCGAGTACGATCCCGCGTCGGGCAATGTGAGCGCGAAGGGCACGGTGCTGATCGACCTGGAAGCGAATCCCGAGGGGATGCGGCATTCCGACCAGACGCCTCCGGAGCAAACCAGAGACCCGATTCATCTTGAAACCAACGGGCTGGTCTTCAACAAGAATACGGGGGACGCTTCCGCCACCGGGAAGGTGGTGTTTCAAACGCCGCAGGCGTCCGGTTCAGCTGTGGGCATTGAATATGTGGCCAAGACGGGCACGATGAACTTGCTGTCGGCGGTCGTGGTGACTGTCAGCAGGCCGCAGGCGGTTCGTCTGAACGCAGATCGTGGCCTGATTTCGAAGCAGCCCCGCCAGGTCGTGCTCACCGGCGTGCGCCTGACCCGGGAGCAGCAGCAACTACAGTCCGACCACGCGACGTTCTTCCTGCGCGAGGACAACACGGTGGACCGCATTCTTGCCGAGGGCGATGTGCGGAGCGAGTTTCATGGCCGGTCATCCTCCAACTCGAAAACGTCCAACTCGGAAGCGCGCGCGCGGTCCGATCGCGCCGAACTGTTGCTGACCGGAACGCGGAATCTGCTCACCACGGCCATTCTCACAGGCAACGTGCAACTCGCGACCCAGGGAGCGCAGACCCAAGGAACGCAACCCCAGGGAGCGCAGCCCGCCGAGGCTGCCGCCGGACGCGTGACGCTGCACTTTGCCGGGCAGCAGATGCTGGAGACCGTTCATGCCGAAGACGGCGTGCGGCTGACGCAGAGGAAGAGCCAGAGCGGGACTGGAGCGGTGGCGATGTCATCGGCGTCGGCGTCGGCACTGTCGCCGTCGCGGGCGGGGGGAGACGCGCAAAATCAAGATATCGAGATGACGGCCCCGGTGATGGACTTCATCGTGAAAGGCGGCCGTCAGCTGGAGCGTGCCGTGACGAGCGGACCACCGCGGATCGTGATCACGCAGCCGGGCGCGAATCAGAAGACGGTGGTTACCGCCGCCAAGTTCACTGCGAAATTCACGGAGAAGAATCGCCTGGCCACGCTGCATGGAGAACCGGACGCGAAGATCGTTTCGAGTAAGATCGGCGCGCCAGGACAGCCCGATCGAGTATCGACCAGCCAGATGCTTGATGTCGTCTTCCGGCCAGAGGGCGGCGTCGCGTCGATCACGCAGGCAGGTGCTGTGACCTACGTCGATGGCACACAAAAGGCTTGGGCGCAGCGTGGAGAGTACACGGCCGCCGATCAACTGTTGGTGCTGAGCGGGTCGCCTCGGGTGGTGGACAACGGCATGACGACGACGGCCCAGACGATTCGTATGAACCGGACGACCGGCGACGCCATCGCCGAGGGCAACGTCAAGAGCACGTACTCCGATCTAAAAGCGCAACCGGACGGCGGCATGCTCGCCTCCTCCGACCCGATCCACGTAAGCAGCCGCAGCATGACGGCACATCGTTCACCGGCGGTTGCGGTGTACACCGGCGATGCCCGGTTGTGGCAAAACGCGAACGTGGTGCAGGCTCCCACGCTTCAATTCGATCGCGACCACCGGTCGTTGGTAGCGCAAGGGGTAGCGGAGGGGGTGGCGCGGGGGACCTTGACTCAACCGGTTTCGACCGTGTTGGTGCAAGTGGACAAGAGCGGGAAGGCGACCCCAGTCAACATCACATCAGCGCGTCTGAACTACGCCGATGCGGAGCGGAGAATTTTCCTGGATGGCGGGGTGACCGCGAAGGGGGCCGACACTACGCTGACGGGACAGCAGATGACGGTATTTCTGCTGGCGCGGAGCCAGTCGCAAGCAGGGACGGGCCCGGGAATGCCGGGGCAAGTGGAGCGGATCGTGGCCCAAGACAGGGTTGTGATCACGCAGCCGACGCGGCATGCGACCGGTGACCGGTTGGTGTACACGGCAGCCGAGGACAAGTTCGTCCTGACTGGCGGAACTCCCAGCATTTTTGATGCCGAACGGGGCAAGATTACGGGCGATTCGTTGACTTTCTACAGACACGATGATAGGGTGCTCGTAGAAGGTAAAGAAACGTCCCCGACCGTCACCAGGACGCAAGTGGCACGATAAATGCACACGCTGGCCACCGACGAAATTGGGAAATCCTATCGTGGCCGACGCGTAGTAAACGGCGTAAGCCTTCAGGTTCTGCAGGGCGAGGTAGTGGGCCTTCTGGGACCGAATGGCGCCGGAAAAACCACTTCCTTCTATTCCATCGTAGGTCTGGTTCCTCCCGACACAGGCAGGGTGTTGTACGACGACGAAGATATCACTAGCGTTCCCATGTACTTACGGGCGCGCCAGTACGGCATCAGCTATCTCCCTCAGGAAGCTTCGGTTTTTCGGAAACTGACGGTCGAGGAGAACATCCTGGCCGTGCTGGAAGTCCAGCCTATTTCCTGGCATGAGCGCCGGGAAAAGGCGGAGAAGCTGATTGACCAGCTCGGACTGGAGCATATCCGGCAGAATCGCGGGTACGCGTTGTCGGGCGGGGAGCGGCGGCGGGTGGAAATCGCGCGGTCGCTCTGCATCAACCCTACATTTATATTGCTCGATGAACCGTTTTCGGGAATCGACCCGATCGCCGTTTTGGATTTGCAGAAAATCATTTCCGATCTGCGGGCCAGCGGGATCGGGATCCTGATCACGGACCACAACGTCCGCGAGACGTTGTCGGTGACGGATCGGGCATACATCATTAACGAGGGCCGGATCTTCCGCTCCGGTACGCCGGAGGAGTTGGGTAGTGATCCGGAGGTACGGAGGGTTTATTTGGGGGAAAGCTTCTCATTGGTGTGAGTTCTCAGTTCCCAGTTCTCAGTTCTCAGTTCTCAGTCAGCCCCGCTTTTCTGAGAACTGGGAACTGAGAACTGGGAACTGTTTCTAGTTACCAAGGCGTGGGCACATTGACCTTTCGTGCCCACACGATCTACCTCGGTGCATGAGAAGCTAAATTTTCCACACTCGGAAGTGCCGGACGTCACAGCGCGGGCCGGGTGAGTGAGGAATAATAAATTTTTAGGGAGAAATGGTGCTTCTTCAGCACAAACTGAACGTCAAGTTGTCCCAGCGGCAGATATTGACGCCGGGTCTCGTGCAAATGGTCTCCGTGCTCGCGCTCAACAAGCTCGAGCTCAAGGACATGATCAATGCCGAGATGGTCGAGAACCCGGTGCTGGAAGAGCTGGAAGACGCCATCCCGATGCTCGACGATGTCGGACGACAGGAAGAGGAACGCGACCGGCTGGCCGCCAAGGCGACCGCCGCGCCGGAAGAGGGTCCGACCATCGCGGATGAGAAGAAGGATCCTTTCGAGGAGATCGATTTTGGCTCGTTTTTCCAGGATTATCTGGATCCCGGCTATCGCAGCTCGGGAGAAATGGAAGAGATCGAGAAGCCTTCGTTCGAGAACTTCCTGTCGAAGCCGGGGAACTTGAGCGACCACCTGCTATGGCAACTGGGCGCGATTTCTGTCCGGCCGCCTGTGCACCAGGCCGCTGAGCTGATAATTGGGAATCTGAACGAAGAAGGGTACCTGATTGCCACCGACGAAGAACTGCTGGGAATCGATCCGGTCGCGGCTCCCGAGGCAGATGTGGAAGTGGCGGCCAAGATCGTTGGTGAGGCGGAGGCGCTGGGAATTGCTGTCGCCGAGGCCCCGCCGGGAACTTCTGACCTCGAGACTTCTGGCATCGAGACTTCCGTTCTCGCTCCGCAGGACCTCGCCGCAGAAGACGCCGGCCTTTCGGAGTTGACGGCGGAAGGCGCTGGAACGGGCTCTTTTGAGCCGGATGCTGAACCAGAGGTTGAGCCAGCGATAGCAGCCGAGGTTCCGCTGCCGAGCGCGGCGAGCCACGGAACCACAGCCACGGGAACAGCGGCCACGGGAGCAGCGACAGCGCCAGCCCGGATTGCGTCCGTAAACTTCACTGTCGCCGATCTGCACGAAGCGCTGGAAGTTGTGCGCCAGTTCGATCCGTCGGGCATCGCCTGTCGCGACCTGCGCGAATGCCTGCTCTATCAGTTGCGCTACCATCTGGAGCAGTTGCCGCTGCATAGAAACAGCAATGCCCTGACCGAGCAAGTTGTGAGAGACGCGATTGCCGTCGTCGATCAACATTTGCGAGCGGTGACGCTGAAGCAGTTCAAGGAAATTGCGCGTGCGATCGGGCGTCCAGTCGAAGCGGTGCAGGCGGCGCTCGAGTATGTCCGCACGCTGGATCCCCGGCCTGGCTTGCGCTACAACAAAGTTCCGGCCCGGCTGATTGAGCCCGATGTCGCTTTCGTGAAGCATGGCGACGAGTGGCTGGTCATCATGAATGACGAGGACATGCCGCAGTTGCGCTTGAATCCCGCGTACAAGCGTCTGCTGACCCGCGACGGCAATGACCGCGACACGCGTAACTACGTCAAGGATCGCTACAAGTCCGCCATCCAGCTGATTAAGAATATCGAACAACGCAAGCAGACGATCACCAAGGTCTGCTACTCGATCGTGGCGCGGCAGCAGGATTTTCTCGAACGGGGAATCGATTTCCTGAAGCCGATGATGATCAAAGAAGTGGCCGAAGAGATCGGCGTGCATCCTTCTACCGTCAGCCGCGCGGTTGCCAATAAGTACGTCCACACGCAGCAGGGCGTGTTCGAATTGCGGTATTTCTTCTCGGAGAGCGTGCAGGGGCCCGAGGGCGGCGGCACTTCGCTGCTGATTTTGAAACGCCGCGTCAAGAAGCTGATTGAAGAAGAAGATCCAAGCCGGCCGCTGACCGACGAACAGATCACCCGCATTCTGCAATCGCAGGGTATCCAGGTCACTCGCCGAACCGTCGCGAAATATCGGGAAGATATGAAAATTCCGAGTACGCACCAAAGAAGAGTAAAGAAGTAATTGCAGAGGTTAGAGAGGTCAGATTTCAGAGGTCAGATTTCAGAGGTGAACCCAATAGCCGCGAGGGTGAAGGTTTTCACCTCTGCAATCTGACCTCTCACCTCTGACCTTGCTGGAGGCTCCTTAATGAACGTGGAATATACCGCGAGGAAATACGAAATTACTCCCACCATCCGCAGGGAAGTTGAAACCGGCCTTAACAAGATCCGCAAAATTCTAGGCGACCGATTCGAGACCAAGGTGATTCTGGCCGTCGAAAAGCGCCGGCACAAAGCCGAAATCACGATCAACCCGCCAAATGGTCCCATCGTGGGGCTGGCTCAGACCACCGACATGGCGTCGGCCGTCAGTGAAGCTCTCGACCACCTGCAGAAGCAGGCGCTCAAATATAAAACGAAATGGCTGAGCAAGAAGCGCAAGGCGGTCAAGAAGTTTGACGGCCAGTCGCTGGAAGACAACATTGAGGTGGCGCTCGGACTGGCGGAGAGTGCTACAGTTTCCGTTCTCGTGCATAAATTTCCATCGGTGGCGCGGACCACCGAGGTGCATCTGGTGCATGCCAAGGACTCGGTTGCGCTTCGTCCGATGACGTTGGAAGAAGCGATCAAAGAGGCCCACTTCCGCGACAAAGATGTTTTCGTATTCCGCGATCCCAAGGGCAAGTTGATGGTGCTGCACCGGACACGGGAAGGCAAGATGGAGTTGATCGAAGCACCGTAGAAGCAGGAGAAGCAATTGCAGAGGTTAGAGGTCAGATTGCAGAGGTGAAACCAAATGCGCATCGGGCCTTTTACCTCTGTAATCTGACCTCTTACCTCTGACCTTGTTTTCTCAGATGCCGCTGGTTGCTTCTTGTGCCCACTGCAGGGCCTGCCACCAGGTTGACGCGACTTCTTCATCGGGCAGGTGCAATTGTTTGGCGAGTGCGCTCGATTGCGACCACTCACCCGATTCCTGGGCCAGCATGAGTTGGTACAGGGGCCGGAGGCTACTATTCTGGCCAAGCAGCGCTGCCTTGGTTTCGCGCTCCACTGGCAGTTGTTCAAGGAGCACATCCATGCTGACCTCAAGGATGGCGTCCATAATGGAGAGCAGCCCCATCAGGAACAAATCAGAATTCGATTGCAGCCGGTTGGAGAGCAGTTCGCAAAAACGGGCACGGGCCAATCCCATCAGCACCAGTTCGCTGCACTTCTGCTCGGCCGCGCCCACGGTGACTACGAGCCGGATCCAACGCCGCATTTCCCGTTCTCCCAGAACGGCCATGGCATGGCGGATCGACTTGACTTCGAGGGCAAATCCAAAGAGCGGGGAATTCAGATACCGGAGCAAGCGGTAAGAAATCGAGGGTTCCTGTTTGAGCATCCTCTCGAGTTCGCGCATGTCGATTTCCGACCGGGAGACCATTTCGAGCAGCCGCATATAGTGCAAGCGGCTGGCAGGAACTTCGCGGCCGATGACGAGTTCGGGCCGGCAGAAAAAATATCCCTGGAAATAGACGAATCCCATGTCACGGGCCTGATGAAACTCGTGGGGCGTTTCGAGTTTTTCAGCCAGCATCTTGCACTTCGGGGACCCAAACCGGCGCATCATGCCAGCCCGTTCTTCCGGCCTGGTTGCCCGGACGTCGATTTTTATGATGTCGGCAAACTCGCAAAGCGGTAGGCGCGGATCGTTGGGGGCGAAGTCATCGAGGGCGATGAGATAGCCAAACGATTTCAGCCGCTTGCAGGCAGCGATGACGCGGTCTTCGGGCTCAACCGTCTCCAGAATCTCGGCCACGGTCTGGTGGGGGGGGAGCAAGGTAATCAGATCTTTGAACAGGACCTCACGGGTGCAATTCACGAAGGCGCGGCGATTATCGCAAAGCGTGTTGATGCCGAAAAGCAGGGAGCTATCCAGTGTGGAGCGGGCCGCAAGTTCCGGGTCGGCGTTGAAGTAGTCTTCAACACCGTTTCGGAAAAGAATTTCGTATCCGAACACATTCTGCGAGCGGTCAAAAATTGGCTGGCGGGCAACGAAGCGCTGCCCCGGCAGCGCAAGCGAGTGCGATGCGGAGGTTTTCTCTTTGCCAGGAGCCGGTTTCACCCCTTTTATATCGGCGTAGCCGTGGCGGAACTTCAGGCGAAACTGCGCGGCTGTTATCATCCGGGAATAAGGGATTTACCAACCGGCGCTTGCGGTCGAACCCGGCGCCAGTGCATGCTTCTGGTCCGGTGCAAGCCGGAAACATGCGCCCGGAATTCCAGGGCTTCGGCTCCTGTAGTGTGGCTGCCGTTCCCGTCCGTTTCTAGTTCGCAGCAGCGCATGGACTGGTTTCAAAAGGGCTTCAGCACCGGCGACATGAAGGGATGCAACACCTTCGCACAGTGAGGGAAGGTTCGTAGCCCACTTTGGTAATGTCCAGATGTGGAAAACTTAGGGCACTCCCCCCCTTGCGCAGTCGGCGGTTTCATGAGTAACATCAAGATGTTCCCAACGGCCATGCTTCCAGGCTGGCCGTTCGCGCCAAATACAACTCCAGGCGCCAAGATAGTTTGAACATCGACAGTTTGAATATCGTTCTCGAATAGCATCCAGCCGATGTGGGGTTTGGTCTGCCGTTAGCCGGTGTGCAGTGAGCCACGCGTTGCGCCACACCTTAACGTGCCGACCGCACAGGGAAGACGAAACAATCAGGCCTGTAATCCAGGCCGGGGATTAACAAGAGAAAAATATGAATGCAGGACCCGGACATCCCTCCGCAGGCGGAGGGAAACACAAACGGCGCCATGGACGGCGTCCGCCGAGACGAGGCGCGGGTGGCCCGATGGGCCGCGACCGCCAGGAGCAACAGGGCATTTTTACCGCTCCCATGGATCACAGCTATCGCGCCAATATGGGCGGCGGCAACGGCAACCGAGGACCGCGACGGCCCGGTTTCTCCGCGTCTTACCCGGTGGTCGATCCTGAGCCTCTGCCCGCTCCACGAGAGGATGCGGCTTCGCGCGTCTTCGCGTTTGTCGAAGACCTGTTCTTCCTGAGCAAGATTCAGGACACGGGCCGCAAGATGAACGTGAAGGTGGAGTTCGTGAAAAACGAGAAGGAACTCACCGAGCGGATGAAGAGCAACGGCGAAGAAAAACCTTCCCTGATCATCTTCGACTTGAACAACGCCAATGCCAAGCCTTTGACGCTCATCCCGAAACTGAAAAGCAAGCTGAAGAAGGGAACGTCGATCATTGGGTTTCTCTCGCACGTGCAGGGCGACTTGAAGCAGAAAGCGCACGAAGTGGGCTGTGACATGGTATTGCCGCGCTCGGCGTTTTCGCAGAATCTGCCGCAGTTGCTGCGCCGGCATGGTGCCATCGAGGCCGATTCCGGGGCAGCCGACTAGGATTGCAGAAGTCAGAGGTCAGATTGCAGAGGTAAAACCTCTGGCTGCTGCACTGCTGTGTCCACTCATAGGGTTTCACCTCTGAAATCTGACCTCTGACCTCTGCATTCCCCTGATACAATTTCGCCGTGTTCCCTCACAAAATTCTGATCATGACGGCGGTCATGGCTATGGCGGCGGTAGCTTCCGCCCAGACTCCTCCGGTCAGCGCCCAGCCTCCGATAAAAGTAAACGTCATCAACGTGTGCGCACCTTCGACCGAAGAGCAGAAGGAATTATCGTCGGCGCTGGCCAAGGTACCGGGCAAGCCGGCGTTCAGCAAAGATTATGAAGTGGCTCGCGGGCATTCCACACTCGACCAGAGCACTCCAATCCCCGGTATGCAGCCCTTACCGCCCGGTGCGGTCTCGGCGGCCGATTGGGTAAGGGTTCGGCGCGAGTTCCCCGGCGCCACCCTGTTCAGCAACGTCCAATACTCGTTGAGCGTGGATTCGACGAATATGGTGGAGACGCTCGTGCTGCGCGTGCGCGAGCCAAAAGATCTGATGCAGGTCTCGATCGAGGATAGTGCTTCCGCGGTTGCTTCCGCGACCGCGATGTTGTCCACCAGTACGCCGGTTTCGCGCGTCAAACTGGAGCGCTTTGGAAAATCGTCGGTGGCTCTGGCGCGGTGCTCGGGAGAAGAGGGAAGTCCGGCGAAGGACCAGAGCGCGTACGAGTCGATCTTCCGCGCCGCCTCTTCGATTATGGAGCGCTATCGCGACGCTCTCGGCGCACGCAAAATGGTGCCCGAGGAACTGGCTCGCATGGGCGTGGGAACTTCGACCAAGGCGGGCGCCGGCAGCAAGAAGAATCCGTAGGTTGTCCCGCCGGCTTTGCGGTCTGAAGCGAAATCTATTTTTCAGAATCTATCTACTGACACTGTTTCTTACTACTATGGACATACGCAATGTTGTGATCATGGGCTCCGGATGTGCCGGTCACACCGCCGCCCTCTACACCGCCCGCGCCAACCTCAAGCCGCTGGTGATCGAAGGCCATGAACCGGGCGGACAATTATCGCTGACCACGTTGGTGGAAAACTTTCCCGGTTTTCCCGAAGGTATCCAGGGGCCGGAACTGATCGAGAACATGCGCAAGCAGGCGGCGCGCTTCGGCGCCGACTATCAAATGGGCCACGTGGTCAAAGCCGATTTGAGCAAACATCCGTTCGAGTTAAGCGTCGGCAAAGAGACCATTCAGACCCATACGCTCATCATCGCCAGCGGAGCATCGGCGCGCTGGCTCGGCCTGCCGAACGAACACGCGCTGATCGGCCACGGTGTTTCTTCCTGCGCTACTTGCGATGGCTTCTTTTTCTCCGGCAAGGAAATTGTGGTGATCGGCGGCGGCGACTCCGCCATGGAAGAAGCGACATTTCTGACGCGTTTCGCGAGCAAGGTGACACTCATCCATCGTCGCGAACAGTTTCGCGCTTCGAAAATCATGCTCGATCGCGCACGTTCTAATTCAAAGATCGCCTTTCTCACCGATACCGTGGTGGACGACGTTCTCGATGTCAGCAAGAAGGAAGTCACCGCGCTGCGTCTGCGCAATCTGAAGAGCGGCGAAAGCTGGGATTTCCCGGCGAGCGCAATGTTTCTTGGGATCGGCCACATCCCGAACGCCAAGATGTTCGAGGGCCAACTCGAAACCGATGCCGATGGCTACCTGGTGACGCAAAAGAATGTTTTCACGCGAGTGCCGGGTGTGTTCGCGTGCGGCGACGTGCAGGACCGCCGCTACCGCCAAGCCATTACTGCCGCTGGTTCCGGCTGCATGGCGGCTCTGGAAGTGGAGAAATTTCTGGAGGAGGAAGGGCACTGACGGCGGATTGTGCATCGCTACCGTCGAAATGCGCTACCACAGAGGTCACAGAGGTACACAGGGATACACAGAGGAAACCCCATGCATATCTTAATTCTCCTCTGTGTTCCTCTGTGCCTCCTGTGGTTAAGCTTTTGTTCGTTCGCGCAACACTTGCTTCCGCGAGGCAACCGGCAGCGTCTCACAAGCGGTCCGCAACACAAGTCGTGGCGCATTTTGCCGAATTTTGATCAAGTAGGGCACGGTGCGCTTCGGATCGGCTTTGGCCGTCTCGCGCAAAAGCCAGCCCAATCCCTTCTGCACCATGTCGTCTTCGTCATTCAGCAATTGATTCGAAAGTCGCACGATCTGTTCAAAGAACCGCTGCTCGCGCGCTCCGCGGATCAGCGCCACACACGCCGCGCGCCGCCGCCAACGATTCGGCGACTTCGCCCAGAGGAAAACCTGGCGGCAACGGGCAGGATCGGCGGCCACCATCGGAGCCAGCAGATAATGCGCCAGCGCGTCGTGATCGGCCCAACTGGTTACACGGTCGAGCCATGAGGCGAAGAGCTGAAATTCCTTCTCGCCAAAGTTCTTCGTCTGTTTTTCGAGCAGGAGAACAGCCATCGCCTTCTCTGCAAGAATCCGGCCAGAGAAAAGTTGGTCGGCGACTTGCACCACGAAATCCATGCCCCGTTCTCGGGCGATGCTGCGCCGGAACCGCACCGCAAATTTTCTTAGTTCAGCCGTGTACCAGCCGCGCGATTGTATTTCTTCCTTGAAAAAGCGTTGCACGTCTTCCGAGTGCGGTGCCGACCCGCCATCCTTCAGCACGCGCCGGATGTGGTCGGCAATGTAGCTGGGCGTGATTTTGCTGTTGGACATCTTCTCCTCATGCAGCAACGGCGTTCTCCGCCTGTCAGTTTGCGAAGAGTTGCTCATGATAAAGGGAGTGCCAAGCGAGTGCTGTGATCTGGCGTCACAGTGATATGGTCGCGGGAGCGGCTTACTTTGTGGGAGGTGTGCCGCCTGTCCGCAGAGTTTTGTCATAAATCCAAAGCAGCGCCGCGGTGGCTAGGCCGACCGCAGTGACGCTCCACCAGATCCGCGCCGGTTGATGAGTGACTTCTCCGAAGTGGTGAACCAGGGTGCCGCCAAACCAGCCACCGATCAGCGATCCAATTCCGATCGGCAGGAACGCGAAGCCCATGTAAGTGCCCTGCTGTCCGGGAGGCGCGAGGCGCGAGATGTATTCGTAATAGCGAGGAGATTGAATGATTTCGCCGAGCGCCAGCACAAACAGGGAAAGCACCGCGCCCCAGAGCGTCGGCCGCAGGGCGAGGATCACCCACGAAACAGAAGTGATCACCGTGCCCAGAATCACGGCCTGAAATGCGGGGATCTTGCGAGTCAGATAATTCACCGCGAGCGTGAGGCAGATCACGGTTAGCCCATCAGTTACCAGGATGATTTCGACGTTAGCGTTGGAGTTGATGTAGCCGTGAATGTAGCCGGGCAAACTGATGTACTGCTGCCAGAACACCACCCAGTAGCCGGCAAAAAGCACGAGGAACCACATAAAGCGGCTGATCCCTGCGAGCACGAGAATGAGCAGCGCGCTCCATATCCACCAAGGTATGGTGTATCTCGGATAGATCAACAAACCGATGCGCAGCACCAGCGCGATCAGCAGCACCGGCAGGACCAGCCTGTAATTGCCCACTACGACGCAGAAGTTCCGCGCGACCGTCGCGATCGACGGGGGAGGCGCATCCCCGGGCTTGCGCGGTTCGCGGAAGAAGAAGATGACCACAAAGAACATCGCGAAGACGCTGACTGCCGCAATGCGGTAAACATTCTCAACTCCCAGGTGGCGATGGGCCCAGGAAGCGAATAGCGGTCCAAGGGCTCCGCCGATGTTGACCATTGTGTAGTAAATCGAGTAGCCGATGGAGCGGACGTTTTCCTTTGAGGCTCGCGCGGTGGTGCCTACCACGCAAGGCTTCACCAGCGAGATGCCGAGCGCGGGGAGGATGAGAATGCAGCCGACAAACAATCCCAGCGGCACCGCGTTGCGCACCGGCGCCAGCCATGACGCTCCAATCGATCCGATCAAGAAATAGGCTGCGGCCAGGATGAGGTAGGCCATCGAAAGAGCGCGGCGAAAGCCGAGGCGATCGGCGGCGGCTCCTCCGAAGATGGCGAGAAACCATACCATGCCACCGAACAAGCCCGTCAGAGTCCCGGTTTGCTCAGTCGAGAAATTCAGCTTCTCCTGCAGATACAGGGCAAGAGAAGCAAAAGCCCCATAGTAGGAAAGGCGTTCGAATATCTCGGTGATGTTTGCGACCCAGAAGGGCCGCTCAAAGCCGGACCGAATTTCCTGCAAACGTTCGGAGAAGGTCAAACATGGCTCCTGATGCTGATTTCAGATTTTCAAACGCCGCCGGACTTCCTCTGCCGACAAACCCGCCACACGGACCACTTTATTCCGGCTGCTCTGGCCGGCTGCAATAGTAACGGAGGAATGCGGTACCTTCAAAAATTTTGCGAAAAAATCAATGCAGGCCTCGTTGGCCTTGCCGTCCACAGGAGGGGCGGTGAGGGCGAGTTTCAGCGCGTCGCCTACTTCGCCGGTGATGGCATTCTTCTTCGCGCGCGGGTGGACTCTTACCGCGAAGGTCGCGCCGGTGGGCGAATTTTGAATTGCTACCATCGAAAAGCGCTACCACAGGGGCCACAGAGGTACACAGGGGAAACCTGACAACATTTCTTAGATTTTCCTCTGTGTTCCTCTGTGGCCCCTGTGGTTAAGCTTTTGCTCTCTCCCCGAAGATCGCCGTCCCGACGCGCACACACGTCGCTCCCTCTTCAATCGCGACTTCGAAATCATGCGACATGCCCATGGAAAGAACAGACGTGCCGATTTTCGGCAGCTCACGGGCGGCGATGCTGTCCCGAATCTGACGGAGTTGGCGGAAATAGGGTCGCGAGCCCTCGGGATCTTCTGTGTACGGCGGGACGGTCATCAGGCCGTGAATTTTCAGATTTCCCCATCGCGGCCCGCCGCGCAGAATCTGCTCCAGTTCCTCCGAGCCTGGTGCGACTCCGTTTTTTGCCTGCTCGCCACCCACATTGATCTCGATCAGGACGGATAACGTCTTGCCCGCGCTTTCCGCGAACGCATTCAGCTTCTCCGCCATCCGCACTGAGTCAACTGAATCCACCGCGTCAAACAACTCCGTCGCCTTCGCGGCCTTATTTGTCTGCAGATGTCCGATCAGGTGCCATTCGGCGTCAGGCAAGTCGCGCAGAGCATTCGCCTTTCCGGCAAACTCCTGCACCCTGTTCTCGCCGAAAACGCGCAGCCCAGCAGCGTACGCATCGCGGATGCTCTCGACCGGAAAAGTCTTGCTCACGGCCATCAGAGTGATGTCAGCGGGATTGCGCCCGGCACGGCGGGCGGCCGCTGCGATCTGCTCGCGGATCTGCGCGATGTTTTCGGCAATGGACACTGACAAGATTTAACCACAGCGGACACAGAGGAGCACGGAGGAAGGCAACAACGAAGAAGTCAGAATGCAGAAGCAGCACCCGCTCGCACACGCAGGTTTTCACCTCTGCAATCTGACCTCGAACCTCTGACCTCACATAATCGCAGTCGGCGGCGCCGGATCCTCGGGCCGGCCGGCGTTGGCCAGCGGAACTCGGATCATGACAATCGCCAGCACGGCGAGTGCGCCTAGTGCCAGAAGAAATGGAGGCGTCCACTTGAACAACGTCACGTCGTGGCCAGAGCCCACCAGGCCCGCGATGAGCAGGCCGCACAGCGCTTCGCCCGCGATCAGACCCGAGGCCGTCAGGACGCCGGAGTTTTCCACGCGCGCCTTCTGGGCATCGTTAAGGCCACGGCGATCGCGCAATTTGTCGGTGATCCAGCGAATCACGCCTCCGAGAAAGATGGCAAAGGTTGTGCCTAACGGCAGATACATGCCGACCGCGAAGAGCATCACGCTCTTCACCTCGATCATGATCATCGCCAGTCCCAGCAGGATGCCAACGATCACCAGCGGCCACGCCATGTCGCCGCCCACGATTCCCTTGGACAGCATGGCCATGAGTCCCGCCTGCGGAGCCGGGAGCGCCGGGCTGCCGAAGGTGTACGCCTTGGCAAGGATCGCGATCGGGAAGAACAGGACGAGCGATGCCACGACGATGCCGAGAAGATCTCCGATCTGCATCTTGGAGGGCGTGCCGCCGAGAATGTGTCCGACCTTCAAGTCCTGGAGCATCTCACCCGCCACAGCGGATGAAACGCACACCACTGCTGCTACTCCAAGTACCGCTGCCACTCCACCCGTTCCGGAAACGCCAAGCGCGACCATGAGAAGCGCAGCAATCACTAGCGTGCACAGCGTGAGCCCTGAGACTGGATTGTTCGAGGATCCGATCATGCCGACCAAGTTCCCAGAAACGGCGGCAAAGAAAAATCCGACGATGATCATCACGCCGGCTGCGACCAGGGAGCCGGACAGAATGGTGGAAGTCGACAGATTGCCTGCTCCGCTGATGAAATAGTGGTAGAGCAGAATCATGGCCACGAATACGACGGCGATGCCGGCAAATACTGCCTTGGCGGGCAAATCTCGCTCAGTGCGATTTGTAGCGGCTTGCACTGCCGCCGACTTTTTCAAATCGGAAACGGCGCGGCCCATGCCGAGGGCCAATTGCTTGCGCATCTTGAACAGCGTGTAGGTCGCGCCCACGAGCATCCCGCCCACCGCGATCGGCCGCACAATCGAGAAGTAGATGGCTTGTGCCAACAGAGGCCATGCGATGGTTTGTCCCTCGGGCATTGACGCCTGGATGTACGGACCAATGGTGAAGGTTAGGAGTGGAACCAACAGGCCCCATGCCAGCACGCCTCCGGCGAAGTTCAAGGCGGCCAGTCTTGGGCCAATGATGTATCCCACGCCAAGATAGGCAGGGCTAATGTCGGGTGCCGTTAACAGCGTGGCGCCACCGGTGATCGTCGTAGCCACGTTTGGATTCGTACTGGTGCGGAGCAGCAACTTCTTTCCCAGGTCGCTGATCTTCATGGGGAAAGTGTTGCTGGGATTGAAAACATTGACTGCTCCCAGCAGATACATGAACGCGCCGAAGCCCATGTTGGCAAACAGAATCTTCGCGGCCTTGGCTCCCTGTTGTCCGGCCTTGTGAATCTCGGAGGCGGCCACGGATTCGGGAAACGGCAGGTCGGGATCCTCGACCATCACGCGGCGCAAGAGGGTCACGAACAGGATGCCCAGCGTGCCCCCGATCATCATCAGGGCTACGGATTTCCAGTATTCGGGTGTTCTGAAATCCGGCGTCAGTGTCGGCCACAGACCGGCCATCACAAAGGCAGGGATGGTGAATATTGCGCCCGCCGCCACCGACTCGCCAATCGAGCCCACGGTTCGCGCGATGTTTTCTTCGAGCAGTGAACCCTTCATCAACCGCAGCAGTGCCATCGAGATGACGGCTGCCGGATAGGTCGCGGCAATCGTCATCCCCGCCTTGAGACCGAGGTACGCGTTCGCAGAGCCGAGTAGGGCGGTCAAGAACAGGCCGATCAGTACGGCCCGGAAGGTAAACTCCTTCATTTCCATCGATTCCGGAACATAGGGGCGATGCTTGCGGGGGGCTTCAGTATTCGCCGCAGGGGTGCTCATAGGGTCCTCGTGGTCACTAGGGATTTCATTGCCGATTCACAGTAGCAGCGACGGCGCACCTTAACATGCCGAAAGGCAGCTTTACAAGTGCAGCGCTCACTTAGGAAAGGTGGGTGAGCGGAGACCGCATCTTTATATCCGCAACTTTGCATCTTAACCAGGGTTAGAATGGTCCTGTCCTGGAGGTATTTTGTGACTCCCCTTGCCAGCCCGTCTTGGAGCCGGTTTTTCGAGGAATTCCACTGCCGGGGATGTGGCGCACAAGAAGCATATCGCTCCCGCCCTCGCGGTTTCTTTGAGAAGCATGTGCTTCCGCTTTTGTTACTGCAAACGGTCCGCTGTGGGCGCTGCGATCAACGGGGCTACGTCTTGCGGACGATTCCGGCGCTCGAACGCGTTCAGCCCGACCGCAAGCAGTCACAGAGTCAACCGCCGAACGGTTCGAAGTCCGATAGCCGCGTTGCATAGGGCGTGCACCGCGGCTATACTGACGAAGTGTAGCCCGGCGAAGCGTCATCGGCTTGCCGGGGGTGCGGGAGGCCGTCTTCAGCAGTACTGGGTTTCGAATACGGGCTGCCCAGGGCCAAGCGGCGGACCATGGGTTCGCCGGCTTTGCCAAGCGCGCTGCTGCGACTTTATTCTTCACGCTTTTTCCCGCCGATTGCCGTATCTGTGGTTTCCCACTGGTCAGAGTTTCCCGACTTCCCGTTTGTGAAACCTGTTTGATCGCGCTGCGACCGCTGAAGGGGTCGTACTGCTCCGTTTGTGGAGAAGCGCTGCACTTCCCAGCCTGCATTGATCGCTTAGAGGCGGATCGCGGAGATGCGGATCGCGGAGAGCCGCGGTGCCTGCTGTGTCAGCGCGTGGATCCGCCGTTCGAGCGAGCGGTTGCTTATGGGCGCTATGACGGTGGGTTGCGCGACCTGATCCATGTGCTCAAGTTCCAGCAGGTTCGTCCCGCGGCGGCAGTTCTGGGGCGCATGCTGGCAGAGACGATTGCCAACCTGGAACAGGCGATGCCCGTTGGGACGATCGCGGTGGTCCCTGTTCCCCTGCATACGCGCAAGCAAGCGCAGCGCGGATTCAATCAGGCGGAGATGATTGCGCGGGGCGCGCTGAAGCAACTGTCGCGTCCGAAAAGATTTGATCTGTGCACGGGAATCCTGGTGCGCCGCCGCGAGACCGGAAGCCAGATTGGCCTGACTCGTCATCAACGGCGCGAGAACATGCGTGGCGCTTTTGCGGTGAGCGATCCAACGCGAATATTGAACCGCGACATCTTGTTGGTGGATGACGTCTTCACTACGGGGGCTACGGTCTCGGAGTGCGCGCGGGTCCTTCTCCGCGCAGGAGCAGCGCGGGTGTGGGTGGCGACAGTAGCGCGCGCGTTGCAAGTTTCCGATGTCATCGCCTTGCCGGAGGATGTGCCGGAGGAAGGGAGTGAAGATCGCCTGGGCATGGCGGCTCACGGGTAGAAATCATGTCGTTGCGATTGCACAATTTCGGTGGAAGCATACGATCGCACCTCCCGGCCGCGATGCTTGGCTCCGGCATGCATTCCGAAGGGGATGGCTACGCGCTGCACCAGCCCGTGCTGGTGTTGAACGCCTCCTACGAGCCGATCAACGTCTGTGCCGCGCGCCGCGCGATCGTGCTGGTGCTGAAGGGCGTCGCCATGACCGAAGAAGAAAACGGACACTTCCTGCACGCCGCCCGCGTTGCCATCCGCGTGCCCTCGGTGATCCGGTTGCTGGAGTATCGCCGGATTCCGCACCAATCGCGGGCGCTGTCGCGGAAAAACATCCTGCTGCGTGACCGCAATACCTGCCAGTATTGCAGCACCACGCTTCCATCCGGCGAACTTACGCTGGACCACGTGATTCCGCGGTCGCGCGGCGGCCTCTCCACCTGGGAGAACCTCGTCGCCTGCTGCCATTCCTGCAACCGCCGCAAAGGCAACCAGCTTCCTCATGAAGCCAACATGAAGCCCACGCGCGAACCCCGCTCCTTCAATCTCCACACCAGTCGCCACATCATGCGCCTGATGGGGCACTCGGATGATAAGTGGAGAAAGTATCTGTTTTACTAAGGTTTCAGAGTTTCAAAGAACGACGGGCTCCGAAGTGGAAATTGCGGGTGCCCCACTCATCGCGTTCTTTGCGATGAGTGGGATTCGGCCGCGAGCCTCGACGGTATCGCGAAATTCCCACTCATTCGCACAGAACGCGAATGAGTGGGGCACCCAGCCAATTATCTTGACCGGAACTCTGAACCTGGCTTCTACTGCGGCTTTGGCGGCTCAGTCGGTTTCTGCTCTCCCGCTTTCGGCTCGGCCTTCTTAACTTCCTGGCCTTCGTAAGTGATCTTCGATTTTGATCCGAAGCGTTTGTAGTTCGTGTACTTGATGATCTCGCGGATCTTGATGTCCCCCATGGAGAACTTGAGGGTGTCCTCGGCGCGCGTGTAGGTGGGGAACCAGTACTGGCCGTCAATCTGTTCGCGCCAGGTGGTGAACTTGGGGAACAGATTCTCGTTGCCCTTTTTCTTCCGGATGTCGGGTACGGTCTTGCCGTAAGTTTCCACGATCTGAAAATCGCGGTTGTCCACCCAGATTCGCCCCTGGAAATAGCGCTTCTTGCCGCTGATCTGCTTGGGGGCAATATCGAAGACATAGGTGCTCAGTTCGTCCTGTTTTTGCTGGCCGACGTACAGGATGTCGTATTCCCCGATTTCATCCGAGGTCAGAACGAACGGGAGGCGGTTCTCGATGTCGTCAAAATCTTCCTCGGTCATCATGAGGCGCTGCAGTGTCGGCTGCGGCGCAAAGACCACGTTCTTGATCTTGCGTCCCTTGTCGTCGAAGGTCACGTCGAACACTTGCTGGTAGTAGCCGTCCGGGGTGTCGCCGTCGAGCGTCATGACCTTGACGTCCTGCCGGTAGGTGTACTGATCGCGCGCCTCCTTGAACTCTTTCTCCTTGATGGAGAAGCGCTTGATGATTTCCTCGACCGTGGTCCCCTTGGGCTCGGATTTGTCGAGGGGGCCCTCCTGTGCGCGTGCAGCCTGAGGCATGATTAGCAACAGGACGCTAAACACTGCGGCCAGAGAAAGAAGCAAGGGGAACATCAACCGCGCAGGTCGGGATCGGAATCTCATAAACCTTATTCTAACGAAAAGGGAGCACAAGAAAAGTTAACGGCAGCCTCCACCCCCAAGGGCCGCCGTGCAAACGGTCCTTCGGAGGGGGTGGAAGACTGCAGTTCTGCCTATTTCATTGGATGCTTCGGGCGACTGCAGGTTAGACGAATTTACCTTTCTTTACCTTCGCGCGAATTCCGCATTGCCTTTGCCATTGCCCACTCGACCAATCCCGGAAACAACTGGTACAGCTTTATGACTGGAATCATGGTCCAGGGTACGACGACCTCACGCTTTCTTTTGCGATATCCGCGATAGGCCGCTTGCGCCACTCGCTCAGTCGTGACGCCGCGCACGGATTGCGGGCGGACGGTGCCCTGGCGATTGGCGACGAAGTGCTCGCCGAATTCGGTGCGCACGTAGCCGGGACAGACGGTAAGCACGTTGATGTTGTCGCGCTTCAACTCAAGCCGGGCGCCTTTCCCGATAGCGTTTATGGCAAATTTGCTGGCACAGTACACAGCCATAAACGGCACCGGAATGTGTCCGGCAACGCTCGATATGTTGATGATGGTTCCGCCGCCTTCTTCGCGCATGGCGGGCACCACCGCCTGCATGCAGGCGATGGTGCCGAAGAAATTGGTTTCGAACAATTCGCGGCATGTGGGCGCTTCCATATCGGCGACCGAGTCGCGAATGCCCACGCCCGCGTTATTGACCCACACATCCACGCGATCAAAGTGGTGCAGCGTGAGGGCAAGCGCGCGGTCGACATCTTCGCGATTGCGAACATCGCAGGCCATGGCGAGCGTGCGGTCGGTGTGGCCGACCCGGTGGCGGGCTGCCTCGGCGCGACTGGCATCGCGCGAAAGCAACACCACGCTGGCCCCTTCGTCGGCAAAAACTTTGGCAATCGCTTCCCCAATTCCCATGGAAGCCCCGGTCACAACCACGACTTTCCCGTCCATCTCCATGGCGTCTCTTGTATCGCCTGCGGGGCGGGCAAGTCAATTCATATCAAGTTCTCAGTTCCCGGTTCTCAGCTCTCAGAAAAACCCAACAACCATTCAGTTCCCACTGAGAACTGGGAACTGAGAACTTCTTATAGCGTAAAATCGTCTGCAATTGGAGGCGGCGTGAATTCGCTGTTGCCCATCTTTCCGCTCGAACTGGTGCTGCTGCCGGGCGTTCCCCTGCCGCTGCACATCTTCGAGCCGCGCTATAAGGAGATGATCGCGGAATGCCTGGAACAGAAGAAGCCGTTCGGTGTGGTGCGGGCGTCTTCCGATGGAGTCGCCGACATCGGCTGCACGGCCGAGATCATGTCGGTCACCAAGAAATACGACGATGGGCGCATGGACATCCTGACGCGTGGGGTCGAGCGGTTTGAGGTGATCCAGGTCAACGAAGATCGACCGTTTTTGCAGGCCGAGATTTCGGTGGTTGAAGACGAACCCGGCAAGCCGGCAGCCCAGATGGTGACGCAGGCAGTGCGGTTGCACGCAGAGATCGCGAAACTAGCCGGGGCAGAGCCCTCCGGACCCGACGATCATGCCGGCAATCTTTCCTTCTTACTCGCAGGATCGCTTCCGCTCGACCTCGACTTCAAGCAGAACCTGCTCTCGACTCTGTCGGAAGCAAAACGTCTGGAGGCGGTGGTCGGCTATCTCGAGGCCATTCTGCCTGGTCTGCGGCGGGCGGCGAAGGCGCGGTGGAACTAGCTCTTAGCTCTCCGCTGTCAGTTTTCAGTTAAATCAGTTTTTACTGACAACTGATAACTGACGGCTGAAAGCTGACAGCGTTCCTCGGCGGTATAATCCGCGTAAGGCCGTTTCCTTTTGGGGGTTCCCACCATGAGTGTTGCCCGGACTCTCGGCGAGTTGCGCCGAAGTCCTTTCACCGAACAGCGTCTCGGTTCGCGGCGGGTAAAGGATGAGCTGCGCGAGAACCTGATGTCGCGGCTGCGCGAGGGCAGTTCGATATTTCCAGGCATCATTGGGTACGACGACACGGTGGTGCCTCAGATCGTGAACGCGATCCTCTCGCGGCACAATTTTATTCTCCTCGGGTTGCGGGGACAGGCGAAGAGCCGAATTCTAAGGGCGCTGACGGCGCTACTTGATCCGCAGATGCCTTACGTCGCGGGTTGCGAGATTCACGATAACCCCTATGCTCCGATCTGCCGCCGGTGCCGCGAGCTGGTTGCGAAAGAAGGAGACGCCACGCCAATTGCCTGGCTCACGCCCGAGCACCGCTACGTGGAGAAGCTGGCCACGCCGGATGTCACGATCGCGGACCTGATCGGCGATATCGATCCGATCAAGGCGGCGCGTGGCGGGCACGAACTATCGAGCGAGTTCACCGTGCATTATGGGTTGCTGCCCCGCGCTAATCGCGGAATTTTTGCGATTAACGAGTTGCCGGATCTGGCGGGCAAGATTCAAGTCGGACTCTTCAACATCATGCAGGAAGGCGACGTGCAGATTAAGGGCTATCCGATCCGGCTGCCGCTGGATGTCGCGATTGTGTTCAGCGCGAACCCCGAGGACTACACCGCGCGCGGCAAGATCATTACGCCGCTGAAGGATCGCATCGGGTCCGAGATTCGCACCCACTATCCGGCGACGGTGGAAGAAGGGATCGCGATTACCGCACAGGAAGCCTGGCTCGATCGCGAGAACGATCGCGAGAATGACCGCGACGGCTCACGGCTGCACGTTCCGAAGTATGTGCGGGAAGCGATCGAGCGGATCGCTTTCGTGGCGCGTGACGACAAGAAGATCGACAAGCGGTCGGGCGTGAGCCAGCGGCTGCCGATCTCGGCGATCGAGAACGTGGTTTCGAATGCCGAGCGGCGCGCGCTGACGCATCGGGAGAAACTTATCGTGCCGCGGATCAGCGACATCTACGCGGCGCTGCCGGCGATCACGGGCAAGCTGGAACTGGAGTACGAAGGCGAGATGAAGGGCGCGGACTATGTGAGCCGCGAGTTGATCCGCACGGCGATTGCGAAGACGTTTGATACTTATCTTCATGGCGTCAACATGAATCAGGTGGTGCAGTGGTTCGATCTGGGCGGCGAGATTCAGCTCAGCGATAATGCCGCAGCCGAGGATGTGCTCGAAGGCCTAAGCCAGATTCAGGGGCTGATGGAAAAACTTGGCAAGCTGAACGTGAACACGAAAGACAGCGCCGAGATGCAGGTGTCAGCGGCGGAGTTCGTCCTGGAAGGACTGCACGCGCACAAGAAAATCGGACGCAACGAGGAGCGCGTGTTTACGGCGGGCGAGAAGCCAATGAAGGTCGCTGAGAAACCTTCGTTTGAGCGGGACGAGCCGGGGTTCGGGCGGAAGAGAGGGTTTAATTAGCTCAGCCTTTGGCTTTTGGCTTTTAGCCGTTAGCTCTTGGTGTGTCGTTGCTAGTCCCGTATTCGCCGCTCGGGGCTATTCGTCGTTCGAAGACCTGACTTACGTTAGACTCCTATGGCTAAGAGCTAAGAGCTAAGAGCCAAGAGCTAAAAGCTGCTTTTATGAAACGCATCCGTTACTCCAAATACATTCCCGACCCTGCTGGCGATATGAGCATGGAAGACTTGCTCAGCGCGCTCTCGGACTATTTTCTGCAGAGCGGGTTCAACGACAATTTCTGGTACGAACTGCCGGAAGGCGAGCAGACGCTGGACGAACTGCGACGCGCCCTCGAACAGGCACTGCTCAATGGCGAGATGTTTGACGAAGAAATGCGCGACCGGCTCCAGCAGATGCAGATGGAGGGCGAACTCGACGAGCTGATCGAGAAGCTGATCGAGCGCATGCAGCAGGAAGACTACATTTCGATTGATCGTCCATTCGAAGCCCAGCCGCACGATCCTTCCCGGCAGTCGAGCGTGGGTGGACAGGTCGGCGACGCGCAACCGCAGGCGAAGTTCGAGATCACCGACAAGAGCCTCGACTTTTTGGGATTCAAAGCGCTGCGCGATCTGCTGGGGTCGCTCGGCAAGTCGAGTTTTGGACGTCATGACACGCGCGACATGGCGACGGGCATCGAAGCGAGCGGCGCTTTGAAGCAGTATGAGTTTGGCGATACGTTGAACCTCGACATCACGGCGACGCTGTCGTCGGCCATTCAGCGCGAAGGGCTCGGGCTTCCTCTGAACCTCGAATACAACGATCTGCAGGTGCATCAGTGCGAGTACCAGTCGTCGTGCGCGACGGTGCTGATGCTCGACTGTTCGCATTCGATGATTCTGTATGGGGAAGACCGCTTCACTCCGGCGAAGAAAGTTGCGATGGCCCTGTCGCAACTGATTCGGACGCAGTATCCCGGAGACTCGTTGTCGCTGGTGCTGTTTCACGATTCGGCGGAAGAAGTCCCGCTCTCTCAACTGGCGCGGGTGAAGGTCGGGCCGTACTACACGAACACGCGCGAGGGCCTGCGCATGGCGCAGCGCATCCTGCAGCGCCAGCGCAAGGACATGAAGCAGATCGTCATGATCACCGACGGCAAGCCTTCCGCACTCACACTCGAAGACGGGCGCATTTACAAGAACGCGTTTGGGCTCGATCCGCTGGTGGTGAGCCAGACGCTCGAAGAAGTTTCGAAGTGCAAACGGGCGGGCGTACTGATCAACACATTCATGCTGGCGTCGGACTATGGACTGGTGCAGTTTGTTCAGAAAGTGACGCAGATGTGCCGGGGCAAGGCATACTTTACGACGCCGTACACGCTCGGCCAATATCTGCTGATGGATTACATGTCGCGCAAGACGAAGACGATTCACTAGCGGGCTCCCACTCATCGCAAAGTACGCGATGAGTGGGGCACCCGCGTTCTCGTTCTGCCAATACCAAGAACAAAGTGGGCTATAGTCTCGCACCGGAGATGTGGGCCAGCCGGGGGTATCGCTGGTCGAGGGAACACGAACTTAAATCGCTCTCGGTTGGAGTGGGTCCCTGGGGGCCAAGATGGGAATTCCGGCTGGCAGAAGAGCGGCACGCGGCACCTTCCTCAGGTGGTTGCGACGAATCGCTGCGTCCGTTGCAATCCTGTTAGTGCTTGCGCTCGGAGCGGCGCTGCTCAACAACAATGTCTCGATCCGGCGGCCTTCCCGAGCGGAGTTCGTTGGGAATCTCGATCGGACGCTCGCGCGCAGCACGGACTGGGCGCTCAGGCAGTATCGCCAAACTGCGGCGGGAAGCGTCTCCACGCCCGAAGGCCGCTCTCTTCTATCCAACTCCGCGACCGCCCACATGGTGGTGGACTGTGCCTCGCTTTCCAGTGAGCCACGGATGAAGGCCCTCGGTTCCAGTTTCGTTGACGCCTGGAAGGTCGAAGCGAATGTCTTCGGCAAGATGGTCGATCCCGCGATGCCGGCGAATGCCCCGAGCGACCGGGAACTCCACAGTCTCGAGGAGTACCAGCGTTGGATACTGCACGGAGTCGCTCCGAGCGACGTCCCCCTGTCGCCCAAGGAACGGGAAGACATGTTCTCTCCGGACAAGTATCGAACGGGAAAAGCGACGCACCAACTGTTCGCCCTGTACTTCTACCGAAAATCCAAAGGCTCCACGCCTGAGATGGATCGCCTGATGCAAAAAATCGAGGAGCGAATCGCATGGGAAGCTGCTCTCGATTTTCGGGTGACGGACCTCTACCTGCAACGGCTCGCATTTCTGCTGGCAGCCGGCAGGCCCGATCTGATCCGGCCCCGATGGGTCGAAAGAGCCTTTGCTGCGCAGCAGATCGGCGGGGGTTGGCTAGAAAGCTGGCACGGTTGGACTCGAACGCCTTACCGCTTCTCTTTTGGCGATGAGTTGCCGGCCGCCCACTCGACCGCGCAAGGAATGTGGATCTCTTACATGCTGAAGTATCGCTATCCGGAATGGATCGATCGGAACTACAAATGAGCCGAGCGAGCCAGGCAGTGACGGGTGGCCCACATCTCGAATGGGAAAGTATAGCGTTTCTTGCGCTTGATGTTGGCAGAACGAAAAAGTGGGCGCCCCACTCATTCGCGTGTTTTGCGAATGAGTGGGAAGGTCACAATCCGACTGAGGTTCGCGTTACGGTCACGCGCGAAAGCCTGTGCTTACGAAGCGCCTTTTTCCATGTCGAAGTGGTTCGAATCCCACTCATCGCAAAGAACGCGATGAGTGGGGCACCCAAGATTGTCTGGGCCGTCCGCCCAGATTGCAGAAGTAACACCTTGTGTGCCAGCCCGGGCGCAGCTTCGGTGTAAGATCGCTCCAGGATCTTCCGTTCGGAGACGTTATGAAACGAATTGCCGCTTTCATGCTGCTGGTCGCCTTGAGTGTTGCAGGGTCGATACCGGCTAAAGCTCAACGCATCAGTGTCGCAGAAAACGCGCGCCAGTCCCAGAAGGCGGCCAAGAAGCAGCAAAAAATGTTAAGGAAGGCAGACAAGAAACAGCGGAAAGCAATGAAGAAATACGCGAAGGCGCAACGGAAGGCGGTCAAGAAGGCGAACCGTCGCGCGTCGCGCTAAATAGCCTTTCGCGGTTATGCTGGCCTCGAATTTCGTATTGGTGCAGTTTGTCCAGAAAGTGACGCAGATGTGCCGTGGCAAGGCCTACTTCACGACGCCATACACGCTCTGGAAGTATTTGCCGATGGATTACATGTCGAGGAAGACGAAGACGATTCACTAGCGGCTCCCACTTCTCGAAAAGCGAGAGAAGGGGGGCACCCGCGTTCTCATTCTGTCAACGCCAGAAACAACGTGCGCTATAGTCTCGCACCGGAGATTTGGGCCGCCCGCCCGATGAACCATTTCGTTGGAATTACATGGACGAAAATGTATGATCGCCAGGTCGTATTCCTAAAATGCGTGCCGTATCAAGGAGATTCTTTCGCCAGGTCAAGAGTGCAGTATTGCAATCCGACATCTCTTATCGGCTCTATCTCAGACTGAAATTCGGCGCCGGCAGGCTCTTGGCGATACCGGATGCTCGGCTTCCCAACGGGACCTTGCAAAGTTCTGCCGAATGGAAAAACGCATTTGAGAGAGCGAAACGTCTTCAGGTCCCACTCCATCGTGGAGATGAAAAGAACTGGGACCATCTCGCCGCCGTGTTTGCAATCCTTAGCCACACACCAACTTCAGCTCGTATCCTCGATGCGGGAGCGGAGTTTTACAGCAATGTACTACCGGCGCTGTTTGTCTATGGCTATAGCAATCTGTATGGGATCAATCTGTCCTTCACTGGTCCCGCGCGACGTGGCCCGATACGTTACCTCCCCGGCGATATAACACATTCCCCCTTTCCGGACGAATATTTCGACGCCGTAACTTGCATGAGCGTGATTGAGCATGGCGTTCCGCTGGGAAACTACTTTCGGGAGATGCATCGTATTCTGAAGCCAGGCGGATTGCTGATTACTTCTACCGACTACTATCCAATTTCGATCGATACCCATGGCCAGATGGCGCATGGGGCTCCAATCAAGATTTTTTCTAAGCCTGAAATCCAGGAAGCGTTAAGGCTCGCGATAGAGATCGGCTTTGAACTTACGGGCGATGTCGATCTCGAATGTACAACGAAGCCTATCCGGTGGATGCAGTTTAATCTTGAATACAGCTTTATTATCTTCACCCTCCGCAAGAAGCTTTAAGATGGAGCGTAGAGAAGCCTTTACTGGCGGGTGGCCCACATCTCGAATGGGAAAGTATGCCGCTTCTTATATTTGATGTTGGCGGAACGAAAACGGGGGTGCCCCACTCATTCGCGTCTTTTGCGAATGAGTGGGAAGATCACAATCTGACTGAGGTTCGCGTCACGGTCAGGCGCGAAAGCCTTTGATTACGAACGCCTTTTCCCGTGTCGAAGCGGTTCGAATCCAACTCATCGCAAAGAACGCGATGAGTGGGGCACCCAAGATTGTCTGGGCCACGCGCCAGAAGTGATCCGGAACGGCGACGACTTCAGCGGTTTGCCAAGACTGGCACCTGGCGAGCCTTGAGCAGGTGCTCATCCGCTGTTACCAGGGTCAGATCGAATACTCGCGCAGTGGCCACCAGAAAACGGTCGGCGGGGTCGCGATGGGGGAGCTGCACGCGGGCGGTTTCTTGCGCGACCTGGTAAGTGATCTGAGCTTCCCGCATGGGAACTGCGTCCAGCGCATTTGCGATCCACGCCTGGGGATTGGGATGCAGAGTCAGCCTGTTTTTCTGGCACAGAGTCAGAACCTCCCACAACGAGATGGGGGAAAGCCACAACTCATTGCTGGGATTCTCCAGGGTGGCAGTCAGGCGGCCGGAAAGACGCGCTCGATCAAGCGCACTCCACACCCAAATATGAGTATCGAGCAGCAGTTTCATCCGCGCAGGGCTTCCCAATCGTCTTCTTCGCTGGCAGGAGAAACGATGTCGCCCGTGATTTGACCGGTTCCCGCCAGAGAACCTACCCAGTGCTTCGGCTTCCTGGACGCATGAGGAGGGACGAGCTCAGCCACCGGCTCGCCGAAACGCGTCACCAGAACTGGTTTCCCGGTTTTGCGGACTCTCTCGAGCACGGCCAGGCAAGTGGCTTTGAATTTGGAAATGGCTATTTCTTCCATGTCGGGCCTCCCTTATAAATAGTACTATGGTCAGAGACCATGGTCAATACACAGAATGTGTCTCTTCAACCGGTGACCGCCCGCACGATCTGACGATTCATCACAAAACCACAGTGACCGCCCGCACATCTGCCTGATCCATAACGCGCTACGCTGATTCCACTCTCAGGACCTCTCCCGGTCCCGTTCCCTCCAGAAAGAGACTTGCTATGCGTGCGTCAAGACGCGTGTTGGTTGTTGCACTCGCTTGTCTGTCGAACTTCTGCCTATCGAGCTTTGCAGCCGCGCAGCAATCGGATCAAGTCGTCGCTGAGCGTGTTCTCGGTCCGCAATGGAAACAGCTTTCGCGCCGGGCCGGGATGATATTCGCCGGCACGGTGCTCACCGCCCCGCCGCAGACTGCGGCAAGCGATCGGGCAGTTCCGGCGGCGACTCCCGCGGTCCAGTTGAGTTTTCGCGTGGACCGGGCGATTGCCGGGGTCGAGCGGGGACAAGTTCTCACTATTCACGAATGGGCGGGAGCGTCGTCCATGCATCGGCCGATGAGTAGCGGCCAGCGCATTTTGATCTTTTTATATCCGCCGAGTCGCTTGGCCCTTACCAGCCCAGTGGGTGGATCACTCGGCCAAGTTGCTCTCGATCCGAGCGGGAAGAACGTTGCCGAGCTGAAGCCTGCTGCACCAATTGGCTTACGAAACCGATCGTCTGCGCGGCCACGTGTGCCCGTCGATACCGGGAGCGTCAGCGTCGTTCAACTGGAGCGGGCCATCCGCAGCGCCCGAGAGGAGTGAGTCATGCGCTCGCGAATTCTGGCGGTTGCCGTTCTTCTGATTTGCAGCGCTGTTGCCAGCCGCGCCGGAGGCCCGGCTTTCATCGCGGGCTCCGGCTACGCTCCCGGAGTTGAAGGCCAACCGCTGGTCTGGGCGAATGGCGCTGTGCAGTACTTCACCGACCAGGGCGACCTGAGTCCGATCCTCCCCAACGCACAGGCCGATGCTTTTGTTGCCAACGCTTTCAGCGCCTGGACCAGCATTTCAAGTGTTGCCCTCACCGCATCGCAGGGCGGACATCTTGCTGAAGATGTGAACGGCAGCAACATCGCAGCCGCTACCAACGGAACGATCACCGCCCCGGCGGACATTACATCTTCAGCCACGAGCACTCCCCTCGGAATTGTTTACGACTACGACGGGACGGTCACCGATGCGCTGCTGGGCCAAGGCGCTGGAGGCTTGGCCGATTGCTTCACCAACGCCGTCTACGGCGGACCCGACAACTTCACCACGGGCGGAAACATCGTGCACGCGTTCGTAGTGATCAACGGAGTCTGCGCGGCCACCAGCGCGCAACTGCCTGACGTTCAATACCGGCTGGTGCGCGTGCTGGGGCGCATTCTTGGCTTGGGATGGTCGCAAGCCAACCTGAACGTGTTGACGCAGATACCACCTCCGACCAGCGCCGATTTCGCGGGATTTCCGGTGATGCACTTTACCGATCCGATTACCTGCGTGCCCATCAGCGCCTGCTATCCGAATGCGGCCGTGCCCAAAATGGATGACATCGACGCGCTCGCACGGCTTTATCCAGTCAGCGGGAACCCGCAACCGGCGGGCAGAATCTACGGCAGCGTGTACTTCACCGATGCATCCGGGAATGCCGTGCAGCCGATGCAGGGCGTCAACGTGGTGGCCCGGCTGATCGTCTCGGGCCAGCCCTCGCGGCAGTATGTTGTGACTTCCGTTTCTGGGTTCGCTTTTTGCGGCAACGCGGGCAACATCATCGATGGATACGTGGACGGAAATGGCCTTCGCTATGACCGGTGGGGATCCGACGATCCCTCGCTCGAAGGTTTTTTCGATCTGGGCCAACTGATGATTCCGACCGGGCAAACTATCGCCCAGTACCAGTTAAGTGTGGAAGCTCTGGACTCGAACTGGTCCTTGGGCGTCGAGCCGTACGCTCCCACACAGGTGACGCCCTCGGGCTCGTTCGCTCCGGTTGTCGTCACAGTGCCGAATGGGTCAAATGCGGAGCGGGACATTCTGATGTTGCAGGATGAAATCGCGCAAGCGCATCCCGGCAGCGGTTCGACTTACGCGAATCCGGCGGCGCTTCCGGCGGGCGGTGGATGGGGGTCGTGGATCTCCGGTTACGGCAGCACCGATTGGTTCGAGTTCACAGCGCAGGCGAACCGGACAGCCTCGGTCTCGGTGACCGCCCTCGACAAAACGGGCCAGCCGACCGAAACCAAACTGTTGCCCGTAATTGGGATCTGGCAATTGAGCGACCAGAGCGGAAATCCCGCGCCTGCGTCCACGCCCTCGGCATTCAACACGACGACTTGGGGAATGAGTCGCCTGGATGCGCAGTTCAGCGCGTCAAGTGCGTTCCGAGTGGGGGTGGCCGACTTCCGTGGAGACGGTCGTCCAGACTACTTCTACCATGCGAGCCTGCTTTATTCGGATACGGTTACACCGGCGCGCCTCAGTCTTGCTGGCGGCGTGACCACTCTCAATGGCATCGGATTCGAACCGGGACTGCAGGTGAGCGTTGCGGGCAACAACGGCAACACTCTTTCTGCGTCGGCGAGCCAGATCGAGGTGGCCGTGCCTGCCGGATCGCAGGACGGAATTGCCACGATCCAGGTTACGGATCCGGTGAGCGGTGCTTTTTCCCAAATGATTGGTGCATTGACCTATGGCGCTCTGGCCACGGATCGGTTGTTACTGCTGCAAGGTGCGGAACCGGCAACGCCCGTTGGGTCTGCCGCCGCCAATGCGATCCGCGTGCGCGCGGTTGCCGCCGATGGCATTACGCCGGTGAGCGGGGCGACGATTGCCTGGAGCGCGACCAACGGCTTGCAGTTCTCGGCGTGCAACGGAGCTTCCTCCTGTTCGGTGCTGAGCGATGAAGCGGGAGAATCTTCCAGCTGGGTGACGCCCACCGCGACCGGACAGAGCACGATCACGATAGCTCTGGCGCCAGCATCGTACTCGCCGCCGCAGTCGCAACAGGCGACGGTGGTGGGAACCTCGACCGCGCTCGACCTGGTTGCGGTGACGCCGACGCGCTGGGTTGGGCAAGGCGCGACGATCGCCGTTCCGCTCACCGTCGAAACGCTCGACCTGGGCGTGCCGAAGGCGAATGTAACGGTCAATTTCGCCCTCACCAAGGGCACGGCGTCGCTTTCGTCGGGCAGTGCAACCACCAACGGCTCGGGATTCGCCACCATCGTGGCAAATCTCACGAATCAAAATGCCGATGTGCAGGTGAGTGCTTGCGTCGCTCCGAACAATGCGCCCTGCCAGACTTTTACCTTGTTCTCCACGCCCGCTTCGCTGTGGACGCTGGAGATGGTGAGTGGATCGTCGCAGGTTGTGCCGACCGGGCAGCCCTTTCAATTGCTGGTCATGCGAGTGACCGACGGCTCGCTTACCGCGAATCCAGTGATGGGAGTGAACGTCACCTTTGCGACCACGCTGGCACGGGTCAGTCCAGACTCCGGAGGCCAACAGGATGGCGACTCTGTTGTCGGGGGAAACGGAATGCCCATTCTGCTCGGATCGTCGCAGGCGCAGGTCGTGAGCACTCAGGACGGCCTCGCTTCCATCGTGCCCTCAGCCGGAAGCGTGGGCCCGTGCGATGTGTTCATCACGGTGAGTGCGGGCCAATCAAACGTGCAATTGCAAATGGAGAGCGTGGCGGCGATAGTTCCGTCGCAGCCGAACAAGAGCCGCGCCAAGGCGCCGATTGTGCAGCGCGATCCGCAATTCGGTTCGCAAACGTCTGCGCCACAAAGCACCCCGGAGTTGTTGTTCTCTGTGCCCCAGGGCGATCCGAGCAACGAGCCGGTGGCGGATTCGCACGTAACCACCAGCCCGGAAACCGCGGACGACGCCTCCAGCGATCATGGAGGCTCGGCGACGTCGAATCCCGCGGTAAATGAGCAGGCTGCTTCCGCGCCCCGTCCGCGATCAAAGCCCCCCAAAGCCAAGGTTCCGAAGAAGGCATCGCGACTGGAGAGCCACACTGCCCCTGCTTCAAGCAAGTGGTCGCCCGAGGACAAACGAAGTTGCCGCGCCCTGGCAGGGGATGGCCCCCTTTTCTGATCCCCCGGTCAGGTCACGACTTGAGAGGCTGCCGAGAAACTTAGGTTTTGACTTTGTTTTGAAGGGGCGCGGCTTCAGCCGCGCCGCAAGTCCTTTGAAATCAGATGCCCCTTTAGGGGCTGCGGTCGGAGCGTTGTCCAGAAATACCTTGAGTCATTGAATCAATGATTCAATACCTCAATGACTCAATTCATCACTTCTTCGTCCACTGATCGACCCAGTCGTTGACTGTCTTATACCAAAGCTGCGAATTCTGCGGCTTCAGCACCCAGTGCCCTTCATCTGGGAAGTAGAGCATCTTCGACGGCACGCCCATCGTCTGTAGAGTGGTGAAAAGCTGGAAGCCTTCGCTGACGTCGAGGCGGTAGTCGAACTGGCCATGGATGACGAGCGTCGGCGTCTTGAAATTCTTCGCCGAGTTGCGCGGAGACCATTTCTCGTACATCTCCGGGTTCGTGTACGGAGTGCCCTTGAACTCCCAGTTATTGAACCAGAGTTCTTCGGTCGTGCCCCAGGCGGAGTCGGTATTGAACATGCCGTCGTGCGACACGATGCACTTGAAACGGTCGGTGTGGCCAAGCACCCAGTTGGCCATGTATCCGCCATAGCTCGCGCCCAGCGCGCACTCGCGGTCTTTGTCAATGAACGGATAAGTCTTCTCGGCGTAGTCGAGCCCCTTCATCAGGTCTTCAAACGGAGCGCCGCCCCAGTCGCCGTTGATGGCGTCAATGAACTTCTGCCCGTATCCGGTCGAGCCGTGGAAGTTGATCATGATAACCACGTATCCATTGGCGGCGAAGAGTTCGGGATTCCAGCGATACGACCAGTCGTCTCCCCAAGCGCCCTGCGGGCCGCCATGGATGAGGAACTTCACGGGATATCTGTTGAAATATTTCTTGCCCGCATACTTCTCTAAATGCCAACCGGGATCGAAATCCCGATACTCAAAATCTGGAGGATAAACCATGAAGCCCTCTACGGGATCTCCGTTGGCACCACGGAACCATAGCTTCTTCAGCGCCGGGTCATCGTGGAACACGGCGAGTACCTGGCGATTGAGTCGCGTCAGTGGCTTCCAATCCCCCGGTACTGGGGCAGCGCCAGTCGGATGATTCTTTTCGAATTCGATCTCGAGTTCTGACGCTGGTGGCGACATCAACGTGGCAGTTGTCGTGCAAACAGCCGTCTCTTCCGTGGTCTTAACCTCGAACTCATAGATCTCATTAGGGGAAATCAAACTGTTCCTGGTTCCGAGCAGTATTCTGCCATCGGGAGAAAACTCCAAGTCGTCGTATGTTCCTTGCGCAATAGACTCATTACAAAAGTTGCCCAAGACGGAGAGGTTCTTTCCATTTGCACCAAGCCTGAATACGGGGCTGTAGCCCTTGTTCTCGGCAGAAAAATAGATCTGTTTTGAATCGGGAGTCCATGTAAATGTTCCAACCCACCGGTCGAAATCCTCAGTCAAATTTCTTTTCTCCCCTGTCTTCCGGTCGTACAGCATCAGCCGGAAGCGGTCGCTCTCGTATCCTGGACGCTGCTGGGCGCGGTAGGCGATGTACTTGCCATCGGGAGAATAGAGCGGCGTCGAGTCGCTGGCGGGATTGTCGGCGGTGATGTTCTTGGTCTGCGCCAGAACCTGCGCCGGCGTGGCATCCAACGACATGTTCACGACCACAGTGAAGAGATCGTTGTTGGTGGAGGTAGCTTCGACCTCGTCGTGGTTCGAGGTGTAGCAAATCTCCTGCCCGTCGGGCGAGAAGGCGTAGTTATCCTGGCCTCCCAGCGAGAACACGGGCGCATCGTAATCGCCGGGCGTGAGGTCTCGGGGCGGACCGGAGGGACAGACGACGCCGTTCTCCCCGGTGACGCATTGCACCACCACACCGCCGGGTTGGTAAGGATCCGCAGGAATCACGAACAGATGACTGCGCCTTCCCTCCTTATAGGCATTCCAATGTCGATAAAGCAGGTGGTCGAAGATCAGCGCTTTGACCTTAGATCCTTGGGCCTCCTTCAACTTCTGGGCATTGCAGGCGACTTCGGCATCGGCTGCGGCGTCGCACTCAGGATAAACGTTTGACACAAAGAGAATGCGCCCGCCGTCCGGAGACCAAAGTTCGCCGTCGGCTTCCGTTGCTATCGAAGTTAGCCGGTGAACTCCGGTTACAGTACCAGCCGCACTGTCGAAATCCGCAAGCCAAACCTGCGATCCGCCTTCCCTATTCGAGAGGAACGCGAAGCGCTTCCCATCCGGAGCCCAGCGCGGCCGGTCGCCGTCCTGATCGGCGATGAGGACGCGTTCCTGTCCTCCCGCCAGCGGGACGATCCAGATGTGCGGTGTCTTTTTATTCGCGGCCGGGTCCACATCGACCGCGCTGAAGAGCACCCACTTCCCGTCGGGCGAAGGCACGGGCTCGCCCACGCGCTTCAGCTTCATCATGTCTTCGAAAGTGAAGGGGTACCTGGCTTGAGAGAAGGCGGGGAGAGAGAAAAGAAGAACGAGAAGAAAAGCAAGACGGCGCATGACGTGCCTCCGCGGAACAAGAGAGTGTAGCACCGCGGACAAGGTCAGAGGTTAGAGGTCAGATTGCAGAGGGAGGTCGGAGGTGAGAGGTCAGATTGCAGAGGTAAAACCACTCCGAGCGCAAAGAGCACTGCAATGCCCGGAGCTCTTACCTCTGCAATCTAACCTCTGACTTCTGCAATTCGACCTTTCACCTCTGCAATCTGACCTCTAACCTCTGCAATCGCCTCATCCCAGTTCTTCCAGCATGGCCGTCATCTCCGATTGGGCGTGCGCGTTGCCGGTGCGGCGTGCGGAAGAGATGCCATCCACCAGCATCCGCTTGGCCTCATCGATGCGGCTCGCGGTGGCCAGCGTTTGCGCTGCCATGAAGTATGCGGGTGTGTAATCCGGAGTTTTCCCGATCAGCGTTTTGAATTCCTGAAGCGCCTGCTCGATTTGTCCGGCCTTCGAGTACTCCAGCGCCAGTCCATAGCGCGCAAACGAGTCCTCGGGATTCGCGGTAAGAATTTCGCTCAACATGGCAATGCGATCCATGAGGAAGGTCTCAGGTGTCAGGTCTCAGCTAAAAGCCAAAGGCCAAAAGCCAAAAGCCAAAAGCTGATTCATGATCCTCCCATTCATATCACGCCCCGCGTTACAATAGGTTTTCTCCGAGGGACCAACTTGGCTTGCCCCTTTTTTGTGCCACGGGAAATCGTGAACGACGGCTCCTGGCCGCATCCTTCGCGCCTGCCATTGGGAGCGGGATGGACGGGGAACTGCCGCGCCTCGGGGCAGGAACTGCCGGCATCCGACGCCCACATACTGGAATTCTGCAACCTTGGTTACGCAACCGCCTGTCCGCATCTTCCCCGGCGCTGTGACTGGGATGCAGTACGTTTTTCGGTTGCCCGCGCTGGCCGGGAGCGGGTCACGATCTGCTTTGTATGCGAGTTAGACCACGCTCCAATCGAACATGGGAAATTGACCTTCGACCTGGCGGGCGAGGCTTGGCTCAACCCACACCCGGACCCGCGTGTGCTCAGACTCGCAACCTGCTATCTCCAAACATATCGCGCCCGGCAGAGCGCTGTTCTCATCTGACAGTCTATGAACGACAACGACAAAGCGAAGTTAACCCGCCCCCGGCCGGTGCGCGAATCGATCTCTGAAATGGTAGAGATCGTTCTGCCTAACGATGCCAATCCCCTGAACGCGCTGCTTGGCGGACGCCTCATGCACTGGATCGACCTTGCCGGCGCCATGGCCGCCCACCGCCACTCGCGCCAGTACGTGGTAACGGCTTCCATTGATCATCTGGACTTTCTCGTGCCTGTTCGCGTCGGAGATTTCGTAGTCCTGCGCTCGTCGGTCAATCGCGTCTACCACACTTCGATGGAGGTGGGCGTGAAGGTCTGGGTGGAGAATTATCGCTCCCAAGAGAACCGTCACGTCAGCTCCGCCTATCTGACCTTTGTCGCCATAGATGCTGCCGGAAATCACATGGCGGTCCCGCCCGTCGTCCCCGAGACCGAAGATGAAAAGCGCCGCTACGAAGATGCCGCGCACCGCCGGGAGATACGCCGTAAGGAGTCGGCGCGCAGAAACGAGGTTCGGAGTTAGGTCCTGAATGCGTTCGAACTAATCAAGAATTAATGCAGCATTGCTGGTAAGCTGACCTGCTCAAGGCTGAGACCTAGCACCTGAGACCTGAGACCTTATTTATGGACAGCGCACTTTTCGTTCACCGTCTCCACTTCGCCTTCACCGCTACGTTTCACTATCTCTTCCCGCAGCTCACCATGGGGCTCGCGCTGCTGATTGTCGTGCTCAAGACGATCGGCTTGCGGCGCAACGATCCCGTGTACCACGAGGCGGCCCGCTTCTGGGGAAGGATTTTTGGCATCAATTTCGTATTAGGTGTTGTGACCGGCATTCCGATGGAATTCCAGTTCGGCACCAACTGGTCGCACTTTTCGCGATTCGCGGGCGGCGTCATCGGCCAGACACTGGCCATGGAAGGCATGTTTGCCTTCTTCCTCGAATCGGCGTTCCTCGGATTATTTCTCTACGGAGAGAAGCGGTTGAGCCCGAAAGCACACTGGCTGTCGGCTGTCGCAGTCTTTGTGGGTTCGTGGTTGTCGGGTTATTTCATCATCGCCACTGACGCTTTCATGCAGCATCCCGTCGGCTATTTCACGGCTGCAGACGGGAGCTTGCAGCTGGCGAGCTTCTGGGATTTCGTGCTGAATCCCTGGGCCGGATGGCAATACGCGCACAACATGAGCGGAGCGGCGATCACCGGCGCGTTCATCATGACGTCCGTGGGCGCGTTCTATCTGCTCTCAGGCAAGTGGACCGCGCACGCCCGCATTTTCGTCAAGGCCGGCGTGATCGCCGGTTGCCTGTTCAGCGTTCTGCAGATTTTTCCGACCGGCGACCGACAAGGCAAAATGGTCGCCGACCTGCAACCCGTGACTCTGGCGGCGATGGAGGGATTGTTCCAGGGCCAGCCTGGCGCACCGTTAATCATCTTAGGTCAGCCTAACGATCAGCAAGGCAAGATTGACAACCCGCTCGAAGTTCCGAAAATGTTGAGCATGCTGACTTACAAACGATGGAAGGCCAACGTCCGTGGACTCGACGCTTTCCCTAAACAAGACTGGCCAGGTAACATTCCATTGCTCTATTACAGCTACCACATCATGGTTGGCCTCGGGACGTTCTTCGTCGCCGTCATGGTCGTCGCATTGTTCCTACTGTGGCGCGGCAGGCTCTTTAACGCCAGGTGGATGCTCTGGATACTGATGCTCGCAGCGCCTTTTCCTTATATTGCCAATACCGCCGGATGGATGACCGCCGAGCTTGGCCGCCAGCCCTGGCTGGTCTATGGACTGATGCGCACCGAAGCGGGCTACTCCAAGCTCGTCTCGGCCGGTAACGGCATGTTTACTCTTTTGGGATTCATGGGCATTTACATGGTGCTGGGCATTCTGGGCCTGTTCCTGATCCGGCGGGAAATTGAGAACGGCCCTGTGGCCGGACACGAATCCGTGTCCAATCTCCATCCGGCGGCGGAGGCAAGGTGACTATGGCGAGCCTTTGGTTCTGGATTGTCGCAGCGATGATCGCGACCTATGTCGTGCTCGACGGATTCGATCTTGGCGCGGGTGCGATTTATCTGATTGCGGCCAAAACCAACGAGGAACGACGCCGGGTGCTGCGCGCCATCGGCCCGGTCTGGGATGGCAACGAAGTCTGGTTGCTGGCTGCCGGCGGCACGCTCTACTTTGCATTCCCTCGACTCTACGCGTCGAGCTTCAGCGGGTTCTACCTGCCGCTGACGATTGTTCTGTGGCTGCTCATTCTGCGCGGCATCGGCATTGAATTTCGCGCTCACATCGAAAACCCGATCTGGCAGGACTTCTTCGACGTGGTCTTCAGCGTCTCCAGCATTCTGCTGGCTGTGTTTTTCGGGGCGGCACTGGGCAACGTGGTGCGCGGAGTTCCGCTTGATTCAACCGGCTACTTTTTTGAGCCGCTCTGGACCACCTTCAAACTCGGCCCGCAGACGGGCATCCTGGATTGGTACACGGTACTCACCGGCGTGGTGGCGTTAGTGACTCTGACCGCGCACGGTTCTTACTACGTCGCCCTCAAAACCGACGCGGACCTCGGCCGCCGCGCCCGCGGGTTCGCCTTGCTTTGTTGGCCCGTGCAGTTTTTTCTGACCTTTAGTTCCCTGGTCGCGACTTATTTCATCCGGCCCGAAATCATGGCGAACTACGGGAGGCACAAGGTCGGGATACTGGTTCCGATCGTCGTTGTCGCCAGCCTGGCAGTAATGCTCTGGGCCAATCCCAAGGGCAAAGAGAAACTCGCCTTCGTTGCCTCCAGCCTGTATATCACCGCTATGCTGGTGGGCGCGGCGTTTGCGCTCTATCCCGTCGTACTGCCTGCCCGCGACCACCAATACGATCTCACCATCTACAACACCGCCGCCGGCAGTCACGGATTGAGCGTTGGCTTGGTTTGGTGGACGTTCGGCGCGGTGCTCGCGGTAGGCTATTTCGTGTTCGTCTACCGCATGTTTCGCGGCAAAGTGCAGCTGGGAGAAGGGCACTACTAGCGATTGCAGAGGTCAGAGGTAGCACTGAGGTCAGAGGTTAGAGGTTAGATTGCAGAAGTGAACAACTCCGACGCAAACGCACTGTGAGCCCTATAGCTCTTACCTCTGCAATTTGACCTCTGACCTCTGCAATCGCTAGTCCTTCCCCTCCCGTATAATCAAGAAATGAGTGCTCACTCTCATCATCCCGGCCAGCAACAGCCCACCCCGCAACCTTTACCTGGCGTTAACGCCATCATCGCCGTCGGTTCCGGCAAAGGCGGAGTCGGCAAGACTACGCTCTCGGTCAATCTGGCAATCGCCCTCACTAAGATGGGCTACAAAGTAGGATTGCTTGACGGCGACGTCTACGGTCCCAACGTGCCGCTCATGCTCGGCACCAACGAGCAACCCAAAGTGATGGCCGAAAACCAGATCGCGCCCATCAACTCGCATGGGCTCAAGGTCATCTCGGTCGGCTTCCTCAACCCTGGAGACAAGCCGCTCATCTGGCGCGGTCCCATGCTGCATTCGATCATCAAGCAGTTCCTGGGATCGGTGCAGTGGGGACAGCTTGATTATCTTGTCATTGACCTTCCTCCGGGAACCGGCGATGTTGCGCTCTCGCTGATTCAGACTGTGCCGCTGACCGGCGCCATCGTGGTCTCTACGCCCTCCGACGTTTCGCTGCAGGATGCGCGCAAGGCCATCGAGATGTTCCGCCAGATGAAGGTGGACATTGTCGGCATGGTCGAGAACATGAGCTACTTCGTCTGCCCGCACTGCCAGCACGAAATCGATATCTTCTCGCGAGGCGGCGCGGAAAAAACGGCGAAACAGTTCGACATCGCTTTCCTCGGAAGCGTCGAGCTCGATCCGGAGATTCGCAAATCCGGCGACAGCGGCTCTCCATCCGTGCTCCAGGGAGAAGACTCGCCCCATGCGAAGTCGCTGTTCGCCTTTGCCCGCAATGTGGCGGCGCGCGTCGAGGAGATCAAAGCCAGCAGTTCGGAAAGCGTGATTCAGATTCAGTAGGGCTGTCTCGGTGTTCGCTGAGACCCCCATTCTTGCCCGTTACTCTAAAGTTACTAACTGATTAGTGAGGGGTACCCCCCCTCCCCCCCGGTCTTTTGGAATCATGGGGTTAGGAGGAAATTCCCGCAAGATCTTTGAGTTTAAAGGACTTATACGTAAAATATTCCGGAATAAGGACTTAGCTCCTTAAAGAGCGCTGAAAATGGGTTTGGGGCAGTTTCGAGGGCCGTCTTGGTGGACGGGCACACCTCACAACTGCCCCAATCAGATTGCTATTATCCCGCAGGGCGGGTTGGAAGTCTGTGATGTTCGACACAGGACGTTTGTGATGAAAAATCCCACAGGTTTAGCCGGTACCCAGTACCCAGAGGTACCCGTATTGCAAGACCGGCCTTTATGCACTACACTGTAGTGCATGAGAAGCGAAGTTTACAGCTGGCGTCTATCGAGCGAACTCAAGTCGGACCTGGAGCGGGAAGCGCGTCTCCGCAAGGTGCCAGTTTCGGCGGTGCTGGAAACTGCCGTCCGCGACTGGCTGAAGAAGGGCGATACGGACGTCTCGGAAGACGAGGCCCAGCGCAGACTTCACACCGCCGCCGCCGGTTGCTTCGGAGTTTTCGCCAGCGGCGACCCTCGCCGCGCGGAGACGGCACGCGATACGCTTCGCAAGCGCCTGAGACAGCGCCATGCCTGAAAAACTAGTCCCCTAGCAAGAAGTGTGACCTCAGCGGCTAAAGCCGCAGTGAAGACGAAGCGGTTACCGCAGCGCTGAAGCGCTGCGCCACCCAAAATCAAATGCAAAATCGAGTTTTGCAGCAGCCCGCTAATGCGCTCATTGACACGGGCGCGATTCTTGCGCTGCTCGACCGCAGCGATCGCTGGCACGACGCCTGCTTGGAGGCATTCCGTCAACTGCGACTGCCGCTGCTGACCTCCGAGGCGGTGCTCACGGAAGTGTTCCACCTGGTTGGCGATACGCGCACCGAGATGGAAGCCGCCTGGAAGTTCGTCCGTTCGGGAGCGCTCGTTCTCGGCACAATCGAGCATGAGGAACTGACGCACCTGCATGGCTTGATGTCGCGCTATTGGGATAGACCGATGGACTTCGCCGATGCCACGCTCGTATATCTGGCCAAGCGCGAATCTCTTTCCGTCATTCTCACGGTCGATCAGGCGGACTTCGCAACCTATCGGATCGAGGGGAAGCGGCAGTTCCGAGTGCTCCCGAACAGGCGACCGTAGGGTAGTGGTGCAGTTTGAATTTTGACTTGGTACTTTAGTCGCTGGTGGGGGGCAACGAAAGAGGGGCTTTGCGAGAAGAAAATCAGTGCTTCAGTTTAACGTGTGTGAGGAACACTTTATGGAGCATTTCATTGGTTTCTGGTTGCGTATCCTGTGTATCGGTCACGGCCTTTTCGACGCAGATGATCTCATGGCACTCAGAGCACTTGCCGAAGAGATGACTGGCGCTATCCATTTCGTACCTTGGTCCAAGCCACCCCACGTCAGTCAATTCTGGTTTTGCCATGTCCCCAGTTTCCCACAGGCCGGACCATATTGCCAGCCATGTGGATTTCAAACTGCACCACTACCGACCGTAGGCGAACCTAGCTGTTCATCCGCCCTTCTAATAAAATCCCAAGCTCGACGCGACCGTGGAGTCCCAGGTCTCGAAAAGCGCGAGACCTGGGGCACCCCCGGTTTTCCCTCTGTCAACATTTGAGGACAACTCGCGTTATACTCGCCCCGGAGATGGGGACCACCCGGCGGGTGGCCCACATTTCCGGCGGGTAAGTATAACGCTCGTTGGTAAAGCGTTGACAGAAAATAGATGGGGGTGCCCCACTTCTCGCGCTTTTCGAGAAGTGGGGCTCTCCACCGCGATTGCCTGACTCGTTGCCCAATACTTTTTCATCACCGCTGGACGGTGTGCGCCGTCACCGCGCCCGCCTCCCCGCGCCGCTACTCCGTTGCCATGCCGCGGAATCTGAAGCGCTACTACGGCGCTGGACACCTGCATTTCATCACCTGCAGTTGTTATCGGCGGCAGCCGCTGCTCGGCACCGCGCGCCGTCGGGATCTGTTTCTGACCGTTCTCGAGCAGGTGCGCCGCCGCTATCAGTTCGTGGTGGCCGGCTACGTCGTCATGCCCGAACACTTTCACCTGCTGATCGGCGAACCGCAAGAGAAGACTCCTTCGACGGTCCTGCAAGCTCTCAAACTCGGCTTTGCGCGCCGCGTCCTGGCGCGGGCGAGGCGACGACGCGACCCGGCCCAAGCCAGCCTTTTCAGCCACGCGCCGCAACACATTTGGCAGAAACGCTTCTACGATTTCAACGTGTGGACCGAACACAAACGCATCGAGAAACTGCGCTACATGCATCGCAATCCAGTGAAGCGCGGCTTGGTGGCGTCCCCGGAGTTATGGCGCTGGAGCAGCTTCCGCGCCTACGCCTTGGGCGAAGCGGGTCCGGTAAGAGTCAACGAGTGGGAAGTGCTCAAGATGAAGATTCGACCGCCGGCCGCGTAACAGCCGAACCCACTCCGGAGTCGGCGGTGCGGCGGCCCACTTCTCGAAAAGCGCGAGAAGTGGGGCACCCCTTTTTTCTTCTCTGCCAACGCTTTAGCAATGCGCGTTATACTTACCCGCCGGAGATGGGGGCCACCCGCCGGACTCATCCCCACCCGAGTTGCGCGCCTTTGTGTCCACACGATTTGCGCCTGTTAACCGACTACTAAATCGTTGTCCGGATTTTCCCGCCGTCTATAGCTATCCCCAGCCCTTCCTTGACACCCTCGCCAGCGCTCCCTAGAATTCCATTAGGCGGTGGTGGAATCTTAATCTAAGCCACTGCATCTAAAGAATTTAGAGGGGCAGTTCAGCTCCTGGACTCGGGTCGATATGCCAGCAGGGCCAGCCGGTGGACGGGAACGCGAAATCCTGACCGCCATCGTCGAGACATTCATCGCCAGCGGAGAGCCGGTGGGGTCGCGCACGCTTGCGCGCTCCAGCCGCGAGGGGCTGAGTGCGGCCACGATCCGCAACGTGATGGCCGATCTTGCCGATGCGGGATTTCTCGAGCAGCCCCATGCTTCGGCGGGTCGCGTTCCTACCGCCGAGGCTTATCGCTATTACGTCGAGCAACTTAGCGGTGAGACTCATCTCTCGCGGGAGAACGAGAGCATCATCCAGGACACTTTGACCGGCGTCACGGACGTGGAGGAGTTCATGGAGCGCACCTCGCATGTGCTTGCCCTGATCTCGCACGGCGTTGGAGTTGGCGTCACCGTGGCCACCAGCGGATCGCGGAACGCGCTCGAGCACGTTTACTTTTCGCGCCTGGGCGATCAGAAGGTGCTGGCGGTTGTGGTCACGCGATCGGGAGTGGTGCGCGACCGTGTGCTGCGGCTCGATATTCCGCAATTCGATCTCGACCTCGCGGCGCGCTATATCAATGACAATTTTCGCGGCTGGACGATGGGCGACATGCGCGCCGAGCTTGCCCGTCGCCTGGAACAAGAACGCAGCGAGTACGACCGGCTGATGAAGTCCATCGAGCAGCTCTATCAGCAGGGGGCGCTGGCTTCGAACGACGACACTCAGGCTGTGTTCGTGGAAGGGGCTGCGAACCTGGTTACGAACCAGGTGACCGGCCAGGAAGATCGCCAGCGGCTGCAGGACATGTTGCGGACACTTGAGGAAAAAGAAAAAGTTGTGAAGCTGCTCAGCGCTTATCTGGACACGCGGCAGGAAGCGGTGCGCGTGGTTATCGGGCTCGACGAAGCGCTGCCTGCTTCGAATTTGCAGAATTTCGTGCTCATCGGCGCTCCCGCCCGCGTTGGCGGGGAAGTGATGGGGTCGCTGGCCGTGATTGGACCTACGCGGCTGGATTATCAACACACCATGTCGGCGGTGTCGTACATTGCACGGCTTTTCGACAAACTTTTGAACGAATCGGAGTAACTCAGCAGTATGCGCAAAGGAAACGGAAAAACCGACGGGAACCTCCGTCTGGAAAACCAGGATCTGAAGAGCGAGGATCTGGATCACGAGCTTCCGGCCGCGGAAGGCGGGGAAGAAGCTGCGCCTGCTGCGGTCGCGGCCAAACCGGTGGAGGTTATTGCGCCATCGGAAACGGAAAAGCTCAAGGCCGAGCGCGACGCGCTTCTCGACCGCCTGGCCCGTCTGCAGGCGGAATTCGACAATGCCCGCAAACGCGCGGTGCGCGATCAGCAGGAATTCCGCGAATTCGCCGCGGCCGACGTCATCAAGAACATTCTGCCAACCCTCGACAATTTTGAGCGTGCATTAAAAGCTGCCAGCGCCGACTCCACCGACTTCCGCAACGGCATTGAACTCATCTACCGTCAGTTCCAGGATGCGCTGCAGAAAATCGGAGTGCAGCCGATTCTTGCGATGGGGCAGCCTTTCGATCCGCGGGTTCACGAAGCCGTCGAAATGGTGGATACCAACGACGTCCCAGATCATCACGTCTTCGACGAACTACAGCGCGGCTACAAGTACAAAGACCGCCTACTGCGTCCCGCGATGGTGCGGGTCGCTCGCAATACCCGCGGATAGCGCCGGGACCCTCAGGGGCTAAAGCCCTCATTGATTGCAGGCTGCTTACGCGGTCCTGAAGGGCCGCTCTTCCACGGTAGTGCGAACATTCTTTGGGTAGTGCGAACATTCTTGAGTTTTTCCGCAGGCTCTGAAGCGGTGTCCTACCCAAACCGATTTATGAGATGCTTGGGTTTGCTCAGCTAAATTGCTCGGTAGATTTATCTGACTGACGAGTGGGGGAGTTTTTGGCCGCTAACACAAAACGCGATTTTTACGAAGTACTCGGTGTACCCCGTGTGGCCACCGACGTTGAAATCAAGAGCGCTTACCGCAAGCTCGCGATGACGTATCATCCCGACCGCAACCCTAATAATCCCGACGCGGAAGAGAAGTTCAAGGAACTCACCGAAGCGTACGCAATTCTCGCCGACAGTGAGAAGCGATCTCTGTACGACCGCTTCGGGCACGCAGGCGTGGGCGGCAGCACCGGAGGTCCGGCGGGATTCGATCCCGCCATCTTCCAGGATTTCGGCGACATCTTCGGCGACATCTTCGGCTTCGGGGACATGTTCGGGCAGGGCGGCCGCCGTCGCAGCCGCGCCCAGCGCGGAGCCGACCTGCGCGAAGACTTGCATCTCGAATTTGATGAAGCGGTCTTCGGCACCGATAAGCAAGTGAATGTCCGCCGCCATGAGACCTGCGACGCGTGCCGCGGAGCCGGCGCAGCGCCCGGTAAAGCTCCGGTCACGTGCCGGTCGTGCAATGGCCGAGGCCAGGTTCGGTATCAGCAAGGGTTCTTCAGCATCGCTCGAACCTGCCCAACCTGCCAGGGCGCGGGCAGCGTAATCACCGATCCCTGCCCGAAGTGCAAAGGCGAAGGCCGCTTGCTGCGCGAGCGCGTGGTCGAAGCCAAAGTGCCCGCGGGAGTGGAGGACGGCACGCGAATTCGTTTCACCGGCTTGGGCGAAGCGGGTGCGTTTGGCGGGCCAGCCGGCGATTTGTATGTTGTCCTGCACGTCAAAGAGCACGCCTTCTTTGAGCGCGAGGGCAACGACCTGCACTGCGTGGTTCCGATCTCGTTCCCGCAAGCTGCCCTCGGCATCGAGATTATGGTTCCGACGCTGGAGGGAGAACACAAGCTGAAAGTTCCCGAAGGCACGCAGTCGGGAACCACGTTTCGCATCCGGAACAAAGGCGTGCCGGTACTCAATGGGCATGGCAAAGGCGATCTTTACGTCGAGGTGCGAATACAAACACCTGGGAAACTGAGTAAACGCCAGCGCGAACTGTTGGCCGAACTGGGAGAACTGTCCCCGGTGGAAAACAAACCGCAGCACGCGTCGCTCTTGGGACGCGTGAAGGACATGTTCGCGTAGGGAAGGTCTCAGGTCTCAGGTCCGAGGTCTCAGACTCAAGCTCCTTGCCTTTGTCATTCAACGTGCGAGCCTTTGCTGACACCTGAGACCTGAGACCTGAACCATGACGCGCCGCCGCTGGATCGCCGACGAGGTAAGCGGAAACACCGCTGCGTTGGTGGGCGAACATGCGGCTCATCTTGCTCGCGTCCTGCGCGCCGAAGTCGGGCAGGAGTTTGACATCGCAACCGGGGCCGAGGTTCGCCGCGGAACCATCACTTCGATTTCCGACGATCGCGTTGAGTTCGCGCTCGGCAAAACGCTGGCGGCGAAATCCCCACCAAAGATCACGCTGGCGCTTGCCATCTTCAAGTTCGACCGCATGGAGTGGGCGATCGAGAAGTGCACGGAGATCGGAGTAACTCGGATCATTCCCGTCATCGCCCGCCGGAGCGATGCTCATCTGGCCACCGCCGCAGTGAAGCGCCACGAACGCTGGCAGCGCATCGTTCGCCAGGCGGCGGAACAGTCGCGGAGGTCTGCGCCGCCTGAGATTGCGGCCCCGGTTAAGCTGAAGGATCTTGCCGGTGTCCTGCCGGCAGGCGCACTGACTCGGGTCGTTCTCGCCGAATCTCTCGTCGAGTCTGAAGAGGACACTCGGCTGGGAGAAATTTTGCAATCAGTCTTGCAGTCCAAGCCAACCGAAGTGGCGCTGGCCGTGGGCCCCGAAGGCGGATGGGCCGACGAGGAACTCGCGTGGTTTCGCGAAACGGGATGGGTCGCGGCCTCCCTCGGCGGAACAATCCTGCGCGCCGAAACCGCGGCCATCGTCGCCACCGCTCTCGCCCTTGAAGCACTGCGGTGATTCCGTCCTAGGCCGCAGAAAACGTCGAACGTTGATCGCCAACCCCTCAAGTGTGTGCGTGAGTACTGGGTCGTCCCTCCGGGACTTGAATCATTTCTTCTACTTTTCCCAGCGCTGAAGCGCTGGGCTAAGCTGGTTCGCCCCTCCGGGGCTGGATTCTCCTGTGTTGTGTTCCACAGGCTTGACCGAAAACGGGTTCTCACGCACCCCCTAAAGGGGCATTGGATTTCGAAGAACTTTCGGCATCGCTAAAGCGATGCCCTGATACGAGGCAGGACAACAAAAGCTGAGTTTACCCAAGGCTGCCGCAGCATTCCACAACCTACCTCTGATATTCTCCGGCAAGTGACTTCGACTGCCCCATCTGCGACGAAGATTCTGCCCGATGAACGCCAGCAGCAAGCCATCGGACACGTTGATGGTCCGATGCTGGTAATCGCGGGCGCCGGCACGGGGAAGACCACTGTGCTCACGCAGCGCGTGGCCAATCTTATCCGCGAAGGGCACGCGCGCCCTGACGAAATCCTTGCGCTCACCTATACCCAGAATTCAGCCGCGGAAATGATGGCGCGCGTCCGAGGAGAATTGAAGGGTACCGTCATCGACGGCCTGCAGACTTGCACCTTCCATGCCTGGTGCTACGGACTGCTCCAGCGGCGCGGAGCTGATTTTGGCGTGCTCGACGACAAGGATCTCTGGGTGTACTTGCGCCGCCGTATCCGCGATCTCCGGCTCAAGCACTTCGTGCGCGCTGCCAACGTGGGTCAGTTCCTCGACAGCCTGCTCGATTTCATGCGTCGTTGCCAGGACGAACTGGTCGGCCCCGAACAATACGCGCGCTACGTGGAACGCCTGGAACGCGGCGAGGTCCCGCTTCCCCGGGTTACCCGCTCGAAGAAGCAAACGGAATTGGAAGAGGTGGAGATCCTGGAGCGCTGCCAGGAAATCGCTCGCGTGTTCGCCACGGTGGAAAGCATGCTCCGGGGAAAGAACCTGGGCACCTTTGGCCACATGATCACCAATGCCTATCAATTGCTGAAGGACGATCCCGCGTTGCTCGAAGAAGAACGGCGCCGCACTCGCTTCCTGCTGGTGGATGAGTTCCAGGACGCGAATTTTGCCCAGGTCGAAATCCTTTCGCTGCTCGCGGGGCCGGCGGCGAACGTTTTTGCGGTGGGCGATCCGGATCAGGCGATCTACCAGTTCCGCGGCGCTTCGAGCGAAGCGTTCACGCTGTTCGTGAAGAATTTTCCCGCGGCGCGAGTCGTTGTGCTCGGAAAGAATCGCCGCTCGCTCTCGCCGATCCTGGGTTGCGCCTTTGGCATTGTGAACGAGAACCCGCCGGTGTTCGGACAAACGCTCTCGCAAAAAGGAATTCCAATTTCCTACCAGCGCGCGCCCCTTGAATCGCTGCGTGACGAAGAGGCGAAGCAAAAAGGGGAGACCACGGCCGCGCCGCTAGTCGAAATTGTTACCTGGGGGGATAAAGAAGTTGAGGCCTCCGACCTCGCCCGCCGGATCGAGAAGAAGCGCAATAGCGGTGACGAGCGCTGCCAGTGGAGCGATTTTGCCGTGCTCTACCGCCTGCACAGCCATCGCGATGAACTGGTTCGTGAGCTTGCCGAGCGGGGCATTCCATTCTCCATCGAAGGTCTGGACGTCCTCGACACACCCGAGGTGCGCGACGTGGTGGCCTGCCTGACCGCCGCAGTGTCTCCCAACGATGCCGCCAGCTTGTTTCGCGTGGTGGCACTGCCGCAGTTCGGCATCAACCCATTGGAATTGCGGGCCGCGATGCGGGCCGTGCGGCGGCAGGAACTTGATCTGGGCACGGTGTTGGGAAGGCTCGCAGGCGGGCAAGCGGTGCTGGAAAGCGTGGAGAAGGTGCGCCGGGAAGCGGGGAAGGACGGAGTTCGCGCGGACGATGCGGTGAAGGTTGTGATCCGGAGCTTTGGCCTGCAGCGGTCGGCTTTGATCGACGCGTTCGTGAAGTTTGTGGAAGCATGGCAGAAGAAAGCCATTGCCGAAACTGGGAGCCCTTCCGAGTTTCTAGACTACCTCGACTATTTTGTGCAGGCGAAGGGGAAGATTGCGCTTTCGGCCATCGAGGAAGATGGTGTGCGTCTGCTGACCGCGCACGCCGCCAAGGGACTTGAGTTTCCCCACGTCGCCATCATTCGCGGTTCGTCCTATAACTGGTTCCCGACTCCCTACGGGGAGCCGCTCATTGCTTTTCCGCTGGAACTGCGCAGGCCCGACGCCTCTTCGAATGACGACAAAACGCTGCACGAAGAAGAAGAGCGCCGCCTTTTTTACGTTGCCATGACGCGCGCCAAGGACACGCTCGCCATCTATGCGCACCAGGGCGACGGCAAAAAGGACCCGAAGCCGAGAAAGTTCTTGCGGGAGTTCATGGCGCACCCGGCCTACAAAAAGTTCTGGTCCACCCACGCAGCAGAGGCCGTGCAGGAGACCTTGGTTGCCGCGGAGGAACAGAGAATCGCCGTGCCGCAATCGAACGTGGCCGCGTGGCTGCTCATGCCGCCGTCGGCGAGCTTCGTTTCGGGGCTGAGCGCGTCGGCCATCGACGATTACGAAAGATGCCCACTGCGCTTCAAGCTCGAACGGGAGTGGAACCTGCCGCGCGAGGTGCCGGCGGCGTTGCATAACGGAGCGGCGATGCACGGCGTGCTACGCACGTTCTACGACGCGCAGCGCTACGGGCGCGAGATTGGCGACGACGAGTTGATCGAGCAGTTTCGGTCGGAGATGGCTTCCGCGGGCATCGCCGACCGCTATCAGTATGAGCTGTATCTGCGGCAGGGAATGGAGCAGTTGCGGCAGTTCTTCGAGGCTGCCCGCAGTGCTCCGCCACCCGAGGTCATCGAGACCGAACGCGGATTTGAACTGCAAGTGGGCTCGGCAAAATTGGCCGGACGCGTGGACCGCATCGATCGCACTGGCCCGGACACCGTTGCCATCGTGGACTACAAGACGGGCAAGCCAAAGTCACAAGAGGATGCCGACGAGAGCCTGCAACTCTCCTTGTATGCACTCGCGGCCAGGGAGACGTGGGGAAAGCACGCTGACCGCCTGATCTTCCATAACCTCGAAAACAACACGCCCGTCTGCACCACGCGGACTGACGCCGAGTTGGAAGCGGCAAAATTGCACGTGCAAGAAGTGGCGGAGGGAATCGCGCGGGGAGAATTTGCCGCGAAACCCGGCTATCACTGCGCGTATTGTCCCTATCGCAATCTCTGTCCCGCGACCGAGAAGGTCGTCGCAGTTTCGCAGACGAAATCGGCGCCTCGCGTCAATTAGAACTGGTCTCATAAATGGTTCTCCGGGCGGGAGCTCCGGCCCTCAGGGGCTAAAGCCCGCATTTTTATTGGCCAGTAGCGGCACGGCTGAAGCCGTGCCCTTCCCAAAACCATTTATGAGACCAGTCCTAGTTTGAGCAGAAGGGTTTTGTTCCGCAGAACAAGCGGAGTGGTGGGGAATCCGGAAGACACCGTAAAAAACTTTGGGGACGCTCATCGCGTCCCCTTTGTCGTTGCCTGTTGCAGGTGCTTAGTGCTTCTTGCTGCTTTTCTTCTTTGCTTTCTTTTTGGTTGCCATGGATCTATTCTCCCTTTCCATTCTTCATGGAATTTCACAACGGTTTTTTGTTGCAACTGATTGAATGTATAGAGTCAACGCAGAACGAAGTCAAGAGAAAAATGATCGAAACGGGCGCATGCAACGATGTACCAAAGTCACATGCGCGACTCTCACGTGAAGAAAAGTTCGCGCGACATCACAACTCCCGCTCATCTGTTCTCCCATCGCGTTGTGTCTGCCGCGCGCGCGTTTCAAAAGAACGCTTCGCTGCGATGCCGGCGTGATTGCGCGTTGCGAACCTTCGCGAAGCTTTCCGCGATCTATAATGGAAGCCGATTTTGCAGCGACGCATTGCTTGAAGGAGCGCGTCCAAGGAGCGCAACCATGGCCGGTTCGAATGATGTTGTGATCATCGCGGGATGCCGCACGCCAATCGGAAAATTTCAGGGAAGTCTGAGCGACATGACCGCTCCACAAATAGGCGCGATCGCAGTGCGCGAAGCAGTCAAGCGGGCGAATCTACAGCCGCAGCAGGTCGACGAGTGCATCATGGGCAACGTCGTTTCTGCCGGACTGGGTCAAAACCCGGCACGGCAGGCGGCATTGTTCGGCGGACTTGCACCCGAAGTAGGTGCCATGACAATCAACAAGGTGTGCGGCTCGGGATTGAAAGCGGTCGCACTCGCGGCGCAGGCCATCGAAACCGGTAACAGTTCCATCGTCGTCGCCGGGGGCATGGAATCCATGACCAACGCGCCGTATCTCCTACCGAATGCTCGCAAGGGATATCGTCTGGGCAACGGACAACTGGTTGACTCCATGGTGCACGACGGGCTGTGGGACATTTACAACGACTACCACATGGGACTGACGGGTGAGAACGTTGCCGAAAAATACGGCATCACTCGCGAAGAGCAGGACGAGTTCGCGGTCAACTCGCACCGCAAGGCCCTAGCCGCCCAGAAGGAAGGCCGCTTCACATCGCAGATTGTTCCCGTGGAAATTCCGGCCAGGAAAAAAGGCCAGCCGCCTGTAATCTTTGACAAAGACGAAGGCCCGCGCGAGGACACCACCATTGAAGCCCTGCGCGCCCTCAAGCCCGCCTTCAAGAAGGATGGCACCGTCACTGCCGGCAACGCTCCCGGAGTCAACGACGGAGCGGCAGCGCTGGTCGTGACCAGTGCCGCGCGCGCGAAAGAACTGGGCGCAACTGCGATGATCCGCATCGTCGCGCAGGCGACCAGCGGAGTCGAGCCAAAATGGGTCATGATGGCTCCCGTCGGTGCAGTGCAGAAAATCTGGGAGAAGACGGGCTGGAAGAGAGAAGATGTCGATCTCTACGAACTGAACGAGGCCTTCTCCGTGCAAGCGCTCGGAGTCTGCCGCGAACTGGGTCTCGATATGAACCGCGTGAACGTGAACGGAGGCGCAGTGGCTCTGGGCCATCCCATCGGCGCCAGCGGAGCCCGACTGCTCGTCACCTTGATCTACGAGATGATTCGCCGCGACGCGCACCGCGGGATTGCAGCGCTGTGCCTGGGCGGGGGGAATGCGGTGGCGATGGCGGTGGAGCGATAACAGCATTGAGCCATTGATTTCCCGGAAGTTCGTAACATAAAAGCCACTGTCATCCTGAGCGAAGCGAAGGACCTATGCATTCTGGCGGATTCAAATACATAGGTCCTTCGCTTCGCTCAGGATGACAATCTAAAGTTAATCATCCATCCTCTAACCCGCCGCTGGGACCGACTCTGCCGGCGCCGTCACCGGCAGCGTGATCGTGAACACCGCTCCTCCACCCGGGGCCGAGGCGGCTTCGATGTTCCCTCCATGCTCGCGCAGCACGGTCTTGCAGATGCTCAGTCCCAGGCCGGTGCCGCGACCGGGCCGCTTGGTGGTGAAGAACGGATCAAAAATGTGCGCCAGGTTTTCGGGTGCGATTCCTGGGCCATCATCCTGAAACACGATCCATACAGAGTCGGGCTTGCGTCCGATGCGCACACGAATCGTGCCTTTCTCCCGGCTTTCGCGGATCGCCTGCTCCGCATTCAGCAGGAGGTTCAAGAACACCTGCATCAATTGATTGGGATCGGCCACGATCGCGGGTATCGCCGGTTCTTGCAGAAAGTCCACCGTGATGTTGCTCTTGCGCAGTGGATACGCTTGCATCTGCACGGTACGCTGCACGAGCTCATTCAGATTGACCTGGCTGCGTCCCGGAGCCGGCGGCCGGGCGAAGTATTGCAAGTTCTGCACGATTTCGGCCGCGCGCCGCGCCTCCTGGCGCAGAGCTGCAATCGGCTTGCGCGCGGGTTCGCTGACCTCCAATTCCTGCAGCAGTTCGGAATTGCCCAGGATGACGGTCAGCGGATTATTGAGCTCGTGTGCGAAGCCGCCGATCATCTGCCCCATGGCCGCGAGACGTTCGCTCTGAATAATCTGCTGCTCCAGCTTTTTCTCCATCGTCACGTCGCGGACGGAGATGATCACGCCCGCTGGCTTGCCTTCGGCATCCAGCAATGGACTCGCCATGCCCAGCATCGTGCGCCAACTGCCGTCCTGGTGCCGGGAGCCGTATTCGCATGAGGTCCGCGAACTCTGACCGGTCGCGACGGTCCGGTAGAGCGCAGCTAGTTCCGGTGAAGTATTCTCCACATCCTCCACGTTCTTGCCCATGAGATGCTCCGGCCCGTACCCGAGGAGCTCGCCTATGCGCGCGCTCACGAACGTGTACTGCCCCTTCAGATCGAGCACAAGAATCAGATCCGGAAAACTTTCCAGCAGGTGCCGCCGGAACTCTTCCTGCCGCCGCAACTGCCGCTCCAGCGCGCGCTTCTCAGTGACGTCCACCAGCGTGCCCTGGTAACGGACAATCCGTCCCGCTTCCATCACGCCGCTCGATGTATCCACGCACACCGCGATTCCGCCATCTTTTCTTTTCAGCCGAACCTCGCGGGTGCGAGTGCGGCCGCTCTGACTTCCCGCGCGTCCCAGCACCGGCTCCCCGCCAGCATCGACACTCAGTTGCTCCGGCGGCAGGTTCAACAACTCTTCTTTGCTCTCGTATCCCAAAATCGTCACCAGCGCCGGGTTCACCTCGAGCAGCTTGCCTTCCGGATTGCTGATGTACACGCCTTCCTGCAGAGATTCGAACAACTGCGTGAAGCGCTGCTCCTTCTCGCGATGCCCGGTGACGTCGCGCGCCAGCACACTCACTCCGGTCACATCGTCGCCCTTGACGATGGCATTGACCACGCAGTCGTAGTAAAGCCGCCGGGAGTCGTTCTTAAGGTGGACCTCGACCACTCCCGACCAGTTCCGCTTCTCCAGGAACCGTGCCATGCTCCCGGACGCCTCCGTATGCAGGGGCGCGCCCAGGAATTCCTCAAGTTTGTGACCAACCAGCTGGGAATATGGCACACCGAAAATTTCCGCGGTCCGCCGGTTTACCGTTCGCAGGGTTCCATCGAGGGAGATAGCGAGCGCCACGTCATCCAGAGAATCGATCAGCTCCTTGAAGTTGCGCTGCGAACGCATAATCAATTGGCCCAACCGATCCAGTTGCTCTTCCGAGGGTGTGACTCCCGCCTGATTCTGAAAGCCCTTCAGAATCTGCTTGAGTTCCGAAACCTCGCGCTTGCGCCCGAAAGCATAGGTGGCAAACAAGATGGCGAGCAAGAAGAGTCCGGCCGGAATTGCCCACAGCCGGTAAGGAAGGTCTTTCAGTTGTTCCCACGACAACGCCGCCACCGCCGCCGCAAACAAAACGAGCAGGCCCAGCGCCCATCGCCACAACTGGCTCTCTTCGCGTTCCAGCCGGTTTGACGCGGAATCGGGCCGGTTTGGAGTGGAACCTTCGTCGAGCATCGGGGACTCCGCTGGCGCGAAGACGATTTTCTCAATAACTATCCATCGTTTCCGCCAGATTGCCCCTAGCGTAGCACCGAAAGCGACGGTTCACGATAGAACGTTCCATACCGTTCCATCACGGTAACGGGGTGATGCCCATCACAGCGGTCCGGTTTTGCGCCAGCTATGATGTCGGCAAGGATCTCCCATCCTCGTTGTCTCCTTCGTGTGCCCACTGGTGTCCCTATGCTCTATAAAACCCTGAGTGCCGCCGTTTACGGCGTTGACGCGAACATTATTGAAGTGGAAGTGGATGTCTCTGGCGTCAAAATGACGGAAGATCACTTTCACACCGTCGGCCTGCCCGATGCTGCTGTCCGTGAAAGCCGCGACCGGGTCCGCTCGGCACTGAAAAACTGCGGCTACGACATTCCACCCACCCAGATCACCATCAATCTGGCGCCTGCCGACATTCGTAAGGAAGGTTCCGGCTTCGACCTACCCATGGCGCTCGGCATTCTCGGCGCGTATGGCGGTCTGAATAAGAAGGAGATCCCCGACGCGTTGTTTGTCGGCGAACTTTCCCTCGACGGAAGCCTGCGCGGAGTCCGTGGCGCTTTGCCCATCGCGATCGAGGCCCGTCGAACGAAGGTGAAACGCCTGATCGTGCCCGAAGTCAACGCTCGCGAAGCTGCCATGGTCGGTGGCGTTGAGGTCTACCCCGTCAAGTCACTGCTCGAAGTCATTCATTTCATCAATTCCGGCAACGGCGTTTCCCGCCTGCAGGTCGACACCGATCAACTGCTCAGCCAGGCGCAGCAATTCCATGTGGATTTCAAAGACGTTCGCGGCCAGCAAACCGCCAAGCGCGCTCTCGAAGTCGCTTGCGCCGGCGGTCACAACATTCTGATGATCGGGCCTCCAGGATCCGGAAAAACGATGCTTGCGAAACGCATGCCGACCATCCTGCCGCCTTTTACCTTCGAAGAAGCGCTCGAGACCACTAAGATTCACAGTGTGGCGGGCGTGCTCGACGCGCGTGCCGGACTGGTCGGCCTGCGCCCTTTCCGCGCGCCTCATCACACCATCTCTGACGCAGGTCTGATCGGCGGGGGCGCGATCCCCCGGCCGGGCGAAGTTTCGCTCGCTCACAATGGCGTTCTGTTTCTCGACGAACTTCCCGAATTCCCGCGCAATGTTCTTGAAGTCATGCGCCAGCCGCTCGAAGACGGTACCGTCTGCATCGCGCGGGCCGCCATGTCGCTGACCTTCCCCGCGCGCTTCATGCTCGCCGCCGCCATGAACCCCTGTCCCTGCGGATTTCACAACGACCGCACCCGCGAATGCCACTGCACACCGCCCATGATCCAGCGCTACATTTCCAAGATCTCAGGGCCACTGCTCGACCGCATCGACATCCACATTGACGTCCCGGCGGTGAACTACAAAGAAATGCGCAGCACGACGGAGCCGGAAAGTTCAGCCAAGATCCTCGACCGCGTCATCCGCGCCCGTGAGATCCAGTTGGCCCGCTTTTCGTCCGGACTCCAAAAACTCTACTGCAACGCCCAAATGCCGCCGCAGTTCATTCGCAAATTCTGCGAGCTCTCCGCCGATTGTGAGCGCCTGCTCGAACGCGCCATGGCCCAGCAAGGACTCAGTGCCCGCGCCCATGACCGCATCCTGAAAGTCGCACGCACGATTGCCGACCTCGACGCCACTCCGCAACTCGAACCCAAACACATCGCCGAGGCGATTCAATACAGGACGCTGGATCGCACGTTCTGGGCGTGAGGGGAAGGATTGAATCATTGAGGGATTGAGTCATTGAATCATTGGGTGATCGGGAGTTTGGGTAGGAAAAATGGCCCGATGACTCAATGATTTCAATGCCTCAATGACCCGACAGTTTCGCTTCAGTCGTCCGCCGTCCCGGCAGTGGAGGCGCCGAGGATGTCAAATCAGGCTGAGGCAAGCTTCTTTTGCAGCCGGACCGGGAACGGTCTGATTCTTGGCAGCCTGTTTTTCTTGGCCTTCCAAAGATCGTAATTGAGTTGCATCCTCAGCCAAAACTCGGGAGGCGTGTACGGCATCGCCTTGGCGAGCCGCACGCTCATCACCGCTGAAATACCGGCGCGGCCGTTAAGTATCCGGGATAGATTCGGCCGCGTCACCCCAAGGCGCTTGGCCGCTTCCTTCACCGTCATGTCGCCCAGGTAATCTTTCAAGACTTCGCCGGGATGGGATGGATGGAAAAGCATACTTAGCTCCTAGTGGTAATCCTTGTAATCGTATTCCTTGTAATCAAGGAGAATCGCGTCCTCGCCCTCGAACGCAAACGTGAGCCGCCAGTTTCCGCTCACCCGCACCGCCCAGTGCCCCTCCAGTTCGCCCTTGAGCGGGTGCAGGGCATAGCCGGGCGCATTCAGGTTGGCCGGGCAGGTGGCCGCATCCGAAGCGGACAAGATCCTTTTGAGCCGGTTTGCGTGTTCTGGCTGAATGCCAGCCTTCGAGCCGGTTTCGGCAAACTGCTTAACGCCTTTGTGCCGATAGCTCTTCAGCATGTGTAAAGTGTACCGATACACGATACTATTTATCAAGGGAAGTCCGCGAACGGTCGACTCTAGCGACCGGCGATGGTGATGAGCTAGGTTCGGCGATCATTGCACAAGGGACCCCTTTGTGAGACGGACGTTCGCTCACGCTTCTCTCGGAACCAACTCTATGAAACCGTCTTCACCGCGCACTTTATAATTCAACCCGGAGGTCTCATGGGCGGATGGGGAACGGGCAGCTTCGAGAACGATGACGCGCAGGATTTCCTGGGCGAGCTGAAAGCGCTCAGCATCGACGATCTGAAACAGAGACTGGCACGCGCCGCCGATCAGGATGGCTATCTCGAAGCGCCGGAGAGCAGTGCCGCAGTGGCGGCGTCCGAAGTGGTCGCGGCGCTCGTCGTCGCAGCAAAAAATGAGGCGTCGTCGTACGCAGCCCCGCGGCAGATTGGGGATTGGATAAGTAACAACGATGTCGCTGTTTCGCCCGATTTGGTTGACCTCGCACGCCGCGCGGTGGAACGGGTGCGAACCAACTCCGAACTCAAAGACTTGTGGCTCCAGGCGGAGGGGGCTGAACGAGTGGAGCGCGGCGCTTCGCGAACTGGAAGGAAGACTTGGCGGGTAAGTCCATGTCAGAGGTATGAGGTCAGATTGCAGAGGTAAGAATCAAATCTCCAACCGGCCCGCAAGCGAGCTTTACCTCTTCAATCTGACCTCATACCTCTGACCTCTTGATTCAGTCGGCCGCGGCCCCGCTAGTTGAATTGCTGTTGTTGCCGCTGTTGTTCTTCTCCGCCTGCCGCAGACGCAGGGCACGGTTCGAGGGCAAGCCGGCATCGCGGATCTTGTAAAGCAGGGCGCGATAGCTGATGCCCAGCGTGCGGGCTGACTGCTTACGGTTCCAGTGGTGCTGTTGCAGCACCTTCAGGATGACCTTACGCTCCAGTTCGCGCACGCACTGGCGCGTAAGCTTCTTCAGAGAAATCGGCCCGTCCAGCGAGATCTCCTGATTGAAAAAGTCTGGCTCGCGTGCCACCATGTCGTTGGTGATCACTTCCTCGTGGCCCAGGATCACGTAGCGCTTGATCAGGTTTTCCAGTTCGCGGATGTTTCCCGGCCAGTGATATTTCTGCAGCACCGCCAGCACTTCATTCGACAGAGGCCGTGCCCGGCAGTTGAACTTGCGGTTGTAGTATTCGAGGAAGTAGCTGCACAAATCTTCAATGTCGCCACGGCGTTCCCGCAGCGCCGGCATGCGTATATTCACCACGTTGATGCGGTAGTAAAGATCCTGGCGGAAAGTCCCCGATTCGATCTCCGCTTCCAGTTGGCGGTTGGTCGCGCACACCACCCGCACCTCAACCTTCTTGTCTTCCTGGGCGCCGATCCGGCAGAACTGCCCATCCTGCAAAAGTTGCAAGAGCTTCGATTGCAGCGATGGGTCAAGCTCGGAAATCTCGTCGAGAAACAATGTCCCGCGGTGGGCCAGTTCGACCCGTCCTGGCTTCGACCCAACGGCCCCCGTAAAGGCTCCTCTTTCGTAGCCGAACAGTTCGCTTTCCAGCAGCGTCCCGGGAATCGCCGGGCAGTTCACCTTTACATACGGCCCGGTCTTCCACGGAGACAGTCCATGGATGAGCCGGGCAACGATGTCTTTCCCGGTGCCGCTCTCGCCGGTAATAAGGACCGGAACGTTAGCGGCGGCTACTTTGCCCAGCCGCGAACGAACCGCCTGCATGACCTCAGAGTGGCCAAAGATGATGTTGTCAGGGGGAACCTCGCCCAGCGACTGCGCCAGAGAACTTACCGAAAGTGTCGTCATAAGACTGAATACCCCATTGCGGTGAATGTTCACCCGCATGCACTAAAAGTGCATCCCAAGTACCAAACCGGGGAGGAGAGCAGAACGACCTGGAAGGTTCCCATTAAATGCTCCACTTATGAATGGCTTAGAGTGATGATATCGCAGGAGCGAGAATATCCGGCATGGCACCAAAGTGCCATTCTGAGACAGACTTGGGAAGGGAAAAATAGTTCACACTGCGGAACCCACTTTCCTCAAATGCTTACCGGAAACAGCCGCCGCGTCGGTGCTCAGTGGGCGGACGAACTTCAAACCTAGAAGATGGTAGTCATCGAGGTGCGTAACCCACACGGCTTTCGCGCGCATGATCCGCGAAGAGGTCTTCAAACCGTTGGCGGGCCCGATTGGAGCGCTCGGAATCTCCAACGAAACCAGTGCCGATTTGGGCAAAGAACGGCGAACTACCACCATCGCGCCCCCAGGAGAGACGTTAATGGCCGTGGCAAACTCCAGCGAATCCTTGCCGCTTCCGTCGCGAGTGCGGATAAAAACCGGAATGGCGAGCTGTAACCGTGCCCACTTGCGTTCTTCCTTGTTCGATAAGCTACGAGGCACGTGTCTGCACCACCATAAAGAGGTATTAGCACCCTTAAGACCGCACCTCAGGGGCCAAACTCGGAGAGGAGTCGAACCTGACTGGAATCACTCCAAACCTCGCCACCAGCAGGGAGATTACCGAAGTAACTTCACAGCCTTGGAATTTGTCAATGACCACAGGTCATACCAATAAAGTGCAACGTTTTTCGCTTCGTACCTGTTTGGGGGCTGTTTCCAATTGACAGTCTGGTGCACCTGACATAGGATCAACGCATCCCCCACGTTCTGACGGTAGTAGAGTTTCCCTCCCCAATACAGGCGTTAGTTGGTTCTCCATGGCTTCGATGTCCGAAAAAAGCCCAGCCGTCGCCCCCACTGGCACTAATCCGAAGGATCGTCTGCCGTCAAACGCCACGGCCCTGGTTTCCGCGCCCAGCTCTGCGGACGATGCGGCAGGCGAGCTCGAACAATTGCGCGATCATTTCCGCAAGACCACGAACGCTTTGGCTTCCGCTGCCCACGACCTCAAGACGCCCCTGGCGATTCTCAACGGCTATATTGAACTGTTGCAAAGTCAGAAGCTCGGACCGCTCAATGACCGCCAGCGCGAAGTGATGGGCGACATGTTTTTGAGCGGACAGCGCTTGCAGCAATTCATTCAGGACTTCCTGACCTTCAGCGCGCTCGAAACCGGCGGACTCCGCATGCAGTACGTGGAAGGCGACATGAACGCCTGCCTCTCTGAAGTTTGCCGGCTCTGGTCAGGCCGGTTTCAGGAGCGCGGCCTCGCCCTGTATTTCCTGGCCAATGACAAACTGACGCCATTTGCATTCGATGCGCCCAAGATCCAGCGCGTGATTTCCAATCTTCTGGAGAATGCCTCCAAGTACACACCTCAAGGCGGCACTATCTGGCTGCACGCCGAACCCCATATGTGGGAGCGTCGCAGCGTGAGCAAGTCCGCATCCAATGGAGACCGCCGCCGTCAATTGACGAACGTGCCGAACGCTGTCAAAGTCAGCGTTGCCGATACCGGCCCGGGAATTCGGCCGGAGTTTCACATGGAAATCTTCGATGATTTCTTCCGCCTGCCCGGCAGCGAATCGGCCGAGGGCATGGGCCTCGGACTCGCCATTTCCCGCCGCCTTCTCCAAGGCATGGGCGGCAAGATCTGGGTCGAAAGCGAACCGGGCGCAGGGTGCAAGTTTTCTTTTCTCGTCCCCATGAAACCAATTCTGAGCAGTCCGCCGCGAGGAACCAAATGAGCGAAGCCGCCAACATCCTGCTGGTGGATGACGAACCGGGAATGCTGCGCTATATCCGCACGCTGCTCGAAGTGGATGAGCACAAAGTTCAGACCGCCAGCACCGGCGAAGAGGCGGTCGAGCGCGTCCAGAAAGGACTGCAGCCCGACCTGGTGCTGCTCGATCTACTTATGCCCGGCATCGACGGGTTACAGACTCTCGAAAAACTCCGCCATCTCAGACCCGGATTGAAAGTTGTCATGCTCTCCTGCGTGAATGACACGCGCAAAGTCGTGCAGGCCATGCGCCTCGGCGCCATCGATTACCTGACCAAGCCGTTCCAGAAAGCCGAACTCGACGCCGTCATTGGACAGTGTGTCGGCACGGCCAAGGCTGAGAACTATGCGGGCGACATCGAAGAACTTTGCGACGACGTGTTCTTCGTCGCTGCCTGCCCGGCGATGAAAAAGATTCGCTCGCAGGCCGCACTTGTCGCCAACGTCGACATCCCGGTCCTCCTGCTCGGGGAAAGCGGTACCGGCAAGGAAGTGCTCGCCCGCCTGATCCACAAACTTTCCCCGCGCGCCCACCGCACTTTCCTCAAAGTGAACTGCGCCGCGGTGCCCGCCGACCTGCTCGAAAGCGAACTGTTCGGCTACGAAGCGGGAGCCTTTACTGGCGCCACGCACGCCAAGCCCGGCAAGTTCGAACTCTGCAACAAAGGCACCATCCTGCTCGACGAAATCGGCGAAATGCCGCCGGGGCTGCAGGCCAAGCTGCTGCACGTCCTCCAGGACCAGCAGTTCTCCCGTCTCGGCAGCCGCACCCTGGTCAAAGTCGACGTCCGCATCCTGGCCGCCACCAACATCAACATTCGCGAAGCGCTCGCCAACAAGCGTCTGCGTGAGGATCTCTATTACCGCCTGAACGCTTTCACCATGACGCTGCCTCCGCTGAGAGATCGCAAGGAAGAAATTCCGATCCTGCTGAAGCATTTCATGTCGCGCATGTCGGAGTCCTACGCGCGTCCCCCGTTGCCACTTTCGCCCCCGTTGATGGAGGCATGCCTGCGGCATTCCTGGCCGGGCAACCTGCGCGAACTGAGCAACTTCATCAAGCGCTACCTGGTTCTGGGAGATGAAACGCTCGCAGCATCCGAGTTGCAGCCCCGGCCCGATGGCGGTGGAGGACTGCACACCGATGTAGCCGGCAGAGCCGCAGCCTCGGGTGCTGAGTCCGCCGGCGGCCTGAAGTCCCTGTCGCGCAACGCCAAAGATGAAGCTGAGGCCGAAGCCATCGCCCACGCTCTGGAAGAGACGAACTGGAATCGCAAACAAGCCGCAGTGCTGCTGAAGATCAGCTACAAAGCTTTGCTCTATAAAATCCGCCAGTACGGCATCGCGCAAAGCGGCAGCACGCACCGGCTCTCCGCTGGCGCATGAGGTTGCCGCGGAGGTTGTGCCCCCGCGACAGTACGGTTTTCTGGGTGGAAGGCTGCGAGCCGCGAGCTAAAAGCTAAGAGCTAAAGCTGTTCTTGGTGCGGATGAGAGGACTTGAACCTCCACGACCTTGCGGCCACTAGGTCCTGAACCTAGCGCGTCTGCCAGTTCCGCCACATCCGCATAAAAAGAAAAAATGGGCAGGGCCCTTTTTTAAGGGCGACTACACTAATATCTACTGGTCTGCGTCTGGCTGTCAAACGAGCGCAACGTCGTAACCTTCGCTGCGCTCCGTGTTTGCAAGGCGCCACCCCCTCAGCGATCACCCAAAACCGGCCAATGAGTATCACCTGAAAACCGGCCAACGAGAGCAGCCGTCGGGGACATTGACGCCGGCGGAGGCTTGTAGGCTCCGTGGGCATGGCCAATGTCTTGAACAAAGAGAAGAAACAACAAGTCTTAGCTCTGGGACGGCTGGGATGGTCGCTGCGGCGCATCCAGCAAGCGACCAGAATCCGTCGCGAAACCGCCAGCGCCTACCTGAAAGCGGCTGGGGTTGCGGTGCGTCCGCCCAGTGGTTGGGGGCGGCGCGCGCCAAAACCGGCCAACCAAGCGATCACCGACTCTGAGGTGATCACCGACATCAACCCATCCCATCGAGACGAAGTGGGCGCTCTTCCCCCGGAGACAGGCCGGGGACATGCTGCATCTCCGCAGCCCAGTCCGCGCGCCAGCGCCTGCGAGCCGTACCGGGAGGCCATCGACTTGGGACTCGGCCGCGGCCGGGGGGAGGATCGTAGATCGTCATCGCACACTCCTTTTCACAATGGAATTGTAGGGAAAGCAATTTGTTGACGTAAGTATCTGGGCGAGAACCGGAGACGAATTACGGAAAGAACAGGATTCATGCGGGTGAAGCGCCGATTTGCACAGCCGGAGTCTTGCGTTCCTCTCGGACGAAAGCGGAAGTTTGCCGCGGAGAAACCGGGGGAA
>PKUV01000094.1 GCA_003131315.1 Acidobacteriaceae bacterium
CAAAATACACGATCGTGGGCCGGCGGGAGCGTGTTTTCGAACACCAGAGGCCCTTCTCGATCAGCGGGCCACGCATCGCCGCGGCGGCCTGAACGTAGCGACAGTTGCTTTCCTGGGGCGCGAACCTAGCGCCCCCACATTGTGACGCTGGCGGAACGGAGCGGTGTCGTTCGTGAGTGCTGACACGTGCCTTGGTGACGCTCGTCACTGCGCCTCTGGAGGGCCGTGATGAGAATCAAAATGGAGTGTGTTCTTTTCACAATAGACCATCCATGACGGCTCGCCCTCGCCTGTGCCGACCGCGACAAAAGGCCGAGCGATGCTCCTTCAGCGCAACATCCGGAGGAGGGTGTTATGAAATCCAAAAGGGCGTCCCAACCGCAGCAATCTGATCCACCCAGCACATTGTTAAGTCTGCGGAAAGTCGAGGATCTCCGCTGGGAGATGCAACAGGTGCAGCTTGCGATCGCACGCCGTGCCTATGAGTTGTTTGAGACGCGTGGCTGTGAACACGGTCACGACTGGGAAGACTGGTTCCGAGCGGAATCAGAGCTTCTGCGCCCAGTTTCCGTTTCCATGTCGGAGTCGGATGATTGGATTAGTGTTCGCGCTAATGTCTTCGGTTTTGAAGAGAATGAACTTAGAGTCAGCATCGAGCCGCGCTGCATTACGATTATGGGAAAAAAGGAGGTGAGTGTGACGGAAACTGAGGGAGGGAAAGTCAAGTACATCGACTGGGATCCCGACCAGATCCTGCAGCTCATTGACCTTGCAACAGAGGTGATACCAGAGAGCTCAGTGGTCGAATTGCAGGCGGGACTGCTCAAGATCGAACTCCCCAAAGCTGCCAAGCAGAAGGTCGAAACTGCAGCCACTGCGGCTTAAGTGATCATCCACGCCTGCTCGCAGGGTGTGCGTCACGTAGCGCGGCACTTGGAGGCTCGTGCGATGAAATGTGCTTCGCAGAAATTAGACGGGGACTCCGTGGGAACGGCGAACCGATACGAAACCACAGCTCAGTTCCTGGAGGACATGGCGGCGCACGCTGGCAGCGGGAAGGAAAGGCGGTGCTGCCTGGCTGCAGCACGCGACTTCAGGCTAAAAGCGCAAAATAAACTCGCGAGCCGCAAGCGACCCAAGGGGCAAGCCGAGCCAGGCCGATGTAGGCCCAAATCGTCGTTCGGAGGACAGTATGGCTAGCTTTCTGTGCAGACTCTGGGGAGAGAAAGAAGGCCAAGACATCGCCGAATACGCAGTCATGTTGGCGGTGATTCTGGTGATCGTCGTTGGCACACTGAGATTGATCGGCTCAAACGCCAACAATGCATTTTCCAGTGTGGCTAGCACGCTGCAGTAGGTTGGGCACGCGCGATGCTGCGGGAGATATTCTCGCAGGTGGCGAATACTCGGTTCCGGGAGGTGTTGGAACCGCGGCAGCCGGGTTGCGCAGGATTTTACGCCTGGCGAGCACTGCGAGGGCGCAACGGAAGAGGCCATGGCACTATTGGTCAAATCTCTATTGGCAGAGACGTCCTTTCAGGTCGCCACTGATTTCCTTGAGGCTCTTCTAGCAGATTACCCAAGGCGTGATTTTCAGGTTCGACTGTGGGACGGCACCACTTGGGGAACTGAAAAGCAGGCGCTCTTCACGCTGGTTCTCAAGCACGCGGGAGCGCTACGTGCAATGTTTCTCTCACCCAGCGAGCTCACGCTGGGAGAAGCCTATATTTACGATGACTTCGACATCGAGGGCGACATCGAAGCCGCCTTCGACTTGGCCGACTCTCTGCTTGGTCAAGAGCGCAGCTCAGGGGAGAGTCTTGATCTTAGGGAGCAACTGCGGAAGCTGCCAGCGAGTGATCACGCGCAAGCAGGTCTACATCCCATCCAGTTGCGGGGCCCGGTTCACTCCAGAGATCGGGACCGGCAGGCCGTTACCTACCACTACGATCTTCCAGCCGAGTTCTACGCGCTCTGGCTGGATCAGCGCATGGTTTACTCCTGCGCCTATTTCAACACGCCTGAAGAAGACTTAGATACCGCCCAGGAGCGCAAGCTGGATTACATCTGCAGGAAGCTGCGGCTCCGCCCTGGCGAGCGTCTCCTCGATATTGGCTGCGGTTGGGGTGGATTGATTATGCACGCGGCCGCGCACTACGGCGTGCACGCTGTAGGCATCACGCTTAGTGTGCCGCAGGCGGAACGGGCACGACAACGCCTGCTCGAATCGGGGCTGAATGATCGATGCCGCGTGGAAGTCTCGGACTACCGGGACATTGACCACGGCCAGCAGTACGACAAGCTTGTCAGCGTCGGCATGTTCGAGCACGTCAGTGAAGCGCTCCTGCCGGAGTACTTCGGCCGAGCTTGGGATCTGTTGCGGCCGGGTGGCGTATTTCTGAACCACGGAATTGCCCATTCCGCCACGTATAGCAGGCGGGGACCGTCGTTCATTGACCACTATGTCTTTCCCGACAGCGAACTGGTACCGATCAGTGCAAGCCTTCGCGCGGCGGAACTGAAAGGCTTTGAGGTGAGAGACGTCGAGAGTCTGCGCGAGCACTATGCCTTGACGCTCCACCACTGGGTCCGGCGGCTGGAGGCTCATGCAGAGGAAGTACGTCGCATCACCGACGATACTACTTACCGGATATGGCGCCTCTACATGGCTGGCGCCGCGCATAGATTCCGGAGTGGTCGTCTGAACGTGTACCAGACCCTCCTTGTCAAGCCACTGCACGGGGAGACTGGTCTGCCGCTGACCCGGGAAGACTGGTATCGGGCGTAGAACCAAGCAGATTCAAGCACCTGGTTAGAGGATCGGCGCGCTCCAAACGCGTGTGTCACAATTCTCTTTCTCCCTCAGATGGCCGGACGAAGGTATGGTTCAAGACAAAGGAGAAGAGGAGCGCTCAGGAACGCTCAAAGCAGCTGCTTGAAATCGGAACTCGTTGCTATGATCTGCAGCGTCATCCAGCGGATCGATGGCGCCTTGCCTCACACCTCGACCATCGCATCGGTCACAAATCGGAACCGGAGAAAGGCCTGTCCATCAGGCGTGAGCACCAGCTTGTAGCTATGCCATGAGATGAGCTCAGCCTCCTCCAGGAACCTAAGCCACTGCAGAAAACTACAGCCGTCATAAATTTCCGGGAAACGAGCAGCGGCCTCGTCATAAAGTGGACGCAACCGCGCGACGGGCATGCCGGATGTGCCAGCGGAGTTTATTAGCTCCAAAGCTGCGATGGGTGCTTCCCAGAGAACTGAGTAGATCGGGTCGAACGCTTCCGTGATCGAGAGCAGGGCCAGCGGTTTTGCCTGCGTTAGGATTCCTTTTCGAGGAAGTGTTCGTGACTCAAGTGTGTTGGCAATGCACAGCAACACCACAACAAAAAAGAAAAGCAGGAATGAGGCAATGGCCAAGATCAAGACCGGCATGGCCCACCTCTGCTGCGATGTTCCCTCGGCTGCCTTTCCGAATCCGTGAGGTCAATCACAACCGAGCGTGACTTCATTATAGTACTCACCTCAACGGCCAAGCGCCGTCACTCCTCGCGGAGTTGACGACTCGAGCTCTCAGTCCACGCTTACTCCTTGAATAACGCGGGCGATGAGGCCTTGCATGCGCTGATAGTGCGATCCCTTCCAGTAGATTCGATCACACTCCCTGCAAATGTGGAACTCGTCGTAGTGTTGCTCGGTCTTTCGTAGCAAGCGATGGTGAATCGACTCTTTCGGAACCGCCTGCAACGGTGCATTGCAGTGGAGACAGCGGCGAAATGGGGAAATGGATGCGAACAGATCGAAACGGCTCAGTACTTCCATCATCTGGTGGTGAGGGTGTGTTTCCCGCACCAGGTATCCGTGGATCACTATGCTGCGTTTCAATAGTCCGCGGTCCCGGGTTAGCAGAGTTCGCTGTTGGTTTGCGGAGATGCGGGCGAGTTCCTCATCGCGATAGTCATTGCGATACAAGCTGTCGAACCCCAGCATACGCAGGTAGGCCGCCAGCTTGCCGAGATGGTTGTCGAGCACGAAGCGTCTTTCCCCTTTAAACGCGGGCCGCACACGTGCGGGCGGATTGATATCGAGTGATCGGAAAATTGGGTAAACGCTGATTCGGTCTCCGTCGTTCAGGGGGCAGGAGAAGTCCACGGATTCACCATTAATCAAGATGAGACCGATCTCGGTGTGCGGCACGCCTAAAGCCTCGATCACATCCTTGAGCGCCGCGGCGGTATCAAAGCCATGGACGAAACAAGAACCTCTCTTGGTCGGCGGGAGCAGTTCATTCAACTCCGCGTAAAATCGAAAATATACTTGCGGCATCGGCATAGCACAGCCAAAACGGACCAAAGGAACCACTACTGCATTCTAGGTCGATAGCGCCCACGAAAACAGGCCGGGAACTGGGCGGAATCCCGTTTTGGCGCCGTAATCCCTGATGATCACTTGCAGAACTATTGAGTCTGCGATCACGCGGGCCTAGAATTAAAGATGAAAAGATCAATTTGCAGATCGAGTCTCGATTCGGGACCTCGATTGATGTTCATTTGACCCAGTTCTGGACCTCGTTCTTCGAAGATCAACCTTGGTCTCCCCTGGTCCCCAAGGAGGTGTCGTTATGCTGGGGATGAGCTTGCTTTCCTTTCTGGTTCTCACTCTCATCGGAGCAGTCGTTGCTGTTGCCTGCCACAACGTTATTCGCTATCGGTTTCTTGAGGGCAATGATGCTCTGTTCGGGAAGCTGATCGTTGGTTGGTTTGGGGCATGGATAGGCTCACCCGTGTTGGGACACTGGCTCTGGAAGGTTGAGAACGTGTACGTGGTGCCCGCGATCTTGGGCGCGATCGTGACCGTCCATTTGACTGTTCTGACGGGTAAGGCGCTTGCCAAGATTGCAAGCATGCGGCCTGCTGTGACGGAGGAAAAGAAAGAGGAAACCCGTCCTGGCAAGCCGGCGATAGCAGCGTAATAGGGCTGCTGTCCAATTAGCGGCGCTGACCTGTACTGGAGCGAACACCCGGTCCCAGGGCCGAGGGAGGATTGGTATGTCCGAGCGAAGAATTCTCTGCGTTTCTTTCGACAGAACGGTTTCAGAAAACCGGTGCGCCACCCTGAAGGAAGCGGGATACGACGTAACGCCAACCACCAGTGTCAAGGAGGCGTCGGAGTTGCTGAGTCGTGAGCGCTTTGACGCTGTGATTGTCGGCCACCGATTTCCTGCGGAAGAAAAATATGTGCTGGCAGTCGAGGCCGAGGAGAAGTCGAACACCCCGGTTCTCTTAGTGTGCGGGGCCGCTCGAGACTCCGAAATTCCTGCGACAGGCCGAGTATACGCATTAGAGGGCAGTGCGGGTCTTCTGTCCGCGTTGGCCGCGTTGTTCCCCGCTGCGGCGGAAGATCGGTCGCAAACGGCAGCCTGAGGCCGCATGCTCGAGAAGGGGGAGCCATGTTGTTCCGAAAGGAAGACGAAGACCTGGAAGTGCTCCCATTCGCGGATCGAGCCGAAGCCGGGCGTGTACTCGCGAGCAAGCTGTCGGCATACACCGGTCGTGACGACGTGATTGTGCTGGGACTTCCTCGGGGCGGCGTGCCCGTGGCTTCCGCGGTGGCGGGCGCGCTGCACGTCCCACTCGATGTCTTTGCGGTCAGTAAGCTCGGCACCCCCTGGAACAGGGAGCTCGCCATGGGCGCGGTTGCCGAGGGCGGCGTGCAGGTACTCGATCTCTCCATCGTTAAGGAACTGTGCGTGTCAGAAAAGGACATCCAGGAGGTGGCGGCGGCCGCGCGGAAGGAACTGGAATACCGCCAAGAGTCATATCGCGGCGGCCGTCGACCGCTAGAGCTAGCAGAGAAGACGATCATTCTCGTGGATGATGGCATCGCGACAGGATGCAGCATTCTGGCTGCGGTCGCAGCTATCCGTCGGCGAAAGGCCGCGCGAGTTGTGGTGGCCGTTCCGGTCGCTCCAGCCTCCGGCTGCCGCGCTATCAGAATGGAAGCAGACGAAGTCATCAGCGGGGCAGAACCGGAACTGTTTTTGGCCGTGTCACAGTGGTATCAGGATTTCAGCCAGATCAGCGATGAAGATGTGCGGTCGCTGCTCGACCGAAGTGCCGCTTCGATACCCCGCGCTGCTTGAGTTTGTTCCAACGAGTGCCTGAATGAAAAGGAGAGATGGTCACCATGCAAAGGACTGCGAAGAAGCGCGCCCAAGGCGCTGGAACCAAACGGAACCGCACGATTGCCCAAACCACAGCCGTCGCTGCGGCTGGCACGATCCGCGTGATCGGCAATGATTGGGCTCGCCATTGGAATGCAGGGGAGTTGGACGAAGTAGTTGCTGCCTATGCCGCCGACGCTGTTTACCTTCCACCACACCATCCCGCGGTTCACGGACGCGATTCGATTCGAGAGTACTTGAAGGCGCCGCTCAGCCATGGCGTGTCCGACCTCGCTTTTGACGTCACTTATATCAAGCAACAGGGGCCCGTTGCCTGGGACGTGGGCACGTATCGCATGAACCTGCCACTGAATGACGGGACGAGAAAAGAAGATCATGGCAAGTACCTCACCGTGTGGAAGCGCGCAGGAAAGAAATGGCTGATTGCTGCGGACGCATGGTCCAGCGATCTTCCACCGTCGCGGTAACCGCCTGGGAGCAATTATGGAGCTCACGTTAACCGTAGAGGAGCGGGAGCTTGTGTTGGAGATTCTTGGTCAAAGGCATCGTGAACTGCAGAGAGAGATCTCAGACAGGGCCCATCGCGAGTTCAAGCTTGCACTGCGTAAGAAGGAGAAGCTTCTCGAGTCTGTTGTGAGCCGTCTCAGAGTCATGCAGCCAGCGCTGGAACCGATAGCGGAGCTTCGCCGTTGACACTCCTGGCCCGGTCTATTCACGAGTATTTGGCACGGTTTTGAAGGGGCGCGGCTTTCAGCCGCGCCGATGCGGAGCAAAAAGAAGCCCGGCTTTAGCCGCTGGGGTGAGCCGCTGGAGACATCCTGTGGTGCTGAAAAGGGAGCCTGCTGGGCCCGACCTCAGGGGCTGAAGCCCCGGTTTTCGAGCGCGCCGTGGCGGCGCGGCTGAAAGCCGCGCCCTTTCAAAGCAGACTTCATGAATAATGCAGGCTAGCGGTCAGTTCTCGAGGTCGCGATGAGTTTCGAGGAAATCGAGCACACAGCCGATCGAGCTTTCCGCGTGCAAGGCCGGAATTTTGCGGAATTGCTGGAGAATGCCGCTCGAGCCATGAGTTCCCTGGACCGGCTGGGGCCAAGCGGGACGCCGTCGGTGGTCCGCACTATCGAAGCCGAGGGAATCGATAGAGAGACGTTGCTGGTGAACTGGCTGAACGAGATCTTGTATCTGGAACAGACCCTTTGGTGAGGTTTACGATCGTTTCCAGATATTGGAATCCAGCAACCGTCACCTCCACGCGCGACTGGATGGTCGACAGTCAGGGGGGTGGGGCACACATATCAAAGCTGCCACTTTCCATGACCTGGCAATAAAACAGAGTCCTGAAGGACTTGAAGCCACCATCGTGTTTGATGTCTGAGTGCGGCGAGAGAGTGCGAGATCATGCTCGGCAAACACAGTTTCGTGCGCGTGGCCGAGAACATCTGGGAGATCCCTTCGACATTTCGCGATGACATGCGAGTGCCAGCGCGTGTTTACGCCGATGAAGACTTGCTCGACGCGGCCCTCGGCGACAACTCGGTAGTGCAACTCGTGAACACGGCTACCTTGCCCGGGGTCATCAAGCATGCGATCGCGATGCCCGACATTCACCAGGGTTACGGCTTCCCGATTGGCGGCGTAGTGGCCACACGTTTGCCGCAAGGTGTGATTTCGCCGGGAGGCGTCGGATACGACATCAACTGTGGCGTGCGCCTTCTCGTATCCCAGGTTGCGGTGGAAGAGATCAAACCATTTCTCGAAGAAATTGCTTCTGCTCTGTACGCGAACTGCCCAAGCGGAGTGGGCTCCCGGCGGTTGCGCGTCGAAGGCGGTCGAGCTTACCTCGGGAGATCTGCCGCTGCTGTCTTAAGTGACTGGGAACGTCGTAAGACGTTCTAACGCAGGGCAGAAGTCAGCAGAAGGCATAGTACCCACGCGAGTGGGGAAGGCCTGAACGGAAGAGAGTGGTGAATAAGTCCGGGGGATTCAGGAACCGATTGCGGCAGAAAACCGGTAGTGTCTGGCCTGCTGGCGGGCATGGGGAGGGTGAAGCCCAACTCGATCCGTCAGCCAGGGACCGAACGGTTGCTGGCGACCCTTGTACCCAACACCCGGCCTGCGCCTCGTCGGCGCAGGCTCAACTCGCCGAACCGCCGTATGCGGACCCGCATGTACGGTGGGGCGAGCGGGCGACCGCTCCCCCTATCCCGATTGTTTTTGCTTGTTCGGAACGCTCGCAGCTCTCTCACTGCCCCAAGACCAGCGGAACCACTGTGCCTGGGTCATCATCCGGAGGTCTTCACTTTCTCATTGTCTCCCGCGCTTTGCGGACCGATCTTGAAGCAGACTCGCAAACTTTCCGTTCTGTGGGCAGCGCCGGCCTTCTTGCCATCCGGTTGTTCGCGTTGAACTGTGTCCAAGCGGGGTCTAGAATTGGTTTGTGGCGCAGGAGGGCCAGCTTCATGCCCCACTACGAGTTCTTCTGCCGCACTAGCAATAGACCCTTCTCAAAGACGCTGACTCCCACCGAATACAAAGGCAAGGTCGTCTGTCCGCGCTGTGGCAGCGAAGAAGTGGACCATAGATGGGTTCTGCCCCGTCACGGGCAAGGAGAGTGCGTAAGAACTCGAGAGTTACACATCGACCGTCGTAGCGTCATATTTTCAGCGGGGATAGTCTCGCAACGAACGGTCTGGCACGGAGGTCAAGCTGCCGATGAGTGGATTCAGGGAGCTCGCGGCACCACCGCCAAGGGGAGCGCTTGAGCAAAACACGAGACCCTGCGCCCTACGTGGCCAAAACGGCTTGCAGAATGGAGGTCGCTATGCCAATAAAGAAGCTGAGAGAATTTCTCGACGATCAGGGTATTAAGTACGTGACCATCTCTCACCCGGTCGCATACACCGCCCAAGAAATCGCAGCGGTTACGCACATATCAAACAAAGAGTTGGCGAAGACGGTGATTGTAAAGATCGACAGCGCGTTGGCCATGGCTGTTCTTCCCGCTTCCTACGCCGTCGACCTTCCTTTATTGAGAGCAGCAACCGGAGCAAGAACCGTTAGTCTCGCCAAAGAAGCGGAATTCAAAGACCGGTTCCCGGAGTGTGATATCGGTGCCATGCCGCCCTTTGGGAATCTCTACGGGATGGCTGTCTATGCTGACGAGAGTCTCACGAAGGACAAAGACATTGCATTCAATGCTGGCTCCCACAACGAGTTGCTCCAGGTCTCCTACGCGGATTTCGAACGGCTCGTCAAGCCGACAGTCCTGAAGTTTGCAGGCCTACCAGATGTGGAGTCGCTCGGGGCGTGGCACCTTTGACGATTGAAAGCCTTGTGTTTTGCGCACCTGCTATAGCGGGCAGCGCGAGTTCTGCGATCTCGGACGCTATAGGCCGCGACAAGTGCGCACTCATCAGCTTGGGCCCGACGCGGCTTAGTGCAATTCCTGCGCTTACTCGCTATTGACCCCAGTCAAGAGGGTCATCCCACCTGCAGCAAGGCGGCTTTGAGGCGCGCCGGGGTCATGGGCAGTTGCCGCAGGCGAGCGCCGGTGGCGTCGAAGATGGCGTTGGCCACAACCGCTCCCGTGGTGACGATCGGCGGCTCGCCGCAACCCGACGCGGGCGTTTCCGGATTCTCGATCAGGATAGTCTCGATCCTGGGCAACCAGGAAAAGCGCGGGATCTGGTAGCTGTCGAAGTTGCGGTCGAGCACGGCACCGTCTTTGAAGCGTACTTCCTCAGCCAGGGCGTAACCCAGGCCCATGGTGATACTGCCTTCCATCTGCTGGCGCGAGCCATCGGGATTCACCGTAACGCCCTGATCCTGGGCGCAGACGACCCGCTTCACTTCTACGTTCCCGGTGCTTTTATTGACCGCGACCTCGGCAACCGTGGCGACATAAGTGCCCACATCGGTGGCGCAGGCAAGACCGACGCCGCGACCACTCGGCGCAGGTGCCGGCTTCCAGCCGAACTGCCTAGTCGCCGCTAGCAGCACGCGCCGCATGCGCGGATCGCTCAGGTGGGAGAGGCGGAACTCAAGAGGGTCCCGGCCCAGTTTGCTGGCCAGCGTGTCGACGTGGGATTCGCGGGCGAAGGTGTTGGTATTGGCCGAGGGCGCCCGCCATGGACCGACTGCGAAGGGGTGCAGTCCGGGAGGGTTGCCGCCGCCCCAGCCGCCGACCGATTGCGTGCGCTGGTGGGGGATGTCATAGAACTGCCGGGCCCCGCGATCACCGGCGCAGTACACGCGGTAATCCCAGAGCAGGAGTTTTCCGGCGTCGTTCAGTCCCGAACGGATTTTCACGACGGCAGCGGGCCGGAAGGTGTCGTAAAAGAACTCCTCGGCGCGGTCCCAGACCACCTGCACCGGTTTGCCCGTGATCTTGGCCAAACGCGCTGCTTCCACAGTTTGGCGGGACGCGCTTTTGCCGCCGAACCCTCCACCCACGTAAGGAGTGATGACCCGCACGTTTTCCGGCGCGAAGCCGACGGCCTGCGCCAATTGTTGGCGGACGGGGAAGGGAGTCTGCGTGCTCGCCCACACCGTCAACTTGCCGCCTTCGATTGCGGCGACTGCGGAGTGCGTCTCCATCGCGGCATGAGCCACGTAGCTGTTCAAGTAGGTCTCTTCGACCACACGCGTGGCGAGTTTCTCTCCTTCCGCCAGGCTGCCTTTCTCGTCCACCATCTGTAGCGGCGGCGCGGCTTTGAGCAGATGGTCGAAAATCGTCCGATCGTCCTCACTCGGCTGGGGAGGTTCGAATCGAGCGCGGATGAGTCCCAGCGCCCGGTCGGCGATGTCGGGCTGTTCGTGGAGCACGGCAATCATTTCGCCGTCGCGGATAACACGAACACCGGGAACTTTCTCGGCGATTGCCGTGTCGAGCTCTTTCAGCGTGGCGCCGTGCGCCGGCGGCCTGAGAATGCGCGCGTGCAGCGTGCCCGGCCGAGTCATATCCCCGGCGTACCTGGCTTTACCAGTCACCTTTTCTAGAGCGTCTTTGCGCCGCGGTGCCTTCCCGATGACGGTAAATGCCGAGACGGGCTTCACGGGCACCTTTTCGAGATGGCGTTCGATCCGCTTACCCTCAACCAGCCTGGCGTAGGAGACACTCTTGTGCTCGTCCCGTGCGCACGTCACCACGCCATCTTTTACGCGCAAGTGTTCCACGGAGGGTAGCTGGAGGTAGTCGGCGGACATCTGCAACAGCACGGCTCGGGCTTCGGCGGCCGCACCCCGCAACACCGGACCGAACTGCCGAATGGTGAGCGAACCGAAAGTGCCCATATCCCAGGGACAAAGGTCGGTGTCGCCCATGACCATGTCGACCGAATCGAGGGAGACGTCGAGTTCGTCGGCAACCAGCTGTGCCAGAGCGGTCTTCGACCCCTGTCCCAATTCCACCTTGCCGACGAAACAGGTGACCCGGCCGTCGCCGCCGATCCGAAGATAGGCGTTGAAATCGGTGGGGTAACTGGGCCGTCCCGGGAGACGTGGCGGTTCCTGGAAGGCGGCCATCGGGTCGGTGGCGAAGAAGATGAAGAGCCCGGCGCCTGCCAGTTGGAGGAACTCGCGCCGGCTGACTCCCGTGGCCATGTCGGCAATCTCGACGGCTTCATTCCAATCGTCTCCGTGCATTAGCAGCCCGTGGTGCAAGTC
>PKUV01000127.1 GCA_003131315.1 Acidobacteriaceae bacterium
CCAGATTCTCGTTCAGAGCCAGTTTTTCTGACCCTATTGGATCGCCACTTCGTCTGGTTCGACGTGAACTGTCAACAAGGAAATCCCCTCTTGACGCAGGACTTCTCGTTTTCGTGCGATGAAGCTTTCGTCGTATGGGGTTTCGAGAGTCGCCTGCAAACCCTCCAGACACTCTTCGAGTTTCGCAAGTTCCTGGTCGAGATCCGCTTGCCGATGGCAACCCCGCTCCCCCTTAACGTAGCAGTTGCCATCGTCGTCGAGATTCAGATAGCTGCGGCTGATTCCGTGTTTATAGAGGTTGATGCCGTTCACCCGGCCCATAAACATGAAGCCTGCGCACCTGGCCTTGCCTAGCACTTTTTCCAACGGTTTCCAGTTGGCTTCCACACGTCCTCCATCGGCATGTTCACTGTTGCATCGGTGTTTGCTGAGCACTCGGTTGGAGATACATCTCGTTGAGCTCATTCTTCAGTTGCATCAGTTCTCGCAGTTCTTCGAGTGTAGGAACCTTGCCGTTAGCGAAGCTGGCATTGTTAATATCCGCCGGCCGCACTCCAGGCTTCCCGGTTTGCTGCTCTGAGCTGCCCTTTTCCAACACGATGTAAAAACGAGTATTCCCAGGTACGGTAACCACAATATTTTGGTTGGCCGCGAGCATGTTGATTTCATCCTGCCCAGCCATACCGACATTGTCCGCGATGCGCTCTCGTAGGAGTGCATTCTCTGAAATTGCGCCGTTGAATCCTGTCGTCCCTTGGCCGCCGACTACGTACGCAGCGACTGTCCCGAGGCCGGTCATTGTGCGCACCAAGAAATTGGTGCCTCGTTTCCGTCCGGAGACGTCGCCTTTTAGCGGTCCAAACTTGAGGTCCATGGCCGTAGCATCAATTTTCTCGACCGCTCCGTCGGGCATTTCGACCCTATCGAACTGAAAGCCGACAAATCCAGAGGAATTCACATGGGAGAGTTTTCCTAACACCCGAGCCCCCGCCGGCAGCACCACCTCTCCATTGTGTTCATAGTTGTACTCAACGACGGCGATCACGGGTGCGGGCGCCGCCGAACTCACTGGGACCTCCAGACGCGCTACCAATCGCGTACCGGCTGGAAGAAGTTCCGCCAGTGTATTGTCTTCACTCCGTGGACTCTGAAGGGTCGGTATCGCATTTTGCGCGGAACGTACAAATACAATCGAGGGTTTCTTTAGGTCGGCATTTGACTCACTGACTGGAAGTGGGGGTGGGTTGGGCGTTGCTGGTCCCTGCGCGACCGCCGGATCGGAGAAATCCACATTCTTGAGCGCATATTCTCCCGAGTTCTTCACTCTACCTGGCGCGGGTTTGTCGGGTTTTGCCGAGAATCGAGATGAAGTCCCACCGACCTCCTCCGGCGTTACGGGTGAACCAGGGCCAACGTCCCCTGAGCGCACATCTGCATTGAGTATTGGCGTCACGGCCTTGGCGGCGCCGCTCTGTTCCTGTCCGGGAGCGAGCTTACGCCCGAGACTAGGTGCACCACGCGCGGATTCACCCGGCAGTGGAGAACGGCTTTTCGGGCTCGAAAATAAGCCGAAGAAGATTAGGAGCAACGCAACGCCAGCTCCGGCCACCACAAACAGTGACTTGCTCTTATCCAGGCCCAGTTCACGACGACTGGAGACCGGTTTTTGATTGCGTCGTGCCCTGTCTATGAGAGCGCGGAGGCTCTGGAATGAACCAAACGGTTCACGTTCTTCCTGTACCTGCTCTGAAATCGTTGCTTGCGCCTGGTCTTCGCCAACACTCGAGGCTGTTTCGTGAGCTTCGCTAGTTCTCAGTTCTTGCTGTTCCATGATCTCTCTCCTGCCGAAGCGCGCTAATTCCAAAACCGATCGGGGCCAAGGCCGGACGATCGACCGCACCCGACTCGGCCATCTGCAAAAACAACGTCTCGTTTGACTGTTTGTATGGTGGACGCTCGAAAACGACTACTCCGTCTGCGCGTTCTCCAGTTCCCACACGACGCCGGCTCAGCCGGAAATCCACGATCGTCAACTGCTCTGCGGTGGACCAGCGATCGTGCTTAACGATTTTTCCCGTCTTGCTCTTGCCACCTAACTGAATCTGTGGCGGCATCAGAAGGATCGCGTGTTTGCTCGTGTTTACGACAGAGAACAGGACGACCACCTGCTGCCCATTGTCGATCACTTCGCTAATACCTGTTCGCAAGCGATCCCCCTTGACCTTCTCTCCTTCCTCTCGTTCGCCATGCAGGACAGGCAGAGGAGCCTGTTCCTGACGCTCTAGCAACTCATCCAACGATCTCGGCTGTGCCTGGCTCGCCGCCGGTCCCGGTGGCAAGTTCGGCATATTCGAAGCACTCGTCCCAAGTGATGTGGAAATCAGTGACGGACGCCCATCGGCGCTTTTCGTCATCGCGCCACTCGCCTCTGGCTGTGCTTTCCCGAGCGGGGTGGTCTGCCCAACGAATGGGAAGGGCACAATATCTGGTTCAACCAGAAAGCTTCCGGACGGTTTGTACTGCAGAAGAAAATCCACCTTGGCGGGAACCGCAGAAGCTCCCCGGCTCACCAGAAGAAGACTGATTTGCCGGCCGTGGACGCCGGAGATGAGCAAATTGGTTTGGACGCTTTTTTCAGTGAGCGCTTTCACCAAGACCAACTCCGGCTCTCGCTCCGAGTGCTCTACCTGAAACAGCGCAGGGTCGCCAACGGCAACCGAATTCACGGCTTCCGGCATTCGGATCGCCGTCACAAAATGCGCCGCGATCTCTACAATGGTGACCTTCCCGTCCACCGTGGCTTTTGTCCGCACTTGTGGGTTTACGTTTACCACTTGCGCGTTGTCTACCAATGCCGCCGACAACAACCAGCACAGCACCAATGCTGCTTTACGGATGCTCATGTTCCACCTCTAGTTCACGCTGTTCCGTCGACCCGGCCCTCGCCTTCTGCCTTCGTCTGGCCCGGTATCTTCTGGCCACTCTTTTCACGTACCCTTGCACATCGGCAGACGAATATTCCAGCCTTCGCGAAAGGATCGGTGCCTCACCGACGTAGTAGGCCGCCGTGACCAGGCGGAGGTCTCCACCGAATTTCTGGTTCAGCCAAGCTAAGTAGGCCACGCCGCCCCGGATGTTCTCATCCAGATGAAATCGATTCCGAACCCCAAAGCGCACGGCTGTCTGGGGCATCAGTTGCATCAGGCCGACGGCGCCTTTGTAGGAAATTGCAGACGGGTTCCAACCTGACTCCTCGTCGATGATCGCTTCTACAAGGTCCACGGGGACTTGATAGATCGTTGCGTAATACTCTGCCCAGCGCGCACAAAGGCCACGCACATCTCCAGTTCCATTTACGACCTGCGCGGTTGCCGTCTGCATCAGAACCAGCAGAAGGCACGCTGATACTGCACGCGTCACGCCACAGCCTCCGCTGACCGGGGCACTGCTTTGCCCGGCCGCATCTTGCCCGGCCCTGCCTGCCCCATTAACTCATCTCGATATCGTTTGGAATCTGCGACCAAGCCTTCAAAACCAGCGCGCAGCAGCAACCGTTTTCGATCTGCCTCCGTCTTTGCCAACAGTGGCAGCAGTAAGTCCCGTTGCTCGTGGGAAATCTCTTCCACGCCCAAGATTTCCAGAGCTTGCGCCAAGTCCAACATTTCCGCGATCGACGGAGGCTTTTCCATGTTCCAGGCGCGTAGCGCATGTGCCAAGCCTGCGAGTTGTCCGCGTAGTCCCGGGCTGTCGCTCTTGCTCCTTACCGCTAAGATCTCGGTCTCTCGCTCGACTGTTGGATACTCGAAGCGCAGGTAGAAACACCGTCGTCGAAGTGGGTCGCCAAGCCGTCGCTCCTCGTTTGAGCTGAGCACAACAAAAGGAATCGTTGCCGCCGCTATCGTTCCGAGTTTCGGCACCGTTATCTGCCAGGCACTGAGGATCTCTAGAAGCAAGGCTTCGAAGCCCTGGTCCACCTTGTCGATTTCATCTATGAGCAGCACGCAAGGTCGATCTTCGTAGCGTAACGCACGAAGGAGTGGTCCCCCTGCAAAGAAATCTAGGGTGTGTAATCGTCTTCGGATCTCGCTCCAGTCTTTTTCAAGATGTTCGCCCTGAGTTTCCAAGAATAGTTGTTGCAGTCCCTCATCGAACTTCCCGATCGCCTTGTCCTCGCTGATTCCCTCGTAGCATTGGAGTCGCTCCACGGCCACGCTTGCGGCGGCAGCGACTGCATATGCAAGCTCGGTTTTGCCGCATCCAGGAGGCCCCTCAATTAGCAGCGGCTTCTGCATACGGGCGGCGAGATACACAACCGAAAGCGTTACGGGGTCGATGATGTATCGTGCGGCCCGTAGCTTTTCCGACAGTTCCTCTGCGGACGAGAACACGGCGACTGCCTTTCGGTCGTGAAGAGTACACCTGAAACAATCCGGTTGCTCCACACCGAAAGCCGTGCCACATGCCGGAATGCCATCCAGGCACAGCCACTCCATCTCGAAAGTGATCCCGCAGCACCAGTTAGACGATGTTGCCGATTTTCAATGACGCTTCAACAAACTTTTTGGGCGTACGCATTCTGGGTGGTGACCCCTGTTCTGGGTCGGTTCGGAACGAACTGCGCACGTCGCCTTCCCAAAGTCCCAGCTAGAAATTGTTGACCGTATGCAAACTGGGTGGAGACGCTACTCCGGGGTTCGCTCGGCTCACTGGTCACCGTGCCGCGAACCTAGAATTCTTTGCCGTACGCATTTTGGGTGGTGACAGCGTCAGCAGTATCACCGCTTGTCAGATCTCTGAAGAGTGCCCAAAGAGTTTTGGCCGTACGCACTTTGGGTGGTGGCAGTTTCGGCCAGTTCTTCCATCATTGCTTGCACTTCCAGTTGGCCAATTCCTGAGCCACAACGTCCGTGGTCACAACCTATGGCGCCGGCGACAGCCGCTCTTTGGGTGCAGTTTGACAGGATCGGCGGTTGGCAATACAACAACGCCATCGTGACGATGATCGATGTTGCGCTCGAAGAGCTCCGCGCACTGTTGGTACAGAGGCAGTCACCCTCTGGTGGCTGGGCCGCTCTTTCATCGTCGTCGCAACCGGCTCTTGAACCCACCGCCTTGGCCTGCATTGCCCTCGACTCGGAGTTCAATAGCGCCCACGATCAGGCCACGCAGTTTCTTTTGAGAACCCAAAACTCAAACGGAAGCTGGCCTGTGTTTCTCGGAGACGACCACGAAGGCTCATGGGTTACCGCCCTTATACTCATCGCTCTCCATGACAATCTTGAAGTTATTTCTGAGCGATTGAAGGCTTTTAGCTGGCTCTTGGACTCCGTCGGCGAGGAGTCGAATTGGCTGTGGAAGTGGAAGTTCCGGACCACCGATCGACATGTGCGCTTTGACCCGGACAAGTTCGGTTGGCCATGGATACCGCACACGAACAGTTGGGTCGTGCCAACCGCATTTTCGATTCTCGCGCTCAATCAACTTCCATGCACGTGCGGCCTCGAAGCCGCTCCTTCCCGTGTACAACTTGGGATTGAAATGCTCCTTGATCGTGTGTGCCCCGATGGAGGGTGGAATGCTGGCAACGGCGTGGTTCATGGTTTCGCTCTCGCTCCTCATCCGGACGACACGGCCATTGCTCTGCTCGCTTTTGACCAACGCCGAGAAGAACCAGCAGTGCGAATGAGTCTTGATTGGTTAGAGCGAATCGCCCCAGCGCTCAGCGCACCTTGGAGTCTCGCTTGGTCCATCCTCGCGCTTGCTGCTCATCGTCGTTCGGTTGACCCGCTTGTAGAGTCCCTTTCGTACTTTCCCGACCTGGATCGGCTCGAAGACACGAGTGCTCTTGCGCTGGTCTGCTTGGCTCTAGACTGGCGGCGCGCCCTGGCAGCCTTTGGGGTGACTGTATGAGCATCAATCGGAGAGACCTGTTGATTGGAACTGCGGCGGTCGCCGCCGGTGCTTCTGTCTCAGTTCCTTTCTTCACGCCGCGATACCACGAAGTTCGCCGACCGAGACGCTCGCGAGTCGCTATCCTTCGCGTGGAGAACTACTCCCAAAAGCTTGGCGCGACTCTTTTCGCTGGGCTGCGACTCTTTTCTCTGGATGTCCGCGGCAAGAATGTCGTTCTCAAACCCAACTTGGTCGATTACATCGCCGGCAACGCCATCAATACCCATCCACTCCTCGTCGCTGCCGCCGCAGAGTGCTTTCGCCGGCTAGGAGCCAAACAGGTAGTCGTGGCTGAAGGACCAGGACATCAGCGAGACACACAGCTAGTGCTCTCGCAGAGTGGTTATGCCCAGAGCCTCCGAGACAATCAAATTCGATTCATAGATCTGAACCGCGACGAGTTGATCCGCGTGGATCTCCGCGCCAGCTACACCAGAATGAAGCATCTCTGGCTTCCTAAAACCGTGCTCCAGGCTGATTTTCTCGTTTCGATGCCGAAAGTGAAGGCGCATCACTGGTCCGGCGTCACTCTCGGCATGAAGAACATGTTCGGTGTGGTCCCCGGAAGCAGATACGGTTGGCCCAAGAACATCCTCCACTGGAACGGCATCCAGCAAAGCATTCTCGACATCTGCGCCACTGTGCCGGTTCACTTTGTGATCGCAGATGCGATCATGGCTATGGAAGGCAATGGCCCACTGAACGGAACGCCACGGCCTCTTTGGAGTGTCTGGTTCTGGCCGATGACCCAGTCGCCGCCGATGCGACGTGTGCGAGGCTAATGGGCTTGGAGCCAAGTCGAATTGTCCATATTCATGAGGCGTCCAAGTTCCTTGGAAATTCTTCCGCCAGCTTGATCGACGAGGCTGGCGAATCGCTCCGGCGTCCAGAGGTGCCATTTCAACTTGTTCCCGAGTTTGAATTTCTGCGAGACGCATGAGCTTGCGCTTTCAATTCGTTCCGGCAGCGAGTTAAGGGTGTCGACGCAGTCCTGAGCGGCGAACCCCAGCCAGGATCAACGCGGAGGACAGTCGGTCATTTGATGAGCGGCGACGTACGTCGTAAGTAGTTTGTAAACCAAGGTAATAGCGGTCATTATCCATCACTTTAATATTGTCACTATAGTTCCATTATTGAACTATATTGACAACGCGCCGCAGCGAGTATCATACTGTGTTCATGCCACGCTCCCGCATCAACGAGCTCCTTGCCATAGCCGAGGAAAACGACGGGCTATTGACAGCAAAACAGGCGCGCACGCGCGGCATCAAGGACTCTGTCCTCGCTCGCCTCACGCAACGCGGAAGACTTGAACGGACTGCGCGCGGTGTTTACAGGATTCCCTACTACCCTCCCGAGCGCTTCTCCCAATACAGAGAAGCAGTTCTGTGGGTGCGGGCAAGTCACGGGCCAGAGCATATCGCGCTCTCCCACGACACGGCACTGGCAGTCTACGGGATCTCCGATGTTAACCCGTCGCGAGTACACATCACGGTTCCCAGGCATGCCAGACTGCGCCGTCAACATCCGAAGTGGATTGTGATTCATCGTGGCGAACTGAGACCGACAGATGTAACCGCGCATGAGGGATTGCCGGTTACCAGCATCGAGAAAACTGTCGTCGACGTGCTGACCGAAACTGGAAGGTTGGAGCTCGTGCGCCAGGCAATTACAGACGCACGCAGGGAAGGGTACATCAGTGCGGCCGAAGCGAATCGCCTGAAGCGTCATGTGAACAAACAGGCGCACAATTACGAAACCATGCGCGAAGCGAAAGAGCAGTCACGGCTGTGAGCGCAAAGCGAATAGAGCGTCTCGAGAAGACCCTCGCCCGTGTCGCACGGGAGCAAGGGCTCGCCCAGGAGCGGCTCCGAAAATGGGTTTCCTTTCTCGCGCTCTGTGGAGTATTGGAGCGCGCGATTCACGAGGGCGTGATCGACAGGTACTACCTGAAAGGCGGCGTGGCAATGGAGCTCCGCTTTGCCGGAGCCGCTCGCACTACCAAGGACTTCGATCTGGGCCTGGAGGGTGATCGCACGAAGCGCACCAGGGCACTTGAGAGTGTCCTGAAGTTGGGGTTTGATGAGTTTACATTCAGGCTGAAACCGCAAATACACCAAATGGAGCTTGCGGATACGGTGCGAGTCGAAGTTGCCGTACAGTACAGAACTCGCGCGTGGCAGACTGTCGAGGTGGATCTCGGTCCAGCGGAAGCCAGCGAAGTAGATCTCGTGGAACCCGCCGTCACGGGACTGGTCGAAATGGGTCTGACTATAACGTCGCCGGTGCGGTGCTTAGGTATTAACGAGCAAGTCGCCCAAAAATTGCACGCGTGCACTGCTCCCCACGCTGACGGGCGCGCCCGGGATATTTTGGACATCCTGCTGATAGACATGCTCGGAAAGCTCGACTATGTTCGCACTCGCCTGGCGGCAGAACGCATCTTTCACGAGCGGGGTACTCACACCTTTCCTCCCAGTTTCGAGCTTCCCACTACATGGCGTGCGGAGCTTGAAGGCCTCGCTCGCGAACTCGGATATCCGAGTACCAGTGCCCATGAGATCGAGGCGAAATTCCGCACCGTGCTCGCGGCGATTGCCGCGGTCCCGTCCGGATAGTTCCCCGGGAAGTGAATTTTCGCTGGCCACAGGTCATCGGCGAATCGAGAAGATATGACCATGCCGTTGCGAGTGCAGTCAGCTCCACGGGTACGGGTGCCGCAACCGTACTGGGGCTACGAAGATATTGGAATCTTCTTTTTCGCTCTCGTCTTTCTGGCTTCTGTGGTTCGCCTGGGCGTGCNNTTTGTACGTGGTCCTCAAGTGCCGCCATCACCTGCCAGTCGTGGCGCCCTTGGGGTGGGTGGCTCCCAATGTCTTCTACACCGCCGTTGCGCCAGTCGCCGGCATCACAGCGGCGCTCGGCATTGTGCTCCTCATCCATCTCCGCCACCAAGTCATGCCCACAATGCCTGTAATTGATTTCCTGGGCCTCGTTCTGGGTCCGATTCTTGAGGAGTCTGTGTTTCGCGGCTGCCTGCTTCCAGTGGTGGCCCGCACGTTCGGAGGCGCCTTCGCTGTCATTGCCACGGCTCTTCTGTTCACCGTCTTCCACGGCCCCACTGATCTGGCCCATTGGTGTTGGTTTACGGCCACGGGCGTGGCTTATGGGTGGCTTATGGGTGGCTGCGTTTGGCTTCTCAGACAACCACAGCAGCGGCGTTCATGCACGCTACATACAACTTGACATTGTTTCTCGCTGCCAGACTTTGACCAGTACGAATTGATGCTCACAAGGCCACGAAACCCAACGTTCGCTTGCGTACTGCATCGAGTTCGCTAAACTATGGGCGGCCATTCGCCGAGAACTGTGGACTGTGGTAGCACTTCTACGGCGTGATCGAGGGGGCGGCGGTTGCAGAAGAAGAAGCGTGTCCATCCAGGAAAACTAGCCTCAAGCGTTCAGCGGCACGCACGTGAACGAGCCGAGGAGGAAGCTCGCCGTGTCCCCTGGCAAATTCTCCTGGAAACTCGCAACCAGTATCTCGACTGGCAGGAGTTCTACCATTGGGGATTTCTTTCGGTCGGCCACACCGATCCAAATCGATATACCCAGGAGCGTCTCCGGCGTGCCGAATTGCTGGCAATTCCCGCTGCTGCGGGAATTCTAAATGCGCGCCTTTACGCGCGGGCCGATATCTATGGGTCAGAACTAGAGAGACGGCTGGCGGACCTCCGGCAGGCAGAGGTGGCCCTTGAGCAGTCGGAGGAAGGTCGCAGGATTTCGGAGGAGAAGTTTTAGAAGGTCTTTCGTTCAAGCCCCATTCCGTTCTCTATCACGACCGTCAACGAAGGACGGTTCGTGGATGTGAATTCCGCCTTCGAGCGGCGGTACGGGTATTCCCTCGCGGAGGTGCTCGGGCGCACTGTCCATGAACTGAGGATTTGGGAAGATCCGTCAGACCGCGTGCGCATGACCACACAGCTCCAGCAAGGCCCGATCCGGAACGTGATCACGCGACTTCGTGCCAAGTCTGGCGAGATCAAGCTCACAGCCTATTCTGCAGATAGGATCCAGTTCGACGGCCAATCATGTGTTCTTGCCGTCTCAGAAGGCCTGCCGGATTACGACCAACAGAAGGTGAATTGAAGATTCGTCGCAGTAGCTTACGGGCCACGGAAATTGGGAATAGTATCCCTCCATTCTGAGTGACTCCTCTCTCGCCCTATAATCGTGAAGAGCAGGGATGACTGTATGGCGGCGGCGCTTGTTGACCTCCTTTCGGGCCTTGTCCGCCGCGAGCGGCGTCCACTCCGTAACGACTCGGAAGTTGGCCGGGATCTTTAGTAGCGCATCCAGCGCCAGAGGTCGCGTTTCGGCGATGGCCTCTTTCATTGTCAGCACACGGACGATGTGATCGCCGACGCGCAGATGATCGCGCTCGGCTTCTATATTGGAGTTCACTACTTGATAGTCGAGAAACTGCGTGGACTGCGGTCTGCCAGCAACACGCCAGTCGTCGTAATTCAGCAACCGGCGGAAAAACGTGAATTGCCCCTGCCGGTCCAAGATCTCGATTTGCATGAAATCCGCAAGCTGCCGAGCGAATGCCTGCACTCTCTGGTCGAGCCGAGCAACATCGCGCTCGATCTGGCTGCGCAGCAGCGTTTTCATGTTGTTGTTGGTAAACTGCGCCTTTAATTCGCCGATGGCCCCGGCAGGATCGCGAAAGAGCTGACCGAACGCCGCGCCCACTCCGGTTTTCGACCGGGCGCCTTCGAGCAGAATGCAGTAAAAGATTTCCACCTGATAAAGATGGTCGCGCTTCGCTTCAAAGAACCTCCGCCGCTGCTCGATCACCGCTTCCACAACAGGGTCGTCATATCTGGCGAACGGTATGTCGGGGCGATTCGACTTGAAGAGATACTGGTAAACATGGAAGCCTGGGCCAAACGCCTTGAGCGCCGATTCCAATCGCTTCACCGCATATTCCTGTTCCGAGCGGTCCAGACTTTCGTAGTCCACGCCGGGAACACTGAGAACCATGCCGACATCGCCGCCCTTGGTAAGAAAGGCGGTCTCATTCCAGAAGCCGTACAAGTTGATGTGGTCGTTGAGGGCCGCGCTCTCTTTCCACGGCTTGATGACCTTATCGACTCGCAGCATCACAGCACCTCCACACGGGGGATGAGCTGCTTGGCCGCGTCATAGCGCAGCTTGTAGCGTTCGGACCTCGCCAGGATGCGGAGGAACGCCGGATCGCTGTTCGTGACCCAATGCCCGAAGGCAAAACCACCAATGAAAACGGCGATGCCGGCGAGGATTGAGTTGAAGAGATTGAAGGCCCCCACCGCGCCGACGCAGACGAAGTAAAACAGCGTGCGCTCCACACCCAGGTAGGTGAGAGGCTTATGCAGGCTCTTGAAGACCCGATTTGTACGATGCTTCTGTGTTTTGTCTGCCATAAATCTCTCGCCTGACAAAGCGTGTTGAGTGATAGTGGTCGAAGGTAGCTGGAAAGGTCGTTGAACGCCCCAGAGCCAGCTCAGGACATTGACGGCGAGAACGGCAATGCCTGTTCCGGCGGCAACGCCGGCGAGCGCCTTCTTAGCGCCAGGTTCGCCGTGCGCGAAGCCGTAGCCGCCGATCACGATGGCGACTAGACTGGCAACCTTCGCAATGGTGCCGGTGAAAAGGCTTTGGATGGCCGTAAAGCCGGTGTCGAACGGTGAACCGCCCTGCGCTAGCGCGGCCACGGGCAGGACAAAAAACAGGGTGAAAGTAACAGCGGTTAAACGTGCCCACTTCGACCGAAGAAGGGGCTGGACTGGGCGAATAAGATGAACTTGGAACCAACGTGATGACATCTGCGCCTCCAGGAACAGCTAAAATCTGCTGCGTGTGGCGCAAAAGTAACCGCACTCGATTTCGCTGTCCAATGAAAGTTCGGGAGTCTGTTATTCCCTGGAGGACTAATAGCTTTTCGTGTTAGTGCTTTGGCGGGTGAACTCGCAGTCGAGACAGAGAGAAAGAATCTCTATGCTCCGATGAACAAAAGATATATCCAAGGTCATTTCGTTAACTCTTCGCTCACCCACACACCCTCTGAATGCCCCGCTGGAATGCTCTGAATGGCATTGGAAGCCGCGGAACAAAGCCGAGACAAAGACCGACACCACCGCTGTATCAAGTTATTTTGGTGCTTTTCCGGGATTTTTGTCGTTTCCGCAAGTTGCGTTATTTCATTAAGCTACACCTCTTCAAAGCCGCCCGGTCAACGAAAATCTGGCGTAATCCACCTATTTCGGAAAGCTATTAGTCGCAGAAGGAATAACAGACTCCCGAAAATTCATTAGACAGAGCGGCAGAACTGAAACAAGTTGGGAAAGATTGTCGGTTGCACACGGACTCGACCAGCCGAAAACGGCATTGGTCGGTTCGGAACCGCCGTGTCCGGCCCGACAGAGGACTAAAATGTCGACCCAGCCCAGTCGGATTGCTCGACCGCAATCCCCGCACCTGATCCGTGAAGCCCCAATCGAGTCAGCATCAGACCCAGCCCCGATGTCCCATGTCTCGTCTTCAAACGATCAAGTCGGAGCTGTTACGCCACAGAATCTACCCAGGCCAGTTGAGACAGTTGTCGATTCGAACGTCCATCTTGAGTCGTTGCTCGACAGCGAAGAGGCAGGGCGGTTTCTACGCATTCACCCGGCGACGGTGAAGCGATTGGCCCGTAGCGGTCGTCTCCCTGGATTTCGCA
>PKUV01000160.1:0-236 GCA_003131315.1 Acidobacteriaceae bacterium
CCAGATTCTCGTTCAGAGCCATATTTTCTTTGTAGGTGTCGCAGGCAGTCTGCCAGATGTCGTTGGCCCAGACGATCTTGTACCCAAGCTTCTGCAGAGCGTAGTCGGATCCGCCACATCCGCTAAAGAGTGAAATTGCTTTCTTTAATACCATGTCTCGCACTGAACGACCGATTTTAACGCTGTTGGCAAAAAAGGGCCACGAGTATCCTCGTGACCCCCTCGGTCGGGATCAT